>DASYKG010000001.1:0-17634 GCA_035995645.1 Solirubrobacteraceae bacterium
CCCCGGGTACGTCCACGAATACGGGGACACGAGCGCGATGCGCACAGCGGCATGGTAGCCGGGCCGACGGGGGACCGACGAACGGATTCGTATGCTGAGAGCCGTGGCGGGCCGGCACTTCGTCAAGTACACCTTCCTGAAGGTCGATCCGGCCTGGCGGCGCCTCGACGCCGAGCGGCGCGAGCGCGACAAGCGCGAGTTCATGGCCGCCTGCGAGGACTTCGCCGACGGCCACCTGCTGCAGAGCTTCTCGCTGGTGGGCACCCGCGGCGACGCCGAGATCCTGCTGATCTCAGAGGCGGAGAACCTGGAGCGGATCCACGAGTTCCACGTCGTGCTCGGCCAGAGCGGGCTGATGAAGTGGGCGGGCATCCCCCACTCCTTCCTCGGCATGCGCAAGAGCTCGGAATACTCCGAGGACGAACGCACCGCCCCAAGGCCGTTCCGCGGCAGGTACGTGTTCGTCTACCCGTTCGTGAAGTCGCGCGAGTGGTACGCGCTGCCGGCCGAGGAGCGCTGGCGGATCATGCAGGGCCACATCGAGGTCGGCCGGGAATACCCGGGGGTCGACAACCACACGACCTACTCCTTCGGGCTCGACGACCAGGAGTTCGTCGTCGCCTTCGACACCGACGACGTCGGCACGTTCCTCGATCTCGTGCAGCGCCTGCGCACGACCGAGGCCTCGCGCTACACCGTGCGCGACACCCCCAGCTTCACCTGCATCGCGATGTCGCTGGAGCGCGCGCTGAACGCGCTCGATGGCGAGCCGGTCGCGCTCGCGCTGCCGACGGGCGCCTGAGCGGTGGCGCCGCGCAAAGTCTCGACGCGCAAGGAACTCGAGCACCTGCAAGCGAGCGACCCGGTGCTGGCGAGGATCATCGACGAGGTCGGCAAGCTCCCGGCCGCGCGCGACGGCCGTCCCGACCGCAGCGACCACTACGGAGCGCTCGTCCGCTCGATCGTCGGCCAGCAGCTCTCGGTGCTCGCCGCGCGCGCGATCTACGGTCGCCTGGTCGAGCGTTTCGGCGGGCGCCCACCGACGCCGCAGGAGATCCTCGACGACGAGCCCGAAGAGCTGCGCGCCGCCGCCGGTCTCTCGCGCGCGAAGGTTGGCTTCCTGCGCTCGCTCGCCGAACACGTGCTCTCGGGTGAACTGGAGCTCGAGCGCTTGGACGACCTACCGGACGACGAGGTCATCGCCGAGCTCGTGGCGGTGAAGGGCCTTGGCGACTGGACCGCGCACATGTTCTTGATGTTCCACCTGGAAAGGCCCGACGTGCTGCCCGTGGGCGACCTGGGGATCAGGCGCGCACTCGAGCGCGCCTACGGGCTGGAAGAGCTCCCGAGAGCCGCCGAGATCGAAGCGCTGGCCGGGCCGTGGCGCCCATACCGCACGCTCGCCTGCCGCTATCTGTGGCGCTCGCTGCTGAACGAGCCGGGCTGAAACGACAGCCCGGGCGCGCCGTCACCACGAGAGGAGCGCCCGCCACATCGTTCGTGCCGACGGCCCGAACGGGCGCCGTGAAGGCGCCTCGCTCGGGCCGGGCAAGCTCGTCTCAAGCTCGTCTATTTGGCTTTGATCTCCAACGGTTCTTCGTTGGCGATTTCCATCAGCCGCAATTTGAGAGCAGCTTCTTCGGTCGTCGTCGTCAAACCCGAGATCAGTTTCGCCGAAAGCGTGTCGGTGGGACCGCCTTCGAAGTGTTCGACGACCTGTTTGCCGCCGGAGGTCTTGTAGCTCAGCTTGGAATCCATGACCATCGCGTCGTTAGGCGCGAACTTCCCGATCACCGATCCTTCCACGACGACGGTGGTCGTTGTCGTTTCGGGGGGGCTGCCGCACGTGAACGTGACAAGGCTCGGCGAGCGCTTCACGTCGAGGCCGACGACCGGTTTCTGGCCGCTTTGGATGAACCCGAATTCGCCTTCGAGCGGCAGTGTTTCGATTTCGCCAGCTTTAACCGGGTTGCTCTGGCACAGCTGCGAAGTGGCGGCGACCGTGCTGCAGCCGATCAGGTCAAGTGTCACCGACGCGGTTTTCGCCCCGGTGTATTCGCCTTCGGACGTGCTGGCCGCGCAACTGACCTTCAGGCCGGGCATTTCCAGCGTCGCTTCGCTACCCGTGCCCACGAATTTCTTTTTTTCGCCCGGCCCGGGCAGGAAGTTGTAGTTACCCGTTCCCGCTGCCGGCGTCAGGCAACGCGCGCCTTTGTATTCGCCCGTTTTAGCCGTGCTCGCAGGTACGCACCTGCCGAGTTCCGGCAGCGCCGCCGACGCGCCCGCCGAAGTCAGCCCGCACAGCGCGAGCGCTGCAACGACCGTCAAACCGCCCCTTCTCATCCGCTTCATCTGATCGATCCCTTTCCCCTCGTGACACCCGGACGCAAACGGCATCCCTGATCGACAGGCCATCGCGCTCAACGCCGTCGCTACCCCTGGACTCCAGAGTTACCCCGTGTCTACAGGCTCAAACCCTCGAAGCTAGTGCTTCTTGTGTTTGACGGCCTGTTTCTTGGCCTTCTTCGGGCCATATTTCTTGCGCGCCTGCTTTTCGCACGCCACGCGCTTGGCCTTGTTCTTTTTCTTGTGGCAGGCCTTCAGAGCTTTCTTCAGCTTCTGCGCGCGCGTGAGCGCAGCCTTCTTGATGCCCTTGACGCAACCCGTCAGCCCGATTTTCGTTTCCTGCTTGATCACCGCGCCGTTCTGGGCGGTGATTTCGGTCGGCATCGTCAGTTTCGTCGCGCACAGGCTGTAGCGCTGGCCTTCCGGCACGTTCGCGGTGAGCGCGGAGTGCGGACCCGTGGGCAGCTCGGTTTCGAATGTCGTGAACGGCGCATCGGGCGTGCTTTCGAAGCGCGAGTACGTGATGCCTTTTTTGATGTCCGTCTTGCCGTCGAGCACCAGCGTGATTCCTTCGCCCTGGAGCACGAACTCCACGTCCGGGAACGCGGCGCTGCCGTGGGCGACGAGGTAGGCCGGACCGCTCAGCGGGCTCCTGAGCACCGGCGTGTGAATCGTGGCTTTGCCGATCACAGACCCTTCGTCGCAGGCCGCCGGGTTGGCGTTGAAGACGCTGTCGACGCATGCTTTCTGAATCGTGGTCAGACGCGAGGGCAGTGCCTTGGGCAGCGTGAGGAACACCTTGGCGATGTTCGCCTGTCCGAGCCCGGCCGACGTCACCTTGACGTTGAGGCTCGCGCCGTTGGCTTTGCTGGCCTGGCCGCCGGCGGTCGACGAAAGTTTCGGCGCGAACGGCAGGCCCGCGCAGTTGGCCGCCTGGAAGGGGGCCGACACGGGCGCCTTCGCCCCCTGGGAGCCGGTCAGCGTCCCTTCGATTCTCATCGGGTTGCAGTTGGTCGGGTTGAATTGGAAATTCGGCCGGTCGACGGTTACGTGGATCTGCTTGAGCTGGACCGGAACGCCGGTCGAGTAGCGCGTCGTGTTGACCATCGTCGGCAGCGCGCTGGTGATCGTGACGGCTGCCGTGTTCGGGTCGACGCTCAGCGACGAGCGCGTGACCACGTTGCCAAAGTCGAACGGACCCGCGACAGTGGGGATCACGACGGAGAGGCCGAAAGGCGCACCCTGGTATGGCCCTGTGATGTAGACCCTGCCGCCCGTCTCGGTGAACGGCTGGCTGCCGAGGCCGGCGGTCGCCGTCGCGTGACCAATCAAGCTGTCATCGCCGCACATGCCCTGCGAGGCCTGCGGCTCGGGGCACAGCGTCACCGTGGAGAGCAGGGCGGCGAGTCCCGGCGGCAGGCGCATCGACAGCGATGTCGGGGTCTGGTTGTTGTCAGGCCGCGTGAGCGTCAGGTCAAAGCCCGTGAATCCGGCGGCGGCGGTGCTCGTCGTGCCGGCTTTGAAGCCTGGCGTCAGCGGCAACGGGTTCGAGCAGCCGCTACCTTCGGCGCCGGAGGTGATGCTGAACGTGCTCGACGCGGGACGGGGCGACGCGGGTGTCGACCACGGCACGAACGACGCATCCGTCGTGTAGTCGCCGCACGTCGGCGGCGTCGTGATGGAAGCGCGCGGGCCGCCGAACAGTTCGAGTTTGAGGTCTTCGAACGGCAGCTGCGGCGTGTTCTTGAATGTCGTGGTCACTCGCCCGCTGCCCGGGTTGAGGTTGACTTCGCCGGCGAGCTTGACTAGCACCTTGGAGACGGGGTCTTCGGCGACGATGTACATCGCGAACAGCGAGCCGAACGGGTTGGCGTTCTGCTGGGCGAGATAGACACCGCCTTCGATTTCATTCGGCAGATCGGGGGTCTTGATGTGGACCACGCCGACCTTCGATCCGTTCGGGCAGAAGTTGACGCCGGGTTGCACCGGCTGGGGCAGGCGTGGCGTGAATTCCGGCGCGACGGCGCCAGGCTCGAGTTCGACCGAGGCGTTCTTGTAGCCGACGAGCCCGGTCGCGCAGGCTTCCAGACCGTTCGCGGCGGAGGGGCTGAGCAGCATGCCGTCAGGTAGCGAGACGGTCGTTTCCTTGATCGCCGACGCGGCCAGGCCCCCGAGTTCCAGGGCCGAGGCCTGCGGCTCGTGGACGTTGACCGTCAGCCCGCTCGGCGAGTTCGCGGCGTGGGTTTCCGGTTCGACGGAGATCGAAGGTTCGAACGGCAGCTTCTCGCAGCGTTCGAGGTGAGACGAGCTCCATCTCGCTTCCTTCCACCGGGCATCGGCCTTGACCGCCCTGCCATCCGCGTCGCGCGCGCCGGGTTCTGGCCAGGAGTCCGCGAGAATCGAGGACTGCCATGGCGCCCCGCAGGACGTCGGAAGCGACAGGAACGCACTCGTCAGGCGCGACGGCGGCGCGCATCCTTCGTGGCTCGGGTTGGATTCGACCCGCTCGTTGCTTCCGTTGACCAGGCAGTGCCACCCACGCGAGCTGTCGTGGCTTTCGTCGCCCGGTTCGCCCCATAGCATCACTCGACTGCCAAGTATCTGCGCGCCCTCAGATGCGTTCTTCAGGCTGGCAAGGACGCTGTAATTGCCTCCGGTCAGGACGGCCGTATCGAGGATCGCCAGCACTTTGAATACCTCGAAGCCGAACCGCGCGGGCTCGCCAGGGGCCGGCGCCAGGTTGAACACCGGGACAGCCCGAAACACGGCGTGGAACTGGTGCGGTTCGTTGACGCTCACCACGGCGACGCCGACTGCGGTGTCCGACGGACAGTGGTTCGTGACCCCGTTGCTTTCGATCGTCGAGAAGTCCGTGCCAGAGCACTGCGGTATCGCGTTGACGTCGCCGACCAGCCCCGGCGGCAGTTCGGTTTCCACGTCGCGTACCGGCTGCGGAGCCGACGCCCACGGCTGCCCGAACGATTCGATTTCGAGCGATTGGTTGAAATCGATCAGCGTGCTCAGCTGAAACGGGTGCGACCCCGCTTGCAGATCTGCGGTGCCGTCTCCGTTTTCGGCCGTCATTTCGTACTTTTCGACGCCGAAGGGCGTCGGTGCGTCGCCGACTTCCAGCGTGCGCGAGCTAGACGCTTCCGGCACGAGGCCGCCTTTTATGCTCATCTCGTTCACGCCTGACACTGCGGACGGTTCGACGTGCACGTTGACGATGATTTCAAGCGTCCTGAAGGGCGCGAGCGTAAGTCCGGACGTGCACGAGACCGTTTCTCCGGTCGCCGGCGTGCCGGTCGTTTCGCACGTTGGGTTTTCTGACGTTTCGGCGACGTAGTTCACTTTGCCGACTACTGACGTCACCTTAAGTTCCCTTGGCAGCACGTCGGTGATCCGGATCGGCGAGGCCGCCCCGTTCGCGCTTTCCACGCCGATATCGGTCGCGCTGAGCACAAGCTGGCCCCTCTGGCCATGTTGGAGAAGCTTCGGCGCAGGCCTCGCTTCGATCTGCCACCACGGCGTGGCGGCGTGTGCCGTGGCCGCAGTCGCCGCCAACAGCATCGCGACGGCGGCTAGGAGACCGACGATGCCGCGACGCGGCGCAAGGAGTCGAAATGGCGCTCTGATCATTTCTTGGCCGCTTTCTTGCTGGCGTATCTGTGACGGGCGCTGCGTTCGCAGGACACACGCATTCGCTTGGAGCGCTTGTGCGCCTTACGGCAGGCGCTCAGCGCACGTTTGAGCTTCTGCGCCTGCGTCAGCGGTTTTGCTTTCGGCGCCACCGTTGTTTTCGAGGGCAGCGTCTGCAGTTTGCCGGCGCTGGAAACGCCGAGTGGCGTTTCGCTCGTGGGCGCTCCAAAGGTTGGCGAGCCTGACCCATTGCCCGATCTGCACGACGCTTCGTCGCTGCATGGGGCGGCCGGCGGCGGCGGCGGCACGATGCACGGAGAGCTTTCGCTGCAGACGTGTGCGTCGTAGACGTCAAAGACGGTGTCCTTATCCGCCGAGACGAGGCTCTGTGCGGTGAGGAAGAACGCATCGTCTCCGCGTGTGCTCGCTTCGAGGAAGGCGGATTCGCTTTCGGCGGTGCCGGAGGACAGCAGCGACACGCAGCCGCCGGCGCCCGTCGTGCAACTGCCGATTCCTTCGGGCTCGTATTGATATACGTCCGCGACGCCGACTTTGGCAGGTTCGCTCGTGCCGGGAATCGCCTCGCTGGTGGAGTTCGTGTCCTGCGCCACGAGCGTATCGGCGCTGTTGAAGTACAGACGTCCGTTGTTGAGCAGGTAGCGCGTCTGCAGCGGGGCTTCGAATGGGCTCATCGCGTTGGCGTGCGGGAGCGAGGCGGCCAGCCAGCGCCCTGGCCAGGTCGTCGAGTTCGGGTCGATCACGAGCCCCGCGCCGGGGAGGTTCGGTTCCGGATCAAAGACGCCAGTGGGGCGCTGAGCGGGGTTCGGGTTGCATGACGCGCACTTGAGCTTTTCGGCGAGCGAGTCGTAGAGGAAGACCTCCTCGTCACGCGCTTCGTGTGCCGCAGGGTTCGCATCGCGATTGTCGTATTGCGTGAGCGGTCTTTCTGACATGAACGCCAGGTAGCGCCCATCGGGCGAGACGGCCGAGCTCATCTTCGTCAGGAAGTCGCCGGCGCCGGCCCAGTCCGGTGCGTCTTCGGCAGAGAGAACGGCGATCAGCTTGGGGACTTCCCAGCCTTTTTCTCCGAAATGAGCCTCATACAGGTTGCAGCTTTGGCTCGGCGACGGTTCCAAGCCTTCGGCCGTCGGGTCAGGGCACGTACCGGTCGTCCCCCCGGCCTCCGCGCCGTTGGCCACGAAATAGACCGACGATCCGTCTTCGCTGGCCCCAAGCGCGACCCCAAGGACGTCCCCGGGTCCGGTGAAGCCCAGTTCCGGGCCAGTCAGGTCGGTCAGCTTCGGGCAGGTCTTCGTCGTGGGTTCGATCGTGGGTCCGGTTTCGCATACCCACAAATCGTGCGCCTTTTCTCGGCGGCCATCGGTGAAGAAGACTCTCGAGCCATCGGCGCTCGCCGTCTGGAAATGGGGTTCGGCGTGCGAACCGCTCGTGCCTTGCATGATGTTCACCCTGATCGTTCTCTGCGCTTGGGTGTCGCGCATGAAGAGGCCCGTGGCTTCGGTTGTTTCGCTTACCAGCGCGTTGAAGAAGACGCGTGAGCCGTCGCTGGAGACAGCGTTCCTGACGCCTCGTTTGAATTCGAAGAAGTTGTTGCCAAGGAAAGGATTGGTTGCCGGTGTGGATTTGTTGGGCATCACGCTGACCAGCTGCAGCTGTTCTCCCGCGGGCTGGCCAGAGTTCCACTCGTACAGACCGCCTCCAGGCGCAGGCGATTCCGTCAACTGCACGGCCGATTCGAAGACGACGTGGCGCAGATCCGCGCTGGCGCCCAAGAAGTTCAGCCGGCCGCCGAAATGCGCTTTTTCGCCTTCGCTCGTCGCGGTGACGTTTGCGTCGGTGACCAGTGGTTCGTAACACGTCGCAGGCGACGCCGCGCAGCTAAGGTTGTTGCGCAGATAGATTCCGCGTTCTTCAGAGTTCACGCCAGGCACGAGCGGCGGTTCCCTGAAGGCGGTAAGCCCGAACGGCTCCAGCAGGCCGGCGGAAAGATCCGGGGAGAAGTCCCGGTACTCCTGTGGAGGCCCCGCTTCGAAGCCCTCGGCGTTCCGATACGGAGGGACGATGTCCCTCGACGTCCAGCCCTGCGGGGTGCGCTGTGAGAAGACCTGACTGCCTTCGATCGCGCGATTGCCCTGCGGTTCTGAAGTGACGGGGCCGTTGGCCGTGTAGGTGATCGCTCCACCACCTTCGGCAGCCGCGACGAGCCCGCCGCTCGGTCCTCCTCCGCCGCCCTTGCCCAGAGGGTCCACCGACGCGCCGTCCTTTTCCGCCGGGGAGACCTGCTCCCACCCGCGCCCATCCGGCAGCGCCGCCGAGGCCGAGGCGACGCCACTCAAAAGCGCCGCGAAGGCGACGAGCACGCCGAGCGCCATGGTCGACAGGCCAATGCGCCGCCTCGGTGCCCGCGGCGCTCGCCAGCCTCCCGCCTGGGGGCTGACATTTACGCCAGCGCTATCCGTGCCTCGCGTCTGCACCGGTCAACCTCTCCTCGCCTGTCCGCCTCCCCTTCCCAGAAACCAAGTCTTACAGGCCGGTCATTCGGTGTCAAGCCGCAAGCGCGAGGGTGGACAAGAACGGTGGCCGAGCCAACTTGCGGGGACAAAGAGCGCCGTGAGGGCGTGCATCTCGTGGCCGGCAACGACCGCTCCTTCGGGCGCCTCGCCGCTCGCTCGCCGCCGCTTAACGCCGAACGGCACGCGAGGTCAACCGTGACCTCACGTGCCGCCCTTGCTAGGTCAACCGCCGCTGACGCGGCCGTTGCCTGAGCTTTCTCGTGCGCTATACGACCGAGTTGGCCTCGACCTTTTCTTCGTTGGTCAGGATCGACGTGATCGTCTGTCCGGCCTCTTCGAACGGACCGCCGTTCGTGTTGCTTTCCAGGGTGTGTTCGTCGACGGTTCCGCCGGCGAAATGATCTGGTTTCTGCTCGCCTTTCGACGCCGTGAACTTTTCGGTCGCCGTCAGCTTCATCGCGTTCGCGGTGATTTTGTGGAGCACAGACCCCTTGACCACCACGGGGAGTCCGGCACACGAGAATTCGGCGACGTTGCCCGATTCTGAGTGCAGTTCGCTTGCGAGGTGATCTTTGCTTGCCGGCGAGACTTCCGTTTCGAAGCCGATCGGTCCGCCGAGCGGAGACGTCACGATGACGCCTTCTCCAGGTTTCCCGGGCGATTCGCATTTGAGTTTGCTGGTTTCGCAGCCGGTGAACGTGGCGACCATTTTGCCGATCGTTTTCAGACCGGTGTATTCGCCGGTGCTCGTCTCACCGGTGCACGTGATTTTCGTGCCGCCGACGGTTTCCAGGGTGGCGATGGTGGTCGCTTTGATTTTCGACGTGAATTTGTTTTTCACGACGCCCGGAAGCCATTCGTATTTTTCTTCGCCCGGTACGGACCCAAGCGTGCATTTGCTGTCTTTGAATTTACCGCCCGTTGCCTTGACGCAGCGCCCGAATTCAGGCGCGGCCGCGGAGGCGCTGGACACCGTGATCGCGCTGATCGCAACGACGGCGAGGATGCAGAGCCCCACAATCCGTATACGCATCTAGTACTCCTTTTCCCTCTTGATAAGTAGCCGGCAAGCGAGCCCCGTAACCACGAACGCCCAATGCCAGTCCCGCCCCTGAGCTGTACCCAGTCAGCGGCCCTCCAACCTCGACCTTGGCAGAAAAAAACATCGGCGTCAAGATCAAGTCAACCGTTGCTCAGTCCATGCTCGTCCCTGTAGGTACGCCGATCTCCCTATCGACCGCCCGTCCGACCTCGTCTCCCGACGGGGCAGCTCGACCTGCCGAGGCTCTGACCGAGGGACGTTTCGCTCGCCAAAGCCCTCGGCGTCCGGCGCGCTCGCGCGAGACACCCGAGGGGCTCGGCGGGCGTTCCGGCCCCATGACGATGCTTGACATCATGTCGCGGCGAACGTACCACAGGCCTTGACGTAATGTCAAGTGTTTAGGAGTTCTGCTGAGGTTCTACGGAGTCAAGTGCGCCAAGCCTAGGCGATCCGGCGCGCGGCGACCGTTCTGTCAGCCTCCGCGGCGATCGTCCACTCTGGCGCCAGGCCAGAGCGAAGGTGGCGTGCGACGACGGCGGTCGGCCCTGGGAGCCCGCGCCCGCCGGGCTGGTCGGCGCGGGCATCGTGCAGGACGACGTGACCGCCGACGGCCACGAACGGAGTCCAGTCGATCCAGTCGCGCTCACAGCCCGCCTCGGAATGGTCGCCGTCGATGAACACCATGTCGACCCGAGCCGACCATTGCGCGGCGACCTCGTGCGACAGCGCGACGTGCCAGCGCACGTCGGCTGCGGCCGCCCCGAGGTGGCGCGCGCCGCGTTGGAGCACTCGTCGCGTCGCTCGCTCGCTAGCCCCCCATCCACCGGGCAGCGCGTCGGCATGGCGGCCGAACGGGTCGATCAAATGCAGCTCGGCCTGCGGCCCGAGAACGCGCTGAAGCGTCAAAGCCGACGCACCCTCGTACACGCCGATCTCGACCACCCGGCGAGCGCCGCGTGCCGCGTCGAGCAGCACGCGCGCGTCCTCGGACGAGTGCATCGTGCGCGGCGGGATCAGCCCGAGCCCCACCGCCAGCGCGCGCAGGCGCACATCGTCGCGCAGGCTCCGCGGCGCGAGGCTGCGCACGGTCTGGGGGAGGATCGCCACGGCGCCAGCCTATGCGCAGAGGACGGCCTGCGACGGCGGCGGCTTGCCCTGTGCGCTCGCGCGCGTGTATAGGAGCCAGAAGCGGTAGGCCCGGTAGACGTGCGTCAGATCGGCGCTGAGCAGGCCGACCGGGAACGCCGGATCCTCGCGAAAGCTGTACTGGAAGATCGCCTGCACGCGCGGATCGGCGGACCAGCGCTCAAGCTGCGCGCGCAGCGCCACGCAGCCGGCGTGTTCTTCTTCTGCGCCCGGCGGGCGCGGGCGTCCTGGGTGCGGCGCTCCGGCACCGGCCTCGGTGATCCAGATGCTCGCGCGGCGCCCGCAGGCTCCGCGCGCGTCGAGCGCCACCTCCAGCGCGCGCGCCGGATCCAGCGCCGGCGTCGCCGCCCCGCGCGCCGCATACGCATGGATCGACCACGCATCGCTCATGCAGAGGACGCTCGCCGGCAGCGCGGCGACGAACGCGGAGATGCTCGTGCGATGCGGCGAGTCGGTCGGAAATGCGTTGAGCTCCCCGAGCAGCAGGCGGTGCGCGCCGCCGGCGGCGGTCAGCTCTTCGGCCATCGCTTGCGCCAGCTGGGCATACACCGCCGCCGCCAGCGACGGCGCACTGGTCGTGCACGTCGATCGCTGAGGGCTGAGAAAAACGGAATCGTTGGGCTCGTTCCACGGGCTCCACCACGTCAACGCGACGCCCGAGCGTTCGCCCAGCGCCAGCAGCGAGCGAATCAACGCGCGGTAGCCGGCGAGACCCGCGGCGCTGATGGGGCGTGACAACGGGCGCGTGGCGTCGAGCTCACAGCCCGACGCAGGTCTAGCGGCCCAGGCGGGCGTGCCGAACACGTCGAGCACGACTTCGGGGCCAGTGCGTCCCTGGCCTCTGGCGGCTCGCTGCTGGGATGCGATCGCGGCGAGCTGATCGCGCAGCCCCGCGTAGACACCGCAGGGCGCGACCGAGCGAGCGCAACCGTCGACGGGTGCTTGCAGCGAAGGCGCGCGATTGGCGTCGGGCTGCAGCGCAGCCCAGTCGACGAGCAGACGGACGTAGCGCGGGTGAAGCGCCGTCAAGCGCTGACGTGCGGCCTGAAAGCCCGCGCCGCCCGGCGCGGCGGGGTCTGCGGGATTCCACAGCAGGTCGGCGTTGTCCTCGGTCAGCCCGAAGGCCGGTCCGCGCGCAGGAGGGAGCGTCGAAGCGTGCGTCGCGCTGCCCGTCGTTGCGCTCGAGCCCCCGCATCCCGCCGCCAAGAGCACCGCCAGCAGCGCGAGCGCCGCCGGCGCCCAGACGCGTCTCAGACTGCCGAAACCTGCTCTTCCTCGGCTACGCGGAAGGAGGAACCGCAGCCGCATGCGGCGACGACGTTGGGATTTGACACCTTGAAGCCGGCGCCCTGCAGGCTTTCCTCGTAGTCGATGATCGAACCGCGCACGAACGGCAGGCTCTCGTTGTCGACGAGCAGCTTCAGCCCGTGGCTCTCGAACACGACGTCCTCGTCGCGCTGCTCGTCGAAGGCGAGCTGGTACTGAAAGCCCGAGCAGCCGCCGCCGCGCACACCCACGCGCAGTCCGGCCATGCTCACGTCGCTCCCCTGCGAGGAGAGGAACTCGTGGACCTTTTCCGCACCCTTGTCGCTAAGCGTGATCATCGTTTCGCTCCTGTGAGTACCGCAAGACTTTCCAAAGTATAGCGCCGGCCTGGCGCCGCGCGGAAGCACAGGCGCGATCCTCTACGCTAGGGGTCATGCCCTCCTGCGAGGACATCACGAAGCGTATCGAGGCGGCCATTCCCGGCTCGCGCGCAGAGGTCGAGGACTACACCGGCGGCGGCGACCATTTCCGCGCGACGGTGACGGCCGAGGCCTTCGCCGGGCGCAGCCGCATCGAGCAGCACCGCTTGGTCTACGACGTGTTCGGCGCGGAGATCGGCGCAGGGATTCACGCTCTGTCGCTGAAGACGCTCGTCCCGCAGGCGAGCGCCACGCAGTCGCAGACCGCCGAGCGGCCCTCCCCCACCCAATGAGCTCAGGAGCCCCCATGTCAAGCAATCCCGTCAAAGACCTTCCGATGTCGCCGGTGCAGCCCTCGGCGCCCGAGTCCCAATCCGCCCAGACGGGCGAGGCCAACCCGATCCGCGAGGCGATCTCCGAGGCGATCGCCGAGCACAAGGTGATTCTGTTCATGAAGGGAACGCCGGAGGCGCCGGCGTGCGGCTTCTCCGCGCGCACCGTCGCCGCGCTTCAGTCGCTCGACACCGCCTTCGCCGCCGTCGACATCCTCCCGGACCCGCGCATCCGCCAGGAGCTTTCGGCGATCTCCAACTGGCCGACGATCCCCCAGCTGTTCGTCAACGGCGAGCTGCTCGGAGGCTGCGACATCGTGACCGAGATGTACGAGTCGGGGGAGCTCGCGCAGGCGTTGGTGTAGCGTCCCGCCGCGATGCCCGTCGCGGTCGCCACCGACAGCACCCATTACCTGCCGCGAGCGCTCGCCGATCTGCAAGAGATACATCAGGTCAGCCTGTACGTCGGTTGGGAGGGTGAATCCCAGCGCGAGCTTCAGATGGACGGCTTCGACGGCTTCTACGAGCGACTGCGAACGGACTCCGAGCTGCCGACCACGTCACAGCCGTCGATCGGCGACTTCCTCGCCGTGTGGGAGCCGCTGATCGAGGCGGGCGGAGACGTCGTCTCGATCCATCTCGCCGGCGGCATCTCCGGCACCTATGAGGCCGCGCGCCAAGCACATCAGCTGCTCAGCGAGCGCGGGCTCGGCGAGCGCGTCGAGGTGCTCGACTCGGAAAGCGGCTGCGGCGGCACGGGGCTGCTGGTGCTCGCCGCGCGCGCGGCCGCGCGCGCCGGCGCCGACAAGGACGCGGTCGTCGCGCACGTGCGCGAGGCGCGCAAGGCCCTGAAAATCTGGTTCTGCCTGGATACGCTCGAGTACCTGCGCCGCGGCGGGCGCATCGGCAAGGCCCAGGCGTGGCTGGGCGGCACGCTGAAGATCAAGCCGATCCTTTCGCTGGAGTACGAAATCGTCCCCGTCGAGCGCGTGCGCACAGCCGGGCGCGCGTTCGAGCGGATGGTCGACTACGCCCAAGAGCTGCGCGACGGTGGCGCCGACGGCTGGGTCGTGCAGCACATCCAGGCTCCCGAGCAGGCCGAGCGGCTGATCGACCGCTGCCGCGAGATCTTCGACACCGAGCCCGTGTTCACCTCGGAGGTCGGTCCGGTGATCGGCACGTACACGGGACCCGGGCTGATCGGCGTCGGCGCGATTCCACGCGCGCTGCTGAACTGATCGTCTAGCGACGGCGACGGCGGCGCAGCATTTTGACGCCGAGCGCAAACCCGACGAGCGCGGCGCCGGCGGTGATCTCCGAGCGGTGGCGCTCGATGTGACCGCGCCAGTTGGTGATGTGTGCGACTTCCCCGCGCAGGCGGTCGAGCGAGACCGCCAGTTCCATGCGGTTGCTCTCGATCGAGGAGCGGATCTCGGCGGGCGAGCGCTGGGCCATCAGAGGCCTGCCGCCTTGGCCGGGTCGTCGCTGCCCGAGGAGACGGTCTCGCGGATCTTCTTGGCCTCTGCGATCGCCATCTCGGGAACGGGCGGCGAGCCCTTTTTGACGGCTTTGGCGGCGAGCAGGCCGGCGAGCGCGCCGAGCAGCAGTAGGATCACGGCCATCGCGAAGAAGCCCCAGAAGTAAGCGAAGGTGGCGCCGGGAAGGTAGTAGTAGAGAAGCCACGCGCAGCCGACGAGGGCGAACACGAGCGCCATCACGACGAACACGCCGGCGGCGACACCGACGACGGCGCCCTTGATCAGCTTCGTCGCCTTCTCGGTGACCTCCGCCTTGGCGAGCTCGATCTCCTCGCGCACGAGCACCTGTGCACGCTCTGAGACTTCGGTGATCGCGGCTGCGATGTTGTGCGGTCCCTCTTTGCCGGCGTCTGGGGAGGGGGGCGGCGGAGGGACGCTCACTCCGGCGGCTCCTCGTCGAACAGACGGCGCCACAGCATCGTTGCGACGCGCTGGGCGAGGATCGTGGAGAGCGCACCGACACCCGCCAGCAGGCCCGACCAGACCAGTCGCTTGACCATCTCGTTCTCCATCAGCGCAGGAGTCTATTGCCCGCGGTGGTCCCATCGGAAACGGCGTTGGTCTCCAGACCGCCGCAGACCGTCTCGATCACCACCCACTTGGCGCGCTGCAACTCCTCCTCGCCCTGGGGCAGCAGGTCGAAGATCCAGCCGGTGAGCAGCTGCTCGATCACGCCGTAGAAGGCCATCGCGGCAAAGCGCGCTTCGATCTCCGGCTTGAAGTACCCGTCGGCCTGCGCCTTTTCGACGATCGCGCCGATCAGCTCGTAGGCCTCGCGGATCGTGCCGATGTGCGTGTCGCCGAACGAGTTCGCCGCGCGCGTCACCTCGACGATGATCACCTTCATCAGATCGGGGTCGTGGCTGTAGCTGTCGATGATGAAAGAGGCGATCGCCCCGAGCTTCTCGCGCACCGGCAGCGGTTCGGCGTCGACGTCGCGGATCAGCTGCAGCATCACCTGCCAGCGCTCGAGGAACAGCGTGTCGAGCACCTCGTCCTTGGAGGCGAAGTAGTGATAGACGAGCCCGTAGGCGACGCCGGCCTCGTCGGCGATGTCCGACACGCGGCAGGCGTGAAAGCCCTGGCGCGCGAACACGCGCACAGCGGCGTCGAGGATCAGCCGTCGCTTGTCCTCCGAGGCCTTCGCGCGACCGGTCGCCGTGCGACCTCGCCCGGCCCCGCCGGATGTGCCTCCGGCCTGTGCCTTGCTGGCGCTCATGCGCTTATCTCCTGCGGCCAGCGATAGGCGTCGGCGCGCCGGTTGGCCAGCGACGGAAGCTGCTCGCGGATCTGCGCCAGTTGCCGCAGGTCGAGCTCAGCGACGATGTGGCCCGCGGAGTCGGGCGCCTGCGCCAGCACGACGCCCCACGGGTCGACGATCATCGAGCGCCCGCCCGAGCGGTTGCCGCCGGGGTGCTCACCGATCTGGTTCGCGGCGATCACAAAGGCCTGGTTCTCGATCGCACGCGCGCGGATCAACGTCTCCCAGTGATCGCGTGTGGTCGCCAGCGTGAAGGCCGCGGGCAGCGGGAAGACGAGCGCGCCGCGCACGGCGAGGATCCGATAAAGCTCCGGGAAGCGTAGGTCGTAACAGATGGACAGGCCCAGCTCGACCCCGGCTGCGGTCTGCGAAAGGACGATCTCGTCGCCAGCGTCCTCCAGATCGGACTCGCGATAGACGCGGCCGCCGACCCGCACGTCGAACATGTGCAGCTTGCGGTACACCGCCTTCAGAGCGCCCTGCGGGTCCACGTGCAAGCACGTGTTGGCGAGCTTGTCCTGACCCTCGATCCGCTCGACGATCGAGCCGGCGATCAAATCGATGCCCAGCTCGCGCGCGAGCGCGCGCGCCCACTGAACGGCAGGACCGTCCAGCGGCTCGGCCGCGGCGCGCAGCTGCTCGTCGGAGCCCATCGCGGTCCACTTCTCGGGGAGTACGATCACGCTTGCGCCATCGGCTGCGGCTGCGCGCGTGAGACGATCGGCAACGGCCAGGTTCTCCGCCGGGTCGGCGGTGGAGTTGAGCTGAACTGCTGCAACTCTCAAGAGCGCATCCCCTCCCGCCACCATGCACCCGCGCATCCGTCGGGCGTCAAGGCCACCGAATAGATTGACTGGTCAGTCAACACCTCAAAGCATAACGATCGGTGCGCCGGCGGCGACCGCCGGCGCGCTCGCCCCCCCAACGCGCATGGGGCTGGTGCACGGCGGGCGACCGCTGAAGCGCTGGCGCTACGTGGGCATCTTCAGCGAGGAGCTGATGGCGTGCGCGGCGATCGTGCAGGTCGGCCCGGCGCGCCAGTCCTTCTGGGCGCTGTACCGGCGTGAGGCCGACGAACTGCGCGAGCGCACGCGCATTGTGCCGCGTGCGCGCGAGCTCCGATTGGCGGAGGGGGGCACGGATGGACCCGGTGCCGCGCGCGAGGGACGTCTGCAGATCCGCGACCGCGACGTGGCACTGGACGTGGCGCTCGACGAAGAACCGGGCTTTCGCGCGCACTGCCCGCATGGGCGCGGGGAGGTGTGGACGCGCAAGCAGGCCGGCATCGCCGCGCGCGGCACACTGGCCGTCGACGGCGCCGCGCCCACGCAGGTGCGCGCACGCGCGGTCGTCGACGACACGGCCGGCTACCACGCTCGCCACACCGAGTGGTGGTGGACGGCGGGGGTCGGCCAGAGCGCCGACGGGCGCGCCGTGGCATGGAACCTCGTCAGCGGAGTCAACGACCCGCCCTCGGGCTCCGAGCGGGCTGTATGGATCGACGGACAGCCGCACGAGGTCGCGCCGGTGAACTTCAGCGCCGATCTTCGTAGGGTGCTTGGCGAGGACGGCAGCGAGCTTCGCTTTCACGCGGAGGCCGAGCGCAGCCACGACGCGAACCTGGTCGTCTTCAAGAGTGACTATCGCGCTCCGTTCGGAGCCTTCTCCGGGGCGCTGCCAGGAGGCGTGGCGCTCGCTCACGGCCTTGGCGTCGTCGAGCATCACCGCGCGCTCTGGTAGCAGGATGCTGCAGCCCAGGCAGTCTCGGCGACCCCCCTTGTACGGCGCAGGCGCGACGGCCGCGGGCGCCCTTGCGCCCACGTCACCGCCGCGGCCGTCGGTCAGCCTTTGATCTCGAGCTTTTCGCCCGTCAGAGTCAGCGAGCCTTCCAACGATCCTTTGAATGCGCTGCCGTTCAGGTCGATGACCGGAACATCTTCGGGTTGGCCTTCGAAGTTCTTGATGCTCTGAAAGCCTTCGCCATCGCGCACGAAGACCACGGCGTACTTATTGGTCAACGTGTTCACCGGGGTGATTTCTCCGATGACCGAGCCGCCCACGTCCTCCTCCAGGCCTTCGCAGTTGTAGTCGAACAGGTCTGCGCCGCCTTC
>DASYKG010000002.1:0-13476 GCA_035995645.1 Solirubrobacteraceae bacterium
GACCACCTCGACCCCGAAGCCGGCCGCGGTCGTGCGCAGCGTCTCGCGGCTGTGCGGGTGCACCGCGCGCGACACGACGACGCGGCCCTTGCCGTTCGCCAGGTGCGCCAGGTAGGCGGCGGCCGCCACCGCGCTCGGGCCCTCGTAGACGCTCGCGTTGGAGACCGGCAGCGCCGTGAGCTCGCAGATCGCCGTCTGGTACTCGAACATCACCTGCAGCCCACCCTGGGAGATCTCCGGCTGGTAGGGCGTGTACGGCGTGAGGAACTCCGAGCGCTCCGTCAGCATGTCGATCAGCGCGGGCACGTAGTGGTCGTACATGCCGGCGCCAAGGAAGCTCAGCTCGTCATCCGCCGAGACGTTGCGCGCGGCTAGCTCTGAAAGGTGCGCGAAGACCTCCTGCTCGGAGAGGCCCTGCGGCAGGTCCAGCTCGCGGCCCAGGCGGACGCCCTCGGGGATCTGTCGATCGAAGATCTCCTGCACGGACGACACGCCGATGGCGGCGAGCATCGCGTCGAGATCCGCGGGTGTGATGGCTGTGTAACGGCTCAAGGTGCTGCAGTCAGACTAGCCACCGAGCGTGGCTGCATACGCCTGCGCATCCATCAGCTGCTCGCGCTCGGCCGGGTCGGCGAGGCGCAGCTTGACCAGCCAGCCCTCGCCGTAGGGGTCCTCGTTGATCTTCTGCGGATCGTCCGACAGCGCCTGGTTCACCTCGACGATCTCGCCGGACAGCGGGGCGATCACGTCTGAGACCGCCTTGACCGACTCAACCTCGGCATAGGAAGCATCCTTGCTGATGGCGGCGCCGACGGCCGGCAGATCGAAGAACACGACCTCGCCGAGCGAGTCCTGGGCGTACCAGGTGATGCCCAGCGTCGCCAGTGCGGGGTCGGCGGCGTCGATGCGCGCCCAGTCGTGCTCGGGGTGGTAGAGCAGATCCTCGGGGTAGCTGTCCTGCGCCATTCACGAGCCCTTTCGGTAGAGCGGCTTCTGCTTGACGACGGCGCGGCGCATCTTGCCACGAACGTCGATTTCCAGCCGTGTGCCGGGAGCAGCGCGATTGGCCGGTACGTAGGCCATGCCGATCCCCATGCCGAGGCTGGGCGACATCGTGCCGCTGGTGACCTCGCCGCCGCCGGCGACCGCGTTGCCCTGGCGGGCGATGCCGGGCCCGTCGATCGCGAAGACGACGAGCTTCTCGCTTGGGCCGGCTTGACGCACGGCGCGCACGGCGTCGGCGCCGATGAACCCGGTGTCCTCGCGACAGCACCAGCCGAGGCCGGCTTCGATCGGGCCTCGCTCGCTCGAGAGGTCGTTGCCGTACAGGTGAAAGCAGACCTCCAGGCGCAGCGTGTCGCGCGCGGCCAGGCCCGCGGGCACGGCGCCGCGGCGCACGAGCTCCTCCCACAGAGCTGGCGTGTCGGCCGGCGCGCACAGCAGCTCGACTCCGTCCTCGCCGGTGTAGCCAGTGCCGCACACGAGCACTCCTCTGCCGCCCAGACGGCGTGTCGCAGCGGTCATACGCGCAGGCAGCGGCGCGTCGGAGATCGCCTGCACGATCCCGCGAGCCCGCGGGCCCTGCACGGCGATCATCGCGTAGTCGTCGATCCGGTCGGCGACCTGCGCTTCGGGGAAGTCGCTCGCGTGGCGCTGAAACCAATCGAGATCGCGCGCATGATTTGCGGCGTTGGTGACCGTCAGATAGCGGCCGGAGTCCAGGCGGTAGGTGAACAGGTCGTCGAGCACGCCGCCGTCCTCGTTGCAGAGCACGCTGTACTGGGCGCCGCCGCCTTCCACCTCAACGGCGATCTGCGCGACATCGTTGGACAGCAGGCGCTGCAGCAGCTCGAGCGCCTGAGGACCTGAGACTTCGATCTCGCCCATGTGCGAGACGTCGAACATTCCGCACGACTCGCGCACGGCGCGGTGCTCGGCCGCGACGCCCTCGTACTGCACCGGCATCTCCCAGCCGGCGAAGTCGACGATCTTCGCGCCCGCCGCCACGTGGGCGTCGTAGAGCGGGGTACGGCGAAGGGTTGTGGCCACAGCCCGCAGGCTAGCGGTCCGCCGCGAGCCACTGACGGACGACGGCGGCGGCGTCCGCTGCGGGCATGTGCTCCCAGAAACGGAACACGGTCCATCCGTCCAACCTCAAGGCATCGTTCAGCTCGCGATCGCGCTCGACATTGCGGGCCAGCTTAGGCTCCCAGTAGCTCGCGTTGGCTCGAGGGATCTGCCCGTGCTCAGGGCAGCAGTGCCAGAAGCAGCCATCCACAAATACGGCAAGCCGTCGCCTTGTAAACGCGATGTCAACTCGCACCAAGCGGCCGCCCGCCCTCACAGGATAGTCACACCGGTAGCGCAGTCCAGCACGATGCAGCATCGACCTGAGTGCAACCTCCGGGCGGGTATCCCGCCGCCGGTTAGCGAGCATGGTGCTGCGCGCGGCCGCGCTGGAGGCGTATGGATAGTCCTCAGGAGGCGTATGGCCCGAGGAATCGTTCGCCGTCAAAGTGGATGAGGTGGGCTGGTTCACTGGCTACCCATACCTCAGTCTGCCAGGCGATGTCCCTGATCCACTTGCGAAACGAGAGGCGGTCCGCAAACGCCGTGACAAAGACGACTCCAGCGGTGCATCGGTGAAGCAAGGTCTTGAGGCGATCCCGCCTCACGCTGGATATCGGGCCAGAGCTATGAACCGCCTCGATCACGAAGAGCCAGTTCTGCGCCTCGGAGTAAGCGACCACGTCAGGCAACTCACCGTGATCCAGCTCAAAGACGCCCAACTCGCGGAGTCGGTCACGGTCAATGTGAAGGTCGCGCTTCTCAGCGTCGCCCACGTACAGAACCTCGGCCCCGTGACCGAATGTTGGGAGAAACTCCATGATCGTCGACTTGATCAGCACATTGTGGTCGCCTGGGCCGAAGCTCAGCTCCACACCTGGTGCGACCTCGATCGGGACTCGCGCCATCAGTCTCTCCGCTGCCCACGCGTCCGCAAGTGTTTCCTTCCCTGCCAGCGCCGATTCGACAGCATTCTCGAAGTCGGCTGCACCGTATGCTCTTACAGCGGCTGCATACTCATCGGCAAGCGCGTACGCGCGCCGAGGGTTGTTGCGTGCGGTGTCGGGCTGGTCGGGTATCACCACACCCGCATGCACGGACAGCTGGAGATCCTTGCGGCGGATATCGTCATAGCTGCCGGAAGAAACATGTTCACCGAAGTGGTTGTTCCAGTACTCGATGATTTCACGCGTGGTCAGTGACCAGCCGCCAGCAAGTGACTTGGCGTTCGCCCAGTCGGAGGAGCTCTTGACGTCCGCGACTGCGAGGAATGCCAGAGCGATTCGCTCAAGCCGTCGGGCAGTCTCGTCGAGCGGAATGCCAAGCGCAGCCAAGACATCAAGGGCCTCGTTGACAAGACGCTGAAGACCCGGCGACTTTGCTCGAAACTCCTTTGAAGAACGTCCGGAAGAGGCGCTCAGGATCTGCTCGGCGTCGAGTCGCGGGAATCGACCGTCGTCAACCATACTCGTCAGCTCGCGGAAGTGGCGAGCGCCGGCCAATGCACGGCATTGCGAGCACCCAGATAGGTGCGCACGCTCGCCGCAAGCTGGTAAGCAAACAGCGGCGCAACCGCGTTTCCGATTTGGTTGAACTGATTTGTCTCGGTACCACCAAACTCGAACCAATCAGGGAAGCTCTGCAGCCGCGCAGCCTCTCTGACTGTGATGCGACGCCGGCGGCCGTCGGGGAGACGAATTCGGTGCATATCCCCGGTGGCGCCCGCAATGTTCCGGCACGTGATCGTTCGTGCTGGGCGATCAAGGTGCAGGTCGCGCGGATTGATGCACTTTGAGGCCTTCTCATAGCGAGCAACGTACGCATCCATGCCCGGGGTCAGGAACTTCGCGTTGTGAGACGCTTGACTCGCCAGCTCGCCCAGCGCCTCCCCCGCGGTGACTGGGCGCCCGGCGAATTGGCGAGGCCACTCGAATCCCCCATGGTGTCCTACGACTATCACGCGTTCCCGATTCTGCGGCACACCGTAGTTCTTCGCATTGAGCAGCTGGGAGGAGACCTCGTAGTTCAGGCCACGAAGAGCGCTCACAACTTCGTCGAGGTATTGACGGCTGCGATAGAAAAGCCCTCTGACATTCTCGAAAAGCCAAATCTCGGGCTTGAGACGCTCGATGGCCGAAACGAACACCGGGAAGCCGTCACGCGCGTCTTTCAATCCAAGCTGCTGCCCGCCGACGCTGAACGGTTGGCACGGTGGTCCCCCGATGATCACGCGCGCTTCCGGGAGCTCTGTTCGAGGAGTCAGCACGGTTTGATGACAGTGGCCGACGAGGTTCTCTTCGTAGCTCGCACAGGCATCGGCCTCCATCTCAAAGCCAACCGTCTCGAACCCCTGAGCCTCAAATCCGAGCGCGAGACCACCGCAGCCGGCAAACAGATCGAGAACAGACGGGAGGTCAGCGGTGACCGCAGGGCGCAGCAATGCCGCGACGTGACTCGCGTAGTCGTCAGGGATTTCGTCCTCAATGAACTTCGGCGTCGCCTCAGACATGGTCCGGTGATGCTAGGGCTGCCACAGGACGATGAGATCACGCCGAACAGCCCGTGAGCGAGGAATCCTCAGAAGGTGGCGGCTAGCGCAGGAAAGGCGGAACGTCGATGTCGTCGTCGGAGATCTCCAGCGACGAGCGCTGGCGATCGTCGATGCGCGGCCCGCGGTCACGACCGCGCGAGCGGCTCTCTTTGCGCGCGCTGCGCCCGGGACGGTGGTCGAAGCCGGTGCCGATGACGGTCACGCGCACCTCGTCGGACATGCTCTCGTCGATCACCGCGCCGAAGATGATGTTGGCGTTGGGATCGGCTGCGTTCTGGATCGTCTCGGCGGCGTCGTTGACCTCGAACAGGCCGAGGTCCTTGCCGCCGGTGATGTTCAAGAGGATGCCTGTGGCGCCGTCGACGGACTCTTCGAGCAATGGTGAGGAGATCGCGGCTTTGGCGGCGTCCGCCGCGCGACTCTCGCCGCCGGCCGTGCCGATGCCCATGAGCGCGGAGCCGGCGTCCTGCATGATCGTGCGCACGTCGGCGAAGTCGAGGTTGATCAGGCCGGGGATCGTGATCAGGTCGGTGATTCCCTGCACGCCCTGGCGCAGCACGTTGTCGGCCTCGCGGAAGGCGTCGAGCATCGATGTGCGGCGCTCGACGACGGTCAGCAGCTTCTCGTTGGGGATCACGATGAGCGTGTCGACGACTTCGCGCAGGCGCTCGATGCCCTCGGTGGCCTGGCGGCCGCGCTGGGAGCCCTCGAACTCGAACGGGCGGGTCACGACGCCGACGGTCAGCGCGCCGATCTCGTTCTTGGCGATCTCGGCGATCACGGGCGCGGCGCCGGTTCCGGTGCCGCCGCCCTCGCCGGCGGTGACGAAGACCATGTCGGCGCCCTTCAGCGCCTCCTTGATGTCGTCGCGCGACTCCGAGGCGGCGCCGAGGCCGACGTCCGGGTTGGCGCCGGCACCCAGGCCTTTCGTGGACTCGTGGCCGATGTTCAGCTTGATGTCGGCGTCGCACATCGCGAGCGCCTGAGCGTCGGTGTTGGCGGCGATGAACTCCACGCCACGCAGTCCGGCGTCGACCATGCGGCTGACCGCGTTGGTGCCGCCGCCGCCGACGCCCACGACCTTGATGACCGCCAGATAGCTTCCGCTGCTCTCCATGATGGTTCTGTCCGAACCCTTCAGTAGAAAATTAGGGTTCGCAGCATACAGCTTGACGAACCGCCGAGATGTGCACGTTATGCAGGCAACTTCGCCCTGTCAACGCATACGTCCAGTCTCGCAAGAATCGTTGCAGATCGGCGAACTCTCTACCGGCGCCTGAGGATTGCCACGAGGGGCAGTCAACCTCTAGTTGAGATTTAGTGTTTATTTTTGCGGGTCGCCCGTGGGGCTATCCCCCGGGTTTGGCGGAGGCGGCGCCGCTCGCTTCGCCCCCGCTCGCCGACGGCGATTGAGCTTCTGCTTGCGCTTCCGCTTCGCCTGACGTCGGGCTCGTGGCACTCTGTGGGACGGCCGACGACCCGCCGCCCACCGCCTTGGAGAGCTTTTCGGCGATCGCTTCGGTCGATTCGCCGCCGCTCGATCCCGACGAGGAGGCTTCGGCTTCTGAGGTGGTGCTCGACGGCGCCACGCCGCCGGGGAAGCCCGCGGCGGGGCGTTCGGGCAGGCGCACGTCGACGTAGGATGCGCCGGCGGAACTGGGGTCGGCGAGCACGCGCGACAGCGACAGCCACTTGGCGTGCGGGCGGGTGCCATCGCCGAAGTACGCGCGCAGCCCGCTGTGCATGAAAAGCGTCAGGCCCTTGGTCGAGCTGTAAGCACGCGTGACCTGCTTGGCCAGCGGCGCGGGAGCCGCGCCGAGCACGGCCACGGCGCTGAGCAGCGCGGCGTTGTGCAGCAGCTGACCGGGCGACGGCAGCGAGGCGCCGGCGATGGCCGGCAGCGAGCCGGACGCCAGGCCGGGACCGAGCACAACGCCGTTGGCGGCCACGGCGGTCTTCGTGCCGGCGACCGTCAGCGCCGCCACCGCCGGCTGCTCGACTACGCGAATGCTCATGCCGTGCGGAAAGCTGGTGGAGATCTTCAGGTCGCGCACGACCGGGTAGGAGGCGACCGCGGCACGCAGCGCCGCAGGGTTCACCTGGAGCGTCGTCATGCCGTGTGCGGCGGAGCTCAGCGCTGCGTCGATCGCGTGCGCGTCGGAGCCGTGGACGCCGGTCACGCGCACATGACTCACGGCGACGAGCGAGGAGCCGCGCAGCCACAGCCAACCGCCGGCGAGCAGCGGCATGGCGACCAACGCGACGATCGCCGCCAGGCGCAGGCGTCGGCGCCGCCATACGTAGGACCACCCATCGCCGGACAGCCGCCAGATCGCGCCGATCAGCGCCGCGAGCCGGCCGAGCGCCGTGTCGAAGACGTTTGCCTGGCGGCGGCGCGCTGGCGCGCGGCGCTTGGGGCGTCTGGCGGCGGATGCGCCCTGTCGCGCACGGGCGGGCTGGCGGGGGAGGCCGCCAATTCCCAGGCGGCCGGCGAGCGAGCGATCCATCGGCCTCTGTCTTCGACCTCCGCGCGCCAACCCCTACGTGCCGGGCAGACGTTTAGGTCCAGGGCGGGCGCACGTCGCCGAGCGTCTGCACCTCGGGCTCGAGCGCGACGCCGAATCGCTCGAGCACGCGACGACGCCCCTCGGCCATCACGGCGAGCACGTCGGCCGTGCTCGCGCCGCCGGTGTTCTCGACGAAGTTGGCGTGCTTGGGCGAGAAGCGCGCGCCGCCGACACGAAGGCCGTTGCAGCCGGCCTCGGCCAGCAGGATGCCGGCGCTGCGCCCCTGCGCCGCCGGATCGTCGGGGTTCTTGAACGTCGAGCCGAACGTCTTTATGCCCTGCGGCTGGGCCTCGTGGCGGCGCGCGCGCATCTGCGCGAGCGTCGCCATGACCGTCTGTGGATCGGACTGCGCGAGCGCGAAGGACGCGCGCGCGACGACCTCGCCTGGGGCGATGCTCGAGCGCCGGTAGGCAAAGCCGAGCTCGCCGGGCGTGCGGCGCTCGGAGCCGGCCGCCGTGACGACGTCCACCCACGCAAGCGCACGTGCGAGCTCGCCGCCGTAGGCGTTGGCGTTCATGCGCACGGCGCCGCCGACGGTACCGGGGATGTTCACGCCGAACTCGATCCCCGAAAGCCCCGCGCGCGCGGCGGCCGCGGCGACGGCCGGCAGGCGCGCGCCGCCGCCGCAGGCGATCTGCGTGCCGTCGCGCTCGATCAGCGCCAGCTCGCGGTCGAGCTTGAGCACGAGGCCGCTGACGCCGTCGTCGGCAATCAGCAGGTTCGAGCCCGAGCCGACGACGTTGACGGCGACGCCGGCGGCCACTGCCCAGCGCAGCAGCCCGGCCAGCTCGCCGTCGCTGCCAGCGCGCGCAAAGAACTCGGCGTCGCCGCCCGTCCTGACGGTCGACAGGCGCGCGATGGGAAACCCGCGCCGCACGCCCTGCGGTGGCTCGAGAGCGCTCACGAGCCCACCAGCCTGCGTCCGAGCGCGTCGACGTCGCCTGCCCCCATCACCAGGCACACGTCGCCGTCGCCCAGCAAGCCGCCGAGCACGGCCTCGGCAGCGTCGAACGACGGCAGCCAGTAGACGGCGCGTCCGCCGGCGGCGTCCGCCGTCGCCTCGGCGATCAGCAGTCCGCTGACGCGCGGATGGTCCTCGGCGCGCTCGCGCGCCGGATAGACGTCGAGCACGACGGCGACGTCTGCGCGCGCCAGCGCGCGGCCGAACTCGGCGGCTAGCAGCTGCGTGCGCGAGTACAGGTGCGGCTGGAACACCGCCACCAGCCGCCGCGGCGCAAGCGTGCGGGCGGCGTCGAGCGTCGCCGCGACCTCCGTCGGGTGATGCGCGTAGTCGTCGAACACCAGCGCCCCACCGGCGCTGCGCCCGAGCGGCTGAAAGCGCCGCCCCGCGCCGTCGAACCCGGCGAGCCCGGAGATCGCGCTCGCGGTGTCCGCGCCGGCAAGTCGCGCCGCTTCCAGGGCCGCGGCGGCGTTCAGCGCGTTGTGCGCGCCGGGGACCGCCAGGCGAACCTCCGCGCCGCGCCAATCAAAGCGCGACCCGCCAGCTTCCAGCGCGGGCGCGGGGACGTCGAAGCGCGCCACCTGCGCCGCCGCGGCGGGCATCAGTGCGAGCAGCTCGGGGCGATCCCACACGACGATCGCGCGCGTGGCCAGCGCGGCGAACTCGGCGAAGGCCTCGCGCAGTCGAGGCAATGAGGAGAAGGTCGCGTGGTGGTCGAGCTCGACGTTCGTCAGCACGGCGATCTCCACACTCAGGCTGAGCATCGAGCGGTCGGACTCGTCGGCCTCGACGACCAGCCATTCGCCGTCGCTCCAGTGCGAGTTCGGCAAGGCGCCGCCGACGGTCCCGCCGACGAGCCAGCCCGGGTCCAGGCCGGCGGCGCGCAGCGCGTGCACGGCCATCGACGCGGTCGTCGTCTTGCCATGCGTGCCGGCCACGGCGATCGTGCGGCGAAGCGCGGTTAGCTCGGCCAGCAGCTGCGCGCGTGGGCGTTCGGCGATCCCGCGCTCGCGCGCGGCCGCGCGCTCGGGATTGTCGTCGGGCACGGCGGATGAGTAGACGAGCTCGACCCCCTCTCCGGCCGGAAGGTTGGCTGCGGCGTGGCCGATCTGCGCCTGCAGCACGCGATCGCTGGCGAGGCGCTGCACGTACGGTCCGTCGGCGCTGTCGGAGCCGCTTACCCGCGCGCCGAGCGCGTGCGCGGCGCGGGCGTAGCCGCTCATGCCGGCGCCGCCGACGCCGACGAAGTGCAGGCGGCGCCCCTGCCACGGCGCGGCGGCGCTCATCCGCGCGCGACCTCCAGCAGCTCGCGCGCGATCTGCTGCGCCGCGTCCGGCCGCGCGAGCGCGCGCGAAGCGGCGGCCATCGCCGCGAGACCCGAGCGATCGGCGAGCAGCGCGGCCACCTCATGCGCCAAGCGCGCCCCCGTGAGCTCGCGATCGGCGATCACGAGCGCGGCCCCGGCGTCGGCCATCCAGCGCGCGTTCGTCGTCTGGTGATCGGCGGCGGCATGCGGGTAGGGCACGAGGATCGCCGGCGCGCCGTGCGCGGCGATCTCGAACAGCGAGCCGCCGGCGCGCGACACGACGAGGTCGGCGGCGGCCAGCGCGTCGGCGAAGTCGGCCTCGTGGAGGTACTCGCGCAGGTCATAGCCGCCGGGCAACTTGCGCGCCGACAGCTCGGCGTATTCGCGGCTGCCGGCGATGTGCAGCACGCGAAAGGCAGTCCCAGTGAGCGCTTCGACGGCGGCGCGGTTGATCGTGCGCGCGCCGAGCGAGCCGCCGAACACGAGCACGCACGTCTCCTCGGGGTCGATTCCCAGGCGCTCGCGCGCGCCGTCGAGGTCGCGTGCGGTCGCCGGCACGGGTCTGCCGGTGACGCGATAGCGATCGCCGTCGCGCCCGGCGATCGCAAAGGCCAGGCACACACGCCTCGCGAACGGGGCGAGCAGGCGGTTGGTCAACCCAAGTCGGCTGTCGGCCTCGGTCAGCACGACGGGAATGCGCAGGGTCAGCGCCGCGAGCGCGACCGGCCCTGCGACGTAGCCACCGCCGCCCATCACCGCAGCGGGTCGCAGCCGGCGCAAGAGAGCGCGCGCCCGCGCCACGGCCAGCGCCGCGCGCAGCAGCGCGCGCAGCGCGAGCAGCGGATTGCTGCGGCTGAGGCCTTCGACGGAGATCGCGTGCAGCTCGTAGCCGGCGCCCGGCACGAGCGTGGCCTCGGCGCGGCCGGCGCCGATGAATGCGACCTCGGCCCCTTCAGCCCGCAGCGCGGCGGCCACCGCGAGCGCCGGCACCACGTGCCCCGCGGTGCCGCCGGCGGCGATCACGATCTTCTTCTTCTCGCTCATCGCCCAATCGTGCCCTTTCGCGACCGCGCGCGTCGGCCGAGCGCTTGCGCGGGCTCGACACGGCGCGCACGTGCGCCGTCCCGCCGGAGGCCACGTTCAGCAGCAGGCCCATGCACGAGAGCATCACGATCAGGCTGCTCGAGCCGTAGGAGACGAACGGCAGCGGCACGCCCGTTAGCGGCGCGAGCCCGAGCACGGCGAACACGTTCAGCAGCGCCTGCGAGACGATCAGCGAGGTGGCGCCGACGGCGATCAGCGCGCTCTGCATGCTGCGCGCGCCCTTCGCCGCGCGCAGGCCCGCGTAGGCGATCAAGCCGTACAGGAACAGCAGCGCGCACACGCCGAGCGCACCGAGCTCCTCGGCGATCACCGCGAGGATGAAGTCGGTGGGCGCCTCTGGCAGGTAGAAGATCTTCTGCACCGACTCGCCCGGGCCGACGCCGAACAACCCTCCCGAGCCGATCGCGATCTGGCCCTGCACGGCCTGAAAGCCGCTCGAAGAGGCGTGCGCCCAGGGATCGAGAAAGGACGTCAGGCGTGCTCGCGCATACGGTTTGACCAGCGCGTACATGACGACCACGACGAACGCCGAGCCCATGACGATCGCCAGCCTGCGCATGTCGATGCCGGCCGCGACGAGCAGCGCGATCGTCGTGAAGGCGATCACCATCGCCGTGCCGAGGTCCGGCTGCGTGGCGACGAGCAGGATCGCGCCACCGACGACCACCAGCAGCGGCTTGGCCAGGTCGCGCAGGTCGTGCACGCGCTGCGGGCGCTTGGCCAGCAGCGTCGCTGCGTAGAGCACGAGCGCGAGCTTCATCAGCTCCGACGGCTGGAACTGAAGCGGTCCGGCTCCGAGCCAACGGCGCGCGCCGTTGACGCTCACGCCGACGTGCGGGATGTGCACGGCGATCACGAGCACGAACGCCGTGATCAGCAGTGGCCCTGTGATCGCCTGCACTTTGGCGACGCCGTCGCGTGCGAGCACGCGCATCAGCACCAGTCCGATCGCTCCGTAGACGAGGTACTTGACGAGGTAGCCGCTGCCGTTGCCGTGACCCTGCAGCAGCGAGGTCGCCGAGGAGGCGCTGTAGACCATCACGGCGCCGAACGCGAGCAGGCACAGCGTCGCCGTAAGCAGGATCCGCTGCTCCAGCGGCTGAGCTCCCTTCGCCAGCGCTTTGCGCCGCGCGCGCCTGCCGTCGGAACGCGGCGCACCGGAGGAACCGGCGCGTGCTGGCGCTGCTGGCATCCCCGCTGACTTCGACGCCAGCCCCGCTAACCCTGCATGTCCGACACGAGCTCGCGAAAGCGCTCGCCGCGCGCCTCGAAGTCGGCGAACTGGTCGAAGCTCGCGCACGCCGGCGACAGCAGCACGACATCCCCCTCCGCGGCCGCCTCGCGCGCTGCGTAAAGCGCCTGTCGAAGGTCCGTGCAGTCGCGAACCGGCGTGGCGACTACGCCGAGCGCGACGGCGAGCGCGGGAGCGTCCTCGCCGATCAGGTACACGCCCGCGCAGCCCCGCTGCACCGCGTCGGCGAGAGCCGAGAAGTCCTGTCCCTTGCCCTGTCCGCCGGCGATCAAATGAACGCGGCGCCTGGCGAAGGCATCGAGCGCGACGAGCGTGCTGGCGACGTTCGTCGCCTTGGAGTCGTTGACGTACAGCACGCCGTCGAGCGTCGTGACCTCCTCCAAACGATGCGCCACGCCCGGGAACGAGGCCAGCCCGGCACGCACCGCGTCGGGGTCGATCCCGCGCGCCAGACAGGCCGCCGCGGCCGCCATCGCATTCTCGACGTTGTGACCTCCGCGCAGGCGCAGCTGCTCGAGCGCGATCAGTTGCTCGTCCTGCCACCACAAGCGCCCATCTCGCTGGAACAGCGCCGCCGGCGCCTCCCGGGCGAAGTCGACCAGCCGCGCTCGTCCCGTGTCGGTCGCGCGGGCCAGCTCGCGCGGCAGCACGGCGATGTCCCGCTCGTCCTGGCGCGCGAAGATCTGCAGCTTGGCCGCCGTGTAGGCGTCGAGCGTGCCGTGGCGGTCGAGGTGGTCCGGCGTGATGTTCAGCAGCACGGCCGCCTCCGGCGCGAAGCGCGAGCTGTCCTGCAGCTGAAACGACGACGCCTCGCAGACGACCGTCGCCTGCCGATCCAGAGAGCCGATCAGCGAGCTCACGGCCGTTCCCACGTTGCCCGCGACCTCCACCCGCAGTCCGGCCGCGCGGTGTATGTGGCCGATCAGCTCGACCGTCGTCGTCTTGCCGTTCGTCCCCGTCACCGCGATGAACTCGTTGTCGAGCAGTCGCCACGCGAGCTCCAGCTCCCCGAGCACCGGGACGCGGCGCTCGAGAGCGCTCGCGATCACCGCCGTCTCAACCGGCACGCCGGGGCTCTTGACAACCGCGCGCACGCGATCCAGCAGCGCAACCCCATCCTCATCATCCAAATGAAGCTCCACCCCGACCACGCGCAGCGCCTCGGCTCCCGGCGGCGAGCCGGCGTCGAGACCGATGACCTGCTCCTCGCGCTCACGCAGCGCGAGCGCCGCGGCCACGCCGGAGCGTGCCAGGCCGACGACCAGATACGGGCCGCCGGGGATGTCCGGGCGTGGCTTCACCTCGTATTCGCGCTGGACATCTCGGAGCTCATCAGGTGATCCAATAATGACGTGCTGGACTTGTGGGGCGGCCTAGGCTCGGCGCAAACCCAGGGCATCCGGCGTTGAGCACGGGCGGTGAGCTTGCCGCGCTGGTTTTAGCGCTTGCGATTTGCGAACATCGCCAGCGACGGAGCTCGCTCCGTCAGGGGCGCATCGACGGTCTTCGCCTTCGTGGAGTCGGTTGGGATCGGCGGTGCGCCCACCTTCGCGCACGATCGACGCGCTGCGCCCGACCGCCGCCATCTCAGCCGATGCTCTGCCGGTAGATCGTGAAGCCGATCGCGCAGCAGATCGCCGCGACGATCCAGAAGCGCAGGATGATCTT
>DASYKG010000003.1:0-82493 GCA_035995645.1 Solirubrobacteraceae bacterium
TGGGCGACGCTCGGACACGTCGACTTCATCTCCGTGGTGGAGGCGCCCGACGAGGCGACGATGGCGCGCGTCTCGCTGGAGCTCGGCTCGCGCGGCACCGGCCGCTACGAGACGCTCGCGGCAATCGGCATCGAGGAGTTCATCGCGTCGCTGTGAGCTGGCGGCAAGCGCGCAGGCGTCGGCGAGCTCCGTGGCGCTCGCGTCCCGCTCCAGCGGCGGCGCGGCGTATGCTGCGCTCCACATGAGCGACAGCGAGCGCAGCGACCCAACCGGCCAGCCAAGCCCCCAGCCCACCGCGCAGGAGGGCCGCGCGGAAGGCGAGTCCGGGACGCCCGGACTTTCGCTGGCGCCCGACCCGATGGGCGAGGCGGAAGTGCAGGCGCAGCTCGACGACATCGACGTGGACGCCCCGCGCGTGGGCATCGTGATGGGCTCCAAGAGCGACATGGAGTCGATGGAGAAGGCCGCGAAGGAGCTGGAAGAGCGCGGCATCCTGCACGAGCTTCGCGTGATGTCCGCGCATCGCGAAGCGGACGTCGTCGCCGACTACGCCAAGAACGCGCACATGCGCGGCCTGCGCGTGATCATCGCCGGGGCCGGCATCTCCGCGGCGCTGCCGGGCGCCGTCGCCGCGCACACCGATCTGCCGGTGATCGGCGTGCCGCTGTCCGGCCGCCTGACCGCCGCCGGCGGCCTCGATGCGATCCTGTCGATCGTGCAGATGCCCCCCGGCGTGCCCGTCGCGTGCGTAGGCCTGGACAACGCCCGCAACGCGGCGATTCTCGCCGCGCAGATCCTCGGCGCGTGACGCGGGGCGCCGTGCTCGCGGGCGGCGACGATTGCCGTAGCGGCAAGGCGCGAGGACGATGATCGCCCGCTACACGCGCGACGAGCTCGGGCGGCTGTGGACGGACGAGGCGCGCATGGAGAGCTGGCGCCGCGTAGAGGTGGCGGCGTGCGAGGAGATGCCCGAGCTGCTGACCAACGCCTCCGGCGTCGGTGCCCCGGGCGAGGGCCCGACGAGCAGCGACCTGGAGGCGATCCGCGGATCGACGTTCAGCGTGGACGCGGTTAACGAGCGCGAGCGCGTGACCGACCACGACGTGGCGGCGTTCGTCGACGTGCTCGGCGCATCCGCCGGCCACGCGGGCCGCTGGATTCACTTCGGGCTGACCTCCTCCGACGTGCTCGACACGGCGCTCGCGCTGCAGCTGCGCGCCGTCGGCGAGGTGATCCTGCCTGGGGCGTACGCGCTCGTGGCAGCGCTTCACACACGCGCGCGCGAGCACGTGGACACGCTGTCGGTGGGTCGCACGCACGGCGTGCACGCCGAGCCGACGACGTTCGGCGTGAAGCTCGCCGGCTTCGCCTTCGAGGCGCACCGCAACGCGCAGCGGCTGCAGCGCGCGTTCGAGCAGGTCGCCGTCGGCGCGATCTCCGGCGCCGTCGGCACGTACGCGGCGACGAGCCCCGAGTTCGAGATGCGCGTGCTCGCACGGCTGGGGCTGGCGCGCGAGGACGTCTCCACGCAGGTCGTCGCGCGCGACCGCCACGCGGAGCTGATGTCGGCGATCGCGCTCGCGGGCGCCGGGCTGGAGCGCCTGGCGACGGAGGTCCGCCACCTGCAGCGCACGGAGGTGCGCGAGGTGCAGGAGCCGTTTCGCGCTGGGCAGAAGGGCTCCTCGGCGATGCCGCACAAGCGAAACCCGATCAAGGCCGAGCAGATCTCCGGCCTGGCGCGCGTGCTTCGCGCGAACGCGCAGGCGGCGCTTGAGAACGTCGCGCTGTGGCACGAGAGAGACATCAGCCACTCCTCCGTCGAGCGCGTGATCCTGCCCGACTCGACGATTTTGCTCGACTACCTGCAGCACCGCGCGACGGCGCTCGTGGAAGGCATGACCGTCGACGCGCAACGCATGCGCGAGAACCTCGAGTTGACGCACGGCGCGCTGTTCTCCCAGCGTGTGCTGCTCGCGCTCGTCGGCCATGGCATGGCGCGCGACGACGCCTACCGCGTCGTGCAGGAGCTCGCGCAGAGGGCGTGGGACGAGGGCATCGCGCTGCGCGACCTGCTTGCCGGCGACGAGCGCGTGGCGCCGCTGGAGCTGGACCTCGACGAGATCTTCGCGTATGACCACTACGTGCGCTACTCGCACGAGATCGTCGGGCGCCTGGACAGCGTGCTCGCGCGCATCGACCAGATCGACTGACCGGCCGCCCGGCCACCGCTCCCGTTGGTAGCATCGGGACAAGTGACGACGCTCGCCGACCTGCCCCTAATCGCCAGCGGGAAGGTCCGCGAGATGTACGACCTGGCGGGCACGGAGGTGGCGGAGACGCCGCCGCTGCTGATGGTCGCAAGCGACCGCATCTCGACGTACGACGCCGTCCATCCGACGCCGATTCCCGACAAGGGGAAGGTGCTGACGGGCCTGTCGGTCTTCTGGTTCGCGAAGACCTCGCAGATCGTCGCCAACCATCTGATCTCGGCCACCGACGGCGTGCCGCAGGAGGCGCTCGGTCGTGCGCTCGTCGTGCGCCGCCTGCTGATGCTGCCCGTCGAGTGCGTCGTGCGCGGGCACATCACCGGCTCCGGCTGGAAGGACTACCAGGCGACCGGCTCCGTCTCGGGGATTCCGCTCCCGGCCGGCCTGCGCGAGTCCGAGCGGCTGCCCGAGCCGATCTTCACGCCGAGCACGAAGGCCGACGTCGGCCACGACGAGGCGATCGACTTCGAGCAGGCGGCCACGCTCGTGGAAGACCGCGCGCTGATGGAGCGCGTGCGCGACGTGTCCATCGAGCTGTACTCGTTCGCCGCCGAGCACGCGCGCGAGCGCGGCGTGATCCTCGCCGACACGAAGTTCGAGTTCGGCCTGGACGACAAGGGCGAGTTGGTGCTCGGCGACGAGGTGCTCACGCCCGACTCCTCGCGCTACTGGCCGGCGGACGGCTTCGAGGTCGGTCGCTCGCAGCCGAGCTTCGACAAGCAGTACGTGCGCGACTGGGCGGCATCGAGCGGCTGGGACAAGAAGCCGCCGGCTCCGGCGATTCCCGAGGACGTCGTCGCGGGCACGCGCGCGCGTTACGCCGAAGCCTACGAGCTGATCGCCGGAGAGCCGTTCGACGCGTGGCTTGCGCGGACGGGCGCGGCGTGAGGGCGCGCGTGCTGATTCGCCCAAAGCAGGGCATCCTCGACCCACAGGGCGACGCCGTGCAGCGTGCGCTGCCGGCGCTCGGCTTCAACGGCGTGGCCAACGTGCACGTCGGGCGCCTCGTCGAGCTGGAGATCGACGACGCCGAGCAGTTGCAGCCGATGTGCGACAAGCTGCTGGCCAACCCGCTCGTCGAGGACTACGAGGTTCAGCTGCTCGACGGCAGCGGCTGACGGCCGGTGAAGTTCGGCGTACTCCAGTTCCCGGGCAGCTGCGACGAGGTCGACGCCGTGCAGGCCGCGACTCGGGTCGGCGAGGCGGAGCTGATCTGGCACGGCGACCGAGATCTGAAGGGCGCGGACGCGATCGTCGTCCCCGGCGGCTTCTCCTACGGCGACTACCTGCGCGCCGGCGCGATCGCGCGCTTTGCGCCGGCGATGGAGTCGGTGATCGAGTTCGCGCGCGAAGGCGGGCCGGTGCTGGGGATCTGCAACGGCTTTCAAGTGCTCTGCGAGGCGCACCTGCTGCCGGGGGCGTTGCTCGTCAACGCCAACCGCCGCTTCACCTTCCGCCAGCTGCAGCTGGAGGTCGTCAACGCGGACACGATGTTCACGCGCGCGTGCGTCGAGGGCGAGCGTCTGAGCATTCCCGCCAAGCACGCGTGGGGGCGCTACTACGCCGACGAGCCGACGCTGCGCGCGATGCGCGAGCGCGGCCAGGTGCTGCTGCGCTACGCCGCCGGGCAGAACTTCAACGGCTCGCTGCAAGACATCGCCGGCGTGTGCAACGAGGCGGGCAACGTCTTCGGCCTGATGCCCCACCCCGAGCATGCCGTCGATCGGCTGACGGGCGGCTCGGCCGACGGATTGAAGATATTCGAGTCGCTGCGCCTGGCCGTCGAGGGCGTTGGCGCATGAACGCGACGGTCTCGGCCATGCCGACGCTGCAGGACGCCCTATTGCTTGGATTGACCGAGCACGAGTACGCGCTCGTGTGCGAGAAGCAGGGCGGCCCGCCGAACGTGCTCGAGCTGGCGATGTACTCGCTGCTGTGGAGCGAGCACTGCGCGTACAAGCACTCCAAGAAGCTGCTGCGCACGCTCCCCACGGAGGGTCGCCACGTGGTGATGGGGCCCGGCGAGAACGCCGGCGCGGTCGACGTGGGCAACGGGCTGGCGTGCGCGTTCAAGGTCGAGTCGCACAACCATCCCAGCGCGGTCGAGCCCTTCCAGGGGGCGGCGACGGGCGTCGGCGGCATCCTGCGCGACATCTTCGCGATCGGCGCGCGGCCGATCGCCGTGCTCGACTCGCTGCGCTTCGGCGAGCCGAGCGGCGATTCGGCGACGCGCACGCGCTACCTGCTCGACGGCGCGGTGTCGGGAATCGGGCACTACGGCAACTCGATCGGCGTGCCGACGGTCGGCGGCGAGGTCTACTTCGAGGGCCCGTACGAGCACAACTGCCTGGTCAACGCGATGGCACTCGGCCTAGGCGAGCAGGCGCGTCTCGTGCGCAGCGCGGCCGCCGGCGAGGGCAACGTGCTCGTGCTGTTCGGCGCATCGACCGGGCGCGATGGGATCGGCGGCGCTTCCGTGCTCGCGTCGGCGGAGCTCGCTGCCGGCGACACGACGGGCGGCGACTCGGACAAGCGCCCGACCGTGCAGGTCGGCGATCCGTTCGAGGAGAAGAAGCTGCTGGAGTGCTCGCTGGAGCTGCTCGCGCGCGACCTGCTTGTCTCGCTGCAGGATCTCGGCGCGGCGGGGCTGACGTCGTCGGCGGCTGAGATGGCCTCCAAGGGCGAGGTCGGAATCGAGATCGACGTCGAGCGGGTGCCGCTGCGCGAGGCCGACATGGAGCCCTTCGAGGTGATGGTCTCCGAGTCCCAGGAGCGGATGCTGTGCGTTGTCGAGCCGGCGAAGCTCGACGCCGTGCTCGCGCTGTGTGAGAAGTGGGAGGTCAATGGCTCGGCGATCGGTACCGTCACCGACACCGGTCGCGTGCGCGTGCTCGCCGGGCAGCAGCTCGTCGGCGACATGCCCGTGCGCGCGCTCGTCGACGACTGCCCGCTGTATGACCTCAGCCCGCAGAAGCCCTCGCAGCCGGTGTACCCGGCGCCGACAGCGACGCTCTCCGTGGAGGCGACGCTCGCGCAGACGCTGCTCGCGCTGCTTGCCTGCCCGAACATCGCCTCGCGCCGGGCGCTGTTCGAGCAGTACGACGCGATCGTGCAGTCGCGCACCGTGCGCCGCCCCGAGCAGGCCGACGCCGCGGTGCTGGCGCTCGCCGACGGCAGCGCGCTTGCGGTGAGCATCGACTGCAACGGGCGCCGCGTGGCGGCCGACCCCTACCGCGGGACCGTGGAGACGGTGCTCGAGTGCGCGTCCAACCTTGCGTGCGCCGGCGCCGAGCCGCTCGGCACGACCAACAACCTCAACTTCGGCAACCCCGAGAAGCCGCACATCGCCTGGCAGCTCACAGAAGCCGTGCGCGGCCTCGGCGACGCGTGCCGCGCGCTGCAGGCGCCGATCGTCGGCGGCAACGTGTCGCTGTACAACGAGGGGGCCACCGGCCCGATCTATCCCACGCCGGTGATCGGCATGGTCGGGCGCCTGCCCGACGCGCGCCTGGCCGGCCGCCTGGGCTTCCAGCACGCCGGCGACGAGATCGCGCTCGTCGGGCCATTCGCGCCGTCGCTAGGCGCGAGCGAGCTGGCGAAGCTGCGCGGCGAGGCGCTGCCCGACGGGCTGGCCGAGGTGGACGTCGACGCGGTGCGCATGGCACAGATCGCCGTCCGCGAGGCGGTGCGCGCGAGCGCGCTCTCCAGCGCCCACGACATCGCCGAGGGCGGCCTGGCGATCGCGCTCGCCGAGTGCTGCCTGGCCGGCCGTGTTGGCGCGAGCGTCGAGCTGGGCGAGCTGTCAGCGCGCGCGATGGAGGCTCTGTTCGGCGAGGGGCCGGGGGGCTTCGTGGTCAGCGGCCCGGCCGTCGCACTGAGCGAGCTGGCGCAGGACGTGCCGCTTCACAGGCTCGGCACGGTCGGCGGCGACTCGCTGGAGCTCGAGCTCGCGCAGGGGGCAGAGCCGCAGACGGTCGTCCTGTCGCTCGACGAGCTCGCGCACGCGCATGCGAGGCTCGCAGAGTTGTTCTCTTGAACGCGCACGCGCACGCGCACGCGCATGCGCATGCGAGGCTCGGGTTGTTCTCTTGAACGTGGACTGCGGTAGCGATGGTATTCACGGCAGTGAGCGATCTCGCGCCAGACGACGCCCTGCTAGCGTGGGATCGTGATGCGTGAGGGACCGCGCGACGAGTGCGGAGTGTTCGGACTGTATGCGCCCGGTCACGAGGTGTCGCGTCTGTCGTACTTCGCCCTGTACGCGCTGCAGCACCGCGGTCAGGAGTCCGCGGGGATCGCGGCGGCGGATCGCAACGGGCACATCATCACGCGCCGCGAGCTCGGCCTCGTCAACCAGGTGTTCACGGAGAACGACCTGCGCACGCTCGCTGGCGAGCTGGCGATCGGGCACGTGCGCTACTCGACGACCGGCGCCAACGCGTGGGAGAACTCACAGCCTGTGCAGCGCTCGGAGGGCACCAACGGCTCGCGCCGCGAGCTGGCGCTGGCGCACAACGGCAACCTGATCAACGCCGTGGAGCTGCACAACGAGATGCTGCAGACGGGCGTGACGTTCAACTCGACGTCCGATTCGGAGATCATCGCCGCGCTGATCGCCACGCACCCGGCCGAGTCGGTCGAGGATGCGATCGCCGAGGTGATGCCGCGCCTGCGCGGCGCCTTCTCGACGGTCGTGATGACGAAGGACCGCGTGGTGGCCTTCCGCGACCCGCATGGGCTGCGCCCGCTGTCGATCGGCATTCTCCCCGAGAACGGGACCGGCGAGCCAGGGCCCGACGGCGCCGGCGCCGAGACGCGCTACTGCGTGGCGAGCGAGTCGTGCGCCTTTGACATCATCGGCGCGAAGCTGCTGCGCGACGTGCAGCCGGGCGAGATGGTCACGCTCGGCGAGGACGGGCTGACCAGCCGCATGGTCGCGCCGGGCGGCAGGCGTGCGTTCTGCCTGTTCGAGTACATCTACTTCGCGCGCCCGGACTCGCGCATGAACGACCAGGTGCTGCAGGTGGCGCGCGGTCGCATGGGTGAGATCCTCTGGCACGAGGCACCGGTCGACGCCGATCTGGTGATCGCCGTGCCCGACTCCGGCAACCCGGCCGCCCGCGGACTGGCGCGCGCCGCCGGACTTCCGCAGGACGACGGCTTCGTCAAGAACCGCTACGTCGCGCGCACGTTCATCCAGCCCGGCCAGGAGCTGCGCAAGCACGGCCTGCGGCTGAAGTTCAACCCGCTGCCGGAGGTGATCGCGGGCAAGCGCCTGGTCGTCGTCGACGACTCGATCGTGCGCGGCAACACCACGCGCCAGATCGTGCAGATGCTCAAGGACGCCGGCGCCGCGGAGGTGCACATGCGCATCTCGGCGCCGCCGATCAAGCACCCGTGCCACTACGGCATCGACATGTCCACGCGCGAGGAGATGATCGCGCACGGCCGCACGACCGAGGAGGTCGCCGCCGAGCTCGGCTGCGATTCCTTGCACTACCTGTCGCTGGAGGGCGTCTACGAGGCGGTGCGCGGAGAGCGCGCCACGCACTGCGACGCCTGCTTCAGCGGCGAGTACCCGCTTGAGGGCAGCGACGGCGCCGCCGGCAAGTACTCGCTGGAGGACGACCAGATCCTTCCGCTCGTCAAGGCCTGAGCAAGCGCCGCGGCCGAGGCGCGGCCTTGCGCCGGCGGGCGGGCGCCAGCAGCTAGCCGAGGTGGTCCTCGCGCGCGCCGGAGGCGTCGTTGTAGCGGTTGTTGTACGGGCGGCGCAGGATCGTGTCGTGGCTGGCGCCCGTGCGCAGGGCGTAGCCGAGCACGGCTACGACGATCAGCGTGATGAGGATGGCTGTGAGCATTGGAGTGTCCTTTTGGTCGCGACTGCCACCCTCTCCAACCTCGCCTATCAATTCAACGCTGCACGGCAGGCACCCTCTGTGAGCTTGCTCACAGCTATCGTGCGCCGCGTGGCCGAGCAGCTACCGATCGCCGTGCTCGTCTCTGGCGCCGGCACGAACCTGCAGGCGCTGCTCGACACGGTGCACGGCCGCGAGGCGCGGATCGTCGCCGTCGCCTCCAGCACCGCCGACGCGCCCGCGCTGGCGCGCGCGTCCGAGCAGGACGTGCCGACTGCCGTGTTCGCGCGCGGCGACTACGCCGAGCGCTCGGCGCGCGACGAGGCGCTCGCCGACTGGCTGGAGGAGCGCGGCGCGCGGCTGGTCGTGCTCGCCGGCTACATGGAGCTGCTCGGCTCGGCCTTCCTCGCGCGCTTTCCCGCGGCGGTGATCAACGTGCACCCGTCGCTGCTGCCGGCGTTCCCGGGCATCGGCGCGGTCGCGCAGGCGCTGCAGTACGGCGTGCAGGTGTTCGGCGTGACCGTGCACTTCGTCGACGACGGCGTCGACACGGGGCCGGTGATCCTGCAGCGCGCCGTCGATCTGCCAGACGCGCGTGAGCAGGACGAGGTGCTCAGCGCGTTGCGCCCGCTCGAGCACTCGCTGCTGGCGCAAGCCGTGCGGCTGTTCGCGCGCGGAGCGCTGGCGATCGACGCCGAGGACCCGCGCCACCCGCTGGCTGCGCGCTCGGGCGACGCCGGCGCCGACTGGCCCGCGGGCCTGCGCGCCGGGCGCCCGGCGAGCGGCGCGGGCGAGGGATAGGCTCTGAGCATGCTCTCCGAACGCGAGACCTCGACGCCTTCAGACGCCGGGATCGAGCGCTCGGCGCCGGGTGCCGTGCGCGTGCGCAGGGCGCTGCTGTCGGTCTCCGACAAGGCTGGGATCGTCGACTTCGCGCGCGGCCTGGAGGAGCTCGGCGTGGAGATCGTGTCGACCGGCGGCACCGCGCGCGAGCTCGCCGGCGCCGGCATCGCGACGCGCGAGATCGAGGACTTCACCGGCTTTCCCGAGATGATGGACGGGCGCGTGAAGACGCTGCACCCGCGGCTGTACGCCGGCCTGCTGGCCAAGCGCGACAACGACGATCACCTCGACGCGGCGTCGACGCAGCGGATCGAGCAGGTGGACCTGGTCTGCGTGAACCTGTACCCGTTCGAGCAGACCGTGGCTCGCGGCGACGCCGACGAGCGGGAGATCGTGGAGAACATCGACATCGGCGGGCCGACGATGATCCGCGCGGCGGCCAAGAACAGCGCGTTCGCCGCCGTGGTCGTCGACCCGGGCGACTACGGCGGGGTGGTGGCAGAGCTGCGCGACGCCGACGGGCGGCTGTCGCTCGACACGCGCAAACGCCTCGCGACGAAGGCCTTCGCGTGCACCGCACGCTATGACGCGGCGATCGCCACGTGGTTCTCCCAGCGCACCTACGACGGCTTTCCGCCGACGTGGAACGACGCCTACGAGAAGGTCTCCGACCTGCGCTACGGCGAGAACCCGCATCAGCAGGCGGTCTTCTACGCACGCGTGGGCGCGCCCACGCACCTGCTCGACGGTGTAGAGCAGCTGCATGGCAAGGAGCTGTCGTTCAACAACCTGCTCGACCTCAGCGCGGCGCGCGAGCTCGTCGAGGATCTCGACGGCCCGGCGTGCGCGATCGTCAAGCACAACAACCCGTGCGGCGCGGCGGTCGCCGACACCGCGCAGCTCGCCTACGAACGCGCCTTCGCGTGCGATCCGCAGAGCGCCTACGGCGGCGTGATCGCCGTCAACCGGCGCGTCGACCGCGCCTTTGCTCAAGAGCTGTCCAAGCAGTTCATCGAGGTGCTGCTCGCGCCCGGCTTCGAGCCCGACGCGCTGGAGCTGCTGGGTGAGAAGAAGAACGTGCGCCTGCTCGAGCTCGCGCACTGGCCCGCGCCCTCGCACGAGGTGGAAGGCAAGCCGGTGATCGGCGGGCAGCTCGTGCAGACGCGCGACGTCGTATCGGAGACGCGCGAGCAGATGACCGTGATGACCGAGCGGGCGCCGAGCGAGCAGGAGTGGGAGGACATGCTGTTCGCCTGGAAGGTCTGCCGCCACGTGCGCTCGAATGCGATCGTGATCGCCGCCGGCGGCGCGACGCTCGGCATCGGCGCCGGACAGATGAGCCGGGTCGACGCCGTGCGCATCGCGACCGAGAAGGCGCAGGCCTTTCAGCCGCAGCTGCTCGCGGGCTCGGCGCTCGCCTCCGACGCCTTCTTCCCCTTCGCCGACGGCCCCGAGCTGGCGATCGCGGCCGGCGTCAGCGCGATCGTGCAGCCCGGCGGCTCGGTGCGCGACGAGGATGTCGTCGCCGCCGCGCAGCAGGCCGGCATCGCGATGGTCGCGACCGGCGTGCGCCACTTCCGCCACTAAGGACTGCCTGCCTCGCCGCTCGCACTGTCGCCTGTCGGCGAAGCGACTTGAAGTTCGGCATATAACGATATATCGTGAGAGTACTTTGATAGCTCACGATAGGAGAACATGATGCATGGAATTCATTCGACCGGCGGCCGTCACGGGCACCATCGTCACCGCGGCTTCGGCCCCGAGGGCGGATTCGGCGGCTTCGGCGGGCTTGGCGGATTCGGTCCCGGAGGCGGACCGCGCGGGCGCGGACGCAAGGCTCGCCGCGGCGACATCCGCACGGCGGCCCTGCTGCTGCTCGCGGAGGAGCCGCGCAACGGCTACCAGATCATGCAGGAGGTGCAGGAGCGCAGCGACGGCGTCTGGCGCCCGAGCCCCGGCTCGGTCTACCCGGCGCTGGCCCAGCTGGAGGACGAGGGCCTGATCCGCTCCGAGGAGGCCGACGGGCGCAAGCTGTTCGCGCTGACCGACGAGGGACGCGCGCACGTGCAGCAGCGCGGCACGGACAAGCCGGCGCCGTGGCAGCAGATGAGCGGCGAGGTGTCAGACGTGATGCACGAGATGGGAAAGTTGATGCGCGAGGTCGCCTTCGCCTTCTCGCAGGTCATACGCACGGGCGGCGAGGAGCAGATGGGCAAGGCACGCGACGTGCTGAGCACGGCGCGCCGCGACCTCTACCGGATCCTCGCCGACGGCGAGCCGGGTGGCGAGGGCTAGTCGATGGCCTTCGCCGCGACGCCCAGCAGCGGGTCGTGGTCTGCGGACTCCTGCGACTCGGCGGCAACGCGCATCGCATCGCTGAGCTTTGCGCTGTCGCCGAGCGCCTGGCGTTCGGCGAGCGGTTGCAGGATGCCGCGCAGGGCCAGCATCGGCCCGATCCAGCGCGGCGCCCACACGCGCGCAGAGCGCCGTTCGATGCCGCGCTCGATCGCATCGATCGCCTTGGACAGCGGGGCTGGGTTGCGGATGAAGCCGGGCAGGCGACCGGTCATCGCCTGCGCGGAGGGCTCGGCGAAGGCCGCGCGGACGAGGTCGGTGTCGAGGAAGCCGAAGTACGCGCAGCCGACGGCGGCGCCGCTCGGCGCCGTCTCCATCCGCAGCGTGTCGGACAGTGCCTCGACGCCGGCCTTGGCGGCCGTGTACGGACCCATCATCGGGCTGTGTGAGATGGCGCTCAGCGAGGCGATGTTCAGCAGATAGCCGCGCCGCCGTGTGACCTGCTCGATCACGGCGCGGTCGGTGCGCCAGACGCCGAGCAGGTTCACGGCGAGCGTGCGCTCGACCTGCTCGATCGGCGCCGTCGCCAGCGCGCCGGTGTAGGCGATGCCGGCGTTGGCGATCGCCACGTCGATCGCGCCGAAGCGCTCGACCGTCGCCTGGACCGCCCGCTGCAGCGCGTCGAAGTCGGTCACGTCGACCTCGAAGCTGGCCGCGCGGTCGCCGAGCTCTGCGACGTTCTGCTCCAAGCGCTCGGGCTCGAGGCCGACGAGCGCCACGTTCGCGCCCTTGGCGTGCAGGCGCTCGGCAGTCGCCTTGCCGATCCCTCGCGCCGCGCCGGTGATGAACACGGTGCGGCCATTCACGTCATAGGTGGACGCGGAGCGGCTCACGCGGGCCACACTACCTGACGCTCGCTGTCACTCAACGGTCCGAGCCCCACGCGAATCGACAAGCGCGCCCGGCGCGGGGCATACGAGCTGAGGTCGGCTCAGGCAAGCGGCAGACGGACGACGAAGCCGGCGCCGCCGGGCGAGTCGCGCGCTTCGACGTCGCCGCCGGCGGCGCGTGCGAGACGGCGCGCGAGGGGCAGGCCGAGGCCGGCTCCGGCCCGAGCGTCGTCCGTGGGCTCGCCGCTGGGCTCGCCGCGGAACCCGGGATCGAAGATCCGTTCGTCGTCGGCAGCGGGAATGCCCGGCCCGTCGTCGTCGACCTCGACGATCGCGTCGGTGCGCGTCGCGCGCACGTTCACCGTGATCCGCTCGCGCGCGTAGCGAGCGGCGTTCTCGAGCAGCGGCGAGAGGATGCGCTCGACGACGTCGGCTTCAACGGCCACGCGCACGGGTCGTGCGCCGGCGAGCTCGATCGACTTTCCCCTCGACGCGAGGGCCTGCTCCAGCGGAGCGATCGCGCGCCGCGCGGCCTCGCGCGCGTCGCTGGCGGTGTTCTTGCCCGGCACGGCGGCGCGGGCGGAGGCAAGCAGCGTCTCGAGCACGCGCTGCAGTTCGTGGGCATGGTCGGTGATCGAGTGCAGCGCGCCGCGGTACTGCTGCGGCGTGCGCTCGCGGCTGGTCGCGAGCTCGGCCTCGGCGAGAACCTTGGCCAGGGGCGTGCGCAGCTCGTGCGAGACCTCGGCTGTGAGCCGCTGCTCGCGGCTGAGGCTCTGGGCGAGGCGAGCGAGCAGCCCGTCGAACACCGATGCGAGCGTGCTCAGCTCGTCGTGCGGCTCGCCGGCGAAGAACCGCCGTGAGAGATCGTGCTCTCCCCAGTCGGCCGCCTGAGCGGTCATCTGCGCGACCGGGCGCAGGGCGCGCCGGATCAGCCAGCGCGACAGCGCTGCGATGGCCGCGAGCGTCAACACGCCAAGTAGCACCGAGCCAATCAGCGCGGAGGAGGCGCTGCGCTCGTATGGCGCGAGCGAGGCGGCGACGACGACCGCGCCCAGCTGCCTGCCGCCTTGACGCGCGGGCGCGGCGTACAGGCGCGTGTCCGTTGCATCCTCGGTGCTGAAGGCGGGTGCGCCGACGCGCGCGAGCGATTCGGCCTGGCGCTGCACTCGCGGACCGACGCCGGCGGGCTGCTCGAGCGCGCGCTTGCCGGCGAACACCCACGTCTGAGCGTCGATCGCTCCCTGGTCGGGCGCCTCGGGCAGCGACAGCCGGCCGTCCGTAATGGCCAGTCCGCGCAGCACGGCCGCCGCGCGCTCGCGCAGCACGTTGTCCGCGTCGGCGCGCAGGCGCGCGTCGAGCACGAGGTTGAACGTCGCGACGAGGATCGCCAGCGTGAGCGCACCGCCGATCACCGCTCCTGCGGTGAGACGCATGCTCAGGCTGAGGCGCCGAGGCGTCATTGCAGGCGGTAGCCGACGCCGTGCACGGTGGTTATGCCCGGCGCATCCGGCATCGCCCGCAGCTTGCGGCGCAGACGCGCGAGGTAGACGTCGATCGTGTTGTCGTGCACGACGGCGCCCTCCGGCCAGGCCGCGCGCACGAGGTCGCGGCGGCTGATCGCCCGCTCGGGATGGGCGGCAAGCGCACCGAGCAGGCGAAATTCGGTGGGGGTCAGCCGCGCGCGCCGCTCGCCGTGCGCGACCTCGTAGGTCGTCGGATCGAGCGTCAACCCGACGGCGTGCACGGCGCCGTCGACTCCCGCCCGGTTGAGCACCGCGCGCAGGCGAGCGATCAGCTCGGCGAGCGAGAACGGCTTGGTGAGGTAGTCGTCGCCCCCCGCCCCAAAACCGGCGAGGCGGTCGGTGAGAGAGTCGCGCGCCGTGAGAAAGACGACCGGAGACTGGACTCCCTGCGCACGCAGCGCCTGGCAGAGATCGCGCCCATCGGTGTCGGGCAGGCCAACGTCGATCACCAGCGCGTCGGGGGCTGCGCTGGAGATCCGCCGCATCGCCTCCGCGCCGCTGCTCGCGCCGCTCACCGCAAAGCCCTCCTCCTCCAGGCCGCGCTTTACGACGGCGCGCAGCTCCCGGTCATCCTCCACGAGCAGGATCAGCGCGACAGGCATCTGGCAAGTATCACCGAGCGCGCGACGGCGAGCGCGAGCTCGTCACTGCGCCGGCCGGCTACTGCTCGCGCAGGATCTCGCCGAGTCGCAGGCGCCGTATGCCGCGGGTCGCGAGCGCGGTCGCGAGCAACGTCGCGACGATCGCTGCACCGGCCAGCCCGCCGAGGAAGGGCCAGGGAATCGCCAGCGAGTCGGGCGGCGGGTCGAACACGTGCTGGAGGATCGCGACGAGCATCCGCGACAGCAACCAGCCAAGGCCGATCGCCAGCGCGAGGCCCGCGGTCAGCACGATTGCCGCCTCGGTCCAGAGAAACGCGGAGATCCTCGTCAGGGGCGCGCCGATGGCCGCCATCGTCGCGAACTCCTGGCGACGCTCGGAGATCCCCAGGGCGACGAACAGCGCCATCGCGGCGGCCGCGAGGATGATCGCGAAGGCCTGCTCGATGTGGCTGATGCCGGTCAGATCGACCGTAGTGATCGAGCTGCTCGTGCGCGCGCCCTGGTTGGTGATGTTGTCGACTTTCGTGCCCGACGCGCTGGTGGCGGCGGCGACGCGACGGGCGACGTCGGGGGGATAGCCGTTGGCCTTTGCGAAGACCACGTTCGGACCACCGGCGTGCGTGACCGACTCCAGGTAGCCGAGGTTGGCGACCATGAAGGAGTCCTTCGGCGCGGAGGGAAACTCCTGGACGACCCCGGCCACGTGGAAGGGGACGACATGAAAGCGCCCGGTCAGCTGGTCGAGCACTCGCAGGCGCAGCAGGTCGCCGTTTCGCAGTGAGAAGTCGGTGATCGTCTCTTTGCTGACGACGATTCCGTCGGGCATCGAGCGCAGACGCGCGAGCACCTGCTGGGCGGTCGAGCCGATGAAGTAGGAGTCGCGCAGCGACGTCGCCTTGGCGAACGAGCTCGCGTCGATTCCGTAGGTGTCCTGCAGGTCAGGGCCGACGTAGGCGTATGAGTGCTCGACGCCCGTGGCGGCAGCGACGCCGGGCACCGCTGCGATCTGCCGCGTCAGGTTGCGCTGTGCGGCGACGCCGGGGGGCGCCGTCGCGGTCACGTCGGCGCCGAGCGTGAGCTGTGCATCGACCTTGACCTGCTGGTTGTACGTCGCCGCGAAGATCCCCAGGTTGACGCCGAACGCGAGCAGCAGCCCGACGACGACGAGCCCACGGTTGACCGCCGCCCCGCGGCGCCCGGCGCTGACGAGCAGGAAGGCACGGCGGGAGGCGGCCCGACCGGCGACGGTGCGCTTGACGATCCATGACAGCGCGCGTCCGCGCAGGCGCACCAGCAGCAGCGTGGCGCCGATCCACAGCAGGGCGGGGGCGAAGAACATGTACACCGACAGCGACAGCGTCGGGTTGGAGTCGGGGTTGACGACCGCCGAGAACCCGGTGCTCGCCGTCAGCCAGTAGATCAGCCCGCTGACCGCCAGGCAGATGATGTCCAGGTACAGCCGCTGCCACAGTGGCTTGCCCTCGCGGCGCATGCCGCGCCGGCCGCTGGCGACGCTCGCGCGCAGTGAGGACAGGCTGGCGCCCATTCGCGCGGCGCCGGCACCGAGGCATGCCAGCAGCACGCAGACCGCGCCGATCAGCAGAACCCTTCCCGTCGTCGCGTGCGTACCTCCGGTCACGAGCGCAGACACTGCGCCGAACGCGGCGGCCGTGCCGAGCACGCCGGCCACGATTCCCAGCATCAGGCTCTCCAGCCCGGCCAGTACCAGCAGGTCGCGGCGGCGAGCCCCGCGAGCGCGCAGCAGGGCGAGGTCGCGGCGGTCGCGATCGACGGTCCCCAGCGCGGCGAGGTAGGCGAGCCCGAGCGCGATCAGCGCGCCGGGAACGGCGAGCATGATGTAGAGCGTCTCCGCGTAGAGGGCGTCTCCGGCGGCGGTGTTCAGCGATTCGGAGAGGTTGTCGACGAACTGCACGCGGCCGGGCAGCGTGCGTTCGATGCGGTTGCGCGTCTGCGTGGCGTGCGTGAGCGCCGTGCTCGGACTGCCTCCGCTCAACGCCACTGGATCGAGCTGGGTCTGCACCTGCCACTGCACGCCCGTCTGCGATCCCGGCTGCGCGTTCGCGCCGACGGCTGCGGAGCTGATCGTGGGGATCTGGCGAGCGAGCGTCGAGGCGAAGGTTTCCAGCGGCATGATTGCGACGTTGGCCGGCGGCTGCGCCGGCGCGGGGCCGAGCTGGGGGTTCAGCGGCTGAAACAGCTGATCGGGCGCGGTGACAAGCGCCACGCCGGAGACTGGGTATGCGCGCACGGCGCCCCGACCGGGCACTTTGAGCTTGACGAGATCGCCGATGTGCGCCTGCAGCGTGGCCGCCATCTGCTGGTCGAGCACGACCGCTCCAGGGCGCAACGCGCCGTCGAGCAGGCGGAAGGTGTGGATGTGCGCGCGATAGTCCAGCGGCACGGCGAGCACGGCTCCGGCGCCGGAGCTGGTGAGGCCGCTCGCGCCCTGGTGTTCTGCGCCGGTCAACGGCGCGGTGGCCGTGGGCGAGGCCTGCAGCACGCCGCTCTGGCGGCTGACTTCGCCGGCGACCGCGCGCGCTTGGTCGTATGAGGACACCGGTCCTTGCAGGTCCAGCGGCACGCTGCGCACGGAGCTGCCTGCGACCGTGCGCAGCGAGTTGCCGACGAACAGCAGCATCCCGCCGAGCAGGGCCACGGAGGCGGCGAGCACGAGGATGCGGATCGCCGAGCGTCCGGGCGCACGCAGCAGCCACGAGACGGCGAGGCGCGCGGCGCTCGTCATGCGCTTGTCACGGCGACGACGCGACCGTCGCTGAGCTCGACCGCACGCTCGGCGCGCGCTGCGACGCTCGCGTCGTGCGTGGCTGTGACGAGGGCGAAGGCGAACTCGCGCTGCAGCGCCTCGATCAGATCGAGCACGCGCTCGGCGGTGTCGGAGTCGAGGTGGCCGGTCGGCTCGTCGCACAGCAGCAGCTCGGGGCCCTGAGCGAGGGCGCGCGCGATCGCCACGCGCTGGGCCTCGCCACCGGACAGCTCACTGGGAAGGGCGTCCAGCTGGGCCGAGAGCCCGACCAGCTCGAGCAGTTCCTCCGGCGAGTAGGCGAGGGCGCCGTCGCGCTGCGCGCCGTCCCTGCGCTGGCCGCTGACCTCGCGGGCGAACGCCACGTTCTCATACGCGGTGAAGTGGCTGAGCAGGTTGGAGCCCTGAAAGACGTATGCGATGCCCTCGGCGCGGGCCTGTCCGCGCGCGGCGTCGTCGAGCGAGGAGAGCTCTTTGTCCTTCCACGTCACGCGGCCTTCGGTCGGAACGACCAATCCGCCGAGCACGTGCAGCAGCGTGGTCTTGCCCGAGCCCGACCGGCCCCACAGAGCCAATCGCTCCGAGGCGTGCACGGACACGTCGACATCGTCGAGCGCCGTGACGCGCGCCTCCTCGCGACCGTAGGCGACGCCGACCGACTCGCAGGCGACCAGCGATGCCGTGGCGCTGGCGACGCTTGTCGCGCCGCTGCTCACGCGAGCACCTTGCCGTCGCGCATCTCGATCACGCGCTCGGCACGCGCGGCGACGCGCTCGGAGTGCGTCACGACGGCGACGGTGCTGTGGTAGTCGCGGCTCAGCTTCTCCAGAGCCTCGAGCACGATCTCCTCGTTGCGCTGGTCGAGCTCGCCCGTGGGCTCGTCGGCGAGCACCAGGCGCGCGCCGCGGGCGGCTGCCGCGGCGATCGCCACGCGCTGCTGCTCGCCGCCGGACAGCGCGGCCGCGCGGTGCGATCCACGGCCGCCAACGCCGAAGGCCGAAAGGCTCTGCGCGGCCGCTGCCTCGGCATCGTCGTGCCCGGCAAGTCGCAGCGAGATCGCCACGTTCTCCTGCGCCGACAGCGCGGGCCAGAGGTTGTCGCTCTGGAACACGATCGCCAGGTCGCGCGCCCGATAGGCGGCGAGCTCGGCCTCGTCCAGGCGTGCGAGTGAGCGGCCCCATACGCGAACCTCACCCGCCGACGGCTCGTCCAGGCCTGCCGCCAGTGTGAGCAGCGTGCTCTTGCCGCAGCCCGACGGCCCGAGAATCGCGACAAGCTCGCCCGGCTCGAGCTTCAGGTCAAGCCCGCGCAACGCCACGGTCTCCACAGGTCCCGAACGGAAGATCTTGAAGACGTCGTGGCACTCCAAGGCGCCCCAACGGACCTCCTCGTCGTTCTCGGCGGGCTCGACGTAGAGGCTTCTCACAGCCACTTGAAGCTCGCGATCATGCGCTTGTAGGCATCGACGTTGTCCACTCCCACCGGCGTTCCCAGGTCGATCGTCGCCACGCGCCCGCCGTGTGCGAGCTCGTAGCGGTCGACGGTCAGCGTGATCTGCTTGCCCGTCACCGGATTGGGGGCGCTGAGGGTCGTGTACGTCGCCTTCACCGCAGGCCCGCTCTTCACCGGGAAAGTCTGCGCGGCGTTCGTCTTCAGCCCCGGGGTGGAGCGCTTCAGCGCCGCGAGCTGAGCGTCGACGCTTGCCGGCGTCGGCGCGGCGCCGTTCGCCACGGAGATGTGCACGAGGTTGTTCTTGTCGGCGATCGACACGCCCGAGGGCGCTTCGCGGACGGTCCAGCCCTCGGGGTAGAGCATCGACACGCGCGCCTGGCGAGCCGCCAGCGTGAGGAAGTTCTGCGTGTCGGGGATGTCGCCGGTCGCGGCTGATTTCGCGTCCGCGGCCAACGCCGAAGCGCCTTCCGGAGCCGCGGCGCCGCCGGCGGAGCCGGCATTGGATGAGTTCGATGGAGTGGTGCTGGCCGAGCTGCCACCGCCGCAGCCAGAGACGAACAGCAAGCCGGCGACCAGCAGGAATCGTGACGCGTTCTTGAGCATGCGCCGCACAGTGCCAGAGGCGACCTGAACAGCTCCTGAACGCTCACTGCCGGAGACGCGTGCCGCGCGACCGGCTCCCCTTGTCACGCCGGCGGGTGCGGCGACTCAGCTCGTGCTCGACGGGCTTATCGGCAAGAGGTCAAGCGCGGGCACGCGCTCGAACTCACCCGTGTTGGCCGTCGCAAGCGTGAGGCCATGCGCCAGCGCGGTGGCTGCGATCCACAAGTCGTGCGCGCCGATGATCTCTCCCCGCGCTTGCAGTTCGGCCCAGATCTGCGCGTGCAAGCGGGCGACGCGCGGCGTGATCGGCAGCTGCTCGATTGCCGCCAGCACGGCCTCGACGACCACCTGCCGACGGATCCTCACGGCATCGGATGCAGCCCGGTGAACCCCGTGCAGCAACTCGCTCACCGTGATCACGCTGATCGAGTGCTGGGCCTCCTGCGGCAGCTGGTCGAGCACTCGGCGATCGCGCTCTGCGTCGACCAGGACCGAGGTATCGATCAGGACTCCGGCCACACGCCTGTCTCGGTGCCAAGTCGCTCGCGCTCGCGCTCAACGTCGCGTGCGAACTGCGCATCGAGCGGCGGAAGGCCACCGAGGAGCTCTCTGAGCGCCGCACCGGAGATACCGGTGGGCTGCGACGCACGCCGCAGCTCGGCAACCGCCTTGCCGTTGCGGACGATCTCGATCTCCTCTCCAGAGTCGACTCGGTTGATCACGTCGGAGAAGTGGCGAGATACCTCGGTGGCGGTCATGCGCACCATGACGCCAGCGTATCAGATAAATCTGATTCCTCGGGAGTAAGCGCAAAATGCAGCGAGGCGAACGAAACCGAACCTAGCCTCTCTCCTTGATCATCTCATGGAGCCGATTGCCCGGCAAGCCCGCCAGCGGGCTCTGGAGGCGATCAAGTCGGCAGCGGGGACTCCCCAATGACGGCCGAATCGCGCCATGCTCGTCATATGGTCGGATTCGCTGGCCGTCAGGATTGCTTGGCCTACCCCGCTTAGCGAGACGCGGCTCGCGATGCCTGACAGGTTGAAGGCCGTACACCGGCAGCGATGAGCCGAGATTGGACGCGGGCCGGCTCGGCGTCGTCCATGCTAGCTACGACTTCCTCTGTCAGGTCGCCCAGGAGCTACGCTCGACCTCGCGCTCGAGCTCCACGGCCGGATCACTGTCATCTCCAGGCGGTGGATGGGAGTGTCCGCACTGCGGCAAGCGCCACTAGGTATACGCGAGAGGTCGCACGCGCAATAGGAACGAGGGTCGCGGCAAGGTCGTCGCTAGGAGGTGCTCGTTGTTGGTTGCACGTCACGTCCGCAGAAGCGGCATATGATGGCTGCGGCCTTGATCGTCTCTGCGCACCACGGGCACATGCGATCTACTGGCTCCGGCTCGGGTAGCGGCGTGTAGATGTTTCCTTCGTCAGTCGGATTTTGCATCAGGCGATTCGTTTCCTCGACGCTTTCGATGAAATGGCCCGTTCCGGAGCCGTAGTTCGCTCGCAAGGTCCACTTCGCAGTCGCGACCTGGTCGTAAACATCGTCGGGGAGCAAGAGTGCGAGCTCGATCTCTGCTTGGTCCTGGTCGGCGGCCGCGGCGAACAGGCTCGCTGCTGTCTCGCGTGCATCCGCACAGGCCCGCTGAAACGCGCCGAAGACGGGAAGGAAGTCTGCTTCCGCCTTTTCGGCCACGCCGGTGAAGTTCCGGATTGCTATCGGCGTCCCTGGGAGCCCATCATGTTGGTGCTCCGCGATCATGCGCCGAGCGCCCACTGCGCTGTTGGCAACCTCAAGGCACGCGTTAGCCGACGCCAGAACCTTAAGACACTTCGTTGCGTACTCGCTGGAGCGTTCCCGGAAAGGCGTCTGCTCTGACATCAAATCCCATCTCCTCATCGAAACCGCTGTGGACGTAGCGCCATGGCCTTGACGTGGACCTGTGATTCGCCTTGATCGCGCCCCGGGCAAGACGGCTTCTTGTGCGCGTTGCTCAGCCATGGCCCGGCGTAGCTCGTCAACCGCGATGGGCCGACGACGCGCTTCCATCGAGCCTGCTGCCGCACGCGTAGCAGGGTGCGTCGCGCTCGGAAACGTAGTTCAGCGCCTCGCATCGCGCACACCTAACATGCTCTCGTTCCCCTTGCGAGCGTTCGGCTTGAGGGACGATACGAGTCGCTGGGGTGGCCTCCTGTGCCGGTAGTGCGGTACGCCGCACCGATATGTTGCCATCGCTGACGGTCAGGGCCGGGTCGGCATCTTGGAATACCTCCAGTGCTTTTTCCACGACCCGCCGGGAGCCACCGCCACCGGTTAGTCCGTGCGCCGACACAAGCTGAACCTCTCGGTACTGAGAGCGATCAAACACGTACATGTGAAACGGTGTGCCGCCCGATCGGGCGGCCGTCGCGACTCCATAGATTTGCGTCCCGACGGCGAACGTCGGTCGCTCGTCTAGTGCGTCAAACGCCGAGTTGAAGGTAGGCTCGTAGAAGCCAGCCTGCATCAGGCCCGCCGTCCCACCGGCGGCCTTCGGGATCAGCTCCATGGCCTTACCAAACTTGCCCTGTGCGGCACCCGCGGCCTTCTTGAAGACGTCGCCACACTGCCTAGTCGTCATCGTGGTCGTGAAGACCACTCCCTTCTGGCCCATCCTCTCCCCCTGTCGTCGCTTTTAGCGAGCGGCTCGCACCTCGGCAATTGATCCCGCCCCGTGTCGGACGGCATGGTAACGAGATTCGCAACAAAGGTCCACCCATCCGAATAAGCCCGGCAGGTAGTCTGGGGCACCCCCGCTTCCCTCTGCTGAGGCGTACGATTGCTCGATGTCGAAACTTCCGGAAGCAGCAAAACCGGCGGTCGGCGCGTCGGACAGGAGCATCGGCTGGCTAGTTGGCGCCGTCAGCACCGTTGCGCTCCTGTTCGGCGCTGTCGGCATCGGAACTGGGGACGTACCGCTCGTCCTGCGCAACCATCCGGTTCTGGCGGGGACGATGTTCGTGCTTGTGATTCTCGGGAGTCTCCTAGCAGCCGCAGTCGGTTGGATCATTCACAACCCAAGAGTCGAGCACTGGCTGCTGTTGGTAAGCGCCGCGTTCCTGGCCGCAGCTGCGATCGCAGCCTTGTGGACGGGGATCGAATCAGCCGTCGAACGCGCCTCACCAGGGATTACGACGTCGATCAGTGACGTCCGCGGCGTGAAAGCTTTGCGCTTCGACATCAAGGACAGCGGGCTCAAGTCTTCAGACAAATTGACGATTAAGGTTCAGGCGCTGACAGCGATCCTCAATCCCAAGACGAAGAAATCGGAAATCGTGCCGGCAGCGCTGTACGCTGCGACAGTGGGCCCGAACTCGGCCGGCAATGTCGATCAGGCCGGAACTTTGGCCGTACCCCCGGCGCCCGCGAACGACCTGGAAGTGCAGGCATGGGTGGGGAAAAAAGAATCCTGCTACGGGAGGCACCTCACCGGGCCGGGTTGTGCGACGGTGCACATCACGCGCTCCTTTGAAAAGCCGCAGCTCACCGTTGCCTGGCGCAACCATCGCCACAGCGGAGCTGGGCTATTTATCCATGTCTCGGCGCATGATGTCGCAGAACACCGCATCGTGCTGCGTGTTGTAGACGCCAAGACCTTTCGGCGACTTCTTATCGCAAGCTGGCCCCCCACGGCATCCGGAACGATATCCAAGGCGGTCACGGCCATTGTCCCCGCCAGCACGAGACGCGTGTGCGTCGCGGCGAGCGCGGTTCGAGCCCGGCCCAACTGCTCGCCGCCCAGAGGTAGCGGAACCGCATCCGCGCTCACACTGACTCCGCCGCCGTAGTTCTCGCTGTCGCACAACCGGTATTGGCCGCCACACCGCAGCGGGCGACCATTCCGTGGTCAAGCTCCTGCGGCTTGCGCTTGGGCGTGCGTAGACGCATACCTTGAGAAAGGATGCGGCCACGGTTACATGGCCGTCCACCCGGTGGAGCGAGCCGTCGAAAACTACTACCGCCGCATCAGCCTGTCCGCGGCTCAGTGCGAGGCCGCTCGCAAGATCGTGCGCGAGCAGGTAGCCGAGCGCCTGAACGTTGCACGTACGCAGTCCGAGCAACATGCTCGCAGGCTGCGCCAACTCCAAGATGACCAGCAGAAGCTTTGCAGCTCTACTACAACGGCGGCGTCTCTGACGAGGTGTTGGTCGCCGAGCAGGAGCGGATCGAGACTAAGCGGGCTCAGGCGAGGAAACTGGTCGAGGCGGCTTCCCATGAAGCCGAGGACGTGTTCGAGGCGCTTGATGATCCTGCGGCTGATCGGGCCGGATTGCCACGAGACTTACCTGCACGGCGACCCACAAACGCGTCGTCTGCTCAGCCAGGCGATCTTCGAGCGCTTGATCGTCACGCCAGAAGGTATCGAGGGCGAGCCGCAGCCCGTCGTGACGGATCTTCGACAGATCGTCGTCAAGACACCGTACCGCGCCCGTCAGCGGGGCCAAACGCACCGTGGCCCCCAATCTCTTGGGGGCCACGGTTCCCACCCCGCAACTATGGTGCCCCGTGCGGGACTCGAACCCGCCCCACCGGATTAAAAGTCCGGCGCTCTACCAGATGAGCTAACGGGGCTCGCGCCAGGCAGTCTGCCATATCGTCAGAGCCGGCTCGCGGCGAGTGGCTCTGCGCGTCGTTACTCGTCTCGCGTGCAGCGGTAGCCATCGTAGATACGCCGTAGATACCATCGCTACCGCTCTCTGTAGCGAGTAACGCCTCCTTCGCCACACCACCGCACCGCCTCCACCGCTCACAACCTCTCGGCCGCCCAACCTCGGCCCACCTTGCGGCCGTGCGTCAGTCGGGGGTCTGGGAGGCGGCTATGCGCAGCATCTCCTCGATGTCCGTGAGCTTCACGCGCGGGCGGCCGGCGCGCTCGCCGAGCTCGCGCTCGTGGCGGTCGATCGCCTCCCAGCCGGAGTACGTGACGAGCGCCGGCTGACGCTCGCGCAGCAGTGACTCGATGGCGGAGCCGTCGGGATGGCTGGGGGTGTGCGTCGCGGCGGGGCCGGCCGGGGCGTTGGTGCCGGCGCCGGCGGCAGCGGGCTCGCTGGGGCCGTCGCCGTTGGAGGAGGTGGTGAGGTCGGCGAGCATCGCGTCGACGGTCTCCTGAGCGTCCTTCTTGTTCGTGCCGATGACGCCGGAGGGGCCGCGCTTGATCCAGCCGACTACGTACTCGCCGGGCAGCGGCGCGCGGCTGTCGGGATCTAGCACGCGGCCGCCGTCGTTGAGGATGACGGCGGCGCGGTCGTCGAAGGACACGCCGGGAAGCGCCTCGCCGCGATAGCCGATCGCGCGGAACACGAGGCCGGCGGGGATCGTCTCCGACTGCTCTGTCGCGCGCGCGCGCACTGCGCCGCCGTCGCTGGGCACGAGCTCGTTGCGCACGAACTGGACGTCGGCCAGCGCGCCGTCCTCGCCGGCGATCAGCGCGGTGGGGGAGAGCAGGAAGCGCAGCACGACGCGCTTGCGGCCCTCGCTGGGCGTGCGCTGCGCGTACTCGCGCAGTATCTCGACGTTGCGTCGCGAGGTGGCGTTCTGCTCGGCGGCCTCGTCGTGCACGGACAGGGCGCGCTCGAGCTCCTCGGGGTCGACGACGACGTCGGCGTCGGTCAGCTCGCCGAGCTCGAGCAGCTCGGGATTGGTGAAGGCGGCCTGCGCGGGACCGCGGCGCCCGACGACGACGACCTCTCGCACGCGGCTGCGCGCGAGCACCTCAAGCGCGTGGTCGGCGGTGTCGGTGGGCGCGAGCTCGTCGGCGCTGAGCACGAGCATGCGCGCGACATCGATCGCCACGTTGCCGTTGCCGATCACGACGGCGCGCTCGGCGGAGACGAGGTCGACCTCCAGGCCGGTGTGGTCGGGGTGGCCGTTGTACCAGCCGACGAACTCGGTGGCGGCGTGCGAGCCGGGCAGGTCTTCGCCGGGGATGCCCAGCGGGCGGTCCATCGGCGAGCCGGTCGCGTAGACGATCGCGTGGTAGTGCGCCAGCAGGTCCTCGCGCGAGACGTGCTCGCCGAAGCAGACGTTGCCGAAGTAGCGAAAGCGCGGGTGCGCGGCCGTCTTCTCATACACGCGCGTGACGGACTTGATCTTCGGGTGGTCCGGCGCGACGCCCGAGCGAACGAGACCCCACGGCGTGGGCAGGCGCTCGATCATGTCGACCTCGAAGCCGGCGTCCGCGTCCTTGAGCAGGTGCCCGGCGGCGTAGAAGCCGGCGGGGCCGGAGCCGATCACGGCGATGCGGATGGGTGAGCTGTCGTCTGTCACGGGCTTGTCGGACACGGGCATGGGCATGGGCGCGGCCCGACTCGAACGGGCGACCCCCTCGGTGTAAACGAGGTGCTCTGACCAACTGAGCTACGCGCCCCAAACACTGGGGTCTCTAGGCTAGCGAGCCGCCGAATGGGTGGCCGACCTGTGAACGATTTGTACGAGTTGGCTAGGATTGGCGTCCCGGCCGGGATTCCGTTCCTTGAACACCGAAGACACCGCCCACAACGAGGGGTCATCAGCGTTCGCCGAGTCAGGCGAGGTGGAGTCGAAGGCGGCTCGGAGCGCGACGCGCGACGCGGCCGCGGCCGATCGCCAGGGGCCGGAGTCGAAGGCGGCCGAGCTGGAGCTGCGCGACGTGAGCAAGCTGTACGACGGGCAGCGCGAGCCGGCGATCGCAGACCTGTCGTTGACGGTGCCCGCGGGCGAGGTGTGCGTGCTCGTCGGCCCGTCGGGCTCGGGCAAGACGACGGCCATGCGGCTGATCAACCGGATGATCTCGATCTCCGGCGGCGACATACTGCTGGGCGGGCGCAGCGTGCTGAGACGCGACGCGCGCGAGCTGCGCAGGGAGATCGGCTACGTGATCCAGCAGATCGGACTGTTCCCGCATCAGACGGTCGGCGAGAACATCGCGACGGTCCCGGGGCTGCTCGGCTGGCCGAAGGAGCGCATCGCCGCGCGCGTGCAGGAGCTCTTGGCGCTGATCGGCCTGGACCCGCAGGAGATGGCTGGGCGCTACCCGGCGCAGCTCTCCGGCGGGCAGCGCCAGCGCGTGGGCGTGGCGCGCGCGCTCGCCGCCGACCCGCCGCTGATGCTGATGGACGAGCCGTTCGGGGCGATCGACCCGATCAACCGCGCGCGCCTGCAGGACGAGTTCCTGGGGCTGCAGGCGAAGGTGAAGAAGACGGTCGTGTTCGTCACGCACGACATCGACGAGGCGATCAAGATGGGCGACCGCATCGCGATCCTGCGCGAGGGCGGTCGGCTGGCGCAGTACGACACGCCGCGCGAGATCCTGATCCACCCGGCCGACGACTTCGTCGCGCAGTTCGTCGGCGCCGATCGCGGCATCAAGCGCCTGTCGCTGACGACGCTCGCGGAGCTGAAGCTGATCGAGCCGAACGGGACGAGGCCGGGGCCGACGCGCGCGCTGCTGCAGACTTCGGTGCGCGACGCGCTGTCGATGATCCTCACCGCCGGCGGCGACGCGCTGACGGTCGTCGACGATCGCGACAACGTGCAGGGGCTGCTGACGCTCGGGCTGATCGAGCAGCTGCTGTCGGAGGAGTCGGCGGCGAACGCCAGCGCCAACGGCTCGCCGTCGAGCGTGGTCGTGCATCCGACGACGGAGGCGAGCGCCGGATGATGCTCGCGGCGGCGGGGCCGGTGATCCCGGACTACAGCGCGCACAGCAGCCGCTGCGTGGTGGAGAACCGCTTCTTCTGCGGCGAATGGGTCAGCCACAACTGGGGCAGCGTGCTGTGGCCGGCGCTGCGCCAGCACGTGATGCTGACGGCGATCGCGGTGGCGATCGGCTTCGTGATCGCGATGGCGCTGGCGCTGGCCGCGCACCGCTACCGCACGCTGGAGCGCCCGACGCTGCTGGTGACGACGTTCCTCTACACGATCCCCTCGCTGGCGCTGTTCGAGCTGCTGGTGGCGCCGGTCGGCGCGAACATCTACGCGGCGGAGATCGCGCTCGTCTCCTACACCTTGCTGATCCTCTTTCGCAACATCCTCACGGGGCTGCGCGAGGTGCCGGCGGAGGTGCTGGACGCGGCGGAGGGGATGGGCATGACGCGCCGCCAAGCGCTGCTGCGCGTGGAGCTGCCGCTGGCGCTGCCGGCGATCGTCGCGGGGCTGCGCATCGCGGTGGTGACGATCATCGCGTTGGCGACGATCGTGTACACGATCTACGACAGGGGCCTGGGCGTGCCGATCCACACGGCGCTCGGCGAGGGGCCGTTCAAGACCGAGCTGATCGCCGCCGGTGGGCTGACGGTCCTGCTGGCGCTGGGCGCCGACGGGCTGCTCGTGCTGGCGCAGCGGGCGCTGACGCCGTGGACGCGCGCGAGGGCGAGCTGAGCGATGCACGAATTCGTCGAGGCGTTCAAGTTCATCGGCCACAACGGCGCCGTGTCCGGCCAGTCGGGGCTGCCGACGCTGTCGCATCTGGCGCTGGAGACGCTGCGGGTGGGGGCGATCGGCGTGGCGATCTCGATCGCGATCGCGGTGCCGCTGGGCGTGTGGCTCGGGCACATCCACCGCGGGTCGTTTCTGGCGATCAACGTCGGCAACATCGGCCGTGCGCTGCCGAGCCTGGCGGTGCTGGCGATCGGCGACGCGTTCCTCGGCCTCGGCCTGACGGTCGTGGAGGTGGCGCTGGTGATCCTCGCCGTGCCGCCGATCGTCACAAACGCGTACCTGGGCGTCGACGGCGTCGACCGCGACCTCGTGGATGCGGCGCGCGGGATGGGCATGTCAGAGGGGGAGGTTCTCAGGCGCGTGGAGCTGCCGCTGGCGCTGCCGCTGATCTTCGCCGGCATTCGCACGGCGGCCGTGTTCGTGATCTCAACGACGACGATCGCCTCGCTGGCCGGCTTCAGCGGCAGTCTCGGAGACATCATCGCCAACGAGACCAGCTACCACTTCTCGGGCGTGCTCGGCGCGGCGATCTGCGTGGCCGCGCTCGCGCTCGCCGTCGAGGGGACGCTGGCGCTCGCCCAGCGAGCGCTCACGCCGCGCGGCCTGCGCGCGGGCAGGGAGTCCAACGCAAAGCTCAGCGTCGCCGCGTCGGCGAATGCGTGAACGCACGCATATCCATATTTTTTATATTAATTTTCGAATAAATAAATCAAAACAGGAGGCTGCGTATATGCCGGGTACGCGATGGAGCAGGTTGAGGACAGCAGGTGGAAGGGCTGCGGCGCTGTTCGCCGTGAGCGCGTTGAGCGTCGGCTTGGCGGCGTGCGGGAGCAGCAGCAGTTCTTCGTCGTCGAGCTCGAGCGCGTCGTCCACCTCGACCTCGCCCGCCAGCGGACCGGGCGCGGGCAAGCCGGCGGTGACGATCGGCGACAAGAACTTCCCCGAGGAGAACATCCTCGGCGAGCTCTACGCGCAGGCGCTGCAGGCGAAGGGTTACAAGATAAACCTGAAACCGAACGTCGGCTCCTCGGAGATCATCTACAAGGCCCTGCAGTCGGGGCAGATCGACATGTACCCGGAGTACACGGGCGTGTTCCTGTCGGCCGTCGCGCAGCAGACGAAGCTGCCGAAGAGCGCCGAAGAAGCGTATAAGCAGGCGAAGGCGTTTGCGGAAAGCAAGGGTTACACGATGCTCGCGTACACGCCGTTCTTCGACTCCGACGCGCTCGCCGTGCTGCCCAGCTACGCGACCGAACACAAACTCACGAGCATCGCCGACCTCAAGCCGCTGGGCAAGAAAGTGACGCTCGGCGCGGCGCCTGAATTCGCAACACGCTTCGAGGGCCTGCTCGGGCTGAAAAAGGAATATGGCGTCGACCCGACGTTCAAGCCGATCGCCATCGAACTCGCGTACAAGGCGCTGGAAAGCAAACAGGTGGACACGCAGGACGTGTTCACCACCGACGGCCAGCTGCTCGGCGACAAGTTCAAGCTGCTGTCAGACCCCAAGCACGTGTTCGGCTTCCAGAACGTCGCGCCGATCGTCAAGAAGAGCGTGCTCTCGGCCGAGGGCCCGGCATTTGCGGAAACGGTCGACAAGGTGAGCAAGCTGCTGACGATCCCGGCGATCCAGCAGATGAACAAGGCGGTGACGATCGACAAGCAGTCGGCCACGAGCGTCGCTGCGCAGTTCCTCAAAGCCAACGGCCTCGTGTAGGGCCAACCGCCGGCCCGCGCCGCATTCCCTGCGAAGCTGTCACGGATGCGGCGCGGCGACGGTGTGAGGGCGGGCACGCGCTCGCCGCGAGGCGGGGGCGCCGCCAGGACGCGTGCACGGCCGTCGCGCGGGGGCGCCAGCCGGCTGATCCGCGCGGGCGCGTGGCTGACGGGCGTGCTCGTCGTCGCGCTCGGCCTCGCGCAGATCTTCCTGCCGAAGCTCGCCGCCAGCAAGATCTCCTCGCGCCTGGGCAGATACGGGCACGTTCAGAGCGTGCACGTGAGCGCGTGGCCGGCGATCGAGCTGCTGTGGGGCCACGCCGACTCGGTGACCGTGCATGCGCGCGACCTGCGGGTCAGCCCCGGGCAGACGGGCAAGCTGCTGTATGAAGCGCGCGGCCTCGACAGGCTCGACCTGACGTCCGCCACGACGCGCGAGGGGCCGCTGCCGCTGCACGACGTGAGCTTTCACAAGCGCGGGCGAAAGCTGCACGCGCAGGCGCGCGTGAGCAGCAGCGACGTGAGAGCCGCGCTGCCGGCGGGCTTTGACGTGCAGCTGCTCGGCAGCTCCGGCGGCCAGGTGCAGGTGCGCGCGAGCGGCGGGCTGTTCGGCGTCGGCGCATCCGTCGACGCCGTCGCGCAGGCGAGCAACGGCAAGCTCGTCGTGCAGCCGCGCGGCTTTCTCGTGCAGGCCCTCAAGCTGACGCTGTTCTCCGACCCGCACGTGTACGTGGAAGCGGTCAGCGCGAGCGCGACCGGTGGCGGGCTGGGCGGAGGCGGTAGCGGGGTGGCTGGGGCCGGAGGCGGCGGCGCGGCTGGGGGCGGCGCGGGAGCTGGGGCGGGCGGCGGCGCGGGAGCGGGCTACGTGCTGAGCATCGACGCGAGCCTGCGCTGAGGGCTCAGGCGGCGGCGGGGACGCTTGCGGCCGACGCGCCGACGCGCGCGTGCACGCGCATCGGCAGCCCGTCGCGCGGGCTGATCGTCGGCATCTGGCGGATCGCCAGGTGGAAGTCGTCGGGCAGAGAGAGCGTGAAGCGCTGCAGGATGAGCGTGGCGATCGTGCGCACCTCCAGCTGACCGAAGCGCATGCCGATGCACGTGCGCGAGCCGCCGCCGAAGGGGACGTAGGCGCCCTTGGGCATGGCGGCCTTGGCCTCGGGGGTGAAACGCTCAGGGCGGAACTCGTCGGGATCGTCGAACACGTCTGGCAGATGGTGGCTGGCCCACGAGCTGTAGTTGACGAACGCGCGCCCGGGGATCGTGTGGCCGGCGAACTCGAAGGACTCGATCGCGCGGCGCGGGCCGACCCACGCGGGCGGGTACTTGCGCAGCGTCTCGTCGAGCACCATCTCCAGCTCCGACAGCTCGCCGGAGGTCAGCTGCGCGGCCGTCGGCGCGGCGCCCTGCAGTTGGGCGTCCTGCTCGGCGGTCAGCCTTTGCGCGACTTGCGGGTTGCGCGCGAGCTCGTAGAACATGAACGAGACGGTCGACGTGGTCGTGTCGTGCCCGGCGAACAGCAACGTCATCACCTCGTCGCGGATCTGCACCTCGTTGAGCGTGTTGCCGTCCTCGTCCTGCGCGTCGAGCAGCAGGCTGAGGATGTCCTGCCCGCGCTCGCCCGACGCGCGGCGCTCGGCGACCTCCGAGTAGATCAGCGTGTCGAGCTCGCGCGCGGCCCGCTGCATGCGCCACCACGGCGTGCCGCGCATGCGCAGCACGCGCAGGAAGTAGTCGGAGGCGTAGAACGACAGCGCCTCCTCGAACAGGCCGGCGGCGTCGATCGCGCGGGCGCGGCTGCCGTCGGGGTCGAGGCCGAACAGCGCGCGCATGGCCACGCGCATCGCCAGCTTGCGCGTCCACGCGTACATGTCCAGCTCGTCGCCCGGCGCGAGGCTGTCGAGCGCGTGCGTGGCCTCCTGCACGATCGTGTCGTAGGAGGCGGCGATGTTCTCGCGATGAAACGCCGGCAGCATGATCATGCGCGAGCGCCGGTGGAAGTCGCCGTCGATCGTCAACAGGCCGTCGCCCATCAAGCCGATCAAGTCGCGGAACTGCCCTTCGCGCCAGCGGAAGTTCGACGCGTGCGAGACCAGCATGTGGTGGTTGGCCTGCGGCCCGAGCATGAACACGACGTTGCTGTGGAACAGCCGCAGCGTGAACACAGGGCCGTAGCGCGCGTACGCCTCCAGCATCATCTCCAGCGGTTCGTTGGCGAAGCGCCGTGTGCGCGGAATCGAGAAGCGCGTCTCCCCCGGCGGAAACGCGAGCCCCGACGAGCGCTCGTCGCGCAGATCCTGCAGCATCACCGAGAACGGGTTGCTGTCGAGCATCGGAGCGGGGCCGACGAGTGCCACGCCGCAAGCGTACCGGACCGACTGGCCGCCTAGCCAGTTTTCGGCCGGTTCCCGGCGCGCGCCGCGCTGCGGAGTACCACTGCGCAACTTCTTCATGCTCCGATCCCCGGCGCGCGCCGATGCTTGGCATACTGAGCTGGCGCGTCAGGCGCCGTTTGCCTGCAGCGTCATCGCGGGGGCGTAGCTCAGTTGGTTAGAGCGCTGCCCTGTCACGGCAGAGGTCGCGGGTTCGAGTCCCGTCGCTCCCGCTTTTTGCACCCCGCGCGTTTCCGGGCTTGCGGCAGCGGCTCGCCGCTTGGAAGTACGGGAGGAAGTCGTCGTGAGGCTGCACGGCGACGATGCGCCCGCCCTGCGCCCAGACCTGCTCGAACAGCGAGACGAGCAGCCGCCGTCGCTCGGCGGGCTCGGTCTCCAGCTCCCAGAACGAGGAGAAGTCGCCGAGCAGCTCCTTGGCGCGCTCGATGCCCGGGTCGGCGGGAGCGCCGAGGCGCTGCAGCTCCTCCTCGATCGACTGGCGGCGCATGACGTACTGCGCCTTAGGCAGGTCGCCGAGCACGTAGAGGTCCTGCAGGCGCTCCAGCTGGCCGAGCAGCGCCGTGCGCTTGGCGCTCGACGGGTCGCGCTTGGGACGATCGGCTTCGACGGCCTCGAGCATCAGGTCGACGAGCTTCTCGTCGGGACGGAAGTCGCGGATCCACTGCACGAGCTGTGACTCCAGTCGCTCGGCCTGGACGATGCGCTCGCCGCAGTGAGTGCCGTAGGTGCGCGCCGAGCACATGTAGCGTCGCGTGGAGTTGCGCCCGCCGCGACAGCCGTGCATGCGCGCACCGCAACGGTCGCAGCGCAACAGCTTGCGCAGCAGGTATTCCGGCGACGCGGGACCGGCCTTGAGCACGCGGTTTCGCCAGCTGCGCATCTCCTGCACGCGGACGAACAGCTCCTCGGAGACGATCGGCTCGTGCAGCCCTCGGTGCGTGCGCCTGGTGTCGCGATTGGCGCTGACGTAGCCGCAGTAGGCGGCGTTGCAGAGGATCGTGCGCACCGCGTCCCTGCTGAACGGACGGTTTCGCGCAGTGCGAGCGCCGGTCGCATTCAGCCACTGCGCGATCGTCAGGTCCGATTCCTGGCCGGTCGCGTAGCGCTCGTACATCTCCTGCACAAACGCCGCGCGCTCGGGATCGGCGACCGCGAGTTTGCTGTTGGGGTCGCGCACGTAGCCCCACGGCAGTTGGCCGACCAGGTAACCCTGGCGTGCCTTCTCCTTTAGGCCGCTGCGCACCCAGAAGGACAGCGAGACGGAGTAGTACTCGTCGAACATCTCGTGGATCGACTCGGCGAGGAACGAGGACGGGTCGGAGTGGTCTTCGCCCATCGGCTGTGTGACCGAGACGACGCGGATGCCGAGCGTCTCCCGCAGCATCTGCTTGTAGCGGCGCGCCTCGACCTGGTTGCGCGCGAAGCGCGAGGTGTGAAAGACGAGCACCACATCGAACTTGCCCTCGGCGGCGTCGGCCATCAGGCGCTGGAACTCCGGACGCGACGCGGACTTGCGCCAGCCGGAATGGAAGTCGCAGTACTCGCCGATCAGCTGTAGATCGTTCTCGGGCGCGAACTCGCGGATGCGCTCGCGCTGGGCGTCGGGCGAGAAGCCCTCACCCTGCTCCTCGGTCGACTCGCGGATATAGGCGACAGCGCGAAGCGGCATCTCAGGCATCGTCTCTGGCGGGATCGGTGAGGGCGCGTCCGCGTCGCGTCCACCAGTCGGCGAACCAGCGGGCGAAGTCGTCGAGGGCGGGGTCGTGGCTGACGTTGCGGTCGTCATTGCTGCCTCCTCGTTGGTCGGGCGAGCTGGCGATCAGAGCAGAGCTCCCGGGGGATCTCAAGGGGCGTTCCTTGGTGCCGGTCGGCGAAGTCTTCATGCAATAGGAAGGTCGCCTTTCGGATCGCCTGGGTACAGCGGGTTCGGTCAGCGACGTGTCTTTCGCCGTGGCTGTGGTGGGCGGGAGGATCGTTAGATGGCGCCCCCGTAGAGCTCGTCCGCACGGCGGGCTGTGCGCGAGGAGATCACGAAGTCCCCGAGGCGGTGAACGAGTCCGGCACCGGCGAGCGCCGAGACGGCGTCGGCCGCGTCGAGGTGGCATTTCAACTCGCGTCCCAGCTCGTCGAGCGTCCAGGGCACGTGGTCATCGAACAGCAGGAGCAGCACGGTCCTCTGGCTGTTGTCCATCCGCTCCCCGGGCTCCATCTCGTGGGGGTTCCTGTCCGTCGCGCTCATCGGGCTCCTCTCGGTCTTGTCACCGAAGAGGGCGCGAGCGAGCACGACCGGCCGTGGATCGAGAGCTACGGTTCGGACGTGGCACGGAAGCGCAGTCTTCGGTGTCCACAGGCCGGGGCGGGCGTTGACGCGCTCGTCCCGGCCGCTTGGGTTTCGATTGCGGCGATCAGAGCAGAACTCGCGGGGGATCGCAAGAGACACGCACGCCGACTTGGTAGTTGGGAAACAATGAGCGGCTCCGTTCGGATGCCAGGTCAGGCGCATCGCCATGCGCCGGGCAAACATCTGCACCGCTCGCAATCCGCTTGCACCGCTGCGAAGATACTCAAGGATGGCTGCCTCCGAGATGATCCAAGAGTTGATCCGGGCGCACGTAGAGGGCAATCCAAAGCGCTTTCGCACGGTGGCGCTGCAACTAGCTGCGCGGGAGGCCCGCAACGGGCATCGGGTTATGGCCGGGCGTATCCGGGATCTGGTAGACGCTGATCTGGCGCCGGCTCCGGTTGACTCCGCGTCGGGAGGCCCCACCCCGCTCGCACGGCCATCAGAGGATCTCCGTAGTGTGCTTGCGTCTGCGTATCCTAAGGAGAGGCTAGGAGACATAGTGCTCGTTGGAGACCTCGTCCAGGTCCTTCCACGAATCCTCGTTGAGCATCGTTCGCGAGAGCTACTGGACCGCTTCGGTCTCGCTCCCAGACGGCGGATTCTTCTTCATGGCCCGCCAGGATGCGGGAAGACGCTTGCGGCGGCGGTCCTCGCGGGCGAGCTGGGACTGCCTCTTATGCGCGTTCGCATCGAGACACTGTTCTCTCGTTACCTCGGACAAACGGCGGCGCTATTGACCGCCGTGTTTGAGGAGATGAGTCGAGTACGCGGCGTCTTCCTATTCGATGAGTTCGACGCGCTCGGTCGTCAGCGGTTTGCCTCTAACGATGTCGGTGAGGCAAGCCGAGTCGTCAGTACCTTTCTACAGCTCGTCGACGCTGACGACAGCGAAGCGATCATCGTTGCGGCTACGAACGGCGCGGAGGAGATCGACCGAGCTGTATTCCGGCGCTTTGACGATGTGGCACTTGTCCCGCTCCCATCGGTGAGCGCGATCAGCAAGCTCCTCGTCCTCCGTACCAAAGGACACAGGATTCCTGCTGCGCAGCTAAAGGCAATTGCAGAGAGTCTTGATGGTTTGTCATTCTCTGAGGCCGATCGAACGGTCACGGAAGCACTCAAGACGATGGTTCTCAACGGTCGCCGTCGGCTAACGAGCGCAGATTTGCGCGCTGGGGTCGAAGGTGTCCGGACTAGAGCGGTCACGCCTCGCGCGTGACTGAGCGGCGTCCCCATCTTGACCTGCGAGAGCCTACGCAGCATGGGTTCCTAAACCCTCGCCGGGGGAGGAGCGAGCCAGAACCCCTTCCACCACGCAACCGAGCAGAGCATGCCGCGAACCTCAAACAGCAACTCGATGATCTTGTCCGATCTTGGACAGCTGAGCAGCGGCTACCTGGAGCCGAAGGCCATTTGGCGACCGTCGAAGCCGCTGAAGGTGCGAGACTTGCAGTCGAGTCGCTGGCAGACAAGCGCAGCGACTTGGCGGTCGTCGAGGCGAGCGACACGAAGGCGCTTGTTCATGTGCGCCGCGACGATGTCGGCGCGCTGGAGCGAAAGGTGGTCGCCTATGCCGAAAAGGAGACCAAAGGCGGCCGGCCGCGCAACGAGCCTTTGATCGCTCCTGTTGAGCGTATCGGGGGTGCCGAGTTCAGCGATCTCGTTTCCGGGGATCTCGCGACTCAGACGATTGACGTCGCTGCGCGCTACTGGGTCGAGCTCTGGACTAACGGTGGCCGGCTAGCGAGCGAGCAAACCCGAGCTCGGGTCCGGACGGTCATGGAGGAGCTCGTGCACCGCAGCGGAAACAACTTGCCAGACCCAATCACGTTCACGGCGACCGAGAGGGATATCCACCTCGTGCAGTTGTCGGGCAGCGTACTGCTCGATCTACCAAACCTGGCTCCAGATGTGTACCGCGTGGCCCGTCCGGCCAACGCTCGGGCCGATCGTCTCGTCCGCGAGTATGAGGGGGAGCTCGTTGATGCTGACAGGGTGAAAGTACCACCGGCCGGTAGCGTCGCAGTAACGATCTTGGATACCGGGGTCGCAGAGGAGCATCCGCTTTTGGCGCCCCTCATCGCTGTCCCGGGCGTGTCGGTAGTGCCAGGGGTTGAGTCGGCGATCGACCAGGATGGCCACGGTACGGAGCTGGCCGGAGTTGCAGCATATGGCGATCTGGCCGCGGCACTCCTACAGGGTGACACCCAAATCTTCGCCCGGGCGAACATCGAGAATGTTCGCTGCAAGACAGACGGAGGGACGCCTCCGTTCTGGGCATCGCGAACTGAGGCGGCTGTCGAGGCGGCCGAGACGTTTGCAGAGCGCTCTCGGGTATTCAACCTCGCCCTTAGCGACCCCGCGAACACGCGCGCTGAGCGCAGCTCATGGAGCACGGCTATCGACAGCCTTGCCCACAATCAAGAGGACGGACGACTCATCTGCGTCGCGATCGGAAATGCGGGCGAACTGATAGATGCGTCCGACTATCCAGTCCACAACATGGCATCTTTCTTGCACGATCCAGCCCACGCCATCAATGCGGTGACAGTCGGTGCGATCACTCATCGGGTCGAGCTTGAGGATGACCCTCTCCACGGCGTGCTGGCACCGGTCGCTGATTCGGGCGAGATCTCGCCATACACCAGCACAAACGCATCTTCAACACTCGCGGTTAAGCCTGAGATCGTGATGGAGGGAGGCAACGCTTGTCCAGACGGAACGCTCATGAATGCTGGCGAGCCGGATCTGTCGGTCTTGACAACCGACCGCAACCACGCGCACGGAAAGATGCTCGCCTGGACGTGGGCAACAAGTGCTGCGTGCGCCGCGGCGAGCGGACTAGCCGCGGAGGTTTGGTCGCAAAATCCCACCCGCTCAGCCCAGGCCATCCGTGCGCTCCTCATCAACTCAGCGAGGTGGACACCAGCGATTTGCTCGCAGCATCCGGATCGCAGGGAGCGTCTGCGAGCCGTTGGGTACGGTGAACCTCAGCGAGAGGTCGCTGTGGAGTCCACTTCACAGCGACCCACTCTGATCCTTGAGACCAGCATCGCCCCTGAGGTTCCAACGGGGACAGCGGCCCGCGGTATGCACGTCGCTCGGCTCCCTCTTCCGGACCAAGAGCTTTTGGCACTTGGGGACCACCAGGTCGAGGTCGCGATCACTCTGTCGTACTTCGGCGAGCCGAACGAGGCTCGCAGGTCGCGTTACTTCGGTGCGACCCTGGCCTGGGACTTGCAGCGGCGTGGAGAGGCTGAGGAGGAGTTTCTCAGGCGCGTGAGCGATGCGTGGCGGCCGAAAGGGACCCCCCGTCCTAAAGCGGCCGACACGTGGCCGTGGGAGATTGGGCCTGAGGCAAGGAGCCGTGGAACGGTTCAGAGCGACAGAATGCGCACGGACGCGGCCTCTCTCTCCGGACAGAAGCTGATCGCGATTTGGCCAACCCAGGGATGGTGGGCAGACCATCCGAAAACTCATGCGGAGTCTCGCATCTCGTACTCGCTGGTGGCGACGATCGACGCTGGTGCTGCCGACGTCGATCTGTACGCCCTAGTCGCATCGCAACTTGCTGTGCAGGTCGACGCCACCTAGCCCGCAGCGCCGCCGCCCTAACCCGCCGCCCCATGCCGCTTATTAAGCCCGCGATCAGGCGCGGCTGACTCCGTCTACGGCCAACCGCGGCGACCAAAGTAGTGGTTTGCTCATACGGCACATCAACACATCAGAGTCAAGTCGGACGTGCTACAGTGGCGCTATGTTCCCCGCGCATCGCGTCCTCGCCGAGTTGGTCGGTATGCAGCCTGCCGATATCGAGGCCGAGCTTGAAGACGTGCGGGCTGAGAAGTCGAGACTCGAGATCCAGGAACAGCTTCTAGCGCAGGCGCTGCGCATGCTGCAGTTCGCGGAGATCGGACCCCCGGGGGCGAGGGAGGGCGTTGAACAGCTCGCCGCAAGCGCGCCTGAGCAGCGCCAGCAAAGCATCTCGGCGAACATCTTGACGATCGTCAGACAGGCCGACGGCGCAGAGCTGTCGCCGGCGGAGATTCAAGAGATCCTCGCCGACTACAACATCCATGCTGACCTTAATGCGGTCCGCCAGGCGCTGCGGCGGTGGGCCGAGCGTCACATGATCCTCAAGAATGGACATCGCTACCGGGCGATGGCCAGCGACCTAGGCGCCAGCGCTCATTAGCCTGGAAAAATGAATGGCTACGAATCTCGTGAGGCCGCAGGGGCCCTGCCTCGATAGTCTCGCTGGGCCGCGATGCCGGATCAGCATAATCGAATCAAACGGTATTCTAGTCGTGCCCCGAGTGACTAGGTAGCATCCTTCAGCTCGTGCGCCTCACGTCTCTACAAATCACTGGCTTTAAGCGCTTCGGCGACTCGACCATGTTGCGCGCGCGCGGCCGCACTCTCGCCGTTCTCGGCCCCAATGAGTCTGGCAAGACGTCTCTCTTGGAGGCGCTCGAATCTCTTGGGAACTCAAACTTTCCGGGCGCTACCGCGTTCACGGATCGGCAAACGCGGCCCGCTACCGACATAGTGCTTTCCGCCCGTTTCGTCGTTGAGGAGGACGATGTCGCAGCCGTAAAGACTAGCCTCGCTGGACGCCCCTATGTAGGTGATCTCGAGGCTGGACTTGAATGGAACGTGAACAAGCGAGCAAGCGGGGAACGTCGGTTCGACGTCCTGTCATTCTCACGCGATCCATCGCCGCGATCCAAGTTCGTTGAGCAGTTGTCGACCACTCTCATCACCGACTGGGACTCGTTGCCTCACGGCGTACGGAGTGAGGAGCAAAGCTCGACCGTTCGCTCTCTCGCTGACGACGCACGGAAGCAGCTAGCCGGACAGGATGGGCAAGTTCTAGAGGATCAAGTACTTGGGTCGCTCTCGGCGCTGCTAGAGGAGCTTGACGCGTGGGCCAGCGAGCTGCCCGAGCCACATTCCGCCTTGGACGGCTTGCGGGAGGATCTCCGAGTGCTCGTAGCGGAGGAACAGTCAGACCTCCCCGGAGTCGCGGCCGGCCGCATTTTGTTTTCGCGCATGCCAGCGTTCATCCGGTTTGACGATGCGGCGCGAATACTCCCAAGTTTCACACCCTTCTCTGCGGTGCCTCCGGCAAGTCTCGTCAATCTTTTGGCTGCCGCCGACAGTACGTTTGAGCATCTCGCAACTTCGGCGGGTAGTGAAGAAGGTCGGGACGCGCTTGTCGAGGAAGAGCGCCGTATCAATTTGAGGCTCGAGGAATTGTTCAAAGCATGGAGTCAACGTGAAGTTACGGCCGCAATCCGAGTCGACCCTAACGGCATAGAAGTGCTTGGCCGCGACAGAGCGGCGCCCATTATTGACCCGCCGCTCTCTCAACACAGCGTCGGAATGGCAACCTTTGCTGCCCTAGTCGCGTTCCTCCATGCAAAAGACACTGAGTGGGCTAGCCGCCCAGTACTTCTCGTTGACGAGGCCGAGATGCACCTTCACTACGACGCGCAAGCCGACCTAGTCCGCGTCTTTGATACCCAGGACGTTGCTCAGACCGTAATTTACACCACTCATTCCATTGGTTGTCTGCCCGAGGATCTGGGACTCGGGCTGGTTGTCGTCGAGGAGTGCGGTAGCGAGCGGAGCCGGCTGTCCCAGGCATTTTGGACGCGCGGCCCGGGCATTACCCCAGTGATGGTCGCCCTTGGTGCTACCGCACTTTCCTTCACGCCTGCCCGACGCGTGATCATCGGTGAGGGCGCACATGAGGCTATTCTCCTTCCGAGCCTCCTCCGCCAAGCCCGCACGGGTACCACCCCTCTCGCTCCACTTGGCTTTCAGGTAGTGGGTGGATTGGCGGAGATCTCGGCGAGCGCCGCATCTCGTCTTGAGGAGGAGGCTGGAACCGTGCTTTATCTCATTGACAATGACGATGGCGGGGATGCCATCGCCTCTATCCTGCCGACTCCAGTACGAGAGAGCGGTCGCGTGCTCAAGCTCGGCGAGGGGACCGATGCAGAGACCATCGAGGATTTCATTTCCGCCGAGATTCTCGTCACGGCGATCGATGACGTGTGTGCTGCCGACAGAAATACCCCGCCGAACCTATCGGCCAATGACGTCCCGGCGACCGGACGCGCCGCGTGGGCCGTCAACCAGCTCATTGAGGCGGGAAGTCCGGACGCGCGAACACGACTAGCGCAGGCCTCCGTGCTTGCAGGCTCGGAAGTTGGACTAGTGGAGCCAGCACGAAAAGACGCACTTCAGCAGCTTCTCGCCCAAATCGAGAGCGCCTTTCCGGACGCAGACTAGATCCGAGATGATCGGGCGCGATAGGCACTTGTCGATCGCTCACCCGGCCGCAAGTAGCGTCGGTGCGCCTCGTTCACGACGGCGAGAACCGAGCTCATGCGGTCCTTGCGCCAGACAGCTACCGCGATCGGAGCTCCGCAGCCGGAGACTGCGCCGACTGCCGTCTGCGCGAGCTTGGCGCTCGGAACGAGCAACAGCACGAGCGGATTGAGATCCTTCAGGCTGGTGTACGGCAAGAACTCCTCGTAGTCCTCGGCCTTCTTTCGCAACCGCGTGGATGACTCGCTTCCGCGATCAAGCTCGACCAGGAAATGCAGCGGCCGGCAGCCTGGGAGTGAGAGGGAGCCCCAGCCATCGGGTACGACTTTCCCGTTGAACGCGTGATGGCAGGTTCGTTCGCCGTACCACTCCGACAGCGCACCGCCCGCAGCGTTGGCGTCGGTCGCGAGCCGCGTAAAGAACTCGTTGACCTCGACGTGATGGGCGAGGTTCTGGCTCGTCGCGATGCTGGCCGCGACGCCGTGCTGCCAGCCGAGCTCTGCACGCTCCCGTCCGAGGTAGTCGGCGACGATGAGTGCGCCTGCCTCATCGAGAATCCAGTGGTACGGAGCGGTGCCCTCTCCCATCGGCACTGATGGGCGAAAGCGGTCCAGTACACGAAGGCGATAGAGGATGTCCAAGCGAGCGGAAGCCGTCCTTGATCCCTTGAAGTACAGACGCGTGATCTGGCTGGTCGTCAGCACCCGATACTCAAAGCAGTCTTTGGCGATGTGCCTATCCCGCTCCGTCAGGTGAGAAGCAAGCTTCAGAATCTCCTCGCTACCGACTCGTCTTGGACGTACGATTTCAATCAACTACTAAAAACCTCCTCTGTTGTCGGGGTCTCTTTCGAGTCCCTGATCTGCCCGGTTTGCTGGGGTTTTTCGTGCCTCAGGCATCTCGCGTCATAACGAGAGGACTGATCGGCGTACCGATCGGAGGACCGGCTGGAGGGGCGATGCGCGCTCACTGCGTCACGTTTCGCGGCCGGCATCAGAGTTGCCAGCGACATCCTGTCCACGGACCCTGATTTCAATGGGGTCTACGACAAGGTTCTTACTACAAGGTTCTTACTCCCGTCGCTCCCGCTTTACCGGAATTGAAGGGTCTGCCTCTACCCAGTTGGTAGCAGTCTGCTACCATATTGGGATGAGCAAGCAGATCGCCGTGCGGCTGCCAGATGAGCTCGTTGAGTTTGTGGATCGGGCTGTCGCCTCCGGCGACGCGCGGAGCCGTGCATCTGTGGTCACGCGAGCGCTAGAACGTGAGCGCCGACGCGCCGTCGCTGAAAAGGATGCAGAGATCCTTGCGCGCACCGGATCAGACCCCGAGCTTGCCGGGCTGGCGGAGCACGCTGTGGCCGGTCCCTCGACACTTGCGTGATGCGCCCAATCCACGTCGCGCAGCTCGACAAGGCTCGACCCGTGCTGCTGCTCACTCGTGAGCTCGTGCGTCCACATCTGACAACAGTCACGATTGCACCGATCACGACGACGGTTCGTGGCCTTTCGACCGAGGTGAAGCTTGATGCGGCTAATGGGCTCTCGGCGCGATCGGTTGTCAGCTGCGACAACATCACTACGATCCCGATCGAGGCCTTGAGGGATCAGATCGGCGTACTGCTCGACGATCAGGAGTCGCAGCTCAGCGCGGCAATTCGTGCCGCGTTCGATCTCGATTGAGACATCACTGCGGATCAGCTGGCGCTCCCACATCACTCGCTGATCTAGGTGGGGTGCCAAACGAGGCCTCCACCCCGTCGCTCCGCCTTTCAACCCCGCGTCGTCCCCAATCCCGCAGACGGCCGCGTCCGGCTGGCGCGTCGGGAAGCCGAAGGGCGCGAAGGGGACAGGCCACGGTGGGGCGGGGAGACAGCGGGGCGAGGGGATTCGCGGCGAGCTGCAGCGGGTAGCGTCTCTCGCGTGACGACCAGTCCCCATGAGATTGATGTCCGGCGCCGGGCCGGATGGCTGCCGCAAGAGCAGGACGACCTGGAGTCCTGGCTCGCGGGCCATCGCGAGCGGGTGGAGGCCAGGGGCGAGCAGGTGGTGCTCCATCCGGTGCTGACGGAGTTTCAGGAGTTGATCGACAGCGACCCCGTAGTGCGCATGTACATGAACCAGATGATCGCCCAGGTGCCGAGCAGCAAGCCGTACACCAAGCGCCACCTGGAGAGCGTCGAGCAGATGCTGCGCCTGATCAACGAGGTGCTGACGATGGCGCCGGAGTTCGGTCCCCAGAGCGCGATGGTGGCCACGCCGCTGGGCGCGATCCTCGACTGGACGATGGGAACGCCGGCCGGGTTCGCCGCCTTCCGCGACCCGCGGATCAACGCGATGCTCAAGAGGATCCTGACCGTGTGGTGCGAGTTCCTCAGCAGCGGCGACTCGCTCTACGTGCTCAACGAGTCCCCGTCCGGCTGGAAGAGCGCTGAGGCCCAGCGAACGGTCGGCATGGAGCAGTACGAGCATGATCCGCAGGACGAGCACTGGGGCTTCTCCTCGTGGAACGACTTCTTCACGCGGCGCTTCAAGGACGGCGAACGTCCGGTGGCATCGCCAGATGACGACAAGGTGATCGTCAGCGCATGCGAGTCAACGCCCTACGGCATCAGCATGGACGTGAAGCGCCAAGATCGTTTCTGGATCAAGAGCCAGCCGTATTCGCTTTCGGACATGCTGGCTAACGACGATTCGGTCGATGAGTTCGTCGGCGGCACCGTCTATCAGGCTTTCTTGAGCGCAACCAATTACCACCGCTGGCATAGCCCCGTCGCGGGCAAGATCGTGCGGGCGTTCGTGCAGGAGGGCACCTACTACTCAGAGGCCGACTCGGAGGGCAAGGACGCGGTCGAGCCCACGCATTCGCAGTCCTACCTGGCGCACGTCGCCGCGCGTGCGATCTTTGTGATCGAGGCTGACGACACCGTCATCGGCCTCATGGCGTTCGTGGCGATCGGCATGTCGGAGGTCTCCTCCTGCGTGATCGCCTCGAAGGTGAAGCCCGGCTTTCACGTCGAGAAGGGTGCGGAGCTCGGCTACTTCCAGTTCGGCGGCTCGACACACTGCCTCGTGTTTCGCCCAGGCGCCATCGCTGAGTTCAGCCTCGCCGCGATCCCGCAACCGCACGACCCGCAGGCGCCGCTGGTACTCGTTCGCTCGAGGCTCGCTACCGCCAACGCGGCCTGAATGCGGCTCGGACGCGATTGCCTCCATGGCCGTAGGTTGGCCTTTACTATTTAGATGCTAAAGTAAAGGTCGTGCCGAAAGTCTCCTCCAAGAACCAAGTGACGATCCCGGTCGAGGCGATGCGCGCCGCCGGTCTACATGCGGGCGACGAGATCACCGTTCGACCACTCGGCGAGGGGGAGCTCGTCATTGCCATCCCCGGCTCGCGAGTACGGCGTCACGCGGGCATCGCGAAGGGTATCTACAAGGCCGACGAACTCGAGAAGCTCCGCGACGAGTGGAAGCGCTGATCCTCGACGCGAGTGTCCTGATCGGTCTGCTCGACACCGCAGATCCCCATCACGACCGCGCGATCGATGACGTTGAAGCAGCAGATCGGCAAGGCCAGCCGCTGCTGCTTCCAGCAAGCGCCTATAGCGAGATGCTTGTGGCATTTGCGCGAGCACGTCGCCTCGAGGAGGCACGCCGGGCAATCAGCGCGATGGGAATCACCGTCGTGTCCCTCACTGACGCGATCGCCGAGCGTGCGGCCGAGCTTCGGGCTCGTCACAATCGCCTGCGCCTTCCGGACGCAATTGTCCTCGCTACCGCACAGCAGCTGGGCGGGCAGCTGTTGAGCTACGACCGCCGGCTCTCACGGCTGGCGGGAAAATCGACGTAGCTCGCTCCTGGTCTCGATCGGGGGCCGAACGAGGTCTTGCCGTATCTTGCGCGATTTTTCTCCGGCTGCGAGAAATGTCGAGTACTCACTCGACGCGATGGAACAGTGCTAGCCGGAGCTGGGCCCGGCCAAGCCGCGCTTGACCAGGCTCTGCGCGGTGTCCGCGATCGAGTCCTCGATGGGACGTGGCTCCCAGCCAAGCGTGGTCTTTGCCTTGTCGGCGGTGTACGTGGTCGACTCTCCCAGGTCGCCGACGATCGAGCGGACGCTTGGGTCGAAGATGCCCATGGCGCGGATCAGCAGGTTGGGCGCGATGCGGCTGGGAACCTTCGCGGCGGCCGCTGCGCCGAGGCGCTCGCGGAGGATCTGGCCGACCTGCTCCATCCACAGGAAGCGGTCGACTGCCAGAAATCGCTCGCCGCCGGCGGCTGGGGCGGTCATCGCGCGGATGTGAAGGTCGGCGACGTCCCGGACGTCGACGAACACAAAACCGAGTCGCGGCATCGCCGGCATTCCGTTGAGGAGCCGCTCGATCACCTGCAGCGAGAACGACCGGTCGTCGCTTAGCACGGGACCGATGATCGCGCCCGGGTTCACCGTCGCCAGCCGGCTCTCGGCGCCGCGTTCTCGCGCGTGGTCCCAGGCGGCGCGCTCGGCGATCGTCTTCGAGCGAACGTACGGCGTACGCCGTACGTCGGCCGGGTCGGTCCAGTCCGCCTCGCTGTACGGCGCGTCGGCGGACGGCTCGCGCCCGTGACGAACCGCGGCGACCGACGAAGTCATCACGACGCGCCGCACGCCGGCGTCGAGGCTCGCGCTGAGCACCCGCAGGGCGCCGTCACGGGCCGGACTTATGAGCTCGTCTGGATCCTTCGGCTGTGCCGGCGGAAAGGGCGACGCGACGTGCAGCACGTAGTCGCACCCCGCCACGGCGTCCTCCCAGCCGTCGTCCGCGCTGAGGTCGGCGGCCACGATCGACAACCGATCGCCGGCGTCTACGCCGGCGGCAGCGTACGAGGTACGCACGTCATCGGCTCGCCGCAGGTCGCGGATGGTTGTCCGCACCGCGTATCCGCGACGCACGAGCTCGGCACCGCACCATCCGCCGAGAAATCCTGTTCCTCCGGTGACCAGCACCGTCCCACCTGGCTCAACCATGCGGGGAGTCTAGTCTGCTGCGCCGCGGGCGGACGAAGACTTGTTGGCGTGAGTCGCTACTGCGCAGATGGGACCGCGCGATACCCCGAGCAGAGCACCCGCATCCACACGATCCGGCCGTCGCGCTCGGAGAGGTACGCCTGCTGCTCGACTAGGAAATGACCTTCCGGATTGTCGACGCTGAACCGGTAGCCCACCCGTTGGCGATCGGCGAAGCTGTCGGTATCAAGCTCCTCAATTGCCTCGATCTCATCCGGGTCTTCAAACCAGTGACCGAAGAGGATCGACAGCACCGCCTCTGGGTCGCTTGCCTCCCAGGTCCGGCGAGGGGTCAGTGCCTGAAACTCGATCTCCGGTGCAAACAGCTCGCGCAAGCGGTTGGAGTCCTTCTCGGCAAGCGCATGGGCGAACTCGGCTCCGAGCATGGTGACCTCAGGCATGCACCGATTGTTCCGGACTGCAGGTGGGCCGTCAAGTGAATCGCCAGAGAGCCGAAGGGAAACGGCGGAGCGTCAAGGCAGGAGCGCCGAAGGCCGATGAAGTGGCGTGAGTTCCGTCCCACCGCTGCCAACCCATGTGGGCCCGGTTCCCGATCGGCTTACGATCTGGCCCGTTGACGACGGGCGCTACGGACTCGATGCCACATTCCATGGCGCTTCCGGCTTTGAGCGAGCGCAGCGCCATCAGGATCAGTTGAAGCAAGTGCCACATGCTTTTCGTCAAGAGGCCGACGGCGCTTGGACTCTGCGCTTTGGACCATTGCGAGGGTCCGATGTGGCCCGCGCGCTTTCCGCGTTCGTCCGCTAGCCCCGCAGACGCGGGGAGGATCTAGATCCGATCAGTCGAGCGCGACGATGGGCGCGGCGTCGATCAGAAGCGTCAACTGCGGCGGGTCCTCGAGCGCAGGCGCCTGTTGCCCGGCGTTGAACTATGAACGGTGGTTGCTGAGCCAGGCGATACGCGGGCGACGAGGGTGCAGGGGTGCTTCGAGAAGCCGCTGATCGCAGCGGCGGTGTTGACGATCCCCGCCACGATTGTCGAATTCAGCCGGGTGAGCGCGCCGCTTCACACTGTTGCCACGACGCTCAACTGGGTCATCTGGAGCGCCTTCCTCGCGGAGCTGGTCGTAATGCTGGCGCTCGTGCCGAAGCGCGGGCGCTACCTGCTGGAACACCCGCTCAACGTTGCCATCGTCGTCCTCACGCCGCCCTTCTACCAAAGCGCCGTCCAGGGTGTGCGGATGCTTCGGTTGCTGCGGCTTCTGCGATTGCTTCGCCTGGAGCCGCTCGCGCGGCGCGTCTTCTCGCTCGAGGGCGTGCAAGCGGTGGCTGCATTGGCCCTGCTGACCGTTATCGCCGGCGGCGCCGGGTTCGCGACCGAGGAAAACGTGTCGTTTGGCAACGGCCTCTACTGGGCGCTCTCCACGATGACGACCGTCGGCAGCAGCATCACCCCGAAAGGCACCGAGGGAAAGGTGATCTCGGTGCTCGTCATGCTGGTCGGCATCGGCACCGCAGCCCTGCTGATCGGAGGCGTCTCCGAGCGGTTCCTCAGCCCTGCCGTCGAGCAGGTCGAGGACACAGAGGACGACGTGCTCGTGGAGCTGCGTGAGATCTCAACGCGCCTCGCCCACCTCGAACACCGGCTGCAGAAGGAAAGGCAACCGACCCGATGATCTGGACTAGTGCTTGTGCTTGCGCGCGGGCGCCTTGCTGAGCTTGACCTGGCGGATCGTGCTCAGCGGGATCCCGCCTTTGACGAGCGCACTCGGAATCACGACCGAGACACGCAGATTCAGGGTGATCGAGCGTTTGCCGCGGGTCAGCCGGGCCAGCGTTGAGCGCTTGAGCGGGATTCTCAGCTTGATCGTGCTCGACGCCGATACCCGGCGGGCATAGCCGACCGTCACCAGCTTCGGACGCGCCTTGGCGGCGACGGCTGTGAGTGCGGAGGCGACCGAGCTGTTGATCGCACCGACGGACCGCCCGGTCGCTTCGCGCTGGAGCTTCAGGATTTCCCCGATCAACTTCTGCAGTTCCTCGGCTTGCTTGGTCATCTTCGCCAGCGTCGCCTGCGAGGCGGGGTCGCCTTTGAGCGCCGGGCTGTTCTCCTGCTGTTTGATCTGCGCGAGCACCGTCGTGTCGCCCGTGACCAATGCGTTCTCCTGTTCCTGCGAGCTCGTGCTGAGTCCGCCCGGGTGGCGTTTGGCTTCGTTGACCTCTCTGTGGATGCGCGCGACGTCCGCTTCGTACTCGATCTCTCGTTCTTCCACTTCTTTGCGCATCGACGGGACGATGTCCGGATACCTCTGTTCGCGGTCGCGTTCTTCGACTTCCGTGCGCATCGACGGGACGATGCTCGGGTCTTCGCTCGCGCGCAGCGTTTTCCCAGGGACAGGGTGAGCCGTTCCCGTTTCGCCCTTCGTCACACTCGCCGTCACCTGCGTCCCTCGCACCGGCGTCTGAATTTCCACAGACACTTCATTGGGATAGCCGCCGTTGACAGGGCTGGAGGTGTCGTAGCTGGTCGGGCTTCCGCCCGCCAGGATGAACTGCGTCTTCGCGCCGCTCGTCGCATGGGTCGCGTCGCCGGCGTAGTCGGCCGAGATGCTCGGGAACCCGCCGCCCGTGGGCGGCAGGTATTGGACCGAGCACGACGCCGTGCTCGGCGCGCTGGGACTGCTCGCCAGCGAGCACACGTTGCCGAAGGCGAAAAGGCCGCCTCCCGGGCTGGCGAAGGTGACCTTCCCCGACGGTGGCGTCGGCGACGCGGAGGTGTCGGCGACGGTCGCCGTGCATGTGTCCTGCGACGTGAGCACGTCGTAGTTGCAGAGCACCGTCATCCCGGTTTTGTGCGCGCCGCCGGCAGGCGCCGGTTCTTCTTTTTTCGTTGGTTCTTCTTTTTTCGGTCCTTCTTCCGGACCTCCCGACACGCGCGTTGCCGTGTCGGTGCCGCTCGTGCCGTGGCTGTCGGTGAGCGGGCCCGACCACGATTTGCCGTCGGCGGAGATCGTCACCGACTCTTTGTATGAGTACCCGGCGCTGTTGCCTTCGAGGGTCAGCACGTTTCCGTTGAGCGTGCCGGAGTCCGAACCGGCCTGCACGTGGCTGGAGCCAGGGGCTTGAACGAGTGTCGCTTCGGCGGGAAAGTTCTGGCCGGCACACCAGCCCACTTCGCAGTGGTAGATCGACTTCCACGTCCCCGACACGTTCACTTCCGCCGCAGCGGCGGGCGTGATCGGAAGTGCGCAGGCGAGCGAGATCATCGCGATCAGGACGCTGGCGCCAGTGGCATGGTTGAGCCGTGAGACGAGTGTGTTCATCGCGAGAACTTGAGCAGTCCGCCTCGAGCGCGTCAATACGCACAAAACGCGTACGATTTGTGTGATGCGGGAGCGAACCCTCCTCGAGCTCGTCGGCGAGATCATCGGCCTGCTCGGGATCGACGAGTTTCGCCACGGCCTGTTGGCCGCCGTGCGCAGCGCCGTGCCGGCCGATTGGATCTCGCTGAACGACCTAAGCCTCGACCCGCAGGAGACGGCGGTTCTCATCGATCCGCCATTTCCAGCCGCCGCCCACGCGCTGTACGCGGAGTACGCGTTCGAGAACCCGCTCGTGGAGCGCTACCAGCGCACGCAGGATGGCCGCGCCTACCGCTTCTCTGACGTGGGCGCGCCGGCCCAGCTGCACGCGACCACTCTCTATCGAAAGTTCTACAAACCTCTCGGCCTCGAGCACCAGATCGCCTTCACACTGCCCGCTGCGCAGGGCCGATTGCTGGCACTCGCGCTGTCGCGCAAGGCCGTCGACTTCTCAGACGCCGAGCGCGACCTGCTCAACGACGCTCGCCCGTTCCTCATCCAGGGCTACCGAAACGCGCTCGAGCACACGCGGCTGAAAAGCGATCTGGACATCCGCTCCCACGGCCGCCGCCTGCCGCTGCACGATGACGATCTGCTCGCCGAGCTCAACGAGCGCGGGATCACTCCCCGTCAGACCGAGGTGCTCGCGTGGCTCGCGACAGGCCGCTCGAACCGGGCCATCGCGGAGCTGCTCGCCTTGAGCGAGCGCACCGTGCAGAAGCACCTGCAGATCTGCTTCGCCAAGCTCGACGTTCACACGCGAGCCGACGCGGTCGACCTGCTGTGGTCGTTCGTGCGCGCGAGCGAGGCGCGGGCCAACTCAGCCGCTTAGAAGGTCTACGCTCCGCAGCATGAGGCTGCCAAACGCAGCGCACGAATCTCGCCCCTGGCGTATTCGTGAGATCGCCCCGGACTTCACTCTCGAGGATGTCTGGGCGCTCCCGGTGCACGGCGGCGCCGACGACTTCCAAGCGATGCTCGAAAACGCGCTGCACTTCGATCCGACCAACGCGGACTCCCTGCCCACGCGCGTCCTGTGGCGTGTTCGCGATCGCCTCGGCCGTTGGTTGCGCCTCGGCGCGATCTCCGTGCCGATCGACAAGGATCGGGACGGCGCCGCAAGCAAGCTGCCGATTCCAGGTTGCAGAGAGACCTCGCTGCGCGAGCGGCTGCCCGAGGACCTGCGCAACACCACGGCCAGTCTCGATTTCGGCTCGCTGCCCTTCGATCCCCTCTATCGCACAGGCGCCGAGTTTGCCGCGGAGCTGTCCAACCGGACCGTTCACGGCGTCATGCACATGGCTTGGGTCGATCAAGGCGACGGGCGCTACCAGGGACAGATGGCCGTCTACGTCAAGCCACGCGGTCCGCTCGGGAGGGCATACATGGCGCTGATCAAGCCGTTTCGCCTGTGGATCGTCTACCCGGCGCTCATGCGACAGATCGAGCGGTCGTGGAATGCGCGCGAGGCTGGGTGAAACAGGGAGATTGGCGAAAGCGGCGCTGAGGTTCAGCCGGCTTTGGCCTCGGCGATCGCCCGCACGAGCGCCGCGTTGCCATCGCGAAGCACCGGCTCGCCGTGGGAGACGAGCACGCGCTCGATCGGCAGCTCGACAAGCGAGCGAAGCAGCTCGGCCAGCCCCGCCCGGTTGACGTGCACGTCATGCAACCAGCTCTGCGGACACACGCGCAGGCCGCCATCTGCGCCGATCAGCCGGTCACCCGCGACAAGCGTCTCGACCGCCGGCAGCCAGAACATCGTCTCCCCGGCGCCGCGCAGCGGCCGTGGCTTGACCCCCGGCGGAACCGCGTTCCATGCGCGCGACGTGGTCGACTTGTAGCGCTCGGCGATCTCCTCGCGGTCGCGTCGGTGCCAGCGGATCGTCGTGAGAACGCTGACCGGGCGATCTGCGATTCGCTCGTCCAGCCAGCGAAGGAACTCGCCGCGACTCTCCGATGGAATCAGCGGATCGATCAGCGCGACCGCCTCAGGCGTCTCATACAGGACCGAGCCCACGTCCTTGTCCCAATCGTCCGCGCTCGCTCGTGTCGCGTGCGGATTCCAGTCCGGGTGGGGCGCGGTCCAGCGAAACAGGCCACGCACGATCTCGACCGGGGGCACGGGCGAAGCTTAATCGCCGAACGCGAACCATCTAGACGCGGGAAGGGCCGGGGCGGTACAGTCGCCGCCTGAACCCCGCCATGTCACAGCTCAAGATTCGCAGGGGCGGGCACGAAGACGAAGGCGCGCTTCTCGCGCTGTTCGATCAGGCCGTCGAGTGGCTGGTGGCGCGCGGGCAGGCCGGCCAGTGGGGCAGCGAGCCGCCATCGCAGAGTGACATATGGCGGGCGCGCGTTCACGACCTCGCAACCGGCTCCGAGCTGTACCTGATCGAGCAAGCCGGCGAGTCGGTGGGGGCGCTGGCCGTCGGGCGGGCGCCAAAATGGGTGCCCCGCATCGATGCTCGCGAGCTGTACGTCCACCTGCTGCTCACCGCCCGCTCACGCCAAGGCGAGCGCCTCGGTCAGAAGCTGCTGGCTCTCGCACAAAGCATCGCCCGCGAGCGCTCCGCCGACGTCCTTCGCCTGGACTGCTGGGCAGAAGCACCCGCTCTGATTCGCTGGTATGAGGGTCAGGGCTTCACGCGCGGTGGCAGCTTCAAACGGCGTGACTGGCCCGGACAGCTGCTCTCGCGCCCAGTGGCGCCTCCACTTTCGACGCGCTAAAGCCAGCGGCTCGCGACACGACACCCGTTGGACGCACTCGCTGGACGAGGCCAAGCGACGAGCGCCTCTTGCTGCTTGCTGCTAGGTTGATTGGTCAGGTTGGGCGGTCTGCCCAACAACGCAGTGCCAGCGCTCGTAGCCTTTGCTTAGCAATCTCCGCGTTCGCAGCACTATCAACGCACGGAGGAAATATCATGGCTACCGGAACAGTGAAGTGGTTCAGCGACGACAAGGGCTTCGGGTTCATCACGCCTGACGACCAGTCCAAGGATCTGTTCGCCCATCACTCGGCGATCATCGGCGAGGGCTATCGCTCGCTCGCCGAGGGCGCGAAGGTCTCCTATGAGGCCGAGGCCGGCGACAAGGGCCCCAAGGCCGTCAACATCCAGCCAGTCTAGTAACCCGCCTGATCTGCCGTGGCCGACTCATGGACGTGAGTCGGCCACAAGGCGTCCGCCGTCGCGCGTCCGTTAGACGAACGCGAAGGCCGGATGACGCTGGCAAGGACGCTCGGGACTCCGCAACAAGGGACGGACAGACATGGCCTCAAGCGGCAAGAAGAAGACCACGATGGCAAAGCTCACGCGTGAAAGCAAGCTCCGTGAGCGTAGGCTGGACAAGCAGGCCAGGAAGGATGCGCGCAAGCGGGCTTCGGCGGATGGCGCCGACCAGTCCGGCGAGACGCAGAACACCGCCAGCGGTGAGCCAGCCCATCAGCCGGATACCGCGCACGTCACTCCAGCCTGAGCAGCTGAGGAAGCTCATCCATCGCGTGGATGCACTCTGCGCCGGCGGTGCGTAGGGCGTCCTCGTCGCCATTGCCCGCATAGCCGATGGCGCGCATACCCGCGCGGACCGCTGCGGTCACGCCAGACGCCGTGTCCTCGATGACGACGCAGCTTTCAGGGCTCGCCCCCATCGTCGAAGCGGCGTGCAGGAAGAGATCGGGGTGCGGCTTGCCTCTGGCAACCGACCAGGCTGAGAACCGCGCGGGCTCCGCAAACAGGCGGTCGAGCCCAGTCAGCTGCAGCGAGAGCCGTGTCTTCTCGAGCTTTCCCTGCGACGCCACACAAACGGCCATCCCGGAGTTGCAGACACGCTGCACGGCCTCGGCCGCACCGGCGATCGGCTGCAGCTCGCGACGAAAGGCGTCGGCGCGGATGCGCTCGTAGCGTTCCAGCCAGTCCTCGGGCAATCGGTGTCCCAGCCTCCCCTGCGCCTGGACGACGATGTCGGCGAGCAGCAGGCCTTGGTAGTCGCGTCGAGCCTCGGCGGGCGTTGTCGGCAGACCCTGCGCCGTGAGCGACTCGGCAAGGATCGTGTTGGAGATCGCCTCGCTGTCGACGAGCACTCCGTCACAGTCGAAGATGGCGAGCTGAAGATCGGTCATGCGCTGATCTTCGCTCTTCCATAGAGTTCAAGGAGTGCGAACCAAACCGGCATACGCACGCGTCGGCTTGCGGCTCCTCCTGTATGCTTCGCGCCGCAGCGTCGAGAACTCGACCTCGGCATTCGGGTCGTCTTTTGGAACCGGCTCGGGGGAGCCACGCGGATCGAGGCGGACCTGTCCATCAACAGAGGAGGAGTGAAACTGATGCGCAGAGCATCCACCTGTCTGGCCGTGCTCGGCTCGCTTGTCGTGCTTGGCCTACCGGCCGCGGCATCGGCAGTCGCGCCGACAGTCACCTTCAAAGCAAAGGACGTGCCGATTCCCAAGCCGGGCGGCGGCACTTACCCGCACACCGGCAACATCCTCGGCGCGGGGACGGCGCTGGAAGCCAACTTCGTGATCACCGGCTCCGGCTACGGGGCGACGCCGCAGAACCCCAACGGAGGCATCCCGCCGCTGGCCCAGGTCAACTTCTTCCTGCCGGTCGGCGCGAAGATCAACGCGGCTCCGTTCGGCAAGTGCTCGGAAGCGGTGCTGAAGAACACCGGCCCGTCGGGCTGCAAGGCGAACACCGTCGCGAGCCCTAAGGGCAACGCGCTCGGCGAAGTCACGTTCGGCTCCGAACGCGTTCCCGAGGAAGCCTCGCTGCAGGCGTTCTTCGGACCGAGCGGTCTGATGTTCTACGTGCAGGGCAGCAGTCCCGTGTCGCTGGAATTCGTCTCGTCGGGCACCTACGTCAACTCCGGCCAGCCGCCATACGGGCTCGAGCTGAAGACGCTCGTGCCGGCCATCGCGACGGTTCCCGGCGCAGCGCTGGCGTCGACGAAAAACATCAACATCAAGGTCGGCGCGGCTATCAAAAAGGGCAAGAAGCTGATCCCCTACGGCACGCTGCCGACGAAGTGCCCGGCCGGCGGCTTCCCGCTGAAGGCCGAACTGATCTTCGGGGGCTCCTACGGTGGCGAACGCGAGTTTGGCATTCCCGCCGAAACGGTGACTGTCACCTACAAGTCGCCGTGCCCGCCGAAGGGCAAGAAATAGAAGAAGCGCCGGCGCCGCGCCGGCGGTTGCGATTGCCCGCAATTGCTCCGTGAGGAGCCCGCGGCACAGACAGGTGCAACCAGGCGACCTCACCGAAAGGTGGGGTCGCCCAGGTGCGCCGGCCGCGCTCACGAAAGCGTCTAACCGTCGCCCGTGACCGTGCGCGCCGGACGACGGGAGCGGCGCCTTGCCCGCCTCGGCGATGTCGGCGATGTCGGCGCGTTGGGGCGGCGAACGTCCGCCGTCTGAGGAAGCGTGATCCACGCCTCCGCCCCTTCGCCGCTGCGATTGGCGACGTGCGCGTCGCCTCCGTGGGCGCGGGCGATGCTCGACACGATTGAAAGTCCCAGCCCGGCCCCCTCGCTCGTGCGGCCGAGGTCGGCACGGCTGAAGCGCTCGAACGCGACCTTCAGATAGCCCTCGGGAAAGCCTGGACCGCTGTCGCTCACGCGCAGATCGACGAGGCCGTCGTGACGGTGCGCGGACAGCACGATCGTGCCGGCGCCATGACGCAGCGCGTTGTCGAGGAGGTTCGAAAGCGCTTGCTCGACACGCAGTGGATCGGCGTGGAGCGTGATCTGCGCTGGCACGCTGGCCACGACGTCTCGACCTTCCAAGCTGGCCCTGCGCGCGAAGCGCTGTCGCAGGCGCTCGAGCAGCACGTCGACGCGCAGAGCTGCCGGCTCGACCCTGAGCCTGCCTTCTTCGGCCTGCGCCAGCGTGAGCAGGTCGCGTGCCAGCTGGGAGATGCGATCGGTCTCGGAGTCCGCGGAGGCGAGTGCCGAGCGCAGCTCGCGCTCGGATTTGTCCCCGCTGAGCGCGTCCTCCAGCTCCATCTTGAGGATCGCCAGCGGCGAGCGCAGCTCGTGGCTGGCGTCGGCGATGAAGCGCCGCTCCTGAGCGAACGCTGCATCGTTGCGATCGAGCATCTCGTTGAGCGTGAGCGCAAGGCGCTGCATCTCGTCGTGTGCCGAGGGGATCTCGAGGCGCCTGCCCGGCTCGGCCACCGACATCCGTTTCGCCTGACGCCGCATCGCCTCGACGCTGCGCAGCGACAGCGCGGAGACGCCATAACCGAGAAGCGACGCCAACACGAGCGCGACGGGTCCGCCCAGGAGCATCAGCGCGCGAAGATCGTTCAGCGCGGCGGCGCGGTTCTGCAGCGACGCGGCGACGATGACCAAGAGCGATCGGTCCTGGGCGCGCACGGGCGTGGCCAGCACGCGCACTGGCCCCGGCGCTCCAGGAATTTCAGCCGTGACGAAAATCGGCCGCCGACTCGCGCGGGCTAGCTCGCGTGCGCTCAGAACCGCCCTGCGCGGGAGCCCGGGCGTCTGATCGACGACGCTGCCGTTCGGCAGCAGAACCTGGGCGAAGCCCGTTTCGGTACGGCCCAGGCGTGCTCCACCGGCATCGGCGAGCCCCGTATCGGCCTGGTTGACCAGAGCGCGTACGTCGCTCGTGCGCGAACGCAGGCCCTGGTTCAGCGACTGGTCGAGACTCTTCTGAAAGCTGGCGTAGATGTAGGTCCCAAGCGCCGTCAACAGCAGCGCCATCGCGGCGGCGAACGCAAGCGTGAGCTTGAAGCGAAGCGACGGGTGGCGCAGGCTGGGAGCTCGCATCACACCGTCAGGCGATATCCGCCGCCGCGAACGGTCTCGATCGTGCGCCGGCCAAACGGCCGGTCGATCTTCTCGCGCAGGCGCCTGATGTAGGCGTCGACGACGTTCGAGCGATTCTCATAGGCCTGGTCCCACGCGGACTCCAGTAGCTCGATTCGCGACAGCACCTCCCCGGGACGCGCCATAAACGCCTCGAGAAGCAGAAGCTCCTTCGCCGACAGCGAGAGCTCGGACTGTCCCCGCCAGACCCTCATGCCGGAGGAGTCCAGGCGCAGGTCGCCGACCTGCAGAACCGCGGGACGCTGGGTCGGTGGACGGCGTGCGAGCGCTCGCACGCGCGCGAGAAGCTCGTCGAAGGAGAAGGGCTTGATCACGTAGTCGTCGGCGCCCTCGTTGAGGCCGGTCACGCGGTCGCCGACCGCGTCGCGTGCCGTGAGCAGCAGGATCGGACAGCGCACCCCGTCGGCGCGCAGGCGGCGACATGTCTCGAATCCATCGATGCCCGGCAGCATCAGATCGAGGATGAGGACGTCGAATCGTGTGCTGCCGGCCATCCACAGCGCGTCCTCTCCGCGGGCGGTCACATCGACGACGAACCCGTGCTTCTGAAATTTGCCGCGCAGCAGACCAGCCAGCTTGGCTTGGTCCTCCACGATCAGAAGTCGCATGTACTCGAGGCTGCCACGGAGACCTGAACGCCGCCTGAACGGCCCCGGGACGGACCGCTCGCGCGGCCCGTCCCGGTCGGCTCGGCTTTCGCGGTTCTCACCGCGTGGCCTTGGCTATTCCTGCGCTTCGCTTTGGTTTTCCACGTTTCCCGGAGGGTCTTCGTGCCCGCCTGGACCGTCGCTCGCGGATGCGCTCTCCGAGGAGGTCTCCGACGTTGTCTCCGAGGAGGTCTCAGACGAGCTCTCGCTGCCTGCAGCCGCCGACGAGACGGAGGACGCCTTGGCGCCGCTGGTGTCCGGCGAGGTCTGGTCGCCTGACTGCACGGTGTCCGTGTCAACGCCGCCGGTCTTCTCCGGGGCCTTCTTCACGACGTGCTTGGCCGCGTGCGTGGTGCCTTTGCTCGGCGTGCTCTGTGTGGCCGTGGCAATGGCCGAGCCGCCGAGCGCGAGGGCGGCGAGCGCCGCCGTGGCGCCGATGGTGGTCTTCAATCGCTTGCGCATGGTTGTTGCTCCTTCGTTTGGGGTCATGAGCAGGACCGAAGCTAGGGATGCGTTGATGACAGGAGGATGAACGCGCCCAGCGCGTTCAGCGCGACGCAGATCGAGCTGGCGTGGCCGCGCTTACACTCCGTCGCGTGGCAACTGAGCCCGCAGAGCTCGTCCTCGCAGAGCCGATCGCGATCGGCGCGGTCGTTCGTCGCGCGGGCCCGCGGCTGGTGCGCGACGGGTTCGGCCCGCTGGCCGTCTTCTTCCTCGGTTGGAAGTTGATCGGGCTGACGGCGGGGATTGCGATGGCGGTGCTGTTCGGCGTGTCGGTGTTCGTGCACGAGCGCCGGCAGGGTCGGCCGGCGATGATCGTGCGCCTCGCACTCGTGCTCGTCGCCATCCGAGCGGTCGTCGGGCTTACCTCGGGCAGCGCCTCTGTGTATCTCGCGCAGGAGATCGGCATCGACACGGTGCTCAGCTGCGTGGTGTTCGCGTCGCTGCGCGGACAACGCCCGTTCGCGTCGTGGTTCGCCGAGGAGGTCTATCCACTTCCGGCGCCGGTGACCGAATCCGACACCTTCCGGCGCGCGATGCGCACGATCACAATCGTCTGGGGGACGTACTTTCTCGCGCGAGCGCTCGTTCGCCTGAGCGCGCTGCTGACGCTGAGCACCGACCGTTACGTGCTCGTCGCCGCGCTCAGCGATGCCCCGTTTCTCGTGGCGATCCTCGCGTGGTCGGTCTACCACACCTCTCGTTCGCTGCGCACAAGCGCGCAATGGGGTCCGCTGATCGCTGCGGCCGAGGCGTCGCCCGCTGTCGCGACGACGGTGCTTCGGCCGTAGCGCGGCCGTACTGCGAACGGCGGGTCCGCGTGGAGGCGGGTGTTCGGCTTAGCCGGCGGACATCGCGTCCGCTGCGCGCTTGGACATCTCCTCGGGCGGCACGTCCTCGACGTGGGTGGCCACGTTCCAGCGATGTCCGAATGGATCCTCGAACTGGCCAGATCGATCCCCGTAGAACTTGTCTTCGACGGGCTGCAGCGACCTCGCGCCCGCTTGCATCGCCCGCTGGAAGACGTCGTTGGCATCCTCGACGTAGACGTGCAGCGTCACCGCAGTGCCGCCGACCGTCCGCGGTCCGCGTGCGTCCATGTCGAGGTGCTCGTCGGCGAGCATGATCATCGAGTCGCCGATGGCAAGCTCGGCGTGACCGACCTTGCCGTCGGGGCCGGCCATCCGCACCCGTTCTTCGGCGCCGAGCACCGAGCTGTAGAAGTCGATCGCCGCGCTGGCCCCGTCGACGATCAGATAAGGCGTGACTCGCGGATAGTCGCTGGGTATTGGCTCGGTCATCGCTTGGAAACCTCCTGCCTGGGGGTGATTACAGGTGCGCTGCTCTCAGAGACTCACACGGTAAGCGGTCTGTGGCTCGCGCTTGCCCTTCAACGCGAGCTGCTCGCGCGCGCCGACTGTGCCGGGCAGGCCGTCGGCGACACGCTGGGAGAGCACGATCTCCCCGCCCGCCGCTTGGCCTTGCAGGCGCGAGGCGGTGTTGACGACGTCGCCGACCGCCGTGAAGTCGTACAGCGCGCGCTGACCGATGTTGCCGACGAAGGCCTCGCCGAAGTCAAGGCCGATGCCCAGCTCGATGAACGGCGGCGCGTCGGAGCCGTAGCCGACGGCGCGAAGCAGGCCGCGGGCGTGCTCGAGCATCACAGACGGGACCTCCTCGACGCTGAAGCCGCGCTTGAGATCGGGCAGGTACAGGGCCATCACCTCGTCGCCGATCAGCTTGTCGATGACGGCGTTCGGAAAGAGCACGTCCTCGGCGCACCCGTAGAAGCGGCGCAGCACCGCCGAGGCCTCTTCCGGATCGCCGCCGTCCAAGCGCGCGGTGAACCCGCGCAGATCGGCAAACAGCACGCCGGTCGGCATCTTCATGCCGCCCGGTGGAGCGAGCTCGACGCAGGTCGCGCACACGGTTGGGTTCTTGCGCGACGGCCGATAGCCAAGCGGACCGGCCACCAAGCGGCCGAGGCCCGCGAAGGGCGCTCCGCAGACCCCGCAGCGCGGGCTTCGCGGCAAGGCGAGAAAGAGCCAGTTGACGATCCGATTGAACCCGTGTTCATGCAGCCGCCACATGACCTCCCAGTCCTCGGCTTGCAGCGGCTCGCCGGCGCGTCTGCCGGCTCGGCGGCGAAGCGCTTTGAAGCCCAGGCGCTGCCACAGTGTCAGCTTCGCAGCGTCTGGCTCTCCCATTCCCCAGATGATATGCGCGTCGCGCGCAGGCCGGCCAGCGGCTTGTCGAGCTCGACGGCTCGAAGGTGAAGCGCCCGGCGCCGGCCTCAGCGTGAACCGCGAGCCGACGGGACTGCCTGCAGCACGTCGACAAAAGAGCCCAGTGCGTCGGTCGCGCGCGACAGCTCTGCGAGATCGCTGTCTGAGAGGACTTCCAGATCGCTTGTCAGCGCAGCGAGGAACTGCGCGCGAAACCCCTCGACGGCCGCGCGTCCCTCGTGCGTGATTGCGACGATCACCACGCGTCCGTCGTCGGGCAGACCTTCTCGGACGATCCAGCCGCGCGCCTCCAGCCGCCTGACGAGCACCGTCATCGTCGGCTGCGCCAACCCCTCGAGCTCTGCCAGCTCTGTGATCCGCCGCGTGCCTTGCGCGAGCTCGGCGAGAACCTCCACCTCCGTTCGCGAGATCTCCCCCGTGGGCACCTGCTTGACGAGCAGGCGTACGAGCAGGGCGGCGCGCGCGAGCAGGTTCCCGGCGACGTACTCCATGCTCGCGGACCGCTCGGATCCGTGGTGATTCATATTGATGACTATATAGTTTTGCGATATATTGTTAACGAGATCCCGAATTCTCGACCGAAGGAGCGGACCAACATGTTCCGCAACGTGCTCGTCGCCATAGACGGTTCACCTGACGCCGATCAGGCGCTTGCTCAAGCGATCGATCTGGCTGCGTGCGAGCGGGCACGGTTGACGCTTTTCACCTCCGTCAACATGCCGCCGGCGGTCGCCTACACGGGCATGGGCGGCGATGTGGTCACCAAGCTGACGAAAGACGCTGAGGCGGAGGCCGAGCGGATCCTGCGCACTGCGCTGGATCGCGTTCCCGACGATGTCTCTGTCACGACTGTGATGAGCAAAGCGCCGGCGAGGCCGGCGCTGGCCAGCCAGCTGCGCGCCGGCGAGCACGACCTGATCGTGATGGGCTCGCGCGGACGCGGCGCGCTGCGCTCGGCGCTGCTCGGCAGCGTCAGCCATTACGTGCTGCACCACAGCCCCGTTCCCGTGCTGATCGTCCACGCCGATCCCACGGAGTCGAGTGTCGCGGCGAGCTGTGAGTTCGAGCGAGAGCAGGCGGGAGGCGAAGGGGCGCCGGTGCGGGTGCGAAGGGGAGAGCCGGCAGGCCAGGGGGAGACCCCGGCGGGATCCGGCGAAGCGCACTCGGCGGGCGCCGCGACCGCTCCTCGCGGCGCCGGCTAGGGGCGGAGCGCCGAGCCGGCGCCTGAGCGCTCCGCCCTGCCTGCCGCGTGCTACGCGCTGGCGACTTGTGGATCGGGGCGAACGATCACCGTGTCGGCGACCGGGATGATCTCGTCGACCGCGAGGTCGGCTCGCGAGGCGTGCTCGCGAATCGCCTCTGGACTGCTCGCTTGGTAGATGCACACGGTGCCCACGCGTCCGTCGCCCTCGTCGAGCACGTAGCTGCGAATCCAGCGGATGTCCTCAGACATCTCCTCGTCGCCTACGGCGCTCGAACGATCGGCGGCCGCACCGAGCTCCTGCGCGGAACTCCAGGCGCCACGCCGCAAAATTACGTACGTATCCATGATTCCTCCTAGGGCTGTTTTCAGGCCAGCTGCCTCGACGATCGTACGTGGCTGTGTCGCAGGGGGGTGTGCGAGTCCTCACGGAAGTCTGAGCGATCCAAGGCTCGCTCGGGGACGCGCAAAATGTGGCTGTCCCGTCGGGTCAGGACACTCGCTGCGCAGTAGTGTCTCGCCTCGATGTCAGGCGCTGAGACCTTTCGTGCGTCGGCCGATGCGTACGACCGCCACGTCGGTCGCTACGGCGAGGAGCTGGCCCGCGCTCTGATCGACTTCGCCGGCGTGGATCCGACGATGCAGGCGCTCGACGTCGGCTGCGGCCCGGGCGCGCTGACGGATGCGCTCGTCAAGCGGCTGGGCACGGCGAGCGTGCGTGCCATCGACCCGTCCGAGCCGTTCGTCCAAGCATGCCGCGCGCGACTGCCCGGTGTCGTCGTTGTCGTCGCCTCCGCCGAAAGGCTGCCGTTCGCCGACGGCGTGTTCGACCTCGCGCTCTCCCAGCTTGCGGTTAACTTCATGCCCGATGCCGAGGCGGCCGTGCGCGAGATGGCGCGCGTGACGCGCCCGGGCGGCGTCGTCGGCGCTTGCGTATGGGACTACGCGGGCGAGATGACGCTGTTGCGCTCGTTCTGGGAGGCGGCCCGCGAGATCGACCCCGAGCGCGCAGCCCTCGTCGACGAGGGCGTCGTCATGCGCTGGTGCGCCGATGGCGAGTTGGCACAGCTCTGGCGCCAAGCGGGGCTCAGCGACGTGCGCTTCGGCCCGTTGGTGGTGAGCGCGACGTACGACAGCTTCGACGACCTGTGGTCGCCGTTGCCCACTGGGATTGCCCCGTCGGGCGCGTTCTGCGCATCCCTCGAGCCCGACCGCCGCGACGCACTGCGCGACGCGTATCGCCGCCGCCTCGGCGTCGGCGACGACGCATTCGAGTTGACCGCACGCGCGTGGGCGGTTGCCGGCAGCGTACGCCGCTGAGTCAATCGTGAACCATCCAGCCGCAGCCGCGCCGGCCCATGGATGAAACCCAAGCAGCGCGCCCCTTGCGGTCGTCAACGAGCCCCCGCTAGGCCTTCCCGCGAGGCCGTTCGGCGGCGGCGACCAGCGAGCACATGAGCGCGACGGCCTCCTTGTCGGTCAGTCCCTGCTCGCGTATCAGCGACCTCCAAGTCGCGAACGCGATCGCGTGCCCTAGCGCGGCCACCGTACGACGCTTGGCGGCCCCCCGCAGCCTTCGCCCGACCGCCAGCGTGTCGCGCACGGCGCCAATGTAGAAGCGAAACGCGGCGAAGCGCTCACGGACGATCGGCACGGCTTGCTCGTCACGCGTCAAGTTCTCGAGCATCAGCTCGGTACGCCCGTAGAAGGCGTAGAGCTCACCAAGCGCAATCGACAGGCGCTCGTCGGCGTCGACGATCGCCGACCAGGCTGTGAAATCGGGGGGAGGGTTCGCAGCGGCCCAATGAGCGGTGCACGCGTCGAACAGCGCCGCTTCGTCGGGGAAGTGGCGATACAGCGTCGAGCGACGGACTCCGGCATGGGCGGCCACGGCGCTCATCGACGTCCGCGCAGGTCCGACAGTTCCGTGCAGCGCCACGGCGCTCTCGGTGATGCGCAGGCGGGTCTCCTGCTGGGACTCCGCGCGACGCTGCATACGGTAGGGACGAGGTTGATCGGTCATTGGTGTTCGATCAAGTTTGACACGGACCGCGGCGCGACTGTATGGTTCGCGCAACACAACTGTCCACTGAAATGAGGAGACATGCAGAGCGCATCGACCAGGGTCCTCGGGCCCGCAGACGGCAAGGCCGGCTTCCTCGGCAGCATCGGAGTGCGCTTCATGCTCGACGGCGACACCAGCGAAGGCGGCTTCTCGCTCGTCGAGCACCCGATGTCGGCTCGCGCGCTTGCCGCGCCGCTGCACCGGCACACGCGCGAGGACGAGTACAGCTACGTGCTCGAGGGCCGCATGGGGGCGCTGCTCGGCGACGATGTGCTCGAGGCGGGACCGGGTGACCTCGTGCTCAAGCCGCGCGGCGAGTGGCACACGTTCTGGAACGCCGGCGACGACCCCTGCCGGATCCTCGAGATCATCGCCCCGGCCGGCTTCGAGCGTTTCTTCGCCGAGCTGGTCGACCTCGGTGGAGTCGCGCAGGCCGACCCGGCGATGCTCGGCGAGATGTGCGAGCGCTACGCGTTGGAGATGGACCCCGCGAGCGTCCCCGGTCTGATCGAGCGCTTCGGCGTGCGCTTTCCCGCCGAGCCGCTGCAGCGGTGAGTCGTTACCGCACGGTCAAACTTCGGGTAGCTGCCATGAGCACGCAAACGGAGAACGAGCGCGTGATCGCCCTTTTGTGAGTTGGTGATCGAGCGGCGTCGGTTCGCCATGGGACGGCGCGATGTGCAGCGATTGACGGCCCGCGCTCGATCTCGCGCTCTATCCTGGCCTGGTGGGCAAGGTGTTCAACGGGATCGATGCGCGTCTGGCCGACTGGATCGCCGCGCAGGCTCTGTTCTTCGTCGCGAGCGCGCCGCTGGCCGCCGACGGCCACGTCAACGTCTCGCCCAAGGGGCCGATCGACACCCTGCGCGTGCTCGACGAGCGCACGGTCGCCTATCTGGACATGATCGGCAGCGGCGCCGAGACGATCGCGCACCTGCGCGAGAACGGGCGTGTGGTGGTCATGCTGTGCGCCTTCTCCGGGCCGCCGCGAATCGTTCGCCTTCACGGCAGCGGAGAGGTCGTGCTCGCGGCCGATGAGCGCTTCGACGCGCTGGACGAGCGGTGTGCGTTTGCGCAGCCCGCGGTGGCGGACGCGAGGCGGGCGATCGTGCTCGTGCAGGTGACGCGCGTGGCCGACAGCTGCGGCTACGGCGTCCCACTGATGAGCTTCGCGGGCGAGCGCCCGCACGCCGATGCGTGGGCGCAGAAGAAGCTTCGCGTGGGCGGCGGCGAGGCCCTGCTCGACTATCAGCGCGAGAAGAACGCCACGAGCATCGACGGGCTGCCAGCCGTCGAGCTGCCGGGCTAGCGGGCGGTTGGCGTCAAGTCATTCCGGTTGGCGGGCGGCTAACCGATCGTGTAGACCAGCGAGACCTGCGCGGTGAGCTTGCATGACGCCGCCGTCGCCTTCTTCGCCTTTGGATGCTTGCGCTTGGCGCGCTTGAGCTTGGGCCCCGCTCCGCGGGTCACGCCTCGCGCGGCGTTCGTCGGCGCCGCGGCGGCGACCGGCGCGACGACGCCCGGCTGCGGCGCCGAGCCGAAGTCCGGCTGTTCGCCTTCGTATTCGACGTAGGTCGATTCCGATCCCCCCGTGCAGTTGATGTATCCGCCTCCTTCGGCGACGCTCTGCACGGCTCCGAGCGTCGCGCTGAGCTTGCTCGCGAGGAAAGCGGCCTTGCTCTGCCCGTCGGAAACCGCGCTGGCCATGCTTTCGCGGTAGATGGCCGTGGCCGCGGCGGCGTTGTCGGCCTGTCCGATCGGAAGCGTCGCGGTGCCCTGCACGCTGATCGTGCGCGGGGGCGTGCCTGTCGGTGCTTCGGCGACGGCGACTCCGAGCATGTTGGCCGCGAATAGTCCGGCTGCCAGCGTGACCATCACTGCGATTGCCCTCTTCACCGCGCCTCCCGGGGTGGATGACGATTGCAGGCTGCAGAGAAGTGTAGAGCGACGCACGGCCGCTGTACGCTGATTTCATGGAGAGCGGCGCGGCTACCGGCGACGGGTCTCCGCGCCGCGCCGTCGTGCGCAGCGCCTCGGCGCGCGACGCTGGCGCGTGCGCAGCGATTTACGCGCCATACGTGACCGACACGGCGATCACCTTCGAGACCGTTGCGCCATCGCAGTCGGAGATGGCCAAGCGGATCGCTACGGCCTCGCGCGATCACGCATGGCTCGTGCTCGAGGATGACCGGCGCGTCGTCGGCTATGCCCACGGGGCCCCGTTTCACTCTCGACCGGCGTATCGCTGGGCGTGTGAGGTGAGCGTGTACCTCGAGCTCGGGCGCCGGCGCACGGGCGGCGGGCGGGCGCTGTACGAGGAGCTGTTGCGCAGGCTGGCCGATCGCGGCTTTCGCATCGCCGTCGCCGGCATGACGCTGCCCAACGACGCGAGCATGGGGCTGCACCAGGCGATGGGGTTCGAGGCGGTGGGCACCTACCGTCGCATCGGCTTCAAGCTCGGCGCGTGGCACGACGTCGCCTGGACCCAGCGCGAGCTCTCTGGCGGCGACGGCGAACCCGCGGAGCCTCGGTGACGGCCGTCACTAGGATGCTCGCGTGTCTTCGCTGTACGAGTGGGCCGGTGGTGAGGCGGCGTTCGAGCGGCTGATCAACGCCTTCTACGACCGCGTCGAAGCCGACGCGCTGCTGTCGCGATTGTTTCCCGGTGGCGTCGCCGAGGAGCACCGCCGCCATGTGATCGCCTGGTGGTGTGAGGTCTTCGGGGGCCCGACGCGGTACACCGAGGAGCTCGGCGGATACGAGCGCATGCTCGCCAAGCATCACGACCTGGCGATCACACCCGAGCAGAGGTTTCGCTTCGCCTCGCTGATGAGCCTCGCCGCCGACGACGCCGAGCTGCCGGCGGACCCGGAGTTCCGCTCGGCGTTCGTCGCCTACGTCGAGTGGGGAACGAGGCTCGCGCAGCAGAACTCACAGCCCGGCGCGGAGGTCGTGGCGCACGCACCCGTTCCTCGGTGGGGCTGGGGCGAGGCGCCGCCCTATCGGCCGTGACCCGGCATGCGTGCTGGTCGGAGAGCTGACGCCTGCGTCGTAGGCTGAGAGCTCCACCCCAAGCGAAAGGCGGATCGAGATGAAGCAGCGCAAACTTGCCGACCTGCAGGTCTCCGCCCTCGGGCTCGGATGCATGGGGATGTCGGCCTTCTACGGCTCCAGCGACGAAGACGAGGCGATCGCCACGATCCAGCGCGCGCTCGAGCTCGGAATCAATTTCCTCGACACCGCGCAGTTGTACGGACCGCTGACCAACGAGGAACTGGTCGGACGAGCGATCAAGGGCCACCGCGATGAGTACGTGATCGCGACGAAGTTCGCGCGCCGGATGGACACGGCGACACCCGGCGACATGTCGACGCTCGGTCCGCTCGACGGTTCGGCCGACCACGTCCGCAGCTCCATCGAGGGATCGCTAGAGCGCCTCGGGACCGACCACGTGGATCTCTACTACCAGCACCGCGTCGACCCCAAGGTCGAGATCGAGGAGACCGTCGGCGCGATGGCCGAGCTCGTGCAGCAGGGCAAGATCCTGCACATCGGCCTCAGCGAGGCGGCGCCAGAAACGATCCGCCGGGCGCACGCCGTGCACCCGATCACCGCGGTGCAGACCGAGTACTCGCTGTGGACGCGCGACCCCGAGGCCGAGGTGCTTCCCACCTGTCGCGAGCTCGGGATCGGCTTCGTCCCCTACTCGCCGCTCGGGCGCGGCTTCCTCTCGGGGCGATTCAAGTCACCGGAGGATCTCGACGAGAGCGACTTCCGTCGCAACGGACCGCGCTTCACCGGGGAGAACCTGGAGGCGAATCTCAGGCTTGCCGCGAAGGTCCGCGAGATCGCGCAGGACAAGGGGATCACCCCGGCGCAGCTAGCGCTCGCCTGGGTGCTTGCGCAGGGCGAGGACCTCGTGCCGATTCCCGGTACCAAGCGTCGCACGTACCTCGAAGAGAACGCCGCTGCGGTAAACGTGGAGCTGACCGCGGACGACCTCGCGAGGATCGATGCAGAGCTGCCCCAGGCCGCCGGCCAGCGCTACGACGAGGCGGGCATGGCCTCGGTGAACCTCTGAGCTGTCAGGACCGCGCGATCGGTTTGCCGCGCCGGCGCTGCACGTCCGTCGCGGCGGCGCTGCACGTCGGTCGGCGCTAAACCGAGCAGCGACGCGCTTGACGATCGACGCCGACTTCGGTGATCCCAGCCGAGGTGATCTTGATGCGCGTAGGCACGTTGCCGCGCTCGAGCAGCTTGCGCAGGACCGACTCGCCCTTGGACTCGATGCCCGACCGCAGCGGCTCCTCGAAGGCATCGGCGCGCATCGATTCTGCGATCTGCACGTACACGTGCTTTTCCGCCGAGCCGTCCTGAACCTTCCAGCGATAGGTGTCGCCTACGCGCGGCGCCCGAATCGGAGTGGGACCGCCGATGATCTCCAGTGTGTCTGCCATGCGCCAAAGATGACGTGCCGCCGGACGCGCGGGGAGGGCCAGATGGCCAGTATCTGTGGAGGGTCGTTGGACTTCTGCGCAAAGGGCTAGCGCGCCAATCGCCACGGCGGGTAAAGGCGGTTCTTGCCTGCGTGGTAGACGAACACCTGGTTGCCGTCGGGGTCCAGCAGGATCGCCTCGCGCCACAGGTATGGCTGATCGATCGGATCGCTGACGAAGCGAACGCCCGCACGCTTGAGCGCGCTGACGGCACGATCGACGTCGTCGACCTCGAAGTGGATGCTCGCGCTCGGCTGCGGTGAGGCGTGCTCGACGTGGTGCAGCGAGAGCGTCGTATCGCCCTCGGCGGCTTCCAGTCGGGCGTAGCCGGGGTAGTCGGCGACGATCTGCACGAGTCCCAGGCCGACGTAGAAGGCGGCTGAGCGGGCGACGTCGCTTACCGACAGCGTGACGTGGTTGAGGCGCACCTGTTGACCCTACTCGCGAAGTTAGAGTGCACCAGATGAACCGCCCGAGCTCGTTTTGCTTTCGCGCCCGCAAGCCGGTTGTCGTCAGACGATGAGCGAGATCGAGTTCCTCGGCGCGCTGGGCGTCGAGCTGCTTCGCCATCGTGAGCTGCGTCCCGAGCATCCCCGCCACGAGCTGTTTCAGACCTCCACCGTGCAGGCGCTGCTCGCGGGCGCCTTCGACGGCGACGTCACGCTCGCGGAGATCCTGCAGCACGGCGATCTCGGACTCGGGACGCTGAACGGCCTCGACGGCGAGCTGATCGTGCTCGACGGCCAGGCGTGGAAGGCCGAGCTCGACTGCACGCTCGTGTGTCCGGACCTTTCCTCGAAGACGCCCTACGCGGTCGTCGTGGCATTCTCGCCGAGCGAGCCGATGGCCCTGGTCGGACCTTTCGGTGAGGCGCAGCTCGAAGCGCACCTGGGCGAGCGCGTGTCGCGGGCGATGCGTCCGACGGCGATTCGCATCGACGGCCGCTTCGAGGCAGTGCACGTGCGCTCGGTGCCGCGGCAAGAGCCTCCCTACCGCCCGCTCGCCGAGGTGATCGCCCAGCAGCAGGTCAGCGTGCTGCGCGATGTCTCGGGCACGATGATCGGCTTCTGCTTCCCGGATGCGCTCGACGGCATCGAGATGGTCGGCTCGCACCTGCATTTCCTCACCGACGACCGCATGCGCGGCGGCCACGTGCTCAGCTACACGCTGCTCGACGCGATCGCGCGGATCGACGGCGCGACGAGGCTGCACGTCGAGCTGCCCGAAGCCGTGGCGCTCCCGCGCGATGGCTCCTCTTTCGACCAGGCGGCGCTGCACCGTCTGGAGTCCGACCGCTGAACGCCGCGACGGCCGCGCGCTCGCATATCGTGCGCGCATGACCGGAGGCCGTCGTCATGCGCACCTGCAGCCGACACGGCCGGCGGCGATGCTCGTTGTCGTGGGCGTGCTTGCCGCCCTGGGCTTTCTGGGCAGCGCGTCCGCCCACGCGACGATCGCCTACGAGAAGAGCTGGGAGAGCCCCCATCCGTCGATCTGGGTCGCCGAATCCAACGGCGGCTCGCCGCGTCAGCTGGTCGGCGGCACCGGCGGCGAGCAGCCGCTGATCGCGCCGGACGCCAGCGCGGTGATCTTCCAGTCGCTTCCCGCCCGCGGCAACGGCGCCCTGGAAATGGTCTCGACCACGGGCGGCGCGCGCGTAGTCCTGGCCGCGCCGGAGGCGAACATGAACAACACCGCATGGTCGCCGGACGCAAAGACGATCGCCACCACGCTCGGCGTCACGCCCGAACGCGAACGCCTCGTGCTGATCGACGTCGCGACGCGCGGCTTTCGCGTGATCGCCAGCGGCAGCTTCCAGGGCGTCGGCTTCTCTCCCGACTCGACTCGGCTGGCCTACTCGCGCGCGCCCAACGAGAAGGTCTTTCCCACCTCCAGCGACATCTACACGGTGCCCGTCGCCGGTGGCAGCCCGACGCGCATCACGAGCAACCACCGCAGCACCGCTCCCGCGTGGGGGCCGGCGAAGATCGCCTTCGCGCGCACGTTCAAGGCCCGCGGCCGCCGCGAAGACGCGCCCAAGAGCAACGTCTGGCTGATGAACCCCGACGGCTCGCAGGCGCGCCAGCTGACCCGCCAGAAAGCGCCGTTCCTGCTCTCCGGCCCGGCGCCGCTTGCATGGTCGGCGAGCGGCTTGCAGCTGCTCGCGCAGTTCAGCGGGCAGGACACCGTCTACGGCGAGGGCGTCAATCCACTGACCGGCGCCGTGCACACGTTCAGCGCCAGGAAATCGATCGCCCTGCAGCTCGTCGCGGCGGGCATATCTCGCGACGGCTCGACCGTGCTCGCCGCGACCGGAGGATTCGATCCCGGCTCCGGCCACGACGTCGTGGCCGTGCCCTTCGCCGGCGGTCCGCTCGTCACGCTGGTGCGCAACGCCTTCGCTGCGAGCTGGAGCGACTGAGCACCGGGCTTGCCTAAGCGGGCGCGGCGGTGAAATACTCGCAGCGTGCCCTACAACGCAGAGCTGGGTCCGTCGCTGTATGTCCCCGCCGGCGATCGCTACGAGGCGATGCCCTACCGGCGCTGCGGGCGCAGCGGCCTGCAGCTGCCGGCGATCTCCCTGGGGCTGTGGCAGAACTTCGGCGACGACCGTCCGCTGCGCGACAGCCGGGCGATCCTGCGCCGGGCGTTTGACCTCGGCATCACGCACTTCGACCTGGCCAACAACTACGGCCCGCCGTACGGCAGCGCGGAGATCAACTTCGGGCGCATCCTCGCCGAGGACTTCCGCCCCTACCGCGACGAGCTGGTGATCTCGACGAAGGCCGGCTGGGACATGTGGCCTGGTCCCTACGGTGAGTTCGGATCGCGCAAGTATCTGCTGGCCAGCCTCGACCAGAGCCTGCGGCGGATGGGACTGGAGTACGTCGACATCTTCTACTCCCACCGCTTTGACCCGGACACGCCGCTGCAAGAGACGATGGGCGCACTCGACAGCGCCGTGCGCGCGGGCAAGGCTCGCTACGTCGGCATCTCCTCCTACGGCCCCAAGCGGACCGAAGAGGCGGCGCGGATCCTGCGCGAGCTCGGCACGCCGCTGTTGATCCACCAGCCCTCCTACTCGCTGCTGAACCGCTGGATCGAGCAGGAGCTGCTCGACGTGCTGCAGCGCGAAGGTGTCGGCGCGATCGTCTTCTCACCGCTGGCCCAGGGGCTGCTGACAGACAAGTACCTGCAGGGCGTGCAGGAGGACTCGCGCGTGCGCCGCGGCAACTACTTCTCCGCCGAGCTGATCAGCGAGGAGAACCTCGAGCGCGTGCGCGCGTTGAACGAGATCGCCGCCCGACGCGGGCAGACGCTCGCGCAGCTGGCGATCTCCTGGGCGCTGCGCGACCCGCGCGTCACCTCCGCGCTGCTCGGCGCCAGCAGTGTGCAGCAGCTCGAGCAGAACGTCGCGGCCCTGCAGAACACCGACTTCCAGGCTGACGAGCTCGCCGAGATCGACCGTCACGCGCAGGAGGGCGGGATCAACCTGTGGGCCGAGTCGAGCAGCGGGTGACTCGCGCTAGGCTGCGCGCATGGCTTTCGCCGAACGCGCACGCGTCCGTCTGACGCCTACGGCGCCGGTCGCCGCCGGCTCGCTGATCGCCGGATACGCGGTCGCCTCGGCGAGCGGCTCGCGACCGCTCGGCGGCGTCGTGCTGCTGGCTGGCGGCCTGTGGTGCGTGCGCGCGTGGACGCAGCGAAACGACACGCGCACCGCCGTGACGCTTGCCTGCACAGGGCTGGCGGCGTTCGTGCTCTCGCACGTCCTTGCGCTTGCGATCGGCGCGTGGCCGGCCGTGCTGCTCGTCGCCGCCGCAATGGCCGTGGCGGCCTGGCTGCGCGCCGACGCGCGCGTCGTCCTCGTGCGTCCGTAGCGTTCTCAGCAAGTTCCCAGGCTTCTCCATGTGCGCTCACACTCAGGCGCGCGACGATGCGCGTGACACTCCGTAGGGGAGCGTCGCCAACGCTCACCCATCACGACAGCCGACGATGAACGAAGACCCACAGAATCCCGACAACGCCGACGGCACGCGCGTGCTCGTCGTCGACGACGAGCCGAACCTGGCGGAGGTCGTGACGATGGCCCTGCGCTTCCATGGCTTCACTGTCGAGACGGCCGCCACCGGACGCGAGGCGCTCGCGGCCGTGGGCAGCTTCAAACCGCATCTGATGGTGCTCGACGTGATGCTGCCGGACATGGAGGGCTTCGAGGTCGCCTCGCGCCTCGGCGCCCAGCGCGCGGGTGTGCCGATCATCTTCCTCACCGCGCGCGACGCCACCGAGGACAAGGTGCGCGGCCTCTCGGGAGGCGGTGACGACTACATGACCAAGCCTTTCAGCCTCGAGGAGCTCGTCGCGCGGATTCGCACGATCCTCCGCCGCACCGGCCAGGCACCCGCGGAGTCCGGCCGGCTGGTGTTCGAGGACCTGGAGCTCGACGAGGAGTCGCGCGAGGTCGCCCGCGCCGGCGCGCCGATCGAGCTGACCGCCACCGAATACCGCCTGCTGCGCTACCTGATGCTCAATCCTCGCCGCGTGATGACACGCGCGCAGCTGCTCGACCACGTGTGGAACTACGACTTCGGCGGCGATGGGCGCGTGCTGGAGACCTACATCAGCTATCTGCGCAAGAAGCTCGACGCGCACGGACCGTCGTTGATCAGGACGGTGCGCGGCGTCGGCTATGCGCTGCAGGCGCCAAAGCCTTGATGGCCTCGCTGCGAGCGCGCGTGCTCGCGAGCGTGCTCTTGCTGGCCGCCGCCGGGCTCGTCGCGCTCGCGGCGGTCACGTACGCCGAGCAGCGCTCGTTCCTGCTCGGGCGTGTCGACGGGGAGGCGATGGCCGCGCGCGACGCGCTGTCGCAGCTGCTCGACAACGAAGGGTTCAGGCCGTCCTCGCCCGGACCTGGCGTGGGGGCCAACGGTGCTCACGCGCCAGGTGAGGGCGCACCGGCGGATCGCCGGGCGGCTGTCAGCTTGCCGCCTGGTACGTATGGGCAGCGCAGAGACTCCTCGGGCAAGGTCCTCGGCTCCAAGGTGATCAAGTACAGCCCAAGCGAAGCCACCCCGGCGGCTCCGAAGATTCCCGCGAGCGTCCCCTTGAACAGGTTCTTCACCGTCGGCTCGGTCGGCTCCTCGGGTCTGCGCTATCGCGCCTACGCGCAGCGCGACCCCGAGGACCCCGGTGTGACGATCGTCGCCGTGCCGCTCGGCGAAGTCGATCAGACCCTGAGCCGGCTGCTGCTGGTCGAGGCGCTGGTCATCCTCGGCGTTCTTCTCGCGCTCGGCGCCAGCGCGTTCTACGTCGTGCGGCTGGGGCTGCGCCCGCTCGACCGTATCGAGGTCACCGCGGGAGAGATCGCCGCCGGCCAGCTCTCACGCCGCGTGAGCCCCGCGACGCCGCGCACCGAGGTCGGGCGTCTCGGCCTCGCGCTCAATGCGATGCTCGAGCGCCTCGAGCAGGCCTTCGCCCAGCGCAAGGCAAGCGAAGACCGTCTGCGCCAGTTCCTCGCTGACGCCTCGCACGAGCTACGCACGCCGCTGGCCTCCATTCGCGGCTACGCCGAGCTGTTTCGCATGGGCGCGACGCGCGACGAGGCCGAGACGCGGACGGCGATGCGCCGGATCGAGGACGAGTCCAAGCGCATGGGCGTGCTCGTCGAGGACCTGCTCACGCTCGCACGGCTGGACGAGGCGCCGGAGCTGAGCCGCGCGCCGGTCGATCTGACGGTGCTCGCCCGCGACGCCGTGGAGGACGCGCACGCGATCGCGCCGGATCGGTCGATCGCGCTCGACGCTGCCGATCCGGCGGTTGTCTCCGGCGACTCCCATCGCTTGCGCCAGGTGCTCGCCAACCTGCTGCGCAACGCACTCGTCCATACGCCGCCGGGGACGCCTATCCAGGTATCGGTCGCCCAGGACGAGCAGGCGGTCACCGTGAGCGTGCGCGACCACGGACCCGGACTGCCAGACGGCGCGCCCGAGCGCCTGTTCGATCGCTTCTGGCGAGCAGAGGGCGGCCGCGAGCGCGGCAAGGCGGGTGCGGGCCTGGGCCTGTCGATCGTCGGCACCGTCGTGGACGCGCACGGTGGCGGCGTGAGCGCGGAGAACGCCGAGGGCGGCGGAGCGCTGTTCACCGTCGTGCTGCCCAAGGCGGCGCCCTCGGCGCCCCGCTCAGCGCCGCAGCTTTCCTGAGCGCCCGCCGCCGTCGAGCTGCGCTCGCGCCGCCGACAAGGCTCCAAAGCGCCCGCAAACACGGGTGTTTTCGTTCTCAGCGTCCTCTCAGGGTGAGCACAGAGTCGGCCCAGGTTGGGTCTCGATACTGATCTCAGATCGCAACCCAACGCAAGGAGCATCATGTCTCTCTCGCTTCTCATCACGATCAACGTCCTCGCCGACATCGCCCTGTTCGCCGGCGTCGCCCACGTGATGTCACGCGCGACGCGGCTGAAGCCCCATGTCGCATCGCTCGACGCGCAGTCACTGCAAGCCGAGGAGACGCCCGCCGCGCAGCGCCACCCACAAGCGGCACGTTCGGCGCGTCCCGAGCTCGCGCGAGCCCGCGCTTCTGCGCCGGGGCACGTCGGCGCTCACGCGACAGCCGTCGGCAAGTCGTAAGCCGGTGTCCCTGTCGTTCGCCCATCTGGCGGCCGTGCTGGGCACGGCCGCCGGGCCGCACCTCTACTGGATAGCCAGCCGCGCGGCGGGCAGCGCGGCGCTGATCCTCTCCAGCGTCTCGGTGTGCGTCGGCCTGCTGATGGGCGGGCGCGTGCTCAAACGCCGCTGGCCCGACCTGCGCGTCACCCACGAGGCGCTGTCGCTGGCAACGCTCGCCGCGATCGCCATCCACGGGCTGACGCTGCTCGGCGACGGATTTCTGCACCCCAGCCTCGCGGACGTCAGCGTCCCCTTCGTCAGCGGCTACATGACGATCTGGACGACGACCGGGATCGTCGCCTTCTGGGCGATGCTGGCGCTCGGCCTCTCCTATTACGCGCGCGGGCGCATCGGCGTGCAGCGCTGGCGCATGCTGCACCGCTTCACAGCGATCGCCTGGATCCTCGGCATCGTGCACTCGCTCGGTGAGGGCACCGACGCCGGGCAAACATGGTTCCTCGCGATGACCGCCATCGTCGTCCTGCCGGCGCTCGTGCTGCTGCTCATGCGGTGGCTGGGCTCCGCAGCGCCGTCCGGCTCCGCGGGGCCAACGCAGTCCGCGCCGCCGTCGAACACGGTCTCGACGCTCACAAAGCTCCCAGGCTGAGTCCAGCGGGCTCTCAATCGGGACGTCGAGACTCCCATGCACAGCGAACCCGACAACCGACCAGGAGATGCCATGGCAGACAGCGACGCACGCTCATCCCAACCACCGCACGATGCGGGGTCCCGACCGAACGCGCGCGCCGCGGCGCAAGGCAAGCGCGCCGCGCTTCGCCGGCGTGCACGACGGATCCGCCGCTCGGTTGCGGCCGTCACCGCCGCGCTGTTCTGCGCGCTGTTTCTAGTGGTCTACGTGCAGCTCGCCTCCGGCCACGATCCCGCGCTCTCCGCGACATCGAAAAACACCAGCACCGCCGCCGGCAACCTGAAGGCGAGCACGTCCTCCGCCACCACGGCCAAGGAAGCGGCCGCGAAGAAGGCCGAAGCGAAAGCGGCCGAAGCGAAAAGAGCCGCTGAAGAAAAGGCCGCCGCAAAGCAAGCTGGCGCTGAACGGGAATCGGCCACGACAAGCGCCTCGAGCGAATCGCCTGAAACGACGAGCTCGGGCGCATCGAGCGAAGCGACGAGCTCGGGCGAATCGAGCAGCGCGGCAAGCCCGGTGACGACGTCGCAGTCCTAGTGAACGTCGGCGAGGTCAGCGAGCGCTTCGATTGCTTCGGCTCGTCCTGCGCGGCGCTCGTGACCGGCCCCGGTCGCGAGCGATCCGCGCGGGAGGCCGTCGAGCTCGTTCGCCGCAAACTGCAGGCCTGGCACACGAGCTTCTCCCGCTTCCTTCCCGACAGCGAGCTCTCGCGTTTGAACGAAGACCCGCGCCGCGAAGTGCCGGTCAGCCTGTTGATGGCGCGCCTGGCACAGACGGTGAACGTCGCCGCGACGCTGACGAACGGTCTGGTCGACGCCACGCTCGTCGACCGAATCGAGGCGGCGGGCTATGCCGCCGATCTCGGCGACCCCGTGCCGCTGTCAACGGCGCTGGCGCTCGCACCATCGCGCCGGCCGGCCGGCGCTGCCTCACCGCCGGCTTGGCGGAGCGTCGAGGTGAACCTGGCGCGGCGCATCGTCACGCGGCCACCGGGAGTGAAGCTCGACAGCGGCGGGCTGGCGAAGGGCCTGTTCGCAGACTTGCTTGCGCAGCGGCTGTCCGCTCATGCGAGCTTTGCGATCGACTGCGCGGGCGATCTGGCGATCGGCGGCGCGGACGGAGTCGCTCGGCCGATTCAGGTGCAAAGCCCGTTCGACGGGCGCACGCTGCACACCTTCGAGCTGCGGCGGACGGGCGTGGCGACCAGTGGCATCGGCCGGCGCAGCTGGCTGGACGACGACGGCCGCCCGGCCCACCATCTGCTGGACCCGGCGACCGGCAGGCCGGCTTTCACGGGAATAGTGCAGGTCACCGCGCTGGCGCCCAGCGCGCTGATCGCCGAGATCCACGCCAAGGCGGCGATCCTCAGCGGGCCTCAGGTGGCGCGCGCATGGCTGCCGCTTGGCGGCGTGATCGTGTTCGACGACGGCTCGCACGAAGTGATCCGGCCGCCCGGCGAAGTGACGCTCAGCCAGCTCTCAGGCTCTGCGCAGCGCCATCGCAGACGCACGCTCGAAGATGCATGACATGAACACTTTCACTCCACCCATAGACACCCCCGGCGCAGATCGTCTCGCTCCCGCTCCACCATTCTCCACAGCCTTCCCGCCGGCGCACGCCGCCGTGGAGATCGTCGTTCCCGTCTTCAACGAGCAGCGCGCGCTGGAGCACAGCGTGCGCACGCTGCACCGCTATCTCTCAGAGCGCTTCAACTTTGCGTTTCAGATAACGATCGCCGACAACGCGAGCACCGACGCCACGCTCGACGTCGCGCGTGCGCTCGCGGACGAGCTCGACGGCGTCGAGGTCCTGTATCTCGATCGCAAGGGCCGCGGCCACGCGCTGCGAGTCGCGTGGAGGCGCAGCGAGGCCGATGTCCTCGCCTACATGGACGTCGATCTCTCGACCGATCTGTCGGCGCTGGCCGAGCTCGTCCGGCCGCTGCTGGAGGGCCGCGGGGATCTCGCGATCGGCTCGCGGCTGGCCCCCGGCGCGCAGGTCACGCGCGGGCTAAAGCGCGAGGTGATCTCGCGCGGTTACAACCTGCTGCTGCACGCGTTGCTCGGCGCCACGTTCTCCGACGCGCAGTGCGGCTTCAAGGCCGGTCGCCGGGAGGCGATCCAAGCGCTGCTCGACGAGGTCGAGGACGAGGCGTGGTTCTTCGACACCGAGCTGCTCTACCTCGCACAACGGCGCAAGCTCGCGATCCACGAGGTGCCGGTGCGCTGGGTGGACGATCCCGATTCGCGCGTGGACATCGTGGCCACGGCGCGGGAGGACCTGCGCGGTGTCATGCGCCTGCGCAAGGCCAGGCGCGAGCGCCGCGAGCGACCGGTCACGCGGCGCGCGCCGCGGGCGCGGCCCGCTTCGCCTCCCGCGCCGGTAACCGGCTCCCACACGGCCTTTCGGACATAATCGCCGCATGCGCGCGGTGCAGATCGTCGAGGAATCGGGTCCGGACACGGCGCTGCGGTTGGTCGAGCTCGACGACCCGGAGCCGTCGCACATGCTCACGCCGGGCGCCGGCGTCGTGGTCGACGTGCAGGTCGCCGGGGTGTCCTTCCCCGAGGTGCTGCAGACGCGTGGGCAGTACCAGATGAAACCACCGCTGCCGTTCGTCCCCGGCAGCGAGGTTGCCGGCGTCGTGCGCAGCGCTCCCGAGGGTGCGTCGGTGAAGGCGGGCGATCGCGTCGCCGCCTTCTGCGCGCTGGGCGGCTTCGCCGAGACGGCCGTCGCGCCGGAGTTCTTCACGTTCGCGCTTCCCGAATCGCTGGACTTCGCGCAGGGGGCGAGCCTGATCCTCAACTACCACACCGCCTACTTTTCGCTCGTCTTGCGCGGGCGTCTGAAGGAGGGCGAGACGGTGCTCGTGCACGGTGGCGCCGGTGGTGTCGGCACGGCCGCGCTGCAGGTCGCCAAGGGCCTCGGCGCGCGCACGATCGCGCTCGTCTCCTCACAGGCCAAGCAGCGCGTGGCCGAGCAGGCGGGCGCCGACGAGGTCGTGCTGCTCGGCGACGCGTGGAAGGATGAGGTCAAGGAGCGTTCGGGCGGCGGCGTGGACGTCGTGCTCGATCCCGTCGGTGGCGACCGCTTCACCGACAGCCTGCGCTCGCTGCGCGAGAACGGCCGCGTGATCGTCGTCGGCTTCACCGGCGGCTCGATCCCCGAGGTCAAAGTCAACCGCCTGCTGCTCGGCAACACCGAGGTCGTCGGTGCCGGATGGGGCGCCTACGTGATGGCCAAGCCGCACGTCAACCGCGAGATCGGCGCGGTCATCGCGCGGCTGATCGACGAGGGCTTCGTCCGTCCGATCGTCGGCGAGCGCTTCCCGCTCGACCGCGCCGCCGAGGCGCTGCGTTGCATCGACGAGCGTCGCGCGACCGGCAAGGTCGTGCTCGACGTGCGCCCCGACTGACACGGCCGGACGGCGCGAGCGAGCTAGTGCGGGTCGAGCAGTTCGCGCCAGCGCGCGGCGTCGAGCGTGGCCGGCTCGGTCGACTCGATGAAGTCGACGAGCACGTCGATGAAGCGCTCGGGCTCGTCCAGCTGTGGAAAGTGCCCGGAGCTCGCGAACACCTCCAGGCGGCTCCCCGGGATCTGGTCGTGCGCCGCGCGGCCGTGGGCGATCGGGATGATCGAGTCGCGCTCACCCCAGACGAGCAGGAAGGGGATGTGCGCGGACAGGTACAGGCGGTTGGACGCGTCGACGCGCTGGCCGCCCGGCTCGACGACCGAGCGCAGCGTGTGCACGAACGCAGCCCGCGCCTCGGCGTCTGACAGCGTTGCGTGCCCGCGCGCGATCTCCTCGATGTCGGTGCGCGCGTGCAGCCCGACGCTGCCGAGCAGCCCGCCCGCGAGCCGGCCGGCGTCGAGCAAGCGCGTGGCCGCAAGCAGCGGCAGCACGAACTCCGCGCCCGGCAGCGTCGCCGCGCGCAGCAGCACGTTCACGTCGCGCCCGAGGCCGCCGCTGTCGATCAGCGCCAAGCGATCGCAGCGCTCGGGGAACTGGTAGGCGAACTGCATTGCGATGCCGCCGCCGAGCGAGTGCCCGACGATGCTCGCGCGCTCGTGGCCGAGCACGAGCATCAGGTCACGGATCGTGCTGGCGTGCGCTCCAAGCGAGTAGTCCCCGCGCGGCTTGTCCGATTCGCCGTGCCCGACGAGATCGGGCGCGATCACGGTGAAGTGGCGCGCGAGATACGGCATCACTCGCTCCCATGTGGCCGAGCTCGACGTGATCCCGTGGATCAGCACGACCGCCGGCCCGCTGCCGGCCTGGCGGTAGGCGATGCGGTTGCCGTGCAGCGTCAGCCGGCGCAGCTGCGGCTGCTCGAGCGCCGCGGAGGCCGCCTTCGCGGAGGCCGCGGAGGCCGGCTTGGATCCTCTGGTCGTGCTTGTTGGGCTCATTGTGTGGCCTTGCAGGGCATATCCGCTGTGTGGTCCAAGTACCCCGCCGCGCTGCAAAAGGCACGTGTAAGGGAAAAGTAGGAGGTGTCCGGCGGGCCCCCCGCGCGTGTGGCGGTGCGCGACAATCGACGCGTGAGGATCCTCGTGGTCGACGACGATCGGGCCGTGCGCGATGCGCTGCGGCGTGTGCTCACGCTCGCCGGATACGAGGTGCAGGTCGCCGAAGGAGGCGCGCAGGCGCTCGAGTCCGTCGTCCAGGCGGTCCCCGACGCGGTCGTGCTCGACGTCGGCATGCCCGACGTCGACGGGCTGGAGGTGTGCAAGCGCCTGCGCATGCTCGGCAACCGCGTGCCGATCCTCATGCTCACAGCCCGCGTGGCGATCTCAGACCGCGTGGCGGGTCTGGACGCCGGCGCCGACGACTATCTGGTCAAGCCCTTCGACAACGACGAGCTCAAGGCGCGCCTGCGCGCGCTGCTGCGGCGCACCGGACCGGACGGCGACCCCGACGAGCTGTCCTTCGGCCAGCTTCGCCTGGACCGATCGCGCCACGGCGCGAGCCTCGACGGACAGGTCGTCGAGCTGACGCGCACCGAGTACCAGCTGCTGGAGCTGTTCATGCGCAATCCCCGCCAGGTGCTCACGCACGGCGTCATCTATGACCGCGTGTGGGGCTATGACTTCGGCGCGGCCTCGAACGCGCTGCGCGTCTACGTCGGCTATCTGCGGCGCAAGCTGGAGCAGGTCGGCGCGGCGGAGCTGATTCACACCGTTCGCGGCGTCGGCTACGTGATGCGCGAGCCGTGAGCCTGCGCGGCGGCGCGAGGACGCCGGGAGCCGGCGCTGAACTAGCTATGCGAGTCCCGCGCCGGTCCCGATGTCTGCACGCGGCGCTATCCGGCCGTGCCTTCGCCCGCGGGCGGTGAGCCGGCGGGCGGCGCTCCGGCCCCTCCGCCGCCCGGGAAAGCGCCTTTGAGGTCGCTTTGGCACTTGCTCTGGGCGCTCTTGAACTTGCTGCTGGTCGTGTCGATGCCCGCGGTGTTGAACACGGGGCCTTTGCCCGTGGTGTTCGGTTCGGGCACGTTGACGCCGTTCTGGCGCAGGCACGCTGCGTACTTGACCAGCCCCGCCCGGGCGGACGCGCTGTTCAGTCCGCCGCCCGGCGGGCGGTTGCCGGCGCCGCACTTTTTCAGCGCGCCTTCGAACTGACTTTGGCTGACGCCTGCCGGTGGCTGCAAGCCACGTCGTGCTCCAGGCCCTGCTGCTCCGGCTGCGCCCGGCGGACGGCCCCCGCCGGACGGCGGCGCGGGCAGCGTGATGCCCTGTTTCTGCAGGCATGACCTCAGCGCCGTGAACCTGCCCGCGCCCTGACCGGCCGCTTTGTTCGTGGAGGAGGTGCTGGAGGTGTTGGCGGCGGAAGTCGAGCCGCTGCCCGAGCTTCCGCACGCCGCGAGCGCCACACACGCGCCGAGAACGCACAGGGCGAGCAACGGCCGTATGCGCCGGCGCTTGCTTGGTTGAGGGACGGGCTGTGAGTGGGTTGACATCTATGGGTTCCTTGCTTGTTGGTGGTTTGTTGCTGCTACCCGGGGCCGAACAGCGTGGGCGTGCTGGCGCCGCCGCTGGCGCCGGTGCCGGACGAGCTGCGCCCGGCGCCTGTCGCACCGCCCGGGGCAGCGGAGCCGACGCTGATCGAGCTCGCGCTGATGGCGCCGTTGTTGGCTTTGCTGCCCAGCACGACGACCGTCTCCCCGGGGTGGATGGCGCTTGCCTTCGTGCTGACGGTCTTCGTCACCTTCGATCCGGCCGCCGCGGTGACCTTGACCGTGTTGCCCTGGCTGTCGGTCACGTACAGCGTGCTGCCGCTCACGTAGGCGACTTGACCGGTGGTGACGCCGCCGCCCGCGCCGGCGATGCCGGGGAACGCGCTCGTGCCGCCTTTCGCTGCCGAGCCGCCGCCGGGGGTGGCGCCTGCGCCCCCGCCTGCGCCACCTGCGCCACCGCCGGGCGTCCCGCCGCGCAAGGCGGCCAGCCGCGAGGCGAAGCCTGCGCTCGCGCCGGCGCTCGCCGAGGACGCGCTGCTCTGTCCCTTCTGCACGAGCACGCCGCCGATGAAGCCGCAGGCGATCAGCAGTGCGGCGAGCAGCGCGAGCGGAACGGGCGTCAGCAGACGCCGGCGCGGGCGGCGCGGGAGCTCCTGCGGCTCGTCCAGCCACTCGTCCTGCTCCTCGATCGGCTCGCGGTCGGGTGCGCTGGTCTGCGGCGTGTTGGACTGGTGGCTTGACATGGTGGACTCCTCGTTGGGGAGAGATGGCTCACTCAAAGCGCAGCGCTTCGATCGGTCGCAGCGATGCGGCCCGAGCCGCGGGATAGGTGCCGAAGAACAGCCCTGACAGAGCCGCCGCGCCGAACGCCAGGAAGATCGAGTAAGTGGCGATCTGCGGTTGCACGCCGGCGATCTTGAACTGGCTTCCGACCACGCCGACGAGCACGCCGGTGAGCCCGCCGATCAGCGATACGAGCACGGCCTCGGTGAGGAACTGCGTGAGGATGTCCGAGCGGCGAGCTCCGATCGCCTTGCGAATGCCGATCTCGCGCGTGCGCTCGGTGACGCTCACGAGCATGATGTTCATCACGCCGATCCCGCCGACGAGCAGGGAGATCGCCGCGACCTCGCCGAGGAGCGTCGTGAACACGCCGCTGGTGGAGCTTGACGTCGACAGCAGCGAGCCCTGGTTGAGCACCTGAAAGCCAGGTTCTTCGGCGTTCTTGATCTTGTGGCGTTCCACGAGGATCTGCCTGACCTCGCCTTCGGCGGCGTTCAACGCCGATTCGGACTTCGCCTCGACGGTGATCGAGGAGATCGGGCCATAGCCGGTGAGCGAGTCCTGCACAGTGGAGATCGGCGCCATCACGACGTCGTCCTGGTTGCTGGCGCCGTTCGAGCCCTTCGCGGCCAGCACGCCGACCACTTCGAAGTTCGCGCCGTTGACCTTCATGTTCTGCCCGACGGCGCTCTGACCGGCGAACAGTTCTTCGGCGACTGTCCTGCCGATCACCGCGACGCGCTTGTGGCTGCTGACGTCCGCGCTCGTGAACGAGGCGCCTTCGGCGACTTTGTAGTTGTGCGCCGTCAGGTAGGAGGGCGTCGTGCCGGTGAACGTCGACGGTTCGTAGCTCGTGCTGGCGAAGACCAGTTTCACGGCCGATGCGCTGACGACCGGCGAGGCGCTCTGGACATCCGGGGCCTTGCCCGGTTCCTGCAGCGCTTGCGCGTCCTTCTTGGTCAGCGACACGCTGCTCGAGCTGGAGGCGCGCGGGCCGCCGCGCCCGGCGCCGGACTGCACCAGCAGCACGTTCGTGCCGAGGCTCTGGATCTGCGACTTGACTGCGTTGGAGGAACCGTTGCCGACTGCGATCAGCACGATCACCGACGCCACGCCGATCGTCATGCCGAGGATCGTCAGGCCCGAACGCAGCTTGTTGGCGGCGATCCCGCCCCAGGCGATGCGCAATGTCTCGACGCCGATCACGACTGGACCTCCGCGACACCTACATTCGCGGCGTGGGCCGACTTCTGGCGCTGCAGCACGGGCGGCGAGTCGTGCACGTCTGCGACGCGGCGATCCTCGATGATCTGGCCGTCGCTCAGGCCGATGACCCGCTTGGCCTGCTCGGCGACGTCGGGCTCGTGCGTGATCAGCACGACCGTGCGTCCTTCGCCGTTGAGGCGGGCGAATATCGCCAGCACGTCCTCGGTCGAGTGCGAGTCCAGGTTGCCCGTCGGCTCGTCGGCGAGGATCAGCGTGGGATTGGTGACGATCGCTCGCGCGACCGCGACACGCTGTTGCTGGCCCCCGGAGAGCTCGGCGGACTGGTGGTGCAGGCGGTTGGCCATGCCGACCGCTCCAAGCGCTTGCTCCGCGCGCTGGCGCCGCACCCGGCGGTCCACGCCGGCGTAGGCGAGCGGCAGTTCGACGTTGGCGATCGCGCTCGTGCGAGCCACGAGGTTGAAGCTCTGAAAGACGAAGCCGATCTTGCGGCTGCGCAG
>DASYKG010000004.1:0-69743 GCA_035995645.1 Solirubrobacteraceae bacterium
AGACGATCGTCTGCGGGGGGCCAAACGGCACGTCGTCGGCGCGGCGCTCGGCGGCGCGCACATCGACCGAGCGCCGACGGCGCCGCGCCGACGTCGCGATCTCACGGGCGAGCGCCGGCGTGCGCCGAGATGCACAAACCATCCCCACAGAGGTCCTGCGCAGCCGAACTGTACAACCTGCTGCAGCTTAAAAGCCTACAGCATTATAGTTAGCATCGCGCAGCGCTCGCGCCGGCCGGTCTTGGATGCGGCGGGTGGGATTCGAACCCACACACCCTTTCGGACAGGGCCTTTTGAGGGCCCCGCGTCTACCATTCCGCCACCGCCGCACGCGGGGCACAAGTGTATGCGAGGCCAGCCCGGAATCCGCGCGGGCGCTCGCGACGGCGCTAGGCCGGCTGCGGCGGGGCGCCGGCGAACATGCCGGGGTCCGCGGAAGGATCGCGGCGCTCTAGCTCCACGTTCCAGCCCTGGCGAAAGCCGCGCATGGCGAAGGCGACGAGCAGCATCTGCAGCGGCACGATCAGCAGCGTGAGCACGCCGAGCAGCCCGGCGCCCAGTTCCGGTTGGGCGAAACCGCTCTTGTCGCGCGCGAACCAGCCCGGCCCGGCGACGAGCGCGAAGATGAGCAGCAGCACGGCGAGCACGGCGGAAACCGGCAGCACGCCGCGGTTCCAGCGCCAGGCGAAGTAGGCGAGCGTGAGATACACGAGCACGTAGGCGATCTGCACGGGGATGGCGCCCTGCAGCACGCTCCAGCCGCCCACCGTGACGATCAACACGAGCGCAGCGCTGGCCAGCAGCAGCACGATGACCACCGCGCGCGTCGCCTGCACGATGGGCTTGTCGCGATTGGGGTGCGTGATGATCGCGCCCGCCGACGCGCCGCCCGACTGCCTGCCCGAAGTGGAGGCCATAGCAGCGCTCACCATACAATCTCAGGCTGCGGTGCGCGCGGGCGTGGTGGAATTGGTAGACACGCCGGCCTTAGGAGCCGGTGGGCGAAAGTCCTTGGGGGTTCGAGTCCCTCCGCCCGCACCAGGAATTATTTGGCTTTCTAGAGCCAAAACGAACACATGCCGAACAGCCTTTATGGAAACATCGTTCGATTAGGGGGTTTGAGTCCCGTAGGGTCTGCTTCTGGGCAGGAGATGCGCCGGTTGGGGTGGGATCTCCGATCTGGACTCCGACTTGGCTTCGGATGAACCATGACCCTGTGACCTGAGTGGTCCCAATCGCGGTCCCTTGGGACCGAACTCGAGGTCCGCGCCGGCCACTTTCATCGCGATCTCGACGGCCGCGATTGGAGGCTCGATGTCGGAGCGCCGGAGAGACTCGGCGTGCGATGTTGGGAGCTCGGGCAGCGCCATTCCCCTCACTTCGAAGCGCTCACGAACCTTCTTCGGCAGCTGCGGCGCCTCTTTGACTGCTCGCCGCGCAACCGGGCCGAGCAACGCCTCGCTCAAAGCCTCAGTCTCCGGGCTTCGTTCGGGTCCCGGCTCTTGGGCCAATTTATCTAAATACCTCTAAAAAGGTATTTTGATATTATGAAAGCATGCGAAAAACATTGAATTCGGCACTAAGTGAGTTGGCATTTCTAGTTGGAAAATGGGATATGAAGATATCTAACGCCACATTTCTTCCAAGCCTGTCAGAGGTAATAAAAGCTAGTGCCTCATTTGAATGGTATGAAGATGGTGAGTTTCTCGTTCTGCGGCAGGGAACGAAGGAGACCGCCCATGCAACATGGATTATTGGTCACGACCAAGATACGCCTAACTACACAGTGCTTTACTTTGATGATAGACACTTTTCTCGTGTCTATGAAATGAGCTTTGAAAATGATACTTGGAAGATATGGCGTAGTGCTCCCGGCTTTGTTCAAAGTTTTGAAGGCAAAGTCAGTAAAGACAGAAATAGCATTACAGGAGTATGGGATAAGTCAACTGATGGCAAAAAGTGGGAACATGACTTTGACCTAGAATACTCTCGTAGTCAAAAAGCGCTATGAAGGTGGCTGGAAGGAAGATAACCCTTCGCATCCGCGATCAGGCAGGCTTGGGTCCCTCGAGCTACCCGCCCGTGGGCGCGGTCTCGCGAATCACTCCCCAGCCCGCGTTGAGCGGGTTCAGGTAGTAGGGAGGCTCGGAGGTGGCCAAGCGGTCGTCGTAGTTGTAGTTCTTCACGTAGCCGGTGCCTCCGGTGGTACCGACGCTTCCGCGGTACCTCTGGGCGATCGCGCCGTAGATGTTCAATTCCCCGAGCGCGCTGCCGCAATTGTGGTTGTCGACGAGGAACGAGTGACCGGTCGACAGTATCGCCGCGTAGATCCATGGACTGGTAAGCGACCCAGGTTCGTTGCTGGACGAGCACGGGTGGTAGACGCGGACGTAGTGGGTCGCGATCAGTCCGAGCACCGCGGTCCCGGTGGGCGCGGCTGGGGGAGTCACGCCCACGGGGGTGATGCTTTCGTTGACGACCACGTCGTTTTCGGCGCCGATCGTGAGCGATTTGCTGTATGTGCCGTGCACGTACACGGTCCCGCAGCCTGTCTCGGAGCTCGTCTCTGCGCTTGTGTCGGATTCGTCCTGTTCATAGACGTATCCGCATGCCGCGTTCTTTACGAACAGCAGGCCATTGGCGGGCCACGGAATCGTTTTTTCGATGCCGCCGTTGGTGACCGTGATTTCGCCGTTGGCGCCACTGGAGCCTTTGAGAGTCAAGCGCGTCACGCCGGTGAACCGGTTCGCCGATTCGACGTAGGCGTCCAAGCTCGAGTCGCTCTGAGGCGGGATGAGTTCGCGCCCTCTGCTGTAGGTTTTCGACGTCGTGTAGTAGGTCGGCGAGGAGGATCCACATGCGGGGTAGGTGCCGCCGTTGATCTCCACTGGATCGGGCGGGTTGTGCCCTTTGCGTCCAAAGGTCACTTCGGGGCTGCAGGCTACATTGGCCGAATCGTCGGTGTGCATCGGACCTTCGACGCTGTCGGCCGTTCTGAAGATCAGCGTGTTGCATCCGAATGGAAGCCCCGACGAGTAGTATCTTTCACAGTTGGCCGAGGAGCCGTGGGCCGCCGGATCTTCGTGTTCGTACTGGGTAAAGAACACATAGTTCAGGAAGCCTTCGACCTTGAACGAGGCGACCACCGTCCGTTTGGAGACGATCGAAGTGGGCTGGCCCTGGCAGGTCGTCACCCCCGACTTGCCCGCGCAGCCGACGGATTCGATGCGGAACGTGTTGGCGGCCGCGCCGGTGGATTCGATCATCGATCCGAATGGACTCGACGTGCTGCAGGCGCTCGCGCCGTTCGCCGGAAGCAGTTTGACTTCGTAGCGAGCGGCGGATTCCTGCGGCACCGCCGCCTGCGGCGTCGCGCAGGTCTGCCAATAGTTGGGGTTGGCCTGCAGCTGGTACTCGTACTCTTGCACGCCTGCGAGGGCGGCGAAGTACGCCTGCTTCTGCGTCGTGTCCACGCGAGATAGGCGGATGTCGCCGTTCGCGGCCGTGAACGCGGCGATCAGGAGCAGGCTCGTCACGAGCATGACACCGAGCGCGACCAGCATCGTGAAGCCCCCCTCCGAACGAAGCGGCGGGGTCGGCTGGGTGCGGATACTCATTCGCATGGCGCCGCCTGAATGGGGGTTTCCACTGCCGGCGAGCTGAAGGCGAGCGTCACCTGGGTCGAGAAGGGCACCGCCCGACCGCGCTGTTCGCTGCCGTTGCTCGGGGCCACGGTGAAGTTGATCAGCACCGAGGCAGCCGTGGGTGCGGTGGTCGTCGTCAGGGTTGCCGTCCCCAGCGAGGTCAGCGTGGTGGTGGATTCGGTAGCCGAGCCGACGGTCGAGGTGGTAGCGTACTTGTAATAGGAGAAGATCGGCTTGGATTCCGTCTTGGTCACGTGGGAGGCGAGCAGGGTGCCGCCGCTAGGCGTGGCTGTCGAGCTGAAGGTAAAGGTCGGCGAAGCGCCGCCGGTGGCCGGATAGCGGTAGTCGCGCAGCGTTTCGTTGGCGTACACGATTCGGTGTTCCCAGGCTTCCGAGCGCGGGATCACAGCTTCCTTGCTGTAGGCGTTCTGGAACCGCAGTTCATTTTCTTTGCTTTCCGCCTGGATCGGCGTGAACCCCTGTGAGATACACGCGGAGTGCAGCTCGTTGACGATCCGCGTCATCGCGATGCGCCCGCGTTGGTTGGCATCGACGCGATCGGTCGTTCGCTTGGATTGGTGCAGCGAGATCACGAGAATCCCGCACAGGGCGCCGATCACGAGCACGCCCATCACAATCGCTACGAGCGTTTCGATGAGCGTCGCACCATCGTCGGTGCGGGCGATCGAGGAGATGTCGTCAATCAGCCTCATGGGCATTCGTTCGTTGTCGACGTGTTTTTTTTGCCTTTGATTTCGACGGTTTCGGTTGTCGTCGAGTTCGGTTTGTACGTATAGGTGGTGCTGGCGACCTTTTCGCCAAGGAAGAACTCGGCAAGATATTCGTTCACGGCCGATTTGAGGCTGAAGTTCTCGGTGTACGTCCAGAATTCGGTGTTGGCCGCGTTGTGCCAGGACAGGCACACCCGAACTGGGCCGAGCGGCTGAAAGACGTTGGCGACATGCCCGCCGCGTTCGGTGCCCGTCAGCGTCTGCTGGCTGCGTTTCGGTTCGTTGAAGATCGTCGCGTTGTCTGGCGTTATGTTTTTGCATCCGGTATTGGTAGTCGTCACCTTGTACGACGTGGCGCCTTCTTCGAGGCCTTCGGCGACCGTTTTGTTTTTGTAGACGAGCACGCCGAGATAGGCCTGCGGCAGGACCACTTTCGTCGTTTCCGCCGGTTTCACGGTCGCTTCTTCGTCTTTGACGGTTCCGCCACTGTTGGTTGCCGCGTCGTTCGCCGTGCAGTCGCCCGAGTACACCAACCACTTGTTCGTCGGGAACGGAAAGAGATTGCCGTTGGGGTATTTGGGTTCATGCACCGGCGAAAGCGCGGCCGCGGCGTAGTTGCCGGTCACGAGTTCAGAAAGACCGGCAGCGCTGAATTTCTGGGTCGTGCTGCCAACCTCAAAGTCCGGAGGGACGTTCATTTCGGTGTTGGAGGCGACGAATGTGTCTCCCTTGACGGCTTCGGCCGCCAAATTCGTGCCGTTGTTCTTTTTCGGCGTGTACGTGCTGCTTCCGTTCCACGCGAACTGGGCTTCGATCGCTCCGCCATAGGCCAGCGTCACCGGATAGTGCGTCGTGATGTTCGGTGCGATCGTCACGGTCTTGGGCGGCGTGGCCAGCGTGCCGGTTTCGTTGACGAGGCCATTTTTTTCGACGACTTCGACGGTGGCTTCGGTCGCCGGGATGCCGCCGACGACGAAGCAGCCCGCTGCGCTGGTGGTGGCTGTGAGCGTCGAGGCGGAGCTTCCACCTTCCGGGATGTATTTCACGAGGGCCGTGACCCCGGGGACGACGACGGCTCCGGGTTCGGCGCCATTGGTCACGTCGACCTCCAGCGCCGAGCCTGTGGGCGGCGTGATGACGCTGGTCTGAGTCACCGGGCTGCGGCCTCTCGCGACGAGCGCGGGCCAGGTCACTGACGAGCTGATCTGCATGTAGCTGCCCGTCTGCTTCGTCGGTTCGGTGGCGCTACATGCCGCGCTCGGTTCGGACGCGGGGATCAGCGTCGCTTTCTGCGTGATCGTGAAGTTCGTTCCGCCGACGGTCTGCGTGTAGGTGTGCCCAGATTGCAAGGCATTGAGCGTGCTCGCTGGATCCGTGCGCATCTGCTCCTGAGACTGGGCGGCGAGCACGGTGGCCTCGTTGCGAGCCCGCTCATCGGCCGTCACGCGATTCTGGACGCCGAAGCCGGTCAGCGTTCCAATGACGATGAGCCCGACCAGCAGCGCGCTCATGATCACCTCGATCATCAAGAAGCCCTCCTCCGCGCGCGCGGCGCAGCGACCGCTCGAGGATCGGCGGCGAGACCAACGTTTGGCTGGGAAGCTGGGCATTGTCAGACGAAACCCCCGGACAAGTTGAGTTTCGGCATGCTGGGCCGGCGCCTTGAGCGATGGGCGTGCTGGCTAGGCGTCCAGGCGAGGGACCGAAAGGGGCCGTGTCGAGACCGCTGCGCGCCGTCGGATCGGCAGGGCCGTCGACGCGCTGTCGGGCGCCGGCGAGCGCCTACAATCTCCGTCCCTCGGGGGAACTGGTGTATCGGTAACACGGCGGTCTCCAAAACCGCAACGCGAGGTTCGACTCCTCGGTTCCCCGCTCCCTCCTCGCTCCTCCTCGCCCCGTCGTTGCTGCTGCCGCGCGGGAGCACGCCGACGTGCTAATGTCCATAAAGCAGATCGACAAACATGTGATTAGTTGGCGTGCGCCGGTTCTGTGCCAACCGCGTGCGAGGAAGGGCGTTTCGATGAAGCTGGACGTACACCAACATCTGTGGAGCGAGCCGCTCGTACTGGCGCTGCAGGCGCGCGAGGAGCTTCCGTTCGTGCGCCGCGAGCACGGCGTCACGGTGCTGTTCCTCGCTGGCGAGCGCCCGTATGTCATCGAGCGCTCCAGCGAGACCCGCGCACGGCGTGCGGCGCTCGTCGACGGCGACCGGCTGGACCGAGCGCTCGTGTGCCTGTCGAGCCCGCTTGGCATCGAGTCGCTGGCGCGCGAGCAGGCGCTCGTGCTGATCGAGGCCTACCACGAGGGCGCGCTGGCGCTCGGCGAGCCGTTTGGCGTGTGGGGGTCGATCGCGCTCGACGGCGCCGATCCGCGAGACGTCGACCGAGCGCTCGACCGCGGTTGCGTGGGAGTCTCGCTGCCAGCCGGAGCGCTTGCGAGCGTCGACTCCCTCGCGCAGCTGCGACCGGTGCTGGGGCGGCTGGAGCGGGCCGGCGCCCCGCTGCTGGTCCATCCCGGTCCGGGGCGCAGCGCAGCGCGCTCGCGCTTCGCGGCGTCCGGTGAGCCGTCGCTGTCCGATCCGCTGTGGTGGTCGGCGCTCACGCGATACGTCTCTGACATGCACGCGGCGTGGCTGGCCTTCGTCAGCGCTGGACGCTGCGAGCATCCTCGGCTGCGTGTCGTCTTTGCGATGCTCGCCGGGCTCGCCCCTTTGCACGCCGAGCGCGTGAGCTCGCGCGGCGGGCCGGTCGCGCTGCGCGACCCGCTGATCTTCTACGAGACCTCCTCCTACGGTCCTGCGGCCGTGCGGCGGCTCGCCGAGGTCGTCGGCGCCGAGCAGCTGCTGTACGGATCGGACCGGCCGGTCGTCGATCCGGCCGAGCACGGCCTGCTCGACCAGCTCGACTGGGACGCCGTCGCCGACGCCACGCGCCGTGCCCTCGGCCCACGCCCCCGCCGCCCTCTGGCGGACGAGCGACTCGCCGCCGCGTCCGGCGCGCCCGGCGCGAGCGACGGCGTGGTGGCGCGATGAGCGCCGCATCGCTCGCGCCGGTCGCCGCCACGGCGCAGACGCTGCCACCGGCACAGCTGCGGACGCCGCAGACGCAATCGCAGGCCGCCGCGGGGGCGCTGTCCGGCGTGCCGCGCCCGCGCGGGCGCGATCTCACCGGCCCGGAGCTCGAGTCGTTCGTGCGCGAGCTCGCCGACCGGCCGGAGCTGTGGATCGACTTCGTGCGCCACGACGCCAGCCAGCGCGTGTACGAGGAGCTGCTCAGCGATGCGCACGTCACCGCCTGGCTGATCTGCTGGATGGACGACCAGGACACGGGCTTTCACGACCACGATGTCTCCGCCGGCGCCGTGGCTGTCGTCAGCGGCAACGTGCGCGAGGAGCGCCTGGCGATCGGCTGCGACCTGGCGCAGATCGGCCAGCTCGGACGCAAGTTCGCCGCCGGCGACGCCTTTCATTTCTCCGCCGCCGACATCCACCGCGTGCGCCACGGCGGTAGCGATCCTGCGGTGACGCTGCACGTCTACTCGCCGCCACTCGCGCGCATGGGCGCGTACACGATCGGCGACGACGGCGTGCTCGCGCGGCGGACGATGCCCTCGTCGCACGAGCTGCGCCCGCAGCAGGCCCAGGACGAGCCGCTGGCGGCCGGACACGACGCCGCTTAGTCTAGGGCGCCCTGCGCGTCCGGCTTTGCCCCGGCGCGGCGATGCACGCCTGAGTCGTCGGCGCTGAGGATCGAAGTGACCATCTCCGGCTCGAACAGGCCGTGCTCGACCACGCCAGGCTGTGCGCTCAGGCGGCTCGCCAGCGCGCGCGGGTCGTCGATCGGCCCGAGGTAGTCGGCGATCAGCCCGCCGTCGGGGCTTCTCGGCACGTCGCGCAGCGTCGCCTGGCCGAGTGCCGCGAGCGTCGTGTGCACGGCGAACGGCACCAGCTCCAGCGGGACAGGCGCGCAGAGCCGTGGCACGAGCTTCTCCTGCGAGACGATCACGACGAACCGGCGCGCCGCCGCCGCGACGATCTTCTCGCGCGTGTGCGCGGCGCCGCCGCCCTTGATCAGCCAGCCGTGCGGGTCGACCTGGTCGGCGCCGTCGATCGCCAGATCCAGCTCGCCCAGCTCGTCCAGGCTGGCGATCGTCAGGCCGAGGTCGCGCGCCGCGCGCTCGGTGGCCGGCGAGGTGACGGCGAAGCGGGCCTGTGGCAGCGAGCGCTCGCCGAGCGCCTGCAGCAGATAGGCGACCGTCGAGCCGGTGCCCAGGCCGACGCGCATCCCGTCCTGCACGAGCTCGGCCGCCGATCTCGCCGCCTCGCGCTTGTGGCGCGCGGCCGTCTCGGCGTCGCTCAGCGACGCCTGCTGCTCTTGCCCAGTCGCACGCGCGGACGCCATGGCGCGGACGTTACCGTCCCGCCGGTCCCGGCGAACCGCAGGCGCTCGGGCGAGTCTGGGCGATGCAGCAGAAAGCCCTGGCCGACCGTGCAGTCCAGCTCGCGCGCCAATGCGAGCTGGCGGTTTGTTTCGATCCCCACCGCGACCGCCGTCAGGCCGGACTTGTGGGCGAGCGCGATCATCGCCGCGACCATCGCGTGCGTCTCGCGATCTCGCTCGAATGTCTGGATCAGCCGGCGGTCGAGCTTGAGCATGTCCAGCGGCAGGTCTCGCGGCAGCGTGATCGAGGCGTCGCGCGCGCCGAAGCTGTCCAGGGCGACCGCCACGCCGAGCGCCCGCACCTCGCCGAGCGTCGCGCGGGCGCGTTCGGGATCGCGCAGGACCGCCTCCTCGGTGACCTCCAGGCACAGGGCGCGGCCGGGCAGTTGAAAGCGCGTGAGCTCCTTGCGCACGCGTGCGGCGAGGTCCAGCTCGCTGAGCTCGCGCGCGGAGACATTCACCGATATCGGCACCGAGACTCCCTGGCGGCGCCACGTCGCCGCCTGCGCGCAGGCGGCGTGCAGCACCCAGTCGCCGATCTGCACGATCAGCTCGCTCTCCTCGGCGCGCGGCAGGAACTTCGCCGGCAGCAGCTCGTCGATCCGCGATTCCTCCTCGCCGTCGGGATTCCAGCGCACGAGCGCCTCGACGCCGACCGCGCGACCGCCCGACAGCGGCAGGATCGGCTGATAGGTCAGCACCAACTCGTCCTGCGGCAGCGCGTGCAGCAGGCGCTCGCCGATCTCCAGATGCGCGGTCATCTCCTGGCGCAGGCTCTCGTCGAACATTTCCGGACGGCGCCCGCCGGCCTTCTTCGCCCGGTACATCGCGATGTCGGCCTCGCGCAGCATGCTCTCGGGCTCGGTGTCGTAGTCGTGGGAGACCGACACGCCGACGCTCGCGTGCATCGACACTTCCGCCGGTCCCACCTGGATCGGCTCCTTCAGCGTCGCCACCACGCGCTCTGCCAGCGCCAGCGCTTCGCCGTCGGTTTGCATTTCGTCGCCCAGGATCACGAACTCGTCGCCGCCCAGGCGCGCCACCGTGTCGCTGTCGCGCATCATCTCGCCGAGACGCTCGGCGACGGCGATCAGCAGTCGATCGCCGACGTCGTGGCCGAAGTTGTCGTTGACCGCCTTGAAGCGATCGAGGTCGATGAACAGCAGCGCCACGACGCCGCCGCCTCGCTGCAGGCGCGTCAGCGCCTGACGCGCGCGGTCCATCAGCAGCAGCCGGTTGGGCAGGTGCGTGAGCGGGTCGCGCAAGGCCTGGCGCTCCAGCCACATGCGATCGGTGACGTCCTTGGCGGCGGCGTACCAAGTGTCGCCGTCGCAGCGGGCGCTCCACAGCAGCCAGCGCCAGGAGCCGTCGCGATGGCGGTAGCGGTTGGTGAAGTTCTCCAGCTGCGCTGGCCGTTGGCGGCCCGCGAGCAGCAGCGCGCGCGTCTGATCGACGTCGTCCGGATGCAGGTACTCCTCGATCGGGCTGGCCAGAAGCTCCTCGCGCGTCCACCCGAGCAGCCGCTCCCACGCGGGGTTCAGCAGCGTGAAGTGTCCGTCGAGCGAGACCGTCGCCAGCAGGTCGCTGGTCATCTCGAACAGGCGCGCCACGCGCGGGTCTCCGGGAGCGGTCGTGTGCTCGGCTGGCGCAGGGGACGTCGCGCTCGGCTGGCCGCCGGGCAGCGACTCCAGGCGGGCCAGCGGCTCGGCCTGCGTGCTTGAGGTGGAGGAGCGCATCGTCTGCTCACCACGTCGGCCCCGGCGGGCGCGCGCGCGTGGGCTGTCTTGCTACCTGGACGGATCTACTAGCGCGATTGCCCGTATTTGCGGGCTGTGCGGGCCGATCCGCGGCGTCAGGAGCCGGCGAAGGGAAGCGGCGCTGCCGGCTCGTTGACCAGCTCGCGCGACGGGCTCACCCGCTGCGCGGGATCGCCGCGCAGGAAGTGCCACGCCGACAGGCACATGAGGATCGTCACGATCACCGCGCTGGAGACGCAGTACTCGCAGATGTGGTGGATCGAGAACAGCTCGCGGTAGGTCAGGTATGCGCTGAAGCCGAAGCCGATCACCGTGAAGGCGACCGTCGCGAAGCGCGACGTCTCGGTCTGTGGCACGAGCAGGGAGCCGAGGATCGCGACGTAGCCGAGCAGGCCGATCAGCGCGACGGGCACGCCCGCGAGCTTGGAGTACACCGACGTCTGCACGATCTCGCAGCCGCCGCCGTTGGTGCCGCACAGCGGTTTGATGCCCGCGTAGTGGATGTACGTCAGGTACGACGCGACGATCAGGCCGAGCGCCGTGAGGACGATCATCGCGATCCTCAGCGTGCGCGCGCTCATCGGCGGTCTACTTGAGCAGCTTGTTTATCGCCGATTCGAAGCCCGACGGATCGGTCAGCGAGGAGTATTCGAGCTTCTGCAACGTGCCGCCCGTCTTGCCGATCTGGAAGGACGGAGTGCCGGTGAAGCCGGCGTTGTTCGCCGCCTGCGCGTCGGTCGTGATCGCGTTCGTGAGCGCCGGTTCGTTGCGCGCCGACGTCCAGCTGGCGAGGTTCAGGCCGGGCACCTGCTGAGCCAGCGTCTGCAGGTATTTCTCGGTCACGTATTCGGTGTTCTCTTCACCCTGCTGGTGGTAGAAGAGCTCGATGTAGTACCAGCCCTTGTTCTGCTTGCCCGCCGCCAGCGCCGCGGCCTGCTGGGTCCTGAACGTTTCCGGTTCGCGCGTCGCCGTCTCCAGGTTGCGATATTCGATCTTCAGCTTGCCCGTGCGCACGTACTTCTGGATCAGCGCCGGCAGCGCGCCGAGCGTGAAGTCCTTGCAGATCGGGCACTCCAGGTCGCCGAAGTACGCCATCGTGACGGGCGCTTTCGGGCTGCCGAGAGTGTTTCCGTTCTGGGGAACGCCGGCCAGCAGCGCGGTGACTTCCTTGGCCGCCGGAGCCTGCTTGGCGCTTGCGTTGCTCGGCGGCAGCTTCGCGCCGCCTCCTCCGCCGCCCGTGGCGACGAGGATGATGACGATGATCACGACGACCACGCTGGCGACAGACCCGAGCTGGATCAGCCGTTTGCGCCGCTGCACGCCGGCCGCCTCGGCCTCCTCCAGCGCCTTGCGATCAGAGCGCGCCTGCTCGCGACGCTGCTTGCGCGTCAGATCCTGCTCGTCATCCTCCACGGTGCTCATGCGTGCAACTTTTACACATTTGCGCTCAAGGCTGCCTAAGTTCATGCCACGATGCATTCGCGCGCGCGTGCGAGCGCGGCCAAGCAGCCGCGTCGCCCCGCCGTCGCGCCCCCGTAGCTCAACTGGATAGAGCACCGGCCTTCTAAGCCGGGGGTTGCTGGTTCGAGTCCAGCCGGGGGCATCTGCGCGATCGCAGTTCAGCCGTTTCGCCGCTGCGCGACGGGGTAGAAAACGATCGGGGTCCCGCTCACCCCGGCATGGGACCCCATTGGGGACGGGACCGCTTTCCGCCGGCTCCTACATGACAGCCCCAAACCCCCGCGCGGGGCTGTACGGAGCCGCGGGGCGGTCTCGATCAGCTTGCGGCGCGCTTGGCACTGATGCCGAGCGCGCCGCGAGACTCCCCGCCCGCCGGCTCCCGGCGACGGCCGCTGGGATGATGGCGCGAATTGTTTGCGCTCACGGTGTTCGCCTACCCGCTCGCGCTCGCGCTGCTGTGCACCGGCGCCGGCCTGCTGATCGACCGCGCCAGCGGCGGCTTCCTGCCGGCCGCGCTGCTGCCTGCCGTCGGCGTGGCTGCGCTGATCGCGCTGTCGCAGCTGAGCACGTACGCGGCGTGGCTTGCGCCGGCGACGCCGTATCTGCTGCTCGCCGCGGCGCTCGCCGGGTTCCTCGTCGGGCGCGCTCGCGCGCTCGCGCTCGTCGGGCGCGTGCGGGCTCGCCTCTGGCCGCTCGGCGTCGCGCTGCTGACGTATCTGCTCGCGCTCGCGCCCGTGCTGCTGGCCGGACGGCCGAGCTTCTCCTCGTTCATGGCGCTTTCGGACTCCGCCGTGCACATGATCGGCGGCGACTACCTGATCCACCACGGCCAGCACTACGCGCACTTGGACCTGCGCAACTCCTACGGGCAGTTCCTCGACAACTACTACGGCACCAGCTATCCATCGGGGGCCGACACGCTGTTCGGCGGTAGCGCGCTGCTGCTCGGCCTGCCGCTGATCTGGAGCTTTCAGCCGTTCGTCGGCTTGATGCTCGCGCTGTGCAGCGGACCGGCGTGGATGCTCGCGCGCGCGGTTGGATTGCGCGGCGTGTGGGCTGCCGGCGCGACGCTCAGCGCGACCGTGCCTGCGCTCGTCTACGGCTATGAGCTGATCGGCTCGGTCAAGGAGGTCGTCGCGCTGGCGATGATCCTCACGCTCGGCGCGCTCGTCGTCGCGCACCGCACCTGGCTGGCGCGCTCGCCGCGGCGCGCATTGCCGGTCGCGCTCGTGCTCGCCGCCGGCGTGTCCGCGCTCGGCGTCGGCTTCGGCGCGTGGGCGCTCGCCGCCGCAGTCGTCTTGGCGATTGTGCTTGCCGGCGACCTGCGCGCGGGGCGCACGCGCATTGCTGCGGCGCTTGCGTCGGTCGGCGCCGGCGCGCTCGTCCTCGCGGTCGCCGCCTGGCCGACATGGATCCACGTTTCCGCGTCGCTGCACGTCGCGCAGAACATCGCCTCGACGGGAAACGCCGGCAACCTTCCCGCTCCGCTGAAATGGACGCAGGTGTTCGGCGTGTGGCTGCGCGGCAGCTACAAGCAGCCGCCGGCCGGCGCGGCGCTCGCGGGCACGGACGCGCTGATCGCCGTCGTGCTCGCGTGCTGCGCGCTGGGCGCCGTCGCGCTGCTGCGCGCCAGGCGCCATGCGCTGGGCGCCTGGATCGCGCTGATGCTGCTCGCGTGGCTGGTGCTCAGCCGCACCGCCACGACGTGGGTCGACGCGAAGGCGCTCGTGCTCACGTCGTCGGTCGTCGTGCTGCTCGCGTGGGCCGGCGTCGCCGCGCTCGTCGAGCCGCGGGGCGCCCGTGCCAGTGTCCGCGCGCATGCCGCCGCGCGGCCGCGGCGCGAGCTCGACGGCGCGAAGCGCGGGGCGCCGCAGCGGCGAGCGCTCGCCGCGCTGCTCGCGCTCGCGCTCGTCGGCGGCGTGCTCGCGTCAGACCTCGCGCAGTACCACAGCTCGACGCTCGCGCCGACAGCCCGCTATGAAGAGCTCGCGTCGATCGACAAGCGCTTCGCCGGACGCGGGCCGACGCTGTTCACCGACTTCGACGAATACTCCATGTACGCGCTGCGCCATCTCGACGTCGGCGCGCCCAACTTCGTCTACCCGCCACCCGCGCTCGCGTCGCTGGCCGGCGGCTACGGGCGCCCGGTGCTGCTCGATCGCGCCTCGCCGGACTCACTGACGGCCTATCCGCTGATCGTCGTGCGACGCGACCCGAGCGCGCCGCCGCCGCCCGCCGCCTACGAGCTGCTCTGGCGCGGTGTCTATTACGAGGTGTGGGGGCGCAGGCCAGGCGTCAAGCCGGCGCTGGCGCACGTTGCCGCCAATACCGGCTCGCTGGCGTGCGCGCGCGTGCAGGAAACCGTCCGCAGCGCGGGGGCGGCGCACGCACGCGCGATCGCCGCCGTTGCGCCGGAGATCGTGCCCGTGCCGATCGCGCGCGCCAAGCGCCCAGCCGGCTGGGGTCGCCAGCGCAAGGGCCTTGCGATGCGGCGCGCGGGAACGCTGAACACGCGCTTCGCAGTCGCGCGCGCGGGCGTGTATGACGTGTGGCTGCAGGGCCAGTTCATGCCGTCGGTGAGCGTCGCCGTAGACGGGCGCAAGCTCGCGTCGATCGCCGGGCAGCTCGCGGGCAACTCGTTCGTGCCCGACACCGCCACGCCGGTCGCCGTGCGCCTGGCGGCGGGCGCGCACCGCCTGGCGGTCACGCGCGCGGGCTTCAGCCTCGCGCCGGGCAACGGCGGCGCGGCGGTGCTCGACGCCGTCTTGCTCACGCCCGTCGCGACGCCGCCGCGCCAGCTGCGAACGCTGTCGCCCGGCGGCGACGCGCGCGCGTTGTGCAGTCGCCGCTACAAGTGGGTCGAGTTGGTCGCGGGATAGTCCCCGGTCTCAGCGCTGCGAACGCACGAAATCGATCTAAGAAAATCGTTCTCCGTATTGCGGTTCCATCGGGGGGCGACCGTAGGCTGCTGCGAGTGAACGTCGGCGGATCGCCGCACAGCGATGAAATTCTGTTCGGTGAGAACCTGGAGCTCCTGCCGGCGTTCGCCGACGGGTCGTTTCAGCTGATCTACATCGACCCGCCGTTCAACACCGGTCACGCGCAGGTGCGAAAGACGCTCGCGGTGGTCGGCGACGAGCAGGGCGAGCGCGTGGGCTTTCAGGGTCGGCGCTACCGCACGCGGCTGCTCGCCGAGTCCTCCTACGGCGACGCCTTCGACGATTACCTCGGCTTTCTCGCGCCGCGCCTGGAGCATGCGCACCGCCTGCTGCGCGACGACGGCACGCTGTACTTCCACATCGACTACCGCGAGGCGCACCACTGCAAGCTGCTGCTCGACGAGATATTCGGGCGCGAGTGCTTTCTCAACGAGCTGATCTGGGCGTATGACTACGGCGCGCGCGCCAAGCGCCGCTGGCCGGCCAAGCACGACACGATCCTCGTGTACGTGAAGAACCCGTCGGCCTATTTTTTTGATTGCGATGAAGTCGATCGCGAGCCATACATGGCGCCGGGACTGGTGACGGCGGAGAAGGCAGCACGCGGCAAGCTGCCGACGGACGTGTGGTGGCACACGATCGTGCCGACGAACGGCGCAGAGAAGACCGGCTATCCGACGCAGAAGCCCGAGGGAATCGTGCGGCGCATGCTGCAGGCCTCCACGCGCGAGGGCGACTGGTGCCTGGACTTCTTCGCCGGCAGCGGCACGCTCGGCGCCGTCGCCGCCAAGCTCGGCCGGCGCTACGTGCTGATCGACTCCAATCGCGAGGCCGTGCGCGTGATGCGCGCGCGCCTCGGCGATGCGAGCGCCGCTGCCGCGGGGGCTTCGTGAGCGAGCATCCGATCCGCCTCGTCGTCAGCGACGACCTCGAGCGCGACCGCCTGACGGCGTTCTTTCGCTGGCTGCTGGCGATCCCGCATCTCATCTGGATCGCGCTGTGGTCGATCGCAGCGTTGCTCGCTGCGATCGTCAACTGGGCCGCGACGTTGATCCTCGCTCGCTCGCCGGGATGGCTGCACCGCTTCCTCGCGGCGTACGTCAAATACGCGACGCAGCTGTATGCCTACCTTTACCTCGCCGCCAACCCATACCCCACGTTCGACGGCCAGGACGGCTATCCCGTCGACCTGTCGATCGCGCCGCCCGCGCGACAGAGCAGGTGGACGGTTGCGCTGCGCGGTCTGCTGCTGCTGCCCGCCGCATTGATCGTCACGGCGCTCACTGGCGCGCCGGGCGGCACGACGAGCTTTCGTCGACAGGGGAGCTTCTCGCTCAACTTCGGCCTGCTGTACGTGGCGGCCGTGCTCGCATGGTTCGCGATCATGGCGCGAGGGCGCATGCCGCGCGGGCTGCGCGACGCGGCCGCGTATGCGCTCAGCTACGGCGCGCAGTTCTGGGGCTACGCGCTGCTGCTCACCGATCGCTATCCCAACAGCGATCCGCTGGACGCCGTGCCCGACCTGCCCGCGCGCGCCGATCCGATCCACGTGCGCGTCGACGACGACCTTCGTCGCAGCCGCCTGACGGTGTTCTTTCGCCTGCCGCTCGCCTTTCCACACCTCGTGTGGCTCGTGCTGTGGGGCATCGCCGCGCTGCTCGCGGCGATCGTCAGCTGGGTCGCCACGCTGTTCACCGGACGCTCTCCGGCGTGGGCGCACCGCTTCCTCTGCGCCTACCTGCGCTACCAGCTGCACGTGTACGCCTTCCTGCATCTGATCGCCAACCCGTTTCCCGGTTTCGTCGGGCGCGCGGGCAGCTATCCGCTGGAACTCGCCGTCGCCGAGCGCCAGCGCCAGAACCGCTGGAAGACGGGCTTTCGCCTCGTCCTGCTCATTCCCGCGCTGCTGCTCGCAAGCGCTTACGGCACGCTCGCTGCGACCGTCGCGCTGCTCGGCTGGTTCAGCTCGCTCGCCCGCGCGCGCATGCCGCGCGGGATGCGCAACGCCGGCGCGCTCGCGCTGCGCTACCAGGCGCAGACGTTCGGTTACGCCCTGCTGCTCACCGACGCCTATCCGTATAGCGGCCCCGTGCGCGCCGGTGTGGCCGAGGCGGGAGCCGGCGCCGGCGAGGGTGGGGGCGACGAGGGACCGCTGGCGAGCGCGTCGCCGGCGCCCGAGCGCCCGGACACGCCCGGGGCGCTTCCCGACGTCGGCCTGACCTGAGGCTCGTGCCGGGCGCGCGCGCGGCATGGCAGAGCGCGCTCGCGCGACCGGCTCGCTCGTCGCTCACGCTGCTCGCGCTCGCCGCCTTCGCCGCGCTGTGGGCGCTCGCCGCGCACGCGCTGTGGCACTCGACCGTGCCCAGCGGCCTGCGCTTGGCGCACGTCGATCCGCGCGAGATGTTCTCGGCGAGGTTCCTCGCGCGCAGCTCCTCCTATGACCGCTTCCTGCAAGTCGACGCGCTGCTCGGCCAGCTGACGCTCGTGGTCGTGCTCGCGCTGTACGCGCGCCGCGGGCACAGGCTGATGCGGGAGTCCGCCGCCGGGCGAATCGGCACGGGGATGATGCTCGGCATGCTCGGCTTCGCCGTGCTGTGGATCGCCGAGGTCCCCTTTGGCCTGGCGGCCGTGTGGTGGGAGCGCCGCCACGGCATCTCCCACCAAGGCTATGTCTCCTCGCTGCTGACGAGCTTCCTCTCGCTCGGCGGGAAGTTCCTGTTCGTATCGCTGGCGCTGCTTCTCGCGATGGGGCTCGCCGGTGTGCTGCGCCGCTGGTGGTGGGCGGTCGCCGCACCTGCGTTCGCCGGTCTCGCGCTGCTGTCGTCGTTTCTCAGCATCTATCTCATCCCAAACACGCACCCGCTGCGCGACCGGCAGACGACCGCCGAAGTGCGCGAGCTGGCGCGCGTAGAGCGCGTCGCAGGCACGCGCGCGGAAGTGCAGGACGTCAAGCGCCGCACGACGGCGCCGAACGCCGAGTCCGTCGGCTTCGGCTCCACGCGCCGCGTGATCCTCTGGGACACGCTGCTCGACGGTCGCTTCCCGCGCGATCAGGTGCGCGTGGTGATCGCGCACGAGCTCGGTCACATCGCCCATCACCACATCCTCGAGCGCGTCGGCTGGCTGGCGCTGTTCTTGCTGCCCGCCGCCGGGCTGGTCGCGCTGTTCACGCGCCGGCGCGGCGGCCTCGCGCGCCCGGAGGCCGTGCCCGTCGCGCTGTTCGTGTTCGTCCTGCTGCAGCTGCTGAGCGTGCCGCTGACGAACATCGTCTCGCGCCGCGACGAGTCCGAGGCCGATTGGTCTGCGCTGCAGGCTACGCACGACCCTGCCGCCGCGCGCGCTCTCTTTCGCAACCTCGCCACGACCAGCCTCGCCAATCCCGACCCGCCGACGTGGACGTACGTGCTCTATGACGACCACCCGACGATCGTGCAGCGCATCGCCATGGTCGACGCCTGGCAGGCCCGCGGCGGGCGCTGACGTGCGAGCCTGTGCCGCGTGTACCACCTCGAGCTGCGCAAGTTCCCGCACACCGTCTGCCGCTTCAACCAGAGCGAGCAGCAACTGCGCGCGGTCGTCGTCCCGTGGACGAACGAAGAATGGATCGAAGAGGGCGAACGCAAGTGGAACTCAAACGAAGCCACCATCACCGTGCTGGAGGGCCCCAAGCTGTCGATGCCAGAGCTCGCCATGGGGCGCGGTTGGCGCAACGCTCAGCGGCGCAGCGAGGACATCACCGAGCGCGTGCTCGAGGCGGTCAAGCGCGAGCGTGCGCCGGCGCCGGCGCCGACGCCGGCTGGCTCGCAAGACGCGTCGGCGGACGGGGATGAGATGCGCGCGGAGACTGCGACCGCGGTAGAGAGGCCCGACTCACGGCTGCTCGCCGACTCGTTCGCGCTGGAGCTGCTCGCGCTGCTGGACACCGGCGCGCTGCCGCTGTCACGCGTGTGGCAGTTCGCTTCCGAGCGTCCTTGCCACGCGCCCGCGGCCGAGTCGCTCGCGCTCGCCGAACAGGCCGTGCGCTCGCTGGTCGGGCGCGGGCTTGTCGTGCTGCGGAGCGGTGGCGATGAGGACGCCGCCGAGCTGGCAGGCGATCGCGTCGAAGCGGGGCTACGCGCTGTCGCGAGTTGGGCTGGCGACCAAGCGGGGTCGCTCGCGATTGCCCGCAGAGCATGAGCGCTCGGCGCTAGACTCCGGGGCCCGTGGTGGGCGTAGCTCAGTTGGTAGAGCTCCTGGTTGTGGTCCAGGCGGTCGCGGGTTCAAGTCCCGTCGCTCACCCTCACAAAGCCCTGCTAATCGTCGCGTTATTCTCCTCGATACCGATCCGTCGCTCAATCCACGATAAGCGCCCGCATGCCATGGACGAACTGGTAGGAATCATCATCTTCTCGGGCTTCATGCTCGTGGTCGTCGTTGCGCTGGTGGGCAATGTGCTGCTGGCGCTGTATCGCGAGCGCCGCCGGAGCAAAGACGGGGCTCCGGGCACGCAAGCGGGGGAGTAGGACTCGGTGGGCGGCGGTCTGGTGGCGAGGCGCGCCCTCAGCGGGCTGCTGCCCAGTGAGCCGCCTCGTTTGCGAGCCACATCTGCTTGAGCTTCGCCGCGATCGCCGAGGTCACCTCGCCGGGCGGCGCGAGCTCAGCGTCGTCGATCCACCGAACCGGCTCGACGCCCCGCACCGAACCCGTCAGAAAGGCCTCGCTGGCCGCGATCAGCCGCTCGACCGTCAGCGTTTCCTCGCGCAGCTCGATGTCGAGCGAGCAGGCTGCCTCGATCGCTCGTGCCCGGGTGACACCAGGAAGGATGCGTCCGTCTGCGGCGGGGGTGACGAGCATGTCGCCCTCCACGGCGAACACGTTCGCGCGAGACGCCTCCAGCACCTCTCCTCCAGCGTCCAGCACGAGGGGCAGACAATGGTCGGATCCGCCTCTCTGCGGCGAGCCCAGCGCCGCGCGATCCGCCCACTTGTGCGCGCCCAGGCCGCCGGGGATGACGCACGTGCGTAGAGCGATCGCGCGTTCCCAGCACGGAAATAAGATGTCGCGTTCGACCGCTGCTGCGACCGCGTCGGCGACGAGGAAGCTGCCGATGCCTTGCGGCGCGACCGTCAGGCGCAGACGTCCGAGGACAAGCGATGAGGCGGCTTGCACCGCCAGCGCGCGTGCGCCGGCAGGCAGCTCTGTGCCAAAGAGGTCCTGGACGCTGGCGCGCAAGCGCTCCAAGTGGGCGTCGAGCTCGATCGGCGCACCGTCGAGGATCAGCAGCGTCTCGAACACTCCACGGGCTCGGTCGGGCCAGGCGGGGTCGGACACGACCGCAGTGTGACACTATGCCGCGTGAAGACGCTGCTGATCGACAACTACGACTCGTTCACGTACAACCTCTTCCAGCTGCTCGCCGAGGCCAATGGCGACGAGCCGATCGTCGTGCGCAACGACGATGCCGACTGGTCGCAGCTGCGGCGGCTGGAGTTCGACAACGTCGTCATCTCCGCCGGCCCCGGCAGCCCGGAGCACGACGGCGACTTCGGCGTCTGCGCGCAGGCGATCGAGCAGGCCGATGTCCCGCTGCTCGGCGTTTGCCTCGGCCACCAGGGCCTCAGCTGGGTGCATGGCGCCGCCGTGCGGCCGGCGCCGATCGCGATGCACGGGCGGATCAGCACCGTCCTGCACGACGGCTCGGCTCTGTTCGCGGGAATCCCGCGTGAGTTCCAGGCCGTCCGCTATCACTCGCTCTGCGTCGCGCAGCCGTTGCCGGCGGTCCTGCAAGCGATCGCAAGCTCCAGCGATGGCGTTTTGATGGCGGTCGCTCACCGCACGCGGCCGCAGTGGGGCGTGCAGTTTCACCCGGAGTCGATCTGCACCGAGCACGGCCGCCAGCTGCTGGCCAACTTCCGCGACCTGACGAGCGAGCGCGCCGGCGCGAGGAGCCGAGCGACGCGCGCGACCCCGGCGAACGGGGGACCCCCGCCGACTCCGACACGGCCCACCGCGCAGATCGCCGGCGCGCAGCGACCCCGCGACGCAGCTCGGACGGAGCTGGCGCTGAAGGTCAAGCGGCTGGAGGGGCTGTATGAGCCCGAGCGCGTCTTCGTCGACCTCTACGCCGACAGCGAGACGGCCTTCTGGCTGGACAGCAGCCAGGTCGGCGAGCGCGCCCGCTTCTCCTTCATCGGGTCCGCCGACGGGCCACTGGGCGCGGTGATCACCTATGGCGTCGGCAACCGCCAGCTGCGGATCGAGTGTGCGGACGGTGTGGAGGTCCGCGAGGAATCGATCTTCGACTACCTCAGCCGCGAGATGCGGCGGACGCGCCGGATCTCGCACGAGCTTCCGTTCGACTTCGACTGCGGCTTCGTCGGCTACTTCGGCTACGAGTTAAAGGCCGACTGCGAAGGTGACGACGCCCACCGCTCGACGATGCCCGACGCCGCCTTCGTGTTCGCCGACCGGCTGATCGCCTTCGACCACCTGAAGAAGCGCACCTACCTGCTTTGCCTGACGAGGCCCGGTGGTGAGGAGGAGGCCGATGGCTGGATCGCCGAGACCAGCCTGAGGCTGGGCTCGTCGGCGGCGGCGCCCGGTGTCGCGGAGGGCGAGTGGGCCGAGCAGCAGGGCCCGGTCGAGCTTCGCCTCAGTCGCTCGCATCAGCAGTACCTGCAGGACATCGCCACCTGCAAGCGGCGCTTGATCGAAGGCGAGACCTACGAGATCTGCTTGACGAACACGATTACAGCCGAGGGGGTCTCGGACCCGCTGGCGCTCTACCGCACCCTGCGCCGCGTGAACCCGGCGCCGTTCTCCGCCTATCTGCGCTTCGGCGAGCGCGCGGTCCTCAGCTCCTCTCCCGAGCGCTTCCTTGCCATCGGGCGCGATTGCTGGGTCGAGGCCAAGCCGATCAAGGGCACGTGTCCGCGCGGAGCGACTCCCGCCGAGGATGCCCGTCTGGCCGAGCAGCTTCGCCTCGGCGAGAAGACCCGCGCGGAGAACCTGATGATCGTCGACGTGCTGCGCAACGATCTCGGCGTCGTCTGCGAGGTCGGCAGCGTGCACGTGCCGACGCTGATGCACGTCGAGTCATACGAGACCGTGCACCAGCTCGTCTCCACCGTGCGCGGGCGGCTGCGCGAGAACGTCGAGCCGCCGGACTGCATCCGCGCCTGTTTCCCCGGCGGCTCGATGACCGGCGCGCCGAAGAAGCGCACGATGGAGATCATCGACGAGCTCGAGGGCGAGGCGCGCGGCGTCTACTCCGGCGCGATCGGCTACCTCGGGCTAAGCGGCGGCTGCGATCTGAGCATCGTGATCAGGACGATCGTCGTCGATCGCGAGACCGCCACGCTCGGCGTGGGCGGTGCGATCGTGATGCAGTCCGACGCCGAGGAGGAGTACCAGGAGACGCTGCTCAAGGCGCGCGCGCCGATCGCCGCGATCGACCCCAGCGTCGACCCGCACGAGGTCTTCGAGCGCACGTGCCGCCGGCCGTCGGCCGCAGGACTCCGTCCTGAGTGGTCGAATTGCACCTGCGACCCGCCCTGACGTCCGGAGGAGGATCCGAGATGGCCGTGAAGCGAGCAGGCGCAGAGTTCCTGGGCACCTTCGTGCTCGTGTTCGGCGGAGTCGGAACAGCGGTGATTGCCGCCGACCACGTCGGCTATCTCGGCGTCGGGTTGGCCTTTGGCCTTGCGCTACTCGCGATGGCATACGCGATCGGGCCGATCTCCGGCTGTCACATCAACCCCGCTGTGACGCTCGGCCTGCTCGTCAGCGGCAAGGTGGAGGTCAGCGAGGCCGTGCGCTATTGGATCGCCCAGATCCTCGGCGCGATCGCCGCCGCGGGCCTGCTGCTCGCAATCGTCGGAGGGCGCAAAGGCGGTTATGACGTGCGCATGGAAGGCCTCGGCGCCAACGGCTACGGCGCGCACTCGCCAGGCGGCTTTGCCGTCGGCTCGGCGCTCGGCGTCGAGATCATCCTCACGGCGTTTCTCGTGTTCGTCGTTCTCGCCGCCACCGATCGGATCGCCAACGTCGCTTTCGCCGGCATCCCGATCGGGCTCGTGCTCACGCTCATCCATCTCGTCAGCATCCCCGTGACCAACACCTCGGTGAACCCGGCCCGCAGCATCGGGCCGGCGATCTTCGTCGGCGGCTGGGCGCTCAGCCAGCTGTGGCTGTTCATCGTCGCGCCGCTCGCCGGCGGCCTGCTCGGCGCGACCGTGCATCGCCTACTGTTCAGCGGGAGTCGCCAGATCGACCCCCGCGAGTCGGCCGTCGAGGCCGGAGGTTGAATGGTCCGCGTTTCACGGCCCTAGCCCGTCAGCATGAGTCCGAGCTGCCCCCCTTGACGCCGCTTGACCCCGCCGCTAACAAGGCAGCTCGGCTTCTCCCGACAGCCCGAGCGTAACGATGGCACCGCCGTTCGCGCTAAAGATCGCCGTCGTGGTACGGGCAGTGCTTGGCGTCGTGTACGCCTGTAGCCCCGATGTATGTCGCATCGATTGCGCCGGGCAGGGCGTGAAGAAACCCGTTCGGATCCTTATCGGGATCGACGTCCGGAACGACGGTCTTTAGATACGTCCAGATACGACCCTGATCGACACCTTGCGCGCCCCGAAACTCAAGCTTAGGGCCCCCGTTCAAGGTGATCCGTGCGAGCAGTTTGGACTCGCTAGCGAGAGGCTCAGTACTGATGATGTCGACGTGCTTTAGTTTCGACATTCTGAACTGCTCCTTTCTTGGATTCAGGATAGCAACGAAAACACACCATGATACGAGTCCTATCGGATGTCAAGCTTGCCTCGTGCAATCTTGGCAGCCCGTTCCTGCACTCCAGCGCAAACGGGCTCGTCGACAAAGTCTTTCAGCCGAGAAGTAGAAGCGGCCGCATGGAAACGCTTTACGCGATCACATAGAGCCGTAGGCAGGTCTGCGTTGCGATGACGTTCCACAAACGGGCTATTGCTGTCCGCTGCGGCGAACGCATGTCCATGATCGATGAACACGGCTCTGGGGCGGCCTTCTATCGTGCCCCAATTGCCTCCGTTTCGGTCCGTATTTGCGATCAGTAGGTCGAAGACAGCTATCGACCAGGAGATGCTCTCGTCGCAGTCGGTCGCCTGGACAGATCCCACGAGGGCAGGGCTGAACCGGGGCCAGAGCACTTGGACGCTTGCTTCGACCTGCTCGCCGGCTATGTCGTCGCCGACAGGCACCCATCGAAGCACGGTGGCTGGCACGAGATGAGACATTCCCAACTCCACAGCCAGCACCCACGCGGCGACCTCGCGCCGTGCCTGAACTTGCATCGGTTCACCGTCGGCACGCTTCGCCACGACTCCAACAGCTCCCTCAAGGATGAGCGCAGCCTTGTCAGAATGGCCACCTCCTCCTTCTAGAGGACGCACGTGTAGCACGGCTGCCTCCCGCAGGTATTCCTCAAGCCGTGTTGCGGTTCCCTCGTCCACGCGGTAATCAACTCTATAGCCCGCGTCGGATCGTTGGAATAGAGAGAGGCTTCCCGTACGCTTCCAAATCGCTCTTGCCATGCGAGACAGCCACCACGTAGCGCGGCACGGCTGGTTTGATCTGGTGATTCTCAAAACCCTGGAAGCCTCACGACGCCAATCTGGGGCGAGAAGCTAAACAAAACCACAATCGATTGGAGACCTGATGGCGGATTCCACAGACACGCCGGAGACGGACGCGATATTCGAGGCCATCAAAGCGAACGCCAAGCAAAGCGAGGACGCCGCCAAACGCGGCCGGCCGGATCTGGCGCTTAGCAGTGCCATTGCCGTGCGCGAGCTGGCTCAAGCGCTGAACCTCCTAAGCATTCGTGCGCACGCCGACACGGAGTGACGAGAACCTAGGGAGCCTCACTGCCTCACGACGCCAAGCTGCTCACCATCAATTAGTTCCCAGCGGTTGCTACAACCCTTCCACAATGCCCCAAACGAGGCCGGCCAACGCCAACAAGGCCGAGTCCGCCGTAGGAGCGCAAGTCAAAGCGGTGATCAGATCAGTGATCATGTCGGTGTCCTCGCCTCGGACTTCTAGATCGTGGTCCTCGGCCTGGTACGCCTTCTCATCGACGCGATGTTCGAATTCATGGGCGTGAGGAACGGCGGCCTCGCACACCTGATCCGTTTGCGGTAGCGCTTTTGGCTAGGTGAGCTTCGCTGACAGATAGCAGCCTTACCGGCGGCAACCCCAGGGATGCGCCGCCCCGGCACCGCTCGGATTCCTAAGGTTGCTCAACGGCATCTGATCCTGAGCCGAGACCGAATGTCGATGTCCAGCCGTCGTCGCCGACGGCGCGGGCTTCAGTGGGTTGGGCAGCCTCCAGACAGGCCAGCCAGCGGCCAGGAAGCGCCAGCACAGAGGGAATAGCGACAGTGAGAACGGAGTCCTCACCATTATTTCTGCGGAGGAATTGAAAAGCGGGGCAGAGCACCACCAGCGACTCTCAAGCATCGGGCCGTAACTTCTCGAGTGGTGATGCGTCACCCATTGCAGCGAAGCTTGCGTGCCGAGCGGTACCTGTACTACATCACTCGCGCAACGTTATGTCTGCACGTTTCCAGGTGTGGCCTTGCACCATCAATCAATCATGGGCGTCGGTCCAGGCCGGCGGCTAGCGTCGTGACTTCGAGTCGCGCTCATGCGACACCCCCGCGCGGGCGCGCTCGCCACCGGCCGAGTGAGTGATCGCGTCGAGCAGCGAGCCGAGCGCGTCGGAGACGCGCCTGGGGAGCGTCATGTGCCCGCCCGCCGCCGCTCGCAGCGCCGCCCGCAGGCTGTGGCCGAGACCGACGTCCGGCAGCTCGACTTCATATTCGACCGTACCCGCGGCTGTGTTCGTCGAAAGGACGATCGCGCCGATGCTGTCGAGGAGCCCCACCACGGCCCTGTTCTCGCCTGACACGAGCGCCGTGTAGCGCTGGATTCCCCCGGCGCGCGCAAGCTCGCTGAGCTTCTCCAGCAGCAGCGTCCCGAGACCCCGCCGCTGCCAATCGTCGACCACCGTCACGGCCACCTCCGCGACCGGCGCGTCTGCGACGAGCCGCACGAAGCGCGCCACACCGACGCCCCGTCCGCTTGCCGCGTCGATTGCGCCGAGCGCCTCGTGGGCATGCCCGTCGATGTTCGTCAGGTATTCCAGATCGCCTGTGGAGAGCCGCCGCTTGGCGCCGAGGAAGCGCAGATCTCGCGACTCGGGGCTCAGCTGCTCGAACGCCTCCGCCAGAGCCGGCGCATCTTTCGGCGTCAGCGCTCGGATGACCACTTCGCTTCCGTCGCGCAGCCGCGCCATCTCGCAATCTTGGCATCCCTGCGGCCGGTGTGGCTAGGCTTGACGGCCTCACACAAGCGCCACGAACCGGGAGGACAGCCGACCGATGCTCACGCTCACCGGCCTCGACGAGGTCAAGTCTCACGTAGGAAGGGAGCTGGGCGTAAGCGACTGGCACCTGGTCACGCAGGAGAAGATCGACCAGTTCGCCGAGGTCACCGGAGACGACCAGTGGATCCACATCGATCCCGAGCGCGCCGAGCAGAGCCCGTTCGGCGGGACGATCGCCCACGGCTACTACACGTTGTCGCTCGCGCCGCGCTTCTCCTATGACATGGTCAAATTCGAGGGCTTCGCCTTCGGCGTCAACTACGGCCTCAACCGCGTGCGCTTCCCCGCGCCGATGCCCGTCGGCGAGAAGGTGCGCATGCGCTCCAAGCTGATATCCGTCGAGGACATCCCCGGCGGCGCGCAGATCGCCACCGAGCTGACCTTCGAACGCGAGGGCGCCGAGAAGCCCGTGTGCGTCGCCGAGTCACTCGCGCGCGTATACGCCGCCTGAGAGGCCGAGGCGTGCGTGAACGCACGCGATCGACGCGAGCTTGGATACCCTGAGCGTCGTGGACGACCAGTCGATCCTCACGCGCATCGAGGCGCTCGTCGCCGAGGAGCATTCGCTTCAGGGTGGCGAGCAGGGCGACGCCACCGACGCGGACGCGCTGGCCACCGACCGCGAGCGACTTGACCGTGTCTCGGTGGAGCTCGACCGCTGCTGGGATCTGCTGCGCCAGCGCCGCGCCAGGCGCGCTGCCGGCGAGGATCCCGACGACGCGCAGGCGCGCGACGAGGGCACCGTCGAGAAATACCTGCAGTAGCCGCGAAATCCCGTCGGCGGCGGAAATCCCGTCGGCGGCGCCTCGCCGGCCGGCTAGGTTGGCGCTTGGATGAGCCTCTCCATCGCAGTCGCGTTCGTCCTCGCGCTCGGATCGACGACGCTCGCGAGCCTCGCCTACCTGCGCGAGCACGACGCCGCCGCTGCGCTGCCCGCGCTGACGCTGCGCCGCCCGCTGCAGTCACTGCGCCTGCTGCTCACCGATCGCAGCTGGCTGCTCGGCTTCGCCATGGAGGGCGGTGGCTTCGCGATGTACGCGGCCGCGCTCGCGCTCGCGCCGCTGGCGCTCGTGCAGAGCATCGCCGCCGGCGGCATCGGCCTGCTCGCGTTCATGTCGGTGCGACTCAGCGGCGGCGCGCTCGGCTCGCGCCATCTCATCGGCGTGATCCTCGCCGTGCTCGGCCTCGTCGCGCTGGCGATCTCGCTGGCGAACGGCAGCGGCGGCGAAGGCCACAGCGGCTCGACGACCGCGGTGATCGTGTGGATCTGCGCGACCGTCGCGCTAGCGGGCGCGGTGATCGGCTTCGGACGACGTCTGCTCGGCGTCGCCGTCGCCAACGGGCTCGCCGGCGGCCTGCTCTTCTCGGCCGCCGACATCTCCACCAAGCTCGCCACGCAGGGCGGCGCACGCCTGGCCTTCGTCGTCCCGCTGATCCTCGGCTACACGCTCGGCACCAGCCTGCTGCAGCTCGGCTACCAGGCCGGCGCCGCGCTGACCGTCGCAGGCCTCGCGACACTGCTGACCAACGTGCTGCCGATCCTCGCCGGCACGATCGTCCTCGAAGAGCCCGTGCCATCGGGCGCGCTCGGCGCGCTGCGCGTGCTTGCGTTCGTCGCCGTGACGATCGGCGCCGTGCTGCTGTCGCGGCCCACCGATCCTGCGCACACGACGAGCGTCGCGGCCGCTGAGGCGCGCCCTTCCCCGGCGGGTCGCTAGCGAGCGCCTTTGGGCGGCTCGATCGCGACCGCCGCCTCCGGCGTCAGCACGCGGAAGCTGTAGGACTCCTCGAGATACAGCGAGACCACCTCAGCGTCGTGCGAGGAGTAGCCGACGGAGATGTCCTGTCCGGACTCCAACGCGAAGTCGCCTCCGCGCATGCTCACGACAACCGCTCCCGTGACGCCCGGCGCCCACACGATCGGTCCCTTGATGATGTTGCGCAGGTGATCGAGCAGCGGATAGCCGCCGTGCTCTGCGGTTTCCACGACGCTCGTGTAGTCCTCGCGCCCGAGCGCCAAGCCGTACGGTCCGGCGATCCCGCTGCGCAGCAGCAGCTCGACCGCCCGTGCCACGCATCCGGTGTAGTCCTCGAAGCCCGCTCCGCGCACGATCGCCTCGTGCGGCGAGCTGGCCGTGATGCCTGCGATGCCCGCCTTCGGCCACGCGTGGAAGACCGCCGTGTTCTCAGCCTCGACGATCCGCTGCGCGGCCGCGTCGAGCTCGTCGAAGTCGACGTCCTCCGCGCCGCGGTCGCCCGCGCGCAGCTCCTCTCGCGAGACCACGAAGCGGGCGCGCAGCTCGATCAGCGCCAGCACCACGCGACGGTTGGCTTCGATGCCCTCGAGCTCGCTGACGTCGACGCGCTCCACGCGCCCGAGGTTCGTCGCCGACCTCTCCCAGCCGTGAGGCCCCGAGAAGTCGACCAGCCGGCGGCTGGCCAGTCCCGGCAGCAGGCGCTCGCGCGCCTCCTCGTCGATCAGCTTCCAGCCGGCGTCGGTGATCGGCGCGTGCTCGCGCAGCAGATGGTTCACAGCCCCTGGCCCCGCAGGCTGCCGATGTCCAGCGAGCCGCCGCCGACGTCCGCCTCGGTCGGTGCGCCGGCTGGCGAATGCTCCCCGCCGTCGCCGTCGCCGTCGCCGTCGGCCTCGCCGCCAGCGCCGGCCTCGGCGGCCTCGCCGTGCTCGACGATGTCGCCGGGCTGAAAGAGCACGCCGCGAGCGATCTCACGCCACTTGGGCGTGCGCCGCAGCAGGAACTCGAGGTCCATGCTGAAGTGCTTGTACTCCTCGCCCACCGCATCGGCCATCACCGCCTTGGCCTCCGGGTCGCTCTCGATCGCCAGGCGCTGCTCGTACCAGCCGATCGCCTCCGCCTCCTCCGTCAGCGAGGCGCACAGGCGCGCGAACGTGCGCGTCTGCTCGGGCAGCTCGTCCGGCGGCTCGTGGTACTGGTCGAATCCCATTGATCCTCCTGGCCGATGCACGTCGCGGTGCGGCGCCGCACGACATCCGGCGTGTGCTGGGCTTGCGCTTGTATTGCTCGCCGCCGGGCGAGCTCAAACCGGCCGGCCGCCGATTCAAGGGGATTCGGACTGCCCGCGCGCGCTGCCACCGACGAACAGCACCGCGACGAGCAGCGCGCACACGGCGAGCGCCGTGTCCAGACGGAAGGCCGTGTGCAGGCCCGCCACGAACGCGTCGCGCACGAGCGAGGACAGGCGATGCGCGACGCCCGTCGAGAATTGGCCGAGCACCTGCTTGCCCGACGCCGTCCCCGCGAGGATGCCGTGCACGAGCTCCGATTGCGTTTCCGAGACGGCCGCGCCGACCGACTTCAGATGGCCGTTCAAGTTGCTTTTCGAGCTCGACGTGAAGATCGTCGTGTTCAGGCCGAGCCCGACCGAGCCGCCGGCGATCTGGAACATGTACACGATGCCGCCCGCCAGCCCCGAGCGTGAGGAGTCAAGCGCCGTCACGCTGGCCGTCGTGATCGACGAGTAGAACAGACCGCAGCCGACGCCGAGCACGAGCATTCCCGCGACCAGGCCGCCGTATCCCGAGTTGCGCGAGACCAGCGAGAGCAGCAGGATGCCGACGGAGATCGCCGCGCAGCCGAGCGAGACGATTCGCTTGGCGCCGAGCTTTTCATACAGCGGACCGGCGATGAACGACGTCAGCGCGAAGGTTCCCATCATCGGCACGAGCCCCACGCCGGACTTCAGCGGCGAGTAGCCGAGGATCTTCTGCATGAACTGCGGCAGGTACAGCAGCGATGCGAAGAACACGGCAGACATCAGCAGCACGGCAAGGCAGGCCGTTCTGAAGCTGCGGTTGGCGATCACGTCTCGCGGTATCAGCGCGGCCTCGTTCATCCTGCGCTCGACCAGCGCGAAGGCGACGAGCATCGCCGCACAGAGCACCAGCAGCACGACTATCCGCGGATCGCCCCAGCCCCAGTCGGTCACCTGATCGAGCGCCACGAGCAGCGAGACGAGTCCCAGCGACAGCGTCGCCACGCCTGCGTAGTCGATCCGCCGGTCGGCCGGTTCGGGTTCGGTCTGGTGGATCGCCAGCCACGTGGCGAGCACGCCGAAGGCGGCGATCGGCAGGTTGACGAAGAAGATCCAGCGCCAGCTCAGCGCGTCGGTCAGCACGCCGCCGAACATCGGCCCGACCGCGTTGCCGATCCCCGCGGCCCCGAGGATCAGCCCACCGGCCACGCCGGCGCGGCTTTCCGGCAGCGCCGCGAACGTCATGCCGAGGATCGCCGGCCACATCATCGCCCCGCCGATGCCCATCAGCGTGCGACAGGAGATCAGCCACGCGGTGTCCTGGGCCGCCCCACCCAGCACCGAGAAGCCGGCGAAGATCGCCGCGCCGAGGATGAAGATGCGCTTTCGCCCGAAGATGTCGGCCAGGCGGCCGCCGACGACGATCAGCACGCCGAACGTCAGCGCGTAGGCGTTTATCACCCATTGCGCCGTGACGACATCGGTGTTGAACTGCTTCTCGATCGCCGGCAGCGCCACGGCGAGCGCCGTGAAGTCGTTGGCGATCACGAACACGGCCAGGCCCATCGCCACGAGCGCGAGAACCGTCTTGCGGTCGATCGGCTGCTCGGAGCCGGACGCCGTCGCTGTCGTCGCCGGTGCCACCTCGCGGTGAAGATAACGCCCGCTCCCGACACCTGGGGCACGAATGGACGCGAGGACGACCCGCGGGCGGTGGGCGCTCAGCGGCGACGGGCGCTGACGAGCACCGCCTCGTAGGGCATCTCAAACGACCCGCCGAGCGACTCCACCGCGTCGCCGACCTCCGCCAGCAGTCGTTCGCGCTGGGGCGGGGAAAGCGCCTGGTGGTCTGAATGGGTCTGCAGCAGCGCCAGCCAGCCAGCCGTGTCGTGGGTGCGTTTCCAGGCGAAGCTGCGCACCTGCGCCGCGTCGAAGCCTTGCGACGCCGCGATGCCCGCGACCGCCGTGTCGGCGCGCGCGTCCTCGCCGCCGAGCAGCACCGAATAGCTCTCCACACCCGGCGCCAGGCGCGCGTAGATCGGCCCGATCAGCTGTGCCAGCTCACGCGGCGGCGAGCCGAAGTTCCAGAACAGCGCCAAGCGGCCAGCCGGCTCGAGCACGCTCGCCGCCTTCTGCGCACCGGTCACCGGATCGATCCAGTGCCACGCCTGCCCGGACACGGCGAGGTCGAACAGCCGTCCGCGTGCGTCCCAGCGCTCGAACGGCGCCACCTCGACGGCGATCCCGCGCGCGCGTGCGACCGCCGCCATGCGCTCGTCGATCTCCACGCCGAGCACGTCGCAGCCTCGCGCGGCCAGCAGCGCCGCCGCGATGCCAGTGCCACAGCCGACGTCCAGCACGCGCTGCGTCGCGGGCGCGAGCAGTGCGTCGATCAGTGCATCCGGATATGACGGGCGCACACGGTCGTACAGGTCGGCGATCGCCCCGAAGGACTCCGCGCGCGAGCGATCCTCAAACAGCATCCCTGCGGCATCATCCCAGGGCGCCGAGGCCGCGCGGCCTCGCGGCGCACGGCCTCGAGATGTAGTCTCGCCCGGCTCGCCGCGCAGCGCCGAGTGAACATGGCGATCGAAACCGAGACCATCGGCACGACCGAGCCGCCGCTCGCCGCGGCGCAGCGTCTGGCGCCGCGTGCCGCTGCGCTGGCCGAGCGCATCGAGAGCGAGCGGGCGCTGCCGCGCGAGCTCGTCGACGAGCTGCTCGACGCGGGGCTGCTCAGCCTGTGCCTGCCGCGGTCGCTCGGCGGTCGCGAGGCCCACCCGGCGCAGATGGCGCGGGCGCTCGAGCAGCTCGCGCGCGCCGACGGCGCCACCGCGTGGTGCGCGATGATCGCCTCCACGAGCAGCCTGCTCGGCGCCTATCTGCCCCCGCAGGAGGCCGAGCTGGTCTACGCGCGCGGACGCTCGGTGACCGGCGGAGTGTTCGCGCCGCGCGGCCGCGCACAGCGCCGCGACGGCGCCTTCGTCGTCGACGGCCGCTGGTCGTTCGTCAGCGGCGTCACGCACTGCGATTGGGTGCTCGGCGGCTGCGTCGTGCACGATGGCGAGGAGCCCGTCCTGTTGAAGGACGGCAGCCCCGACGTGCGGCTGATGCTGATGCCGATCGACGGCGTCGAGGTGATCGACACGTGGTCGGTCTCCGGCCTGCGCGGCACCGCCGGCCACGACATCGCCGCGGTCGCCCAGCTCGTCCCCGCGGCGCGCGCGGTCTCGCTGCTCACCGATCGTCCACGCCATCCTGGCGTGCTGTACTCGTTTCCGCTGTTCGGGCTGCTCGCCGTCGGCATCGCGTCGGTGGCGCTCGGCATCGCGCGCGGCGCGATCGAGGATCTCGTGTCGCTCGCCGGCGCCAAGACGCCCGCGGCGGGGCGAAAGACGCTCGCCGAACGCGCCACCGTCCAGGCACAGGTGGCGCGCGCCGAGGCCGCGCTGCGCGCCGCGCGCGGACTCGTGCTCGGCGAAGTCGATGCCGCGTGGCTCGCCGCCGAGCGCGGCGGCACGATGCCCGATGAGCACCGGCTGGGCCTGCGCCTCGCGGCCAATCACGCGACGGAGGTCGCCGCCGAGGTCGTGACCTCGATGTACCACGCCGGCGGCGGCAGCTCGATCTATGACTCCAGCGCATTGCAGCGGCGCTTTCGCGACGTGCACGTGGCCACGCAGCACATGATGGTGGCGCAAACCACGTGGGAGCTGGGCGGGCGCCTGCTGTTCGGCCTGCCGACGGATACGCGCCAGCTGTGACCGTTGTCTGCAGCGCGCTCGCCGGCCTGCGGTCCGCTCGGCTCTGAGCGGCGCCAACCCGGCCGACAGGCCCATCACGCTCAAGAAGTAAGCTGGCGAGATGTCCGAGGTGCAGACCGTGCAGGGTGCCGTGGACGAGAGCGAGCTGGGCGTGACGCTCGTGCACGAGCACGTGCGCTTTCGCGACGAGGCCGTCGCTGAGCAGTGGCCCAACCGCTACGACGAGCAGCTCGAGTTCGACGCGGCGCTCTTTGCCGTGAAGGCGGCCAAGGCCGCCGGCGTGCGCACGATCGTCGATCCGACGGCGATGTTCGGCGGGCGCGACGTCCGCTTCATGAAGCGCGTGGCCGACGAGACCGGCGTGCGGATCGTCGCGTGCACCGGCATCTACAGCTACGACTACCTGCCGCACTACTTCGAGAATCGCGACGCCGACGTGATGGCCGACCACTTCGTCGAGGACATCGAGATCGGCATCCAGCGAACTGACATCCGCGCGGCCTTCCTCAAGTGCGCCGCCGACGCCGCCGGCGTGACCGAGAACGTCGAGAAGATCCACCGCGCGGTCGCGCGCGCGAGCATCCAGACCGGCGCGCCGATCATGGCTCACTCGATGCCCGCCGTCGCCACCGGGCCGCGCCAGGTCGAGATATTCGAGGAGGAGGGCGTCGACCTGGCCAAGGTGCAGATCGCCCACTGCGGCGACACCGACGACGTCGACTACATCCAGGGCCTGATCGACAAGGGTGTATACGTCGGCTTGGACCGCTACGGGCTGGAGATGTACCTGCCGATCGACCGGCGAAACGCGACCGCAGCCGAGCTGCTGCGCCGCGGGCACGCCGAGCGCCTGATGATCGCGCAGGACTTCTGCGCGACGATCGACTGGTTCCCGCCCGAGGCAGCCGACGTGTTCGAGAGCCAGGGCGCGATTCGCAACTGGTCGATGACGCTCGTGTTCGACGAGGTCGTGCCGACGCTGCGCGAGATGGGCGCGATGGACGACCAGTCCTTCGACACCGTGTTCGTGCAGAACCCCAAGCGCTGGCTGACGGCGTGAGGCGGCGGTCGCGGGCGCCGGTCGCGCCTGTGCTCGCCACGCTTCCCGCGCAGTTCGACGAGTGGCAGATCGAGCTGCACGGGCGCCGCGTGATCTACCGCGTCGCCGGCAGCGGGCCGCCGATCGTGCTGATCCACGGAATGCTCAACTCCTCCAGCCACTGGCGCGCGGTCGCGCAGAGCCTGGCCGCCGAATACACGGTGATCGCACCCGACCTGATCGGCCATGGCGACTCGGCCGCGCCACGCGGCGACTACTCGCTCGGCGCGCACGCTGCGAGCATTCGCGACCTGCTGGCGGCGATCGGCATCGACCGCGCGACGATCGTCGGGCACTCGCTCGGCGGCGGCGTGGCGATGCAGTTCTTCTACCAGTTCCCTCAGCGCGTAGAGCGCCTCGCGCTGATCTCCAGCGGCGGCCTCGGCCGCGAGGTCACGCCGTCGCTGCGCACGGCCGCGCTGCCCGGCGTCTCACCGTTGCTCGCATTGACGATCCGCCCGCGCCTGGTCGGTGCGCTCGCGGCCGGTGGCACGCGCCTGCGCGAGCGCGGGGTCGGCGCCGGGATCTACCTGCAGGCGGCCGCGCGAGCGCTGCGCCCGCTGCAGAGCGCCGGCGCTCGCCAGGCATTCCTGCACACGCTGCGCGCGGTCATCGACGTGCACGGCCAGCGCGTCAGCGCGACCGACCGGCTGTACCTGCTGGAGGCGCTGCCCACGCTGATCGTGTGGGGTGAGCGCGACAACACGATCCCGCTGGCGCACGGGCGCGAGGCGCACGAGGCGATCCCGCACAGTCGCTTTCGCATGCTCGCGCGCGCCGCGCACTTTCCACATCTGGAAGACCCCGACGGGCTCTCTGAGCTGCTGCGCGAGTTCATGCGCGAGACGCACCCCGGCACGATCGAGGACGGCGACTGGGGCGCGATCCTCGCGCGGCGCTCGCCGCCGTCGCGGCGTCGCGACGATGCGGCTGCCTAGCCTGCGCTCGGCGGCGTACGACATCGACGGCTTGAAAACGAAGCGTCAGAGATCGGCGCGCTGCACGGCGCAGGCACGCACATGATCTGTCGCATCCGCGCCGGGCGCCGCGGCCGCTAACGTTAGAGCACGATGATGACCACAGAGCCGATGACGACCCGCGGCGCGCACTACACGGCGCTGATCGAGATCATGGACCACCAGGGCGCCGCCAAGCTGCACGCCGGCGAGCGCGAACAGCTTCTGGAAGCCGCCGATGCGCTGCTGTTCGGCGAGCCCGAGAGCGAGGGGCGCGTGCGCGCGGCCGAGGCCCTGATCGAGTCCCTGGAGACCAGCGGACGGTGGTCGGCCGAGAGCTGCGATCAGCTGCGCGAGCACCTGTACGGCTGTGACAGCCCGAGCGCGCCGTCGGCCTGAGGGCCAGCCGGCCCTCAGCCCGAGCGCGCCGTCAGCTTGAGGGCCGGCTGCGACTAAGCACAACGTCGCATCAGCGAGGCGACTGGCGCTAGTTGGCGCCGACGACCTTGAAGCTCTGGTTGACGAAGACGTGGTGTGGCCAGTTGACGCCGATGTTGTGGACCTCGTACTCGCCGTTGCTGAGCTTCACGACACGGTCGACGACGCCTCCCGGGTAGGCGGCCAACGCGGCTTCAGTCGCTTTGTTCGCTGCCGTTCCGCTGACGATCGCGCCCGACCCCTGGCTGTAGTTGGCTGGGATCTGACCGACCTGCTTCGACGTGGACTGCGCACCGCGCTGGAAGGGGACCACCGCTCCCGCCGAGGGAGTCGCAGCTCCGCTGCCGCCAGTCGCCCGCACGACGACCTTGCTGGCCGTGATGGTCGTTCCGCTGGTCGTGCCAAGCACGAGGACGCTCACGCCTTTCTTGACGGCACTCGCCGAGCTGGAGCTAGTGCCCTTGAGGTATTTCGTGGAGGAGGCCTTCTTGATGGTCACCTTCTGACCCGCTGACGTCGAGATCGTGAAGCTCGACTTGGAAACGCTGTCGACCGTGCCGGACGATCCCCCTGCGGCCGGTCCAGACCTGGCGTTGGATCCCCCGCCGCCCGGCACGCGCGGCACTGACGTGGCCGAGGCGGACGACGCCGTCGTCGCGGTGGCTGAGCCGTTGCTGGCGGTTGCGCTGACGATGCCGTAGGAACCGCCCGCGAGTGCGATGGCTGTGGCGCCGATCGCGAGGAGCTTTGTGAGCTTGCGAGAAGACATGGGAACCACTTTCTTTCGTTCGAGGAGACACACCGAGCCTCGCAATTCACGCTGGCGCTCCCCCCGGAGCAGGCTGGGAGATTCCTGAGAGAGCGCGCCCGCTCCCGGGCCTACGGCGGCCGGCCGTCAGGTCAGCCGGGACGCTCGCTGCGCAGCGACAGCTTGTGCTCCCTCTTGGCCGCCTGGTAGTCGGCGAGCGCCTGCGCGGAGTCGACGTCTCCGAGCGTCGGGTGTGCCGGCACGAGAGCCTTGGCGACTGTGACGTCAAAGCGCTTGGCGAGCACGGCGCCGAGCGCCTTGATCTTCATCTCACCGAAGCCCGGTAGGGCGGCGATGTTCGCGCGCAGCTCGTCGGCGTTGCGCGCATCGGTCCACACGCGCGCGGCTTCGCCGTCGTAGTGCTCCAGCAGATGCGCGGCGAGGTCGTGGACGCGCTCTGCCATTTTCGCCGGGTAGCGGTGGATCGCCGGTTTCTCGCGGAATACGGATTCGAGCTCGACGGTCGCGAGGGTGCTCGCGTCGACCGCGCCAAGCCGTTCGCGCAGCCGCAGCGGTCCCAGGAACGCCTGCTGCACGGTGACCTGCTGGTCAAGCGCGAGTCCGACCAGCAACGCCATCGGATCGCTGGCGATCAGCTCGTTGGCCTCGTCGGAGTCGGTGAAGTGCAGGCGGTCGGGCACTTGGCCAATGCTATCCCCGTGGGGACCGGCTGAAAGATCTAAACGGCCGCGGCCGACTCGGCCGCGGCCGACGCGAGCACGGCGTCGAGCAGGCCGGGAAAGCGCCGGTCGAGGTCGTCGCGGCGCAGCGAGTTCAGGCGCGCGGTTCCGAGCCGGCGCTGCTCGATCACGCCAGCCTCGCGCAGCACGCGGAAGTGATGCGTGCAGGTCGACTTGCTGACGTTCACGTCGAAGGCGCCGCACGCTCGCGGCTCGGGTTCCGCGCTGAGCTTGCGCACGATCAGCAGGCGCTGCGGGTCGCTGAGCGCGTGCAGCACCGTCGGCAGCTCGAGTTCCTCGGTGGTGGGGTGATGCAGGGTCATAAGCTCATTGTACGACGATCATCGAACTTCTGCTACGATGGTCGTCGTACTTACGAAGGAAGGATAGCGAGATGCCCACGCGAAGCGAGAACAAGGCACAGATCGGCCCGCGAGGTCCGTCTGCACCGCAGACGACACCCGCCCAGGTGCGCCTCGCGGCGGCCGTCGAGGCCGCATACATCCTCGAGGCGCGCACGCGGTGACGAGTCGATCATGGAGCTAGATCGGCGCAGTGAGTCGCCAGGTCGGCGGTGTAGTCCTCGGGCAGCCCGCGTTCGCGGGCTGCTTGCAGCAGTCCCTGCAGGTACGTCGGCGCAGGGCGGATCTCGGCCTGCTCTGGTGCGATGACCGCATAGGCGTGGGCGTCCAACTCGTCCGTGTCGCCACGCAGACGCACGCCAAGCCGCCTACGTAGATAGGCCCAGCCGTTGCCCTCCTTCTCGTCGATCGCCGCGAGGCAGCTGCCGTCGACTTCATACAGAGCGCCCCAGACGCTGAATCCAGCCGCTGGCACGATGTCGGCTACGCCGCTGGCGGTCCTGATCGAGCGGCGCGTGAACGCCAGGCGATAGCCAGCGAGCTCGGCTACGCCAAGGAAGCGGTGGCCAGCGCAGATGCGATCCATGACGTCCGCAGACATGTTGCTCCCGTAGGCGAAGTAGAGGACCCGCATGCATCGATTATCGGATCTGCGGAGGGCGTGGCACGAGTAGCGCTCAAGGCTCGGTCCACGCGACGCGCTGTCGCCGGCGGTCAGCTCGGCTGCTCGTCGCGCTCGACGATCAGCGCGAACGTCGGGCAGGCCTGCGCCGCTCGCCTGGCGTGCGACAGCAGCGCCGGTGAGATCGGCTCGCCGTCGATCAGCGGATAGCCCCACTCGTCGAGCGAGATGCGCTCGGGCAGCAGCTCGGCGCACATTCCGTGGGCCTCGCAGGCGATCGGGTTCAGGCGCAGCCTGTGGTTTGACTTGCTCATCAGAAGGCCACCGGCTCGCGTCGGCGGGCGTCGCGCCTGGGCCACGCCGGCAGCGGCAGCTCCGCGACGCCGGCGCAGCTCTCGCAGGGGCCGTGACGGGCGTGATCGGCGAACGCCGCGGCGAACGTCTGCAATGCGCTGAGGATGAAGTTGGCGACGCCGTCGGGATGCCCGCACGCGCCGCGCCGGCGAACCAGCGCCGCGAGGCGCTCGATCCGCTTGCCCGCGTTGCCGTTCGTCGCGCCGCCGGCGATCTCCTCGACGGTCGCCGCCAGCGCGTCCAGCCCGTTCACGCACGGTCCACACTGGCGCGTGCTCTGATCGGCCAGCCAGCGAGCGACCCTCGCGGTCTCGGCCACCGGGCAGGCGTCCTGCGAGAGCAGGAGCACCACACCGGCGCCCAGCGATGCGCCGTGCGTGGCGAGATGTTCGTCTGACATGCGCACGCCGGCGAGCAGCGAGCCGTCGATCCATGCTCCCGCGTAGCCGCCGAGCAGCGCCGCGCGCGCGGGAGCGGTGGCGCCGCCGGCGGCGTCGATCAGCGATGTCAGCGACGAGCCGGGCTCGATCTCATAGACCCCCGGGTAGGCGACCGGTCCCGACAGCGTCACCAGCGCCGAGCCCGGCTGGCTGGGCGTGCCGAGTTCACGAAACCACGTCGAGCCGTGACGCGCGATCAGCGCGAGCTGGGCGAGCGTCTCGGCGTTGTTGATCAACGTGGGGCGGCGCCTGAGGCCCTGCTGGAAGGGCAGCGGCGGGGAGAACGTCGGTATCGCCGGACCGCCGTTGAGATGGTTCACGAGCGCCGACTCCTGCCCGACGACGTAGCCGCTCGGCACGACGCTCAGCTGCGTGCGCACCGACGAACCGCGCCGTCCGCGGCGTTCCTCGATCGCCGCCGAGACGCTCTCGACGCTTGCGATCGCCGACTCGCACACGCACACGATCACCTCCTCGGCGCCGACGGCCTCGGCGGCCAGCTCGCCGCCGTCGAGCATGAGGTGCGGCAGCAACTCCGACAGCGTGCGGTCCTTCAGGCTCGCCGGCTCGCCCTCGGCCGCGTTGACCACGACGATCGGTCGGCGACCGCGCGCGACGGCGCGCAGCTTTACCGCGGTGGGGAAGGCCGCGCCGCCGCGCCCGCGCAGTCCGGCGCGCTCGACACGGTCGATCAACGGCGATTCGTGGCGCCGTCGCCCTCGCCGGGGCTCGTGCGCCGGCTCTCCGTGCGCCGCCAGGTGATGGTCGAGGCTCATCGGCTCATGCGAGGGCACATCGAGCAGCAACCGTGGCAGGCTGCGCCCGTCGGGTGCGCCGAGGCTCGCATCTGCCGCGGCGATCGTCGTCACGTCGCGGCTCATCGCTTCTTATTCTGCGAAGACGGGGCGGGAGCGGAGTGGGAAAGCAGCGAAGCAGGGGTTCCGGAGCGCCGCGGCCATTCCGAGCCGAGCGGGCCGCCGGGCAGCCACAGCACGACGAACAGCGAGAAGGCCCCCGCTGCGCCGAGTGCAGCGCCGCGCAAGCGCTGGTTCTCCGGCCAGCCAGAGATGACCCGCACGGCCACGGCGGCGAGCACCACGATCAGGCACGCGACGCTCAGGCCGAGCAGCCACGTCGCTTTCACGTCACTGCCCGTGCCGAAGCCGTGCAGCAGGGCGATCGGCCAGCTGGCGTATGTGAGCCAGTGGATCGCACGCCAGCTCGCATAGCCCATCCGCTGGCGCAGCAGGCTGGTGATCGTGACCGCGAGCAGCAGGTCGAAGGAGATCGCGCCGAGCCCGAGCCAGAACGGGCGGTAGGAGCCGGCGAAGGGGACGAACGCGTCCAGCAGCGAGATCGGCGCGAAGCTGTCGAGCACCGAGGTGACGATGTGCAAGACCAGGAACGCCATCGCCAGCAGCGAGACGTTGCGGTGCAGCGAGTCCACGACGAAGCGCGGCCAGCGGGGCGTGCTCCAACGCCGCACGTCGATCACGCCCAATGCCACCGCGGCTGTCAGCAACAGCAGCGCGACGGCGCCCGTCGAGCGTGTCAGGTACCAGTAGGCGCTGCCTCCCGATGCGGCCAGCGGCAGGCCCATCTATGCGAGCGCCTCCTCGCGGGTGAGTTCTCGGCGCATCGGCGGCGCAAGCGGCGCCGGCCAATCGCCGACCGTCGTCGCCGGTCCCCGCCACGGCTGCAGGCGCGCGGGCAGGCCGAGCTCGTCCAGCCACGCCGGCGCCGCGCGGCCGCGCAACAGCGCCGCCGTGGCGGCGATGTTCGCCTGCGCGCAATCGGCCGCGGCGACGCTGACGGTGCGCCACGGGGTGCGCGCGGGCAGTCCCGTGCCCGGGTCGATCACGTGGTGCATCGTGTGCCCGCCATGGCTCCAGCGGCGCACCGCCGTGCTCGACGTGGCCAGCCCTCCGCTGCGTATCGCGATCGTCTGCCCAGCGGCCGTCGGCTCGCTGCGATGGTCGTCGGTCACCCTGATCGCCCACCCGTCCGGTGGCGCGGGCCCGGCGGTGGCGATGTCGCCGCCAAGGCTGACCAGGACGCCGGATTGCGTGTCGGCGAATGCAGCGCTCGCCGCGCGGTCGGCCGCCCATGCTTTGGCCGTGGCGCCGAGGTCGAGTCGCACGCCCGACGGGATGCGCACCTCGCACGACGCCGCGTCGAGCTCGACCGTCTGCCAGCCGCCGCGCCGGCGCACGGTGAGCGCCGGCTGCTCGGGCTCGCCGCACTCGCTCGCCAGCAGTCGCCAATCGCGGTCATAGCCCGCCAGCTCCAGCGCGCGACCGAGCGTCGGGTCGACGCCGCCCTCGGTCAGCCTCGCCGCGTCGATCGCCAGCTGCAGCGCCTGCACGAGCAGCGGGCTCACGCGGACACGCCGGCCCGCGCGGGCGTTGACACGCGAGAGCTCGGAATCGGCGCGAAAGCGGCTGCAGGCGAGGTCGATCGCGGCCAGCTCGCGCTGCACCAGCTCGCGCGCCTGTGCGAGCGCGTGCCCGTCGGTCACACGCAGCACGACCGTGCTGCCGAGCGCCTGCCAGCGTTCGCCGGTAAGGCCGCTCGAGCGGTGCAGGCTCGCGTCCATCACGACCCTCCGGAGACGACGGGCGCCGACGGTTCTTCGCGCGGCGCTTCCTGGGCGGGGGCGGGTTCCGGCGCGGGTTCGGGAGCCGGCTGGCGTTCAGGCGCCGCTTCGCGAGCGGGCGGCGGTTCTTCCGCGGGTGCGGCTTTCGGCGCCGCTTGTTGCGCCGCCGGCGGGGCTTGCGGTGCCGCTTTGGGTGCTTCGGCTGGAGGCTGCAGCTTGTGCGAGGGCTTCGCGGCATGCGCTTTCGCGCGGCTGTGCTTGGGGGCGGGCGAGCCGCCCGTCTTGCTCGTGGAGCCGCTCGATTTCTTGCTGGGAAAGGCGTGCGCGGCGACGTCGGTGAGAACGCCCGTGAGGGTGACGCTGGCGGCGATCAGCCAGCGGTTGACGACGCTGAGCCTGCGCAGCGAGCTGTCGCGTGAGTGGGTGCTGTGTGGGCGCATGTGTCAGTGGTGGGCTGAAAGCCACGGGGCGAACTGCGGAATCACGAGGATCGCCAGCACCAGGCCCAGTACGAGCGCGCTCGCCAGCGACATCACCCTGCCGGCGTGTCCGCCGGCATCGTTCGTCCAGCCGGCCGCGCCGTCGCGCCGGATCGGGTGCACGTGCACGTAGTCGGCGTTCACCGAGCTCAGCACGGTCGGCAGGTGCGCGAGCACGTGAACCGCCATGAAGGCGCCCCACGCGATGAAGCTCAGTTTGTGAATCGGCAGAAGCGTGCCGCGCGAGCTCGGCCCGGCGAACAGCAGCGCGACGCCACTGGCGAATACCACCAGCGTCGTCAGCACGACCAGCGGCGCGATCATGCGCAGCGCAAGCGCGGGCGGTCCCTTTCGCAGATAGCGGGGATTGGACGTGTAGTAGCGCAGGAAGCGGAAACCGGTGCTCGCCAGCTTCAGCGCGAGTGGGCCGATCAGCAGCACGCCCACGAACAGGTGAAGCCACAGCAACTGCCCGAGCGCAACGATCGTCACGCCGACGATCGCCAGCAGCACGAGCAGCACGCCGCCGGTCGCGCCGGTGAGCCGCTCGTTGCCGGTCGTTCCTCCGCCCAGCAGGCCGCGCGGACGCACGTACGCGGAGGCGGACGCCGACACTTGGCGGTCGATTGCCATCGTTGCAGTGTGTGTTCACTTGCTAAGCGGCCCATAACACGTTGGTGAGAAAGCTCATGCAAAGTCGCGCAGAGAACGCACAGGTGAAACGTCGTGCACGCCGACGCCTATGCTTGGACGATGCCAGAGGCGACCGGGTCAGCCGCAGGGGAATCGACCACCTCGCTGGTGGCGTCCACGGGGCAGGACGAGATCGTGCCGCCGCGCGTGCTGCTCGTCGAGGACGAGCCGGGAATCGTCGACTTCGTGCGCCGCGGGCTGGAGGCCGACGGATTCGTCGTCGAGGCGGCGCTGGACGGCGCCGCCGGCGAGCGGCTGGCGGTGAGCGGGGAGTTCGATGCGGTGGTGCTCGACATGATGCTCCCCGGGCGTTCGGGCCTGGAGATCTTGCAGACCGTGCGCTCGGCCAAACCGTCGCTGCCGGTGATCGTGCTGACGGCCCGCGGCGAGATCGAGGATCGCATCGCGGGGCTGAACGCCGGCGCGGTCGACTATCTCGTCAAGCCCTTCTCGCTGGCCGAGCTGGTGGCCCGCGTGCGCGCCCATCTGCGCGTCGTCGAACACGCCGCGGCGAGCAGCCTCAGGGCCGAGGACATCGAAGTCAACCTGCTCACGCGCAAAACCCATCGCGGCGGCCGGCCGGTGACGCTGTCGACGACCGAGTTCGAGCTGCTGGTCCACCTGCTGCGCCACCACGGGCAAGTGCTCTCGCGCGAGCAGATCCTCAGCGCCGTGTGGGGCTACGAGCACGATCCCGCGACGAACGTGGTTGACGTCTACGTCGGCTATCTGCGGCGCAAGCTCGGCCAACCCGGCGATCCGGCGCCGATCTTCACCGTGCGCTCGGTCGGCTACCGCCTGGGCAGCACGAGCTGAGCGAGATGCGCAGGCTTCGCGATCGCCTCGCGCTGGTCGGCCTGCGCTGGCGCCTGGCGGGGTGGGTGACCGTCGTCGTGCTGCTGTGCACCGGCATCTCATTCGTGGCCGTCTATCGCGGCACCGGAACGCAGGTCCGCCAGCAGATCGACAAGGAGATCTCCGGAGCGGCCGGCGACCTCGCGCACGACCTGACCGTCTCGAAGAGCGCCACGCCCGCGCTGGTCGCCCGAGCGGCGAACCGCTATGTCCACGACCAGTCCTTCGCAGCGAGCTCGACGGTGCTGTTCACGCTCGTGCCGGGCGCCGCCACGAGCACCAATCGCCCGGAGCTGTTCTCGCGCCCGGCGCCGGACAGCAACGAGACGGCTGGCGAGCAGAGCGAGGAGAACCGGCTCGCGGGCAAGCTGGTGACCGTGCCCGACGGCTACTCGACCCTCTCGCTGCCCGATCTCGGCGAGCTGCGCGTGCTCAAGCGCTCGCTGCGCCTGCACAGCGGCCTGCGCGTCACCGTGGGCGTGGGACAGCCGCTGTCGGCGGTCGAGCACGCGCAGGCGGGGGTGGCGCGCGCGTTCATCCTCGCGGGCATCCTCGCGCTCGCCGGTGCCCTGCTGGCCTCCTATCTGATCGGCACGCGCGTCTCGCGCCCGTTGCGACGCATGGCGGCGGTGGCGGCGCGCGTGGACGCCGGCGACCTGCATCCGCGCATCCACGACCCCGGCGGCCAGGGGCACGAGGTGCGCGTGCTGGCCGAGGCCTTCAATCACATGCTCGACCGCCTGACCGAGGCCTTCGCCGGACAGCGCGCGTTCGTCGCAGACGCATCGCACGAGCTGAGAACGCCGCTGACGGTGATCCGCGGACAGCTCGAGCTGCTCGCCGGGCAGAGCAACCCGTCGGCGGCGGAGGTCCGCCGCGTCGAGTACCTCGTGCAGGCGGAGATCGCGCGTATGACGCGCCTGGTCGACGAGCTGCTGCTGCTGGCCAAGAGCGAACAGAGGCAGTTCCTGCGCATCGAGCCGATCGACCTCGCGCCGTTCGTCTCCGAGCTTTGGGACGGCGTCAGCCTGATCGCCAACCGCCGCTTCGAGCTCGAGCCGCTCCCGCAGGGCACGCTGCGAGCAGACCCGGATCGGCTCGCTCAGGCTCTGCGCAACCTGCTCGACAACGCGATCCAGCACACCAACGAGGAGCACGGCCTCGTGCGCCTGCAGGTCACCGCGCTGGCCGGACGGCGCCTGCGCTTCGTCGTCGAGGACAACGGCCCGGGGATCGAGTCGACTCAGCGCGAGCGGGTGTTCGACCGGCTGCACAGGACCGACGCGGCACGCGATCGCGCCACGGGAGGAGCCGGCCTGGGACTGGCGATCGTGCGCGCGATCGCCGAGGCGCACGGCGGCACCGTCGCCGCCGGCCAGTCGCCCGAGGGGGGCGCACGCATGGAGCTCGAGCTCACCGGCTTCTCGCCAGGACGCGGGCCCGGCCGGCGTGTGCAGGGATCGCCGCCGGTCGCCTCGAGTCGCCCGGCGTGACGCTCGTCGGCACGCCGTCGCGTGGCGGCGCACGCGCGGACGAGCGCAAGGGACGGCCATCCTCGTCGAGGCCTAACGTCTGGCGCGGTGGTGACTGAGCGTATGCGTGTCCTGGTGGTCGAGGACGAGGTGAAGATGGCGTCGCTGCTGCGCCGCGGTCTGGAGGAGCATGGGCTCGACGCGGACGTCGCGCTGTGCGGCGAGGACGCCCTGGAGATGGGGGCCTCCGGCGACTATTCCGCCGTCGTGCTGGACGTGATGCTCCCGGGAATCGACGGCTTTGCCACCTGCCGTCGTCTTCGTGCGCTCGGAGTCGATGCTCCCGTGTTGATGCTGACGGCGCGCGGCTCGGTCGACGACAGGGTCGCCGGCCTTGACGGCGGCGCCGACGACTATCTGACCAAGCCGTTCTCCTTTGCCGAGCTGCTCGCACGCCTGCGGGCGCTGATTCGCCGTGGCGAGCGCCAGCGCCCGGGCGTCATCGCGGTCGGCACGCTGCGCATGAACAGGGCGTCGCGCCAGGTGTGGCGCGACGATCGGGAGGTCGCGCTCTCCGCGCGCGAGTTCGCGCTGTTGGAGGCCTTCATGCGTCGCCCGGGGGACGTGTTGACGCGTTTGCACCTGCTGCAGGAGGCGTGGCATTACGATTTCGAACACCGATCGAACGTCATCGAGGTCTACGTGCGCTATCTGCGCCTGAAGATCGATCAACCGTTCGGCGTTCGCTCCTTGGAAACGGTGCGCGGCGCCGGATATCGGCTGCGAAAGGATGGAGGGCGCTGAGCAGGCTGCCGATTCGACTGCGCATCGCCCTGATCTTCACGGCGGCGATGGCGCCCGTGCTCGCGATCACGGGGGTATTTCTCTATCAGCGATTCGGGTCCGATCTCGACGGCGCGATCGACGCTGGGCTGCGCTCGCGCGCCGCCGACGTGCGAGCGCTGATCGGCGAGTCGGACTCCGGCCTGCGCGAAGGGCGTCTGAACGATCAGACCGATAGCTTCGCCGAGATCATCGAACCCGATGGGCGCCTCGTCGACAGCACCGCGCAGCTGCGCGGACGCGTGCTGCTCGATGGCGCCGAGCGCCGTCGAGCAGCGAAGGCGGCGGTGTTCCTCGACCGCCGCCCCAGTGGGACCCTGCGCCACGAATCTCGACTGCTGGCGATTCCCGTGCGCTCCAACGGCCGGGCGATGATCGCGGTCGTCGGGACTTCGACCGAGACCCGTGCGGACTCGCTGTCTGACCTGCTCGGCGTGCTGCTGCTCGGCGGCCCGATCGCACTGCTGCTGGCGGCGCTGGCGGCCTACGGCGGCGCCGCGGCTGCCCTGCGCCCGGTCGAGGCGATGCGCGCACGCGCCGCGGAGATATCCGCGGCCGCGCCCGAGCAACGCCTGCCGGTGTCGCCGGCGCAGGACGAGATCGGGCGGCTGGGCAACACGTTGAACGCGATGCTCGAACGCTTGGGCGAGGCGCTTGCGCACGAGCGTCGCTTCGTCGCGGACGCCAGTCACGAGCTGCGCACGCCGCTGGCGATCCTCAAGACCGAGCTGGAGCTCGCGCTCGGCGAAGGCCGCACACACGAGGAGCTGCACGACGCGCTGGCATCGGCGGCCGAGGAGACAGACCGGCTGGCGCAGCTGGCAGAGGACCTGCTGCTGCTGGCGCAAACCGATGGCGGCAGGCTTCCAGTTGCGCTGGAGCCCGTGCAAGTCGCGCCGATGCTCGGCGATCTGGTCGAGCGCTTCGCGCTTCGCGCGAACGAGGGCCAGCGCGAAATCGAGATCGACTGCGCCGAGCAGCTGTATGGCAGGTTCGATCGCCTGCGCCTGGGGCAGGCGCTCGGCAATCTGCTGGACAACTCGCTGCGCTATGGCGCCGGGCAGATCCAGCTGCGCGCGCAGGCACGCGACGGCCGCGTGGAGATACACGTGACCGATCGCGGCCAGGGATTCCCCGCCGGCTTCACCGAGCGAGCGTTCGAGCGCTTCAGTCGACCGGCCGGCGCCCGCGCGACGTCAGGAGCTGGTCTGGGAATGGCGATCGTCGAGTCGATCGCAAGCGCGCACGGGGGCTCGGCGCACGCCGCGAATCGGCCGGGGGGCGGGGCGGATGTCTGGCTGGAGCTGCCTGGAGCGATCGGCGCGCCCTCGAGTGCGCAGGAGCCCGCGCACGCGCTGTAGACGAGCACCCCCCGCCCGGTCGGGGAGATCGCGCTCCGGTCAGGACCCTTGCAGCTCGTCGGGCGTGCCGGCGGACGGCCGCGCCCGCGACCGGCGGCGATGCAGCAAAGCGAGCCCGAGCAGCGCAAGCACGAGCGCGACGGCGACATAGTCGGCATAGCGAAAGCCGTGGTGGAAGTTCTGCCAGCTGCCGCCCAGAGCCCAGCCACCGGCCGCGAACGCGAAGCACCAGACGGCCGAGCCGATCGTCGTGAGCACGACGTACGGGGCGAAGGGGGTGGAGAGGATCCCGGCCGGGATCGATATGAAAGATCGCACCACGGGAGTCACGCGGCCGAACAGAACGGCCCTCCAGCCAAAGCGATCGAACCAGCGCTCGGCGCGCGCGAGCGTCGTCTCGTCGAGATGCAGCCAGCGCCCGTAGCGGACGATCAGCGCGCGCCCTCCCCAGCGTCCCAGCTGCCAGCCGATGCACGCGCCGAACAGGTAGCCGAGCGTGCCGGCCAGCGACAGAACCACGTAGCTCTCCAGTCCGCTGGACAGCCCGGCGCCGAACAGCGAAGCGCCATGGCCGGCGACGTCGCCGGCGGCGAGCACGCCGGCGTAGAGCATGATCAGCTCGCCTCCCACGGGCAGCAGCGCGTCGATGGCCATCAGCGCGAAGACGGCGTACACCCCATTTTCAGAGATCCAGGTCGTGACCGTCGAGCTGATGCTTGCGAGAAGGATGTAGGGCTCCGGGTTTCGGTGGTCAGCGCTGGTGTGTCGGGCAAGTCGGGCGGGGTCGCGATCTGCAATCCCCGCGCCGGGACATCCTTCGAGCTGTCGCTAAAGCGCGGGTGAGAGCGGACGGTCGCGTGCATCCGCGCCCGCCTCAGCGCCCGGCGGGCCGGGTGCGGCGCGCGACCGACAGCCACAGCAGCGCGAGCATCGCCACGGGCATCGGGTACCAAGCCGAGGAGGCCGTCGCCAGCAGGGCGGTCAGCGCCAGCGCGGCGACGACCCCGATGGCCACCAACCAGTCGTCGCCGACGAAGAAGCTGAGCGCAGCGCCGAATCTCCCCAGCGGCGGCGCAGCCGGGCTCGTGCGGGCCGTCCGCGCGCCGGCGCGCCGGCGCAAGCTCGCCGCGATCGACAGCGCGCAGCCGAGCACCAGCGCGATGAGCACCGGCAACGCGGCCTCGTTGCCGGGCCACCGCGCGCCAACGCCCTCGGCGGCCCAGAACGTGCCGAAGGCCGTCAGCAGCACGCCCACGGTGAGCTTCAACGCGTTCTCCGGCACCCGCGCGAGCGGCGCCCTGAGCGCGAAGCCGAGGCCGGCGACGACGACGATCGACGCGCCGGCCGCCAGCGCGGCCAGCCCGACGCGCCGCTGGCTGGCGCCGAAGGTGATGACGATCAGCGCCACCTCCAAGCCCTCCAGCAGCACCGCTTTGAAGGACACGGCAAGCGCGTAGCGGTCGATACCTTCAACTGCCGTGCCGGCCGCCCGCGCCGACTCGCTCTCGCGGCGGTAGGCGAGCTCCTCGTCGTGGATCGCCAGCAGGCCGGCGGCGCGCAGGATCGCCTTGCGCAGCCACTGCAGCCCGAACAGCAGCAAGAAGGCGCCGACGAACGTGCGCAGCACGTCGATCGGCACTTCGGTCAAGGCGGCGCCGAACACCGTCACGAGCGCGGCCAAGGCGACGACGGCCGCGGCGACGCCGAGCAGGGACGAGCGCCAGCTACGCGTCGTGCCGACCGCGAGCACGACCGTCAGTGCCTCGACCGCCTCGACGGCCGAGGCGAGGAAGACCGAGACGACGAGCGTGATCTCGACGCCGCTCATCGGCGCGCAGCTGCGGGGTGATCGGTCACTTGACGACGCGTTCCAGCGCGACGATCGGCGCGGGCGATTGCTCGCCCAGGCCGTTGAGGATGCGCGCGGCGCCCACCACGTCGCCGCTGTCGTAGAAGTCGCTGAGGATCAGGTTGGGAATGTGATGGCGTTCGCGTTGACATTGCCGCGCGCGATGCACGATGAACTTGCGCTTCGTCAGCGGGAGGTTCGGACTGCGTCGCGGCGGGAACACATCGGCCCAGTTGTTCATCATCAGCAGCGGGTTGCTCGGCAGGCCGCGGTAGAGCTTGCAGCTGAACTGGGATGGCTTGACGGCCCCGAGGGGAGTGTCCTGAATGAAGCCGAAACCGTACATGTCCCACGGGTAGCGACCGCTGACGGGCTCCTGCGTGAACACGAGCACGTTGTGCTGAGAGCGCACGAGCTCGCCGAGCGTCGGCATCTGCTGACCCTGGCGCAGCACGGCGAGATGGGAGAACAGGCCGGAGCGCTTGAATTCCTGTTCGAGCGAGCGCTCGGAGACGTAGTCCTCGTCGAACAGGATCAGCACCTGGCCGGGGTTGTCCTTGAGGAACCGGTTGATGGTGGCGAGGAAGCTGGCCATGCTCGTGGCGCCGAGCTCGCACAGCGTGTGACACAACCACACCGCGGGCTTGCCCTTGGTCGTGCCGAAGCCGATCGATCCGCTGAGGCGCTGCAGCGCCGCGCGCGCTCGGTGGGTGAGCTTCTCCGACACGCGGTTGGCGCGCTGGCCCTCGGCGGCGATGTCGGTGCGAATGCGCCCGGGTGCGCTGCCGACGGCGTAGTGGGTGGAGATCTTGAAGGCGCGCAGCCCGTCGTCGAGCTGGCGCGCGATCGGGCGCGCCTGGTTGGCGATCAGCCAGCCGGGCGAGTCGGCCGCGGACATCGCGTTGTGCGTGCCCGCGAACACGACCTGGTCGATGCGCCGCGAGCAGAGTTGGGCGTATCCGTTGCACGTCAGCTGTGCGAGCGCCGGCGGGCGCGACGCGGAGGGGCCGCTGACGCCAAGCGCGATCGCCGCACCGCCGATCAGCACGCCGAGGCTCACGGCGATCGCGGCGATCGGCCCGCGGATGCGCGCGAGCGACAGCCGCTCGCGCTCGGCTGTCACGCCGACCGCGGCGAGCAGCTGGGCGATGCCGAAGTACGCCAGCAGCGCGCCGGCGCACACGATGACGATGTCGAGGATCAGCGTGGGCTTGGCGATCAGCAGCACGCCCACCACCAAGGCCGCGCCGCCGATCAGTGCTTGGCCGGCGCGGGTGCGCGGCGGCCAGGCGCGCGTGCGCAGCCGTGTGAGGCGATCGACGACGCTGGCCGCTCGCAGGAGATTCGCCGAGGCCGCGGCGACGATCGCGCCGAGAACCGCAAGCGCGAGCGCCCAGGACGAGAGGTCGCCGAGATAGGCGTCCCAGAGCGAAGCGGCGGCGGCGCGCACGTCGGCGTTGCTCAGCTCTTCGGCGCCGAACAGGTTGGCGAGGATGTTGTGGCGCAGCAGCGCCAGATCGACGAACACGGCGAGGCCGGCGACCGCGAGCGCTACGGCGCAGCGGGTGATCGCCCGGCGCCGCCGCGGCGCCACCGCCACGGCGAGCACGAGCAGCGCGAGCGCGAGCAGTGGCAGCACGATGCCGAGCGTGCGGATCTTCTCGGCGGCGCGCAGCGTGCGCACGGCAAAGCTCTGGCGGCGCAGGTCGAGCAGTCGCGCATCGACGCCGGGGGGGACCTTGCGTGCGATGTTCGGCGCGAGCGTTCGCAGTGCGGAGATGACGACCGTGCCGGCGTCGGCGAGGCTGAAGGCGACGTTTCCGCCGCGATCGAACAGCAGGCGGTGGCCCTGGTCGGCGGCGAGCCGGATCAGCCCACGAAACTGCTGCGTGGCGACGAGGGTGTCGACCACGGAGGTGATCACCGGCCGCGCGGCGATCAGATCGGAGGAGCCCCGGTCGATCACCTGCACGACGATCTCGCGCGCGACCACGCGCCGCACCGGCTCGTGGCCGAGCGCGGCGACGGTGCGCTCGGCGAAGGCATGTGAGCTGAGCAGCTGCTGGCGCACGTACAGGCACGTGCCCCCGACGACGACGGCGACGGCGGCGAGGATCGCCAGCGCCGTGCTGGGTGCCGAGCGTGTGCGCGATGGTCGCTCGATATCTCGCATCGCTCGCTCGGTCATCAGTCGTGTGGCATCGCTCGTCGGGCTCGCTGATCCTACCGGCGCCGCTACGCAGCACGACGCCGGCTGTGCGACGTGGCGAGACGGCCGCGCGACGTCACGCGACGAGGTGCACGACCGTCGCCCCGTAGTCGCCGGCGAGGCGTTCGGCGATGATCGAGCGGTGACACGCCTGCGCGTCACGCTCGACGCAGAGCAAGGCTGACGCGCGATCGGTCGGCAACGAGGCGACGAACGCGTCGAGATCGACCCGGTCGAGGATTTCCTCGACGTAGCGCCGGCGGTACTCGTCCGCCAGCACCTCTCGCGTGCGCTTGCCGACCTTCAGCCGGTCGTCCTCGCGGTACTGCAGCCGGCGCAGCTCGGTCGTGGGGGCGAGCTCCAGGTGGTGGCTGTAGTCGATGCCCGCGTCGGCCAGCGCCGCCTGCAGGCGCAGCGAGTTAGCCCACGCGTACTCGCGCCCGCGCACGCCGCGCCGCTGGCGCACGTCGAGCAAGAGGCCGACGTCGGCGTCGCGCAGGGCGCTGAGGAACGAGGGAAGGGAGGCGCCGTAGACGCCGATCGTGGCGATTTTCAGCGACATGCGTGCGAGCCGTCTCCTGCGAGGTCGAGGCGGTTCACGATACCGGCGAGGCGAGTCCGTATGTTCGTCCAGCGCCCGCCCCTTGACTGGAGGGGATGTGAAAGACTCGCGGCGTGTTCACACAGCCCATTCGCCGGTGCGCGACGGCCCTCGGCGTCGTCGTCGTGCTCACGACGCTGACTCCGGCCTCAGCCGGGGCCGTCGCGGGAACGATCACCCACTACCCGATCCCGGTGGAAACGACGCCCTTTGGGATGGCGACGGGCCCGGACGGGAAGATCTGGTTCGTCGACAGCGGCAACCATCCCGGCGGCACGTTCGTCGGGCGGATGGCCACCAGCGGCGCGATCTCCAGCTCGGACGTCGTCCAGCTGCCTTCACCCAAATTGGGTCTGGCGGCGACGCTCGGGCCGGACGGAAACATGTGGGTGGCGCAGGACGGGCAGATCGACAAGGTTCCCGTCGGGGTGTCGCTGACGAGTGAAATGACCCCATTTGCGCTCGGCCACGGCACCGGTGGCTACGGATCGATCGTCGTCGGACCCGACGGGCGGCTGTGGTTCGGTTGGAACAAGCAGATCGGCGCGATCACGACCGCGGGGACGATCAGCGAATACGAAACCAACTCCAGCGAATCGGTGTCAGGCGTGACCGTCGGCGCCGATGGCAAGCTGTGGTACGGCGAGGGGAACAAGATCGCGCGCATGGACACGACCGGGCACACCACCGCCAGCGAAGATTTTCCGCTGCCCCCAGGTGACAACCTGATCAACGGCCTGGTGCTCGGTCCCGACGGCAACATCTGGTTCAGCCTCGGCGTGCCGGCCGCCGTCGGACGGATCACTCCGACTGGGACGATCACGATCTTCCCGACGCCGACCCTCAACAGCCTGCCGTTCGGGCTCGCGGTCGGACCCGACCAGCAGATCTGGTTCGCCGAGCGCAACGGCGACGCGATCGGCGCGATACCGACGACGGCCAGCTCTGGCGCCGCCATCGTCGAGTACCCGGTCGGCTCGAGCAATGCAGGCGTCCAATACGTAACCGCAGGGCCGGACTCGCGGATGTGGTTCAACGAATTCAACCGCAGTTCGCTCGGCGCGATCACGACCAACGCCGCAACCCCGAGCGGGACTCCCAAAGGCGCAGGCGAAAAATCGCCCGGCTCGTCGTCTGCGCCGAGCTCCTCGACTGTCCTGGGCTCGTTCCCCGGCGTCGCGTCGGCGCCGGCGTTCGCCCGCGTGCCGGCACCCGTCGGATGCGCGCCGAACAGGTTGATCCTCACCGACGTGTTTCCGGATTCGGGCAAGACGCAGGTGCTCGGCGTCGCGCCGGCCGCGGCGATCGGCAAGAAGGTGACGATCGTCTCGTCGTGGAACGGCAAGCCGGTCGCCAGGGCGACGGTCCAGGCGGACCTTTCGTTCAGGGCCACCGTCGCCCTGCCACCGCGCTCCCTGCGCTTCACCAACCGCGCTCTCTACTCCGCCAAGCTCGGCTCGGCCGCCAGCGGCGCCCTGAAGTTCGCACGCCGCATGTACACGACGTCGATCACCGCCACGGGTCGGACGATCACCTTCAGCGGGTACGTCACGCGCCCCTTCGCAAAGCAGATCGAGCCGGTCGTCATTCGAGCTGCGGCGTCGTGCACGGCCGTACCCACCTCGACGATCGTGGCGAAGGTCAAGCTCTCCGCGAGCGGTGCTTTCAGCGCGAAGCTTCAGCTGCCTGCGTCCTTGCAAAACGCGCCAAGGCTCTACCTGCAGGCGCAGACGCGGGTGCGTCAAAACCAGCACAGCAGCAAGACCTTCCCGACGTTCACGCTGATCCGCGGCGTGCAGCTCGCTCCCTAGATCTGCCTGCTCGCGTCGATCGAGTTCTCATTTCGGGTCTTCGCCCAGCTGTTGATCGATGAACTGATCGGCCCCCTGTACACCGAGGAAGGGCGCGAGGGTCAGATAGGCGCCGTGCGATATCAGCCCGCTCAGGTGCATGCTCGCGCCTTCGCGGCATTGCCGATAGGCGATCTCGAAGTTGGTCAGCGCGATCGCTTCAAGTGTCAATGGGGACGGGGGGTGCTGCCCGGGCGCCAAATCCCGAAAGCCCTCCCGCAGAAAGATGGTGAAGGCGACTACGAGCTCTTGGTGGCGCCTCATCGCGTCGGCTCCAGCCGCATGGGCCTCCACGAAGGAGATGTGCGCGAGCGCGGGGTTCTGCTCGACAAGCTGCGTAAACGCGCGACCGGCCTGCCAAATCTGCTCGGGCCAGCTGTTGCCGATCGCGAACGCGCTCGCGCTGACCGTGAGGACGTGCTGAAAGTACAGCTCGTGCACCGCGGCGAACACGTCCTGCTTGGTCGCGAACAGCCGTCGGAACGCCCGTGCGTCGATGCCGGCCAGCGAGGTGATTTCGGCGATTGTCGCCGAGGCGTAGCCGCCGCGCTCGGCGATTTGGGCGCCGGCGAATAACACCCGCTGGCGCTGGTTGTGCTCCAGCTCCGCCCTGGAGCTGCGCGAGCCTTCGCGGGGGATCGCGATCGGCGGGCGTAGCGGCGGGCTCAAGTTGGGGCCGTCGGGGATCCGTGCTGGCTGCAGCGAGCGCCAGCGGTGCTCGCCGACCGCCCGCTCGTAATGCCGAGTCCAGCCGATCAGATCCTCGCGCGCGTCGCCCAGGCTTGCCTCGCCGCTCTGCAGCCTCCAGGCCAACAGGCGACACACACCTCCAACGAGCATGCGCGCTGAGACGTCCGGCAGCGGAGTGTCGCGAGGGGCGATTGCGTAGCGCTCCTCCAGCATCCGCCCGATCGCGGTGATCGTGTGATCGCGTGCGTCTAACAGCCGTGTTCCGCCGGACACCGCCTCGATCAACCACAGCCGCCCGCTCCCGTCGTCGATGCCCGCCAGCGCGATCAGGGCGTCGATCGCCACAGCAAGCGCGTCCTGCGGCGAGGCCGCTGCCATGCCGCCGCGCAGATCCGAGAGCAGCGCCTCCTGAATCTCCGCGACTGCGGCAAGGAGGCACTCGTCCTTGTGAGCGAAGTGCTCGTAGAACGTGCGGCGCGACACGCCAGCCGCGGCGATGACTTCCGCGATGCTCACGGACAGGTATCCCCGGCTCAGGGTGAGCTGGATCATCGCCTCGATCAGGCGAGCGCGTTGCGTGTCTTCGTGTCCCGCGTGCAAGGCGATGTCCTGGATCGAACGACTCAGTCCGAGCGCCCACTGGCGCGATCTGAGGGTACGGGCTTCGCGGGCCTGCTCTTGGCCTTCTCGTCGACGAAGGCGTTCGCCTCCCTCGCGCCGATGAATGGTGCGAGCGACAGGAAGGTCATTCCCGGCACTGCGTCCGACAGCGATGGGCGCGCGGACGTGCGCGCGCGTGCGTAGACGATCTCAAAGATCGACTTTATGATCGCCTCGAGCACGACCCGGGAGGGAGGCGCCGCATTCGGGCGGTAGGCGTTTCCCTCCTGAAGGAAGATCGTAAACGCCGCCTGAGAGTCCTCGACGCGCTGCGCGGCGCTGGGGCCGACCGAGTAAGCCTCCACGAAGCCCAGATGCGCGATCGTCGGGTTCGCTTCGAGAAACTGTGTGAGCGCCTGCCCTGCGGCCCACATTCGCTCCGGCCAGCTCGACCCCGTGAAGAACGCACCGGCCGTCACCGCCATCACCTCCTGTAGGCCAAACTCGTGCACTGCCATGAACGCGTCTCTCTTGTCGGCGAACAAGCTGTAGAAAGCCCGCCGGTCGACACGAGCGAGCTCGGTGATGTCGGCGACCGTGGTGGCGGCGTAGCCCTTTTCTGCGGCGAGCGCCGCCGCGGCGAACATGATCCGCAGCCGCTGAGCCTGCGCCACGTCCTCGCTCGAGAGCCTGGGTCGCCCGCGTCCGAGCGCCGCTGGCGCCCACAACCGCGGCGCTGGTGACACCCGGGCCATCCTCATTGGCGGATCGGGCGAGCGCCAGCGACTCTCCCATCTCGGCACGCTGTACCCCTCCAGCCACTCGAGCGCGGGCTCGAGCAGCTCTGAGATTGCCGGCTCGCCGCGTCGGAGCCTCGATGACAGCAGCCGGTAGATGGCGCCCACCAGCACCTCGCTGGGAATGTCGGAGATCGTCTCCTCGTTGTTCGCGCTCGCGCTCACCTCGTCGATCGCGGCGGCCAGTTGCGAGATCCCACGATCCCTCGCATCGAGCGCCCGTCGCCCCGCCATCGCCTCTCCCATCAGAAAGCGAGCGCGTGAGGGATTTGCCGAAGCAAACCCCACCAGCGCCTTCACGGCGGACTGCGCGGCGCGGCCCGCCTCGGCGCGTTCCAGCTCCTGCACGAACTCCTCCATCAAACTAGCGTGCACTTCCACCAGCGCCGCGAGAAAGCACTCGTCTTTGTCGTCGAAGTAGTCGTAGAACGTCGGCTTTGAGACACCGGCCTCGGCGATAACCGTCGAGACGCTCGCACCCGCGTAGCCGTCGCGGTTGCCCACAGCGATCATCCCCTCGATCAGCCGTTCGCGTTGACTGCTTTTCGGGCGTCTTTGCACCTTGCTGTTTATCGCGGCGGTGCGATGCGAACGGGGGCTCATGTGCCTGCACCGTACCCGAGCACAGCCGGTTGAGGGCCTAGAACGCCGCGGGTTCACCGCGCCCAGCCGGCGAGCCACGGTCACCTGGAACTCGACCCCAAGGAGTCCGCTCAATCCAATCGTCCCCTGTAGTTATTCCGCAGCACCGTTTATTCCTCTGCTCGCGTTCTTTAGATTGATACGGTGATCGAGATGCGGCATAGTCAGAGCGTAGTTCGACGTTCGCACGCGATGCTATGGCGTGAATGACAGCGTTTATCCCTGGGTCCTAGGAAGGGTCATACGGCGCTGCCGGCTTCGACGCCGTGGTCAGAGGAGAGAGGGAAGGGAACTCATGTAGGAGCGATCCGTCTTGCTGGGGCATCTTCAGCTACGGCTGTCTGCGCAAACAGCGCGTAGTGATTATCTGAGTCTCGAGCGCACTCAGGTCCTGCAGCGCCGCCTTGTGCCACCACTCGTGCAGAGAGCGGCTTGCTCGCGGTCACAGGCGATGAAGTTCTAGAGCACCAGCCACCTCCGAGCGCTCGATGACCCAGCCGCTTTCTTAGACCCAGCGGACAACAAGGCCCCGGCGACCGGGTTTGTACGACAGCCTCATTCCAGGCTCTCTATGCGCCCGAGTGGACTCGAACCACCACGGAGAACTATCTCCACAAGGCCCTCAACCTTGCGCGTCTACCAATTCCGCCACGGGCGCAGAGTGGGCGAGTATAGCCCCGGCGCGCAGCCGCGAATAGCGCTGCTGCGAACTGCCGCCTGACGCACGCGCGGCCCGCGCGAATGGCGTCGCTCCCGCCCGCGCGCCCGTGCAGACCGCCCGCCACGCCTTGCATCCGTCCACAGCCGGCGCTACAGTGCGAACAAGTGTTCGTTTCAGGCCACAGTCCACCCGAACGGGGAGTCGTGCAGACATGGATCTGACCAAGCGCCAGCAGGAGATCTTCGACTTCATTCGCAAGTACTCGGCGAAGTACGGCTACCCGCCGACGGTGCGCGACATCGGCAAAGCGGTGGGGCTGGCGTCCTCGTCGACCGTGCACGCGCATCTGGCCAATCTCGAGAAGCTCGGCCTGCTGCGCCGGGACCCGTCCAAGCCGCGCGCGATCGAGCTGCTCGACCGCGCCGTCGGCAGCGCCGTGGAGACCGTTCGCGGCATCGTCCGCCCGGACAGCCTGCCGCTGCTGGGCTCGGTCGCCGCTGGCCAGCCGATGCTGGCGGAGGAGAACATCGAGGACTACGTGTCGGTGCCGGAGATCGCGGGCGGCGGCGACGGCGAGTATCTGCTGCGCATTCGCGGCGATTCGATGAAGGAAGCGGGGATCATCGAGGGCGACTTCGTGGTGGTGCGCCCGCAGGACACGGCGCGCGACGGCGACGTGGTCGTCGCGCTGCTCGGCGAGGAGGCGACGGTCAAGCGCTTCTTCCGCGAGACCGACCACATTCGCCTGCAGCCGGAGAACGCGACGATGGAGCCGATCCGCAGCAAAGAGGTGACGGTGCTCGGCCGCGTCGTCGGGCTGCTGAGAAGCGTCTGAGGCGAAGGTCGCCGCCAGGAGCCGCCGGGCCGCACTGACACCAGCCGACAAGCCGGGGCCCAGATCTTCACAGAACGCTGTACAGGCGCTACCGTGAAGGGGCAGGTCAGGCAGCCGCGGAGGCGCAAGCCTTCGAGGAAAGTCCGGACATCACAGGGCAGGGTGGTCGAGCTATCGACCCGGGGAAACCCGCGGGAAAGTGCCACAGAAACAAACCGCCTACGTCCGCCGTCCCACGTGAACGGCGGGCCGGCAAGGGTGAAATGGTGCGGTAAGAGCGCACCAGCGTCGCGGTGACGCGGCGGCTGGGCAAACCCCGCCCGATGCAAGGCCAAACAGGATCGCTTGCAGGTGACCCGCCGAGATCCAGGTAGGCCGCTCAGATGGATGGCTGCTCAACGACAGAATCCGGCTTACCGACCCGCTAAGGAAAAGCCCCGCTCCGGCGGGGCTTTTCTATGTGTGGAGTCACGCGGGCGCGAGCCGGGATCGCGGGGCAAAGTTGCGTGCAGGTCCTCAACGCCAAGGCTCCGGGCTTGGAGGGAAGCGTCTCCAGAGCCAGAGCTGAGGCGCCGACATCGCTGTATCCGTGCCCCGATTCCGCGCCTTATGCCGCTATAGGCGTTTATAAATATTAGGTTGACACCGTGGTTGGCCGGTGGTTAGGCTGTGTTAGAAGCGTTTATTAAGATCGGGCGAATCGGATTCGGGTGGGGCTGGCGCATGCGCCGCGCCGGCGAAAGCGGAGGGTAGGCATGGCAAGAGCGAGCGGTGGGGTGATGTGGAGATCGAACTTTCGATCGCCGTCTGGGAGCGCTCGGCCAGATCTCGCCTGCTCTCCGCCACAGGATTCGGGTCTGCTCGAGCGGCGCCGTCGTTGCTGTCGGCGCGCTCGGAGAGACTCGGGTCAGTTGGTCCCTCTCCAGCCGGTCCGACTGGGCGCCGCGGCTCCTCCCCCCTTTGAGCCGCGGCGCCCACCTTGTTTGCAGCTCGACCGGCTGACTCGCTCGTCGACCGCGTCGGTGTTCGAGGTAGATCGAGATGAGTGACGTGGCCTGTGCGATGACCGCGTGGGCGGCGGTGAACGTGCTGTTCCTCTGCTGTCGGATCTATTGGGCTGCGAAGCGGCGTTCTCTTGGTTCGCGCTGGGAAGCGACGGGCGACGCGGCCCCTAGGGCTGGACTCCGACCGCACGGCAAGTTGTGACCGCTCTGGGGACAGGCATTTCCGGCTCGCGGCGAAGCGAACTGCCGACTCGCCATGTGACCGAGATTCAGAGAGCTCGCCTGCTGGCGGCGGCGGTGGAGACGATCGCCGAGCTCGGCTACCAGGGGATGACGGTCGCGCAGGTTATCGCTCGGGCGAGGGTTTCGCGCAAGACCTTCTATGACGCCTTTGCCAGTCGCGAGGACTGCTTTCTCGCGGCGTTCGAGCAGACGCACTCTCAAGCGTGGCGCGTGGCCAGCGAGGCCTGTGACCCGCAGGCCGGCTGGCGAGAGATGCTCCGCCGTGGCCTGGGCGCGCTGCTTGCTCTCATCGAGGAAGAGCCGGGCCTTGCCAAGCTGTGGATCATCGAGGCGCTCGGCGCCGGCGACACGGTGCTGAGACGTCGCGCTGAGGCGCTTGAGCAGTTCGCGAAGGTGGTCGATCGGGGGCGCTCTGCCGGCAACGGCGCTCGTCAGCCGCCGGATGTCGCAGCGCTTGGGGTCGTGGGCGGCGTTTTCGCGGTGCTGCACGGTCGGATGCTCCACGATGCTGATGGGCCGTCGACGGATCTCTTGAACCCGTTGATGAGCATCATCGTGCTTCCTTATCTCGGTCCGCAGGCGGCGAGGCGTGAGCTCGACAGGCCGGTCCAGAAGGTCGCACGCGAAACGCGACCGGCGCGACCGGCTAGCGCCCATGACCCGCTCGCGGGCCTGAAGATTCGCCTCACGTACCGCACAGTTCGCGTTCTGATGGCGATCGGAGCGAGCCCAGGCGCCAGTAATCGGGCCGTGGCGGAAGCGGCGGGTGTGTTGGACGAGGGGCAGATCTCCAAGCTGCTGAGCCGCCTGGCAGGCCTGAACCTGATCGAGAACCACGGCGACGGGCAGAAGCAGGGCGCCGCGAACGAGTGGCATCTGACAGCGCGCGGCGCACAGCTCGAGCGTGCAACGCGGACGCGCGAAGTGCGTTGATGTCGACGGTCGAGTCTGCAGTGTCCGCAGCCTTAGCGCGCGATTTTTCGATGTCCCTCACGCTGCGGCCGGTCGGCGACGCAGGACGACGAGCGCGCGGATCCCGGCGAGCAGGCCAACGGCGCCGACGATCAGGGCGGCGATCGCGAGTCCCTTGCTGGCGCCCCCTGCGGACTTCGCGACGGCAGGCGCCGCCGCGGCAGTGCCTCCGCCGGCGCCCGTCTGACCGCCCCGCGGCCCGGCCTCGTCGCCGGCGACGTCCTCGATGACGCCGCCTTTGGCGGTCACGTCGATCCGCGGCGAGGGATGTTCGGCCTGCAGCGACGGGTCGATCCAGTGCACGGTCTGTCCGTTGCTGTAGCTCTGCACGGTCCTGAATTCCAGCGCCCTGCCGCTGGCGTCGGTGGGAATGGCGACGGACAGCGGCAGCTGCACGAACTGCCCGTCGGCGACCTTGCCGAGCGGCCCGGTCCACGTCCACACGACCTGCGAGACCTCCGCGTCGATCGATTCGTCGCCCTGCACGATCGGCTTGGCGAGCTTGCGTTCGATCACGTGCACGCTCCAGCCGGGGACGTTCTCGTAGCCGACGCCGGTGAAGCCCGCCGGGAACAGCACGTCGACCCTCGTCACATATGCGCCCTGCTGCTCACCGGGAACACGCACGTCGATCGTCGCGAAGGCGCCTGCTGGAATCGTGTTGGGGTGAATGCTGATGTGCGCTAGCGCGCCGGCTGGGGAGAGCAGTGCCCCGGCGGCGACCAGCACGGCGATCGTCCTGGCTCTCATCTCGCGATTGCTCCTTGGGTGGGTGGGCTGGCATGCGCGGCCTTGGACGAAGGTCGTGCGATGGGAACCTCGACGGTGCGCGTGTGCTGTTCGAATTCGGACACGCGGTCGGTGATGCGGATGTCCCACGTGCCCGCGGGGCTGAGCACTGCGGAGTTGAGGACGTAGTGGCCCGGCCCGGCGAGCGTCGCGCGCAGCGCCAGCGGGCCGATGCCCTTCGACGGCAGGCTTGCGGTGACGGTCAGTTCCTTGGTTGCGGTGAACTGCGCCCCGGTGCGCGCGTCGATCAGGTACAGGTGCGCGGTGTTCACACCGGCCTCGGCCGGTTCGACGGTCATCTCCAGCTCGGCCGCGCCGATCGTCGCGTTCGTGGAGAACGGCCCGGCCGTCGCGTCGATCGGCGGCGTGTAGCTGATCAGCGCGGCGGTGACGGCGAACACGCCGAGCATCAGCGCGAGCTCGCCGCGCATCGTGCGCCGCGCGAGCACGCCGGCATCGCCGGGGGTCAGGTGCGCATGGGCCACGCGGCGCAGGGCAGGCAGCACGCGCTCGCGGTTGACGTAGCCGAGCGCGACGAGCGCCAGCAGCAACGCCACCTTGGCGAGGATCAGCACCCCGTATGTGCTGTGCAGCAGCCCGTGCACGCTGCGCACGTCGATGTACGCCTCCACGACGCCCGTGATCGCGATGGCGATCACGGCGGCGAGCGCCAGCGGCGAGAAGCGCGCGAGCGTCGCCAGCAGCAGGCGCGAGCGATCGGGACCGGCGAGCTCGCGGGTCGCCGCCGGCAGCGCGATCAGCAGGCAGGCGATCCCGCCGACCCACACGCTCGCGGCGAGCGCGTGCAGCACGTCGGAGGCGAAGAACACGCCGACGGGACTCTCGATGCTCGCGTGGCCGGCGAGCGCCGGCGTGATCGCCAGGTCAACGCCGCCGAGCGCGAGCAGCGCCAGCAGCCATCGCGACGGCGCGGCCGCGAGCAACTGCGCGCTTGCCGGCGCGCGCGACGGGGACCGGCCCGCCGCGCCCCGCGCCTGCTCGCGCCGCAGCGCCGGCACGAGCGGGCGCCGCAGCGCTCGCGCGCCGAGCATCAGTCCGCCGATCAGCAGCCAGTCGACCGCGCAAGCGGCCCACACGATGCCAAAGCGGCTTTCCAGCGTGCCTTGCACGACGGCGCCTTTCAGCGACGCCCACAGCGAGACGCCGGCGGCGCTCGCGCCCTGCAGCAGCACGCCGAGCACGCTCACGACGATGCCCAGGACGACCGCCGCGCACAGCATCCGCTGCATGCGCTCGGCGAAGGCGCGCGACGCCGCCAGCCACTGCGCATCCGCCGCGGCCACGGCGAGCAGTCCCGGCAGCCACGCGACGAACAGGAAGGCGAGACCGCCGAGCGCCAGCGCGATCGACAGGTAGTCCAGCGCGCGCACGACGCCGAAGGCGAGCTTCGTCACGCGACCGCTATCGCCGCGTTCGAGCAGACGTGAGACGGTGACGTTGGAAGCGCCACTGGCATGGCCGATGTTGAAGACGAGCCCGCCGTAGACGATGTGCGTGTCGGCGGAGATGACGCGATACGTCGCCGTGTACGTGCCGTCGGGCAGGCCCGGCTTCAGCTGGACGCCCATCCAGCTCGCGTGGCCCTGAGGGTGGCCGACCTGCAGATCGTCGACCTCGGCGCCGTGCGCGTCGTATACGCGCACGGCGCCGAGCGTGCCGCCAACGGGCTCGTCGAACTCGAACACCACGTGCGACGGCTGCGCGCGCACGGTCGTGCCGGACGCGGGCGAGCTGCCGACGAGCTGCGCGTGCGCGAGCGCCGCCGGCGCCCAGCACAGCAAAGCGAGGAATGCGACGAGCAGCGCCGCCAGCGACGCGCGGGCGCGCCGTGAGCTTGCACGATTGGGATGGCTCGCGCGGGTGGGCTCGTGAGCGCCGGACCCGGCGGCCGCGGAAAGGCCTTTCGGCACGGTCTCCTCGCGGGTGCGTGGACTGGGGAAGACGAGGCACGCAGCGCGCGTCGCAACCACTCGGCGCCCGCGCGCGAGTGCGCTGGGCGCCATCCGCGCGGTGACCGCGAGGACCGGCTAGGCGAGCGCGCGCGAGGGCGCCGGCGGCGGCCGCACGGCGAGCGAGCGGCCGATCAGCAGTCCGCCGTGGACGACGACGACGATCGCGCGGGCGCGTCGACTGCTCGCCGAACGCGCGCGCGGCCATCTGACGCTTTCGCTTCGCTTGCCGCGCAGCGCGACGAGCGCCCGCTCACCGGGATAGCGGCGCGCGAGCAGCGGGCACGCGAGCAGCAGCGCCGGAAGCACGCACAGCAGGTCGCTGCTGTGAGACGCGACGGCACAGCACGCGAGCGCAGCCATCGACACGAGGGCGACGGCGACGGGCCAGCGGCGGGTAGTCCATGCTCTCAAGGCGCGAAAAACCCTACCGCGTGGGCGCACTGGCGGTGCTTTCGAATGCAAATACTGAGCTGGAACCTCTTCCACGGGCGCTCGCTGCCGCCGACGCGCGAGTCGCTGCTGGCGCCCTTCGCCGCGCGGCTCGCGCAGTGGCCGTGGGATGTCGCGCTGCTGCAGGAGGTGCCGCCGTGGTGGCCGCCGGCGCTCGCGCGCGCCGTCGCGGCCGATGGGCGCAGCGTGCTCACCTCGCGCAACTCGCTGCCTGCGCTGCGCCGAGCCCTCGCGCGGCACGATCCGGAGCTGGCGAAGTCCAACGGGGGCGGGTGCAACGCGATCCTCTCGCGCACGCCGATCGTCGAGCACGCGGCGCTGCGGCTGCGCGTCTGGCCGGAGCGTCGCGTCGCACAGCTCGCGCGCCTCGGCGACGGGACGTGCGTGGCGAACTTTCACGCCAGCGCGCGCGTGTCGCTGGCCGAGGAGGAGCTGCGGCGTTTGTGGGAGCGCGCGCTCGACTGGGCCGGGGGGGACCCGTTGATACTCGGCGGCGACCTCAACCTGCGCACGCCGCTCGCGCCAGGGCCGGCGATAGCCCACGTCGCCGTCCGCGACGTCGACCACGTCTTCGTCAGCGGTCTCGCCCCGCTGGGCGACGCGGAGGTGCTCGACAGGCACGTCGACGTGCGCGGCAGCGCCGTCGAGCTGTCAGATCACCCGCCGCTGCGCGTGCGCGTCGGGTAGCGCCCGGTGCCGTCGCGACCGACGCCCCGCGCGACGGCTGTCAGTCGGGTTTCTCCTCTTCGTCCGGTTCGCCGTACTCGCGCTCGGCGCCGTCCTCCTCGTCGACGTGCGACGCATCGCGAAAGATCTTCGCGGGATTGTGCTCGTCGCCGTGCGACGCGTGTTCGATCAGTTCCTGCTCGGCCAGCTCGAAACCCTCGGACTGTCCGCCGCCCGCCTCCTCGACGGCCTCACGCTCCTTGCGCCGGCGCTCGTCCAGTTCGTTGATCCGCTCGTCGGGCATCTCGTCGGCCATGCCCGCACTGTACCCCGCAGGCGAGCGTCTTAGACCTCTCCACACCCAAGCCGCCCGCACGCCCGCATTTGCGCCATCGCGGCCCGGAACGTGCGCCGATCGCGGCGCCGGACGTGCCTCGACCGCGGGGCGCCAGGCACCCGAGGCCGAGCAGCTATTGCGCGAGCTGCGCGCGAGCGGTCTGCAGGAGCGTTTCCGTGCCCTTGAGCTCGCCTAGCGCGGCGAGCATGGGGTCGAGCTGGCAGTCGATCTTCGCCGGCCACGGCTTCTGCGGGTGCTCGTCGAGCGTCTTCAAGCCATTGCCCGTGATCAGCGCCACGACCGTGTCGCCGGCGGCGAAGCGCCCGGCCGCCGCGAGCTTCTCCAGCACGGCGATCGTCGTGCCGCCGGCCGGCTCGGTCAGCAGGCCCTCGGTGGATGCCAGCAGGTCGATGCCCGCGAAGATCTCCGGGTCCGATGCGAACGCGGCCGTGCCGCCGCGTTTGTGCACGGCGTCGATCACCAGATAGCCATCGCCCGGCGCGCCGATCGCCAGCGAGTGGGCGGCCGTCTCGGGCATCACCGGGTGGACCTCCGCCTCCTCGGCGAGGATCGCCGAGGCGATCGGGTTGCAGCCGCTCGGCTGCGCGATGTGGATCGCCGTGCCGTCGGTCTCAGCCAGCCCCAGCAGCTCCAGCTCGATCAGGCCCTTGTGCATGCGCGAGGACAGCGTCCCGCCCGCCGCCGGGCTGACGATGTGCTCGGGCGAGCTCCAGTCGAGCTGCTCGACGATCTCAAAAGCCGCCGTCTTCGCGCCCTCCGCGTAGAACGGGCGCAGGGTGATGTTCGCGAAGTCCATGCCCGTCGCTTCGGCGACCTCGCGGCAGCGGCGGTTGACTTCGTCGTAGTTGCCCTGCACCTGCACGACCTTCGCCCCCAGCGCCATGCACACGCGCGCCTTCATCTCCTCCAGGCGGTTGGGGTAGAAGACGAACGCGTCGACGCCGGCCTTGGCGGCGAACGAGGCGACCGCGGTGCCGACGTTGCCGGTGGAGACGCAGCCGATCTCCGTCTTGCCGCGCTCGAGCAGGCGCGCGACCGACATCGACACGACGCGGTCCTTGTAGGACAGGCTCGGGCGATTGCTCGAGTCGTCCTTCAGGTACAGGTTGGCGATACCCAGCTCGGCGCCGAGGCGGTCGGCGCGGATCAGCGGCGTGTAGCCGGAGTGCTGCCCTACGCGCGCCTGCGCGGCCGCGTCGACGATCGGCAGCAGCTCCTCGAAGTGCCAGATGTTCTGCGGGCGCTCGGAGCTGGGGAAGTCGCGGAAGTGGCTCGCGGCGAGCTCGTAGTCGTAGACGATGTCCAGCCCCTTGCCGCAGTCCGGGCAGGAGAACACGGTCGACTCCAGCGGATAGCTGCTGTCGCAGCGGTGGCAGACGAGCGCCGTCGCGCAGGAGCGCGTTCGCTGGCGGGACCCCTGCACAGGGCTCTCTACGGTTTGCGGGCTCATGCGACTGCCTGCAACGATACGCCCGGCCAAGGCGTCTGTGGGCCGCTCTCGTCGTTGCCGAACGCCAGCCACAGCTCCTCGGCCATGTGAGGCGCGAACGGACCGAGCAGTTGCGCGAGCAGCGCCAGCGCCTCCAGCAGCGCGTCGCTGTCGGCCGGGCCAAGCGCGCCCTGGCGTGCGACCACGCGCTTGTCGAAGTCCTTGATGCGGTCGAACAGCCGCATCACGTTGCGCACGGCGCTGTGCATCTCCAGGCCCTCGAGGTCCTCTGTGATCTTCTCCGCGCCCTTCTCACACCACTGCGCCAGTTTCACGCGCAGGTGCTCGCTGGTGTCTCTCTCGGGCTCCGCGTCGGCGCCCTCGCCGGCGACGGCCGCCTCGTCCGCCGCGAGCTGCTCGGCCGCGGCGATCCGCGCCTGGGAGAACTCCCACACCTGCGTGAGGAACCTGTGCGCGCGCAGGACCGCCGAGTCCGACCAGTTGAGCGTCTTCTGCGGGCGCGCCGCGTAGAGCACCGCGAGGCGGACCGTGTCGGCGCCGTAGCGCTCTACCAATGCATCCGGGTCGACCACGTTGCCCAGATGCTTGCTCATCTTGCGCCCGTCGCTTATGACCATCTCGTGAAACAGGCATCCGGCGAACGGCTCGCCGTCGGACAGGAACGCCAGCGGGCCGATATCGCGCAGCGCCTTCGTGACGATGCGCTGGTCGAACACGAAGTTGCCGCTGTCAGAGCCGGCGACGACGCGCTCGGAGGGCAGCCAGTGGCGCAGGTCCGCGAGCGCGAAGATCTCCTCCAGCGTCTGCTCGCGCGCCTCCGGCGGCACGCACACGGGAACCCACAGCCACAGCGCGTCGAAATGGCAGTCCAGCGTGTCCGTCTCGCGCTCGGCCGGGCCGCCGCACAGCGGGCACGTCGTGTGCACGAACTCGTCGAGCTCCGCCAGCGGGTTGCCGGCGCCGGTCGGCGTGATGTCCAGCGGCAGCGCCACCGGCAGCTGCTCCTTGGGGATGGGCACCGCCCCGTGCGTCTCGCAGTAGACGATCGGGATTGGCGTGCCCCACGAGCGCTGGCGCGAGATCGAGAAGTCGTCGGCCTTGTAGCGCACGGCCGCGCGCGCAGGAGACACCTCGCGGGCGGCGTTCGCCGGCGCGGCCGGCGTCGCTGCGCCGCGCGATGCGCTCAGCAGCTCGGGCAAGCGCTCGGCGATCACCTCATCGGTGCGGTCGTGCTCGGGGATGCCGAACACGGCCGTCGCGCCGAAGCGCCCGTCGACGGCCGGCGAGATCAGCACCGGCAGCCAGCCATCGCCCGCGGGCGCGGGCAGCGAACGCCCGGTGTCGATCAGCGCGATCGAGCGCGCGTCGCGCGAGCTTCGCTCCAGCCCGCCCGAGCGCAGCTCCTCCAGGCGCTCACGCACCGCCGGGTCAGAAGCCCACGCGTCGATCTCCGCGTGCTTAGGCGAGATCAGCACGAAGCGCGCGAGCTCCAGCGCATCGGCGTGCGGCGTGAACACGGTCAGCGCCGGTCCACCGTCGCCCGCGCTCAGGTCCACCTCGACGCCGTCGACGCGGCCGAGCACGAAGCGCTGGCTGGCCAGCGCCACCTCGTCCCAGCGCCCGCCGGCCGCGAGCTCGTCCAGGCGCCGATCGTTCTCCTGCGTGTACGCGCTGATGCGCAGGTACCACGTGGGGCGCTCGATCAGGCGCACGGGGTTGTGGCAGCGCCAGCACAGGCCGTCCTCGACCTGGATCGTCGCGAGCGTCGTCTGGCAGGTGTCGCACCAGTCGACGTTGCCCGTGCCGCGGTACACCAGCCCGGCCTCCAGCAGCGTCAAGAACAGCCACTGCGACCAGCGGTACATCACCGCGTCGGAGCTCATGAACGTGCGGTCCCAGTCAAACGAGAATCCCAGCCGCTGCAGTTGCCCGGTCATGTGCTCGGCGCAGCGCGTCACCCACTCGCTCGGCGGGACGCCGCCGGCGATCGCACCCAGCTCTGCGGGCAGGCCGAAGGCATCGAAGCCGAACGCGAACAGGACACGATCTCCGCGTGCTCGCCGGAAGCGCGCGTAGGCGTCTCCGATGGAGTAGCTGCGCACGTGCCCGATGTGCACGTTGCCCGATGTGAACGGCGCCGACGGCTTGATGTACAGGTGCGGCCGATCGTCGAGAACGGTCGGCGTGCGCGCGGCGCCACGCGCACGCCAGGCTGCCTGCCGGCGCGCCTCGATCGCGTGCGCGTCATAGCCGATGTCCACCCCCTCGCTCATGTAAGACGAGGATATCCAAGGGCACCGCGCGCGACCCGCCGTTGCTATGCTCAAATCCAGTTGGCTGACGTCCGCGACAACGCCCTTTCGACGCCCCGCCGACCCCACTTTGACCCCGTCGCGAGCGGGGTCTTCTTGTCCGGACCGACTGCGAGGATTCAGCGATGGAGATAGAGATCGGACGCGGCAAGAAGGCCCGTCAGGCGTACGGCTTCGACGACATCGCGATCGTCCCCTCGCGGCGCACGCGCGACCCCGACGACATCGACATCTCGTGGAAGCTCGGCCCGTACCAGTTCGAGCTGCCGATGCTCGCCTCGGCGATGGACGGCGTGGTCTCGCCGCGAACCGCCGGCATCATCGGCGGCCTCGGCGGACTCGCCGTGCTCAACCTCGAGGGCATATTCACGCGCTACGAGGACGCCGAGGAGCAGCTCGAGCGGATCGCGCTGCTGCCCAAGGAGCTGGCCACGCGCGAGATGCAGGAGATCTACGCAGAGCCCGTCAAGCCGGAGTTGATCGCCCAGCGGATCTCCGAAATCAAGGAGCAGAAAGTCGTCGTCGCGGCGTCGCTGACCCCGCAGCGCGTGCTCAAATATCACGAGATCGCGATGGAGGCCGGCCTGGACGTGCTCGTGATCCAGGGGACCGTCGTCTCCGGCGAACACGTCTCGACCGTCTCCGAGCCGCTGAACCTGAAGGAGTTCATCCCCTCGCTGGACGTTCCCGTCGTCGTCGGCGGCTGCGCCTCCTACCACACCGGCTTGCACCTGATGCGCACGGGCGCCGCCGGCGTGCTCGTCGGCGTCGGCCCGGGCGCGGCTTGCACGACGCGCGGCGTGCTCGGCATCGGCGTGCCGCAGGCGACGGCGATCGCCGACGTGGCGCACGCTCGCTCGACGCACATGCTCGAGACCGGCGAGTACTGCCAGGTGATCGCGGACGGGGGCATGCGCAACGGCGGCGACGTCTCCAAGGCGATCGCCCTCGGCGCCGACGCGGTGATGATCGGTTCGCCGCTGGCCCGCGCCTACGAGGCTCCGGGCCGGGGCTTCCACTGGGGCATGGCGACGTTCCACCCGAACCTTCCCAGGGGCGCGCGCGTGGCCACCCATCAGAACGGCTCCCTGGAGGAGATCCTGGTCGGCCCGGCGCGGGAGAACGACGGCACGTTCAACCTGTTCGGCGGGCTGCGCACCTCGATGGCGACCTGCGGTCACAAGGACCTGGCGGAGTTCAACCGTGCCGAGGTCGTGGTCGCGCCCTCGCTGCAGACAGAGGGCAAGGCGCTGCAGCGCGACCAGCAGGTCGGAATGGGCGCCACCAACGGGAAGGTCGCACAGCTAGTAAATGACTGAGGCCGCCGCCACGGCCGTGGATGCGGCAGACGAGCAGCGGCATGGGAGGACGCCTGCGCCCACGGTCGAGCAGCCCGTCGAGGGGCATACGCCGTCGGGGCCACTCCGCAGTCAGGAGATCGTCGTACTCGACTACGGCGGGCAGTACAGCCAGCTGATCGCGCGCAGGGTGCGCGACTGCGGTGTCTTCTCAGAGCTCTTGCCGCACACCGTCGCGCTGGAGGAGATCGCCAAGCGCAAACCGCGCGGGATCATCCTCTCGGGCGGGCC
>DASYKG010000005.1:0-65400 GCA_035995645.1 Solirubrobacteraceae bacterium
GCCGCTGTCGAAGCCGCCGCCGCCGGGCCCGCATGCCGCGGGGCCGAACGCGCGCGACCCCGACGGCTGATCGCGGGTGGACGCGGGTCGTCATCATGCGTCCGCCCAACTTTCGAAAGAGGAGAAGCACCTGTGGGAGTACTCGACGGCAAGTCAGCGATCGTCACCGGCTCGGCTCGCGGCATCGGCCGCGCAACGGCTGAGCTGCTCTCGGAGCACGGCGCTCAGGTCGTGATCAACGATCTCGACGGCGACGTGGCCGAGCAGGCCTCGAACGAGATCCAGGGCGAGACGGTGGCGTTCGCCGGCGACCTGACCAAGGACGGCGTGCCCGACCAGCTCGTGCAGGCGGCCGTCGATTCGTTCGGCAAGATCGACATCATCGTGAACAACGCCGGCTACACCTGGGACGGCCCGATCCACAAGATGTCCGACGAGCAGTTCCAGGCGATGCTCGACATCCACAACGTGGTGCCGTTCCGCGTCCTGCGGGCGGCCGCGCCGCACCTCCGCGAGCCCGCCAAGAAGGAGCGCGAGGCCGGCGAGGAGGTGTTCCGCAAGGTCGTGAACATCTCGTCGATCTCGGGCACGATGGGCAACGCCGGACAGGTGAACTACTCCTCGGGCAAGGCGGGCGTCGTGGGCCTGACCAAGACGCTCGCGAAGGAGTGGGGCCAGTTCAAGATCAACGTGAACGCGGTGGCCTTCGGCTTCGTGGAGACGCGCCTGACGGCTTCGAAGGAGTCGAGCGAGACGATCCAGCGCGAGGGCAAGGACATCAAGCTCGGCATCCCCGAGCAGATGCGCCAGATGGCCTCCATGCTCATCCCCCTCGGCCGCCCCGCATCGCCCGAGGAGGCCGCCGGCGGCGTCTTCTTCCTCTGCTCGCCCTGGTCCAACTACGTCCACGGCCAGACGCTGCACGTGACCGGCGGGCTGTTCGGCGGGATGACCGGCTGACGGCTGGCCGCCGCTGGCGCTGGCGCTGAGCTGAGCTGTGTGCCTGCTTACGGTCTGCGTATAGCCGTGGTTATTACGCAGCCTGTAGGCGGCCGCGAGCACGGCGTACTGACGGTATCCGCGCCCTCCATAGTCGTCGGCGGGCGAGAGAAGCGGGGCGTGATCCAGACGAAAAGCAACGCGCCATAGAGCGTCTGACCACGCCTCGATCCAACGAGAAGGGTGTAGTAGCTAGCGATGATCGCAAGTGCGAGCGCGTCGCCAGCCTCTGCCAGAGACGTCCGGAGAAGCAGGTTAATTGAAACGAGGAGCGCCTGGTCGACAAGAAAGCTCGCGACACGTCTCCAAAAGCCCGCGCGTGCATCCGGAACGATGCTTTCACCGTCTAGATGGCTTTGCTCATCGTTTTCCAAGTTTGACATGGCGCATACCGTATCGTCAGCCCGGCTACCTCAATCCGGCCATTCGGAGCCCGAGACTCCGGTCTGGACAGTTCAGGCCGGCGATCGGATCGAGGTAGGCAAAGGTGGCACCCGGTCAAGTGGGACCGCGCGGACGCAGCAATGAGGCCAGACCGGACAGGGCGTGAGGCCTCGCGCTCGGCCGGGTGCCGCAGAGAGCTTAACCGCGCACGCTTCGTCGCTTGACCTGCGACATGGAGGGCCGAGCTGGGGTCGCGACACTTACTGTCGCCTACGGCAATACGGCTAGGGCCCCGAGAGAGTGCGCACGCCCACGAGCCCTCTGAGGTCAAAAAGGCACCCGGAGTAGTAAGCGCCGGCGAGCGAGCCGAGGAAGGCGGTGACCGCCGCAACCTCGGCCGTGGACGTGCGCTCGCCGGGAGCGATCGTCACCAGCGTGATGCCAAAGCGGGCCCACTCGATCGACAGCGTGCGTGCGAGGTTCTCCAGGCCGGCGCGAGCCGCGTCGGCGTAGTCGCCGGCCGATGTCGGCTCGGCAAAGGGGACGGACGGTGCCCGGGGACCATCTACGCACGCCGGAGCCAGATACACGATCCGACCCGGGCGGCCCGGCTCGATGAATGCGGTGCTGGCCACTGCCCTGCTCGCCTCCCAGGAGCCGTCCAGACATTCGCGCAACGCGTCGCGTGGCGTCTTATCGGCGACCTGACTTTCGCATGCGCCTGCGCCTGCCAACGCAAATGCACCGGCGGCGTCGACGACCAGCATGTCGGTCGCCGAATCGATGGCAGACTCGGCGCTCCACGCCGACACTCCCGCGCCGAGCTCGGCGCACGTTGAAGCGACCGCGCTCGCGAACGAGTCCACGTCGCCGTCCGATCGACGAGCCTCCTCACGCGCGAGCTCAGAGGCTGTGACAACGAGCACGTGCACGCCGTCCAGCAGGCCCGGGCGCAGCAACATCGATGCGTCGATCGCGGTGGACACGCGCCAGGACCCTAACTAACGGCGCCGGGCGCTCAGAGGGCGGGTGCGGCTGGCGTGCGCGTTTTCTGCAGCTCGAAGTACAGCACGGCGGCGGCGAGCGCTGAGAATGGCGCGGTGAGCACGCCGACGATCACGCGCGCGACGAGTCCGGCGGCGGTGCCGGCCGAGTCGGCGGCGATCTCGATGCCCGAGCCGACGAACAGGACGAGGAAGAACAGCACGAAGATCACGCCGAACACCTGCCAGCCGTTGCCGCGAACGAGCTCGCGGCTGCGCGCGAGCGCGGCAAAGACGCCCGGGCGCTCGAGCACGACGACCGGCGCCGCGACCGACCAGATCGTGAGCAGGATGAGGCCGGGCACGACGACCAGCACGAAGCCGATCACGATGCCGACGCCGGCGACGATGCCGACGAGTATCAGCTGGCCGAGCACCGGAGTGGCGGTGCGCAACAGCTGCCCGGCGCTGTGGTCGCGCCGTCCGTCCTGCAGGTCGGCGACCAGCTCGACGACCATGCCCGTGAACAGCGTCGTCGCCACGAGGCTGAGCAGCAGCGCGAGAATCGCCAGCCCGGGCGCGGCGGCGACGAGCAGCGCGGTGACGATGCCGGTGATCACGAACACGACAGCGGAGGCCGGCAGCAGCACGGGCGCCTGGTCGACGTAGATGTCGAATACGCGGCGGATCACTCCACCGACGTCGAGTCGCTCGTTCATCTTCGCGGAGCCTAACCTGCGCTCAGGCGGTGACTGTGTTCTTCGCCGTGCGCCGCTCGGCGCGCAAGCGCTGCAGGATGCCCTTGCGGCCGTGCTCCTGCAGTCCGCCGTAGAGCCGGCGGATCTCCTCGAGGATCTCGTCGGCGACCGCCTGCTGCTGCTCGCGCGTGGGGTTCTCCACGCGCTCCCAGCGCAGCGCCTCGCCGTATTGCACGGTGACCTTCGGGAACTGCAGGCGCTTCCAGTTGCGCACGCGCGAGGAGCCGAAGATCGCGATCGGCACAACCGGCACACCCGTCTCCAGCGCCAGGCGGCCGATCCCGCGCTTTGCCTGCTCGGCGACTTTGCCGGTGCGCGAGCGCCCGCCCTCGCAGTACATGGTGACCGCGCCGCCTTTCTTGAGGATCGTCTCGGCGGTGATGAACACCTCTTCGTCGCGCGCTCCCCGGCGGACCGGGAAGACGCCTCCGTGCGTGTACACGAACTGCATCGGTTTTTTGAACAGCTGCGACTTGGCCATGAAACGGACCTTGCGCCTGGTGAAGGCGCCCATCAGGAAATGGTCCATGAAGGAGAAGTGGTTGGGCGCGAGGATCACCGCGCCGCTGCCGGGCGCGTTCTCGCTGGCGATCGAACGAGCGCGCAGGAAGGTGTACGCGTACAGCGAGGTGATCACGCGCACGACGTCATAGACCCAATCGGGCTCGCGCGTGCGCGCGCGCTCGTGGAAGCGGTCGAAGTGCTCCTTCGGGCGCGGGTCGGTGTAGACCTGCTCGCGCATCGGTGCGAGATCGCTCATCACTGCGCAGTACCTCCGACGGCGCGCAAAGTTACTCCGGTGCGGCCCGGCCGGACCCTCTTGCCAGCGCCAGCGCATCGGCCCAGCCCGCGAGCAGGCCGGCGCGCTCGTCCTCGCTCATGCGCGGCTCATAGCGCCGGCGCTCGCGTGCGGCCAGACCCCCACGCCCGCCGCGCACGTCGTCCACCGTCCACAGACCGGCCCCGACGCCGGCGAGATACGCGGCGCCGAGCGCCGTCATCTCGACGATCTCGCCGAGCGCGACCGGAATCCCGAGCATGTCGGCCTGGAACTGCATCAACCACTCGTTCGTGCTCGCGCCACCGTCGGCGCACAGCTCGCTCAGCGGCTGCGGCGACGCGGCCTCCATCGCGCGCACCGCGTCGACGGTCTGGTAGGCGATCGCCTCGAGCGTCGCCCGCGCGATGTGCCCGCGCGAGCTGCCGCGTGTCAGCCCGACGATCGTGCCGCGCGCGTGCGGGTCCCAATGCGGCGAGCCCAGACCGGTGAGCGCCGGCACGAAGTAGACGCCGTCGTTGCCGTCCAGTTCGCGCGCGAGCGCCTCCGTCTGCTCGGCTCGCTCGATGATCTGCAGCCCGTCGCGCAGCCACTGCACGGCGGCGCCGGTGACGAAGATCGAGGCCTCCAGCGCATACGCTCGCGAGCTTCCGACCCCGCAGGCAGCCGTCGCCAGCAGCCCCGGCGGCGGCTGCGGCACGGTGAAGCCCGCGTTGATCAGCACGAATGAGCCGGTCCCGTAGGTGTTCTTGCCCATCCCCGGATCGACGCACCCGTGGCCGAACAGCGCCGCCTGCTGATCGCCGGCGACGCCCGAGACGGTCACCGCATGTCCGTGCATCGCATCCGCGCGCGTCTGCCCGAACTGGCCGGCGCTTGCGAGCACGCGCGGGAGTGCGCGCTCGGGAACGCCGAACAGCTCGAGCAGCTCGGGATCCCAGCGGCCCTCGCCGATGTCGTAGAGCAGCGTTCGCGAGGCGTTCGTCACGTCGGTCACGTGCTCGCCCGTCAGCTTGAAGATCAGCCACGAGTCGACCGTGCCGAACAGCGCGCGCCCGGCTCGCGCGCGCTCGCGCAGGCCATCGACGTGCTCCAGCAGCCACTCGATCTTCGTCGCCGAGAAATACGGGTCGAGCACCAGCCCCGTGCGCGCCCGCACGAGCGCCTCGTGACCCTGCTCGCGCAGCTGCTCACAGCGCGCGGCCGTCCGTCGGTCCTGCCAGACGATCGCGTGGTGCAGCGGTTCGCCGCTGTCGCGATCCCACACGCAGACGGTCTCGCGCTGGTTGGCGATGCCCAGCGCGTCGAGGTCTCCCGAGCGCACGCCCGCGTCCTGCAGGGCCTCGCCGGCGACCGCCATCGTCACCTCCCAGATCTCGCGCGCATCGTGCTCGACCCAGCCCGGCCGCGGGAAGTGCTGCGTGAACTCGCGGTAGGCCCGGCCGATCGGCTCGATGTGCTCGTCGAACACCAGGCAGTTGGTGCCCGTCGTGCCCTGATCGATCGCCAGGATCATCTGCGCGCGAGCCTACCCCGCGCGAGCCCGCCGCGCCCGAACCTGCCCCGCGCGAGATACGCGCGCGCGAAGTCCGCCAGCTGGCGCCCGCGGTGAGCGAAGCCGGCAAGCGTGCGCCCGCTCGCTCGGTGCGACAGCTCGAGCTGCAGCTCCGCCACGCGGTAGCCGGCGCGCACCGCGTCGATCGTCATGCCCACCTCCATGCCGAAGCCGTGCGCGAACGGCAGCACGGCAGCCAGCGCCCGCGGGCTCAGCGCGCGCTGGCCGGAGATCGGCGCGACGGTCTCGAGCCCGCAGCGCCGGCGAATCGCCCAGCGAGCGAAGCCGAGCGCTATGCCCAATCCCCCGCCGACACGCGTGGCGAAGACCGCCACGGCGACGTCCGCCCGTCCGTGCTCGACCGCGCCAGTCAGCGCGGCAAGCGAGCGTGCCGACTCGCCGAGATCGCCGTCGCACAGCAGGAAGATCGCCCGGCCGCCGCCGCTTTCGCTCTCGCCGGCTTCCCGCAATGCAGCCTCCGCGGCGAGCGTCGCGGCGCCGCCCTTGCCGATCACGCGCTCGCTGCGCACGACACGAGCGCCCGACGCGCGGGCGAGCTCGCACGTCGCATCGCTGGAACCGTCGTCGCCGACGATCAGGCGCGCCCCGGGAAAGGTCGTCGCGAGCGTCGCGAGCGTCGCGCTGATCCGCTCGGCCTCGTTGTACGCGGTGACGATTGCGTAGATGTCCGTGGTCATGGTCTGTCGGGTGCCAGCGCCATCCCCGCGCCGGCGCGACGTCCGCTCGCGGCGATGCGTTGTCGGAGGCGGAGGCTATTGTCCCGGCGGTCAGCGACGATGGCGTTCTCGACGTTCTGGAGGTCACATGTCCGCGGTAGAGGCTCACATCACCGGCACCGTATGGAAGATCGAGTGCACCGTAGGCGATCAGATCGAGGAGGGCGACACGGTGGCGATCCTCGAGTCGATGAAGATGGAGATGCCGGTGGAGGCCGAGGACTCGGGCAAGGTCGCGAAGATCTGCTGCGAGGAGGGCCAGGCGGTCAGCGAGGGCGACACGCTCGTCGTGCTCGAGTAGCGAGCGCCGCCTTCGCGGGCGCTTCACTAGCCTGTCCGCGCGATGTCCGACACTCCCCCCCTCCGTCAGCTCGCCGACGGCAAGCTGCTGCTGGACGAGCCGGCGCCGGGCGTCGTGCGCCTGACGATCTCGAACCCGGACAAGCGCAACGCGCTCGACCATCCGATCCTCGACGCGATCGCCGCCACGCTAGGGGAGATCTCCCATGCACGCTGCCTGATGATCACCGGCGCGCACGGCATGTTCTCCGCCGGCTATGACATCGGCGAGATTCCCACCGAGGAATTTCAGGAGCGCGCCGAGCGCCTCGTCGCCCATCCGTTCACCGAAGCGATCGACGCGCTGGAGCGTTTCCCGCATCCCACGCTTGCGATGCTGCCCGGGCACACGATCGGTGGCGGGTTGGAGCTCGCGCTGTCGTGTGACCTGCGCGTGGCCAAGGCGGACATCAAACTGGGGATGCCGCCTGCGAAGCTCGGCCTGGTCTACTCGCACACCGGCCTGCGCCGCTTCATCGACGCGATCGGCGCCCCGCGCACGCGCGAGCTGTTCCTGCTCGGGCGCCACATCGACGCGGCCACGGCGCTGCAGTGGGGCCTGGTGACACGCGTCGCGCCGGAGGCAGAACTGGAGTCGCTCGCGCTGGAGCTGGCAGGCGAGATGGCCGGCAACGCGCCGCTGTCGCAAACAGGCAACAAGCGCGTGATCGAGGCTCTGCTGGCAGCCGAGGGCCCACTCGGCCCAGAGATCGAAGAGGAGCTGATCGAGCTGCGCCGCGCGTCCTTCGCCTCGCAGGACATGCAGGAGGGGATGCGCGCGTTCGCCGAGCGGCGCGCGCCCCGCTGGACGGGCGCCTAGCACTGCGCCACAAGGCTGCACAAGCCGTCCGCAAGGCTCCATAACCTCCGCGGCATGCCGCCACTGATCACTCGCGAGGAGGCCCTGCGCCTGGGCGAGATCGAGGATCGCCAGGAAATCGAGGCGCTCATCCAGCGAGCGTGGCAGGCGCGAGTCGAGCGCTTCTCCGACTCGACCGACATGTGCTCGCTGGTCAACGCCAAGTCCGGCGGTTGCGCGGAGGACTGCGGCTTCTGCGCACAGTCGCGCTTCGCCGACGCCGAGACGCCGATGCACGCGATGATGGAGCCCGAGCAGATACTCGAGCACGCGCGCGCCGCCGAAGCCGCCGGCGCGCACCGCTTCTGCATGGTCACCCAGGGCCAGGGGCTCTCCAAGCGCGACTTTCAGAAGTACCTGCAGGGCGTGCGCTTGGTGTCCGAGCAGACGAACCTCAAGCGCTGCGCCTCGGTCGGGCACATCTCCGCCGAGCGAGCGAAGGCCCTGCGCGACGCCGGCATCCAGCGCGTGCACCACAACGTCGAGACGGCGCACAGCTACTACGACGAGGTCACGAGCACGGTCCGCTACGAGGGTCGTCTGCGCACGATCGCGGCCGTGCGCGAGGCTGGGCTGGAGACGTGCGTCGGCGGCATCCTCAACCTCGGCGAGAGCCGCGAGCAGCGCGTGGAGATGGCCTTCGAGCTTGCCGAGATCGACCCGACGAGCGTCCCGATCAACATGCTCAACCCCCGCCCCGGCACGAAGTTCGGCGACCGCGAGTACATGGATCCATGGGAGGCGGTCAAGTGGATCGCGATCTTCCGCCTGATCCTGCCCGACGCCCTGTTCCGCCTGTGCGGCGGCCGCGTGGAGAACCTCGGCGAGCTGCAGCAGCTCGCGGTGCAGGCCGGCATCAACGGGGTGATGATGGGCAACTTCCTGACGACGCTCGGCAACGAGCCGGAGACCGATCGCGAGATGTTCGAGCAGCTCGGGTTGAACGTCGCCCGCCAGCCCGACAATGCCGCAAACCCGCGCCCCGACAACCGCTCGGGGTGGCTGTCCGGTGAGACGCCCGACGTCGTCGGCGAGCTGATCGGAGCGTCACGCATCGACGCCGCCCACGCCCCCACCGACGACGAAGCCGACGCTGGCCGGCCAGGCTTGAAGATCCGCCTGTGGGATCCCTCGACGCAGCTGCGTTACCGCGCCAAGCGAAAGGTTCCTCCGCGTCCCGACGGGGCGCCGAATCGCGCGCAGCATCGTGCGCGCGGGCAGGCGTCGGATGAGGAGCCGACGGACGTCGCGGCCAGGACGGTCGCGGCGGGCTGAGAACGGACACGCAGGCGACACGGGAGGCGCGATGAACGGGGAACTGGGAGCAGGAGAGATCGAGGAGCGCTTGGCGGAGCTCGAGCGCGCCGGACTGACGCGTCGGCTGCGCCTCGTTTCCGGCCCGCAAGGGCCGACGGTCTTGCTCGACGGCCAGCCGGTGCTGCTGCTGTGCTCGAACAACTACCTTGGCCTCGCCGATCACCCGCGCGTTTGCGAGGCGGCGGCCGAGGCGGCGATGCGCTGGGGTGTCGGCGCAGGGGCGTCGCGGCTGATCTCCGGCACGATGACCGTCCATCGCCGCCTGGAGGAGCGCCTGGCGGCGTTTGCCGGTAGGCAGTCGTGCCTGCTGTTCGGGTCAGGCTACCTGGCGAACCTCGGCGTGATCGGCGCGCTGGCCGGACGCGGCGACACGGTCTTCTCCGACGAGCTCAACCATGCCTCGATAGTCGACGGCTGTCGCCTCTCGCGTGCGGAGGTGGTCGTCTACAGGCACGCTGATGTCGAACACCTGCTGTGGAGCATGCGCCGCCACAGCGGCAGAGGCAACTCCCAGGGCGGTCGTTTGATCGTCACCGACTCGGTCTTCTCGATGGACGGCGACGTGGCGCCGTTGGCGGAGATCGTCGAGCTCGCGCACGCGTCGGGAGCGCGCGTGGCCGTCGACGAGGCGCACGCGATCGGCACGTACGGCCCGGGCGGGCGCGGAGTGCTCGCCGAGCAGGGCCTGGAGGGCGAGGTGGATGCGATCGTGGCCACGCTCGGCAAGGCGCTCGGCTCCTACGGCGCATACGTGTGCGGCGATGAGGAGATGGTCCGCTACATGCTCAACACGTCGCGCTCGTTCATCTTCTCCACCGCGCCGCCACCGCCGGCGATGGCCGGGGCGCTGGCGGCGCTGGAGCTGCTGCAGGAGCGCCCGCACAGGGTCGAGCGCCTCAACGCCAACGCGCGCACGCTGCGCCGCGCATTGGCGTCGGAGGGCTTTGGCGTCGCCGAAAGCGACATGCACATCGTGCCGCTGGTCGTCGGCGACGAGCGCGACACGCTGCGCCTCTGCCAGGAGACGATCGAGCGAGGTGTGTTCGCCCAGGCGATCAGACCGCCGACGGTCCCCGCCGGGACCTCGCGCCTGCGCCTGGCCGCGATGGCCTCGCACACGGCCACCGACATGCGCATGGCCGCGGAGATCCTCGCGGCGGCGGCGCGCAAGCTCGGCCTGGACCCGGCGCAAATTGGAACGCCGCTGCCCGAGTCCGAGCCCGAGCCGGTTCAGGAGTCCGAAGAGGCCCGCGAGCGCGAGATGTACGAGGCGACGCTCGCCCGCTCGACGCAGCCGGCGCCCTTCGACGTCGAGCAGCCGCGCCCGCGGCGCCCCCCTGCCCCTGCGCATGAGGACATGGGCGACGGCAACGCGCCGTTCGACGGCGAGCGCGAGAGCGCAGTCGCACACGCCGCCTAGCGGGACATCAGCACTGCGATGCGCGGACTGTTCGTCACCGGGACCGATACCGGCGTCGGCAAGACGGTGCTCAGCGCCGCGCTGCTTGCGGCGATGTCCGCCGAGGGCGAGCCGGTCTCAGCGCACAAGCCGGCTGTCACCGGCCTGGACGCGCCCGGCGCGGACGAGCCGGGCGCGGATGCCGCGCAGCCGCGATGGCCAGCAGACCACGAGCTGCTCGGCGCTGCCGCAGGGATGCCTGCCGACGAGGTTGCGCCGCTGCGCTACGGACCGGCTGTCTCGCCGCTGCTCGCGGCAGAGCTAGCCGGCGAGACGCTCGACGCCAGGCGGCTGCTGGCCGCGGGCGCCGCCGCGGTGGGCGATCCAGACGACAGCGACGGGACGCTGATCGTCGAGGGTGTCGGTGGCCTGCTGTCGCCGCTGGCGGACAACCTGACCGTCTGCGATCTCGCTGTCGCGCTTCGCTTGCCGCTGCTGATCGCCGCTCGCCCTGGTCTCGGCACGATCAACCACACGCTGCTCACGCTGCAGTCCGCACGCGCGGCAGGCCTCAGCGTGCGCGCGGTGATCCTCACGCCGTGGCCGCAGGAACCTTCGCGCCTGGAGCGCTCGAACCTCGAGGCGATCACGCGTTTCGGCTTCGTCGAGGTCGACACGCTCGCCCGCGCGAGCGGCCCGCAGACCGCCGAGCTCGCGCGTGTCGGCGGCGCATTGCCGTGGCGTCGCTGGCTCGGCGAGCGCCCACGCGCTTCGCACACGCCGTGACCGAGCCGCAGTTGCAGGCCCTCGCCGACGTCGCCGCTCGTCTGCGCTGCCCCAACTGCGCGGCCACGCTCAGCCTCAGCGGTCGCGTGCTGCGATGCGCCGACGGCCACGCCTTCGACATCGCGCGCGAGGGTTACGTCGCGCTGGCGCCGCCGCGCCGCAAGCTCGCGCCGGGCGATTCGCCGGGCATGGTGGCCGCGCGCGAGAGGTTCCTCGCCACCGGGCATTACCGAGCGATTGCCGATGAGGTCGCGGCCGCGATACCGGCTGACCTCGCGCCGCGAGCCGGCGTTGCGCCGCTCGCGGTGGATCTCGGCGCGGGCACCGGCTACTACCTGGCGGCGCTGCTGCAGGACCGCGCACGCTGGCAAGGCGTCGCGCTGGACGCGTCGCGGCCTGCCCTGCGCCGGGCGGCGCGAGCGCATCCGCAGATCGCCGCGGTCGCGTGCGACGTGTGGCGGGAGCTGCCCCTCCAGAACGCCGTCGCCGACGTCGTCGTGAACGTCTTTGCTCCGCGCAACGGGCAGGAGACCGCGCGCGTTCTCGCTCCCGGCGGTGCGCTGGTGGTCGTCACGCCCGAGCCGAGCCACCTGCGCGAGCTCGTCGACGCGCTCGGGCTGCTCGACGTCGGCGCGGACAAGCAGGAGCGCCTGCACGCCACGCTCGCTCCGCGGCTGCAGCCGGTGCGCCGGCGCGAGCGCGAGCTGGCGATGACGCTCGACCACGACCAACTGCGCGCGTTGGTCGCGATGGGACCGAGCGCACATCACGTCGACTCGCGGCTGCTCGACGAGCGCATCGCCAAGCTGCCGCGGAGCGTGCGCGTCGGCGCGTCGCTGGCGATTGAGACTTTTCGGGCGATCCCTGAAACCGCGGCGTCAGGCTGACGCCGCGCGCGCGGCGTCGACAACCGCCGCGGTCACATGCGCGAGATCCTCCTGCTCGATCACGTACGGGGGCATCGTGTAGATCAAGTCGCGAAACGGCCGCAGCCATACCCCACGCCGCACCGCCGCGGCGGTCGCCGCGGCAATGTCGACGTCCTCCTCGAGCTGCACCACGCCGATCGCTCCCAGCACTCGCACATCGAGCACGCCGGACAGTTCGCGTGCGGGCTCGAGGCCGTCGCGCAGGCCGCGCTCGATCGCCTGCACGCGTGAGCGCCAGCCGCGGCCGTCGACGTCCTCCTCGAACAGCAGGTCCAGCGAGGCCAGGGCGACGGCGCACGCCAGCGGGTTAGCCATGAACGTGGGCCCGTGCATCAGCCCGCCGCCCTCGCCGCGGGAGACCGCGTCGGCGACCTCGCGCGTGCACAGCGTCGCCGCGAGCGTCATGTAGCCGCCCGTGAGCGCCTTGCCAACGCACATCACATCGGGGGTGACGCCGGCGTGCTCGCACGCGAACAGCTCGCCCGTGCGCCCGAAGCCCGTCGCGATCTCGTCGAGCACGAGCAGCAGGCCGTGCTCGTCGCAAAGCTCGCGCAGCAGCGCCACGCAGGCCGGCGAGTGAAAGCGCATGCCCCCAGCCCCTTGCACGACCGGCTCGACGACGATCGCCGCCAGCTCGTCGGCGTGCTGCGCCACGAGCGCTCGCACATGCGCCGCCCAGCGCTCGTCCAGGCCGGCGGCGAAGCCGTCGGGCGGGCGATCGGCGAACACGTGCTCGGCGAGCACTCCGGCGAACAGGCTGTGCATGCCGCCCACGGGATCGCACACGGCCATCGCGCCGAATGTGTCGCCGTGGTAGCCGCCCCTCACCGTCAGCAGCCGCGTTCTCCCTGGGCGCCTCTGCGCACGCTGAAACTGCAGGCACATCTTGATCGCGACCTCCACCGACACCGAGCCGGAGTCGGCGAAGAACACCGCCTGCAGGTTCTGCGGCGTGAGCTCCAGCAACCGCTCGGCCAGGCGCACCCCCGGCTCGTGCGTGAGGCCGCCGAACATCACGTGGGCCATCCGCTTGAGCTGCTCGCCGACCGCGCGATCCAGCACCGGGTGGCGATAGCCGTGAATCGCACACCACCACGACGCCATCCCATCGATCAGCTCGCGTCCGTCGGCGAGCTTCAGACGCACGCCCTGCGCGGAGACGACCGGCAGCGGAGCGAGCGTCGACGGAAGCGCGCCGTACGGATGCCAGACGTGCTCGCGGTCGAACGCGAGCAGCTGCGCGGAGTCGCTCAGACCGCCCCTAGTCTTCGTAGGGGACGAAGTCGCGCTTACGCGCACCGCACACCGGACAGAACCAGGTGTCGGGAATGTCGTCGAACGCGGTGCCCGGCGGAATGCCCCCGTCGGGGTCGCCCTCGTCGGGGTCGTAGATGAACCCGCACGACTCGCAGATCCAGCGTTGGAGTGTCTTGGTGGAGGTGCTCATGCGCTGAAGACTAGCGGCAGGTAGGGTCAGCGGATGAGCACGCGCGGGGAGAGCGAGCCAGCGGTCTCCGGCGAGCAGTACAACCCGGGTCCGGCGACGGCCCCACGGCAGGCGGCGACGGTGATCCTGCTGCGCGGCGGCGGCGAGACCCTGCAGGTGCTGCTCGTCAGGCGAACGCCCAAGGCGCGCTTCATGGGCGGCGTCTGGGTGTTTCCCGGCGGCGCCGTCGACACGCACGATGGCGATGGCGACCAGGCGCACCGGGCGGCCGCGATCCGCGAGCTGCGCGAGGAGGCGGCGATCGAGCTCGACGACCCCGCCGCGCTGGTGAAGTTCTCGCGCTGGATCACCCCCGCGCAGGTGAAGATCCGCTTCGACACGCACTTCTTCCTCGCACCGATCCCCACCGGCCAGGAGCCGAAGATCGATGGCGAGGAGGTCGTCGATCTCGGCTGGTTCACGCCCGGCGAGGCACTGGACGCACACGCCGCACAGCGCATCGTCCTCGTATTTCCGACGATCAAGCACCTCGAGCAGCTCAGTGCGTTCTCGACGGTCGACGAGCTGCTCCTCTACGCTCGCGGCAAGGACGTGCAGCCCGTCGAGCCGAAGGTGTTGCTGGAGGGCGAGATCGCCCGCGTGCTGCTCCCGGGCGAGCCCGGGTACTGAACCGGGCGGGTCAGGCTTCCTGCTGCGCGGCGATCACGTGCGTGACCGCGTTGATCAGCGCGAGGTGCGTGAACGCCTGCGGATAGTTGCCCAGGTGCCGGCCGCTCGAGGCCTCTAGCTCCTCGCCGTACAGCTCCAGCGAGGAGGAGTAGGAGAGCAGGCGCTCGCAGAGGTGTTCGGCCTCGCGGTCCTCGCCGATCTCAGACAGCGCCGAGACCAGCCAGAAGGAGCAGATCAAGAACGTGCCCTCCGCGCCGTGCAGGCCGTCGTCGGTTTCGTCGGTGCGATAACGCAGAACCAGGCCGTTCTCGGTCAGCTCGTCGCGGATCGCCGCCACCGTCGCACACACGCGCGCGTCGTCGGGGGGCAGGAAGCGCAGCAGCCCAACGAGCAGCGTCGATGCGTCCAGCGCATCGGTGTCGTAGTGCTGGCGAAAGACCCCGCGCGCGTCGACTCCCCGGTCGAGGATGTCCGCGCGGATCTCGTCGGCGATGCCCTGCCATTCGCTCGCCTGGTCGTCGTGGCCTCGCCGTTCGGCAAGGCGCGCGCCGCGGTCCATCGCAACCCAGCACATCAGCTTGGAAGAGACGTAGTGCTGGGGCTTTCCGCGCGCCTCCCAGATCCCCTGATCGGGCTCCTTCCACGCCGCCGCCGCGCACTGCACCTGGTCGATCAGCACCGGCCACAGGCGCTCGGGGATGTGATCGCGCCGCTTGGAGTGCAGGTACACGGAGTCGAGCACCGCGCCGAACACGTCGTTCTGGCGCTGGTTGTAGGCGCCGTTGCCGACGCGCACGGGCCGCGCGCCTTCATAGCCCCCGAGGTGATCGAGCGTCGACTCCGTGAGCTCCTTCTCACCACGCACCCCATACATGATCTGCAGCGAGCCGTCCTCGTTTCGCGGAACTTCGGCGACGTACTGGACGAAGTCGTCGGCCTCCCAGTCCAGCCCGAGCGCGTGCAGCGCCCACAGCGTGAACGAAGCGTCGCGCATCCAGCAGTAGCGGTAGTCCCAGTTGCGCTCACCCCCTGGCGTCTCCGGCAGCGAGGTCGTCGGCGCGGCGACGAGCGCGCCGGTCGGCATGAACGTCAGACCCTTCAGCACGAGCGCCGAGCGCTGCAGGTGGCGGCGCCAGGGGTGGTCGGGATAGGTTCCTTCGGCCAGCCACCCGCGCCAGAAGTGGCCTGTCTTCTCGAGGATCTGCTCGGCTTCCTCGGCGGTGTGCGGCCCACCGCGCGCCTCCGTCCAGGAAAGCGCGCAGAAGCGCTTCTCGCCTTCGACCATCGTGTGACGACCGTGCGTGCGGTTGCCCTCGATGCCCATGCGGATGTCGCTGAACAGCCTGAACATCGTCTCGCCATCGGTGGCGTCCATCGCGCACGCGCCTTCCGTTGCGATCTCCACCGGGCTCCACGCGGCAGGCGTGGCGCCATAGTCGAGCATCGGCTCGCAGACGATCTCCACCTGCACCTCGCCCTGGACGCATTCGATCATCCGCACGAGCAGGTGGTCGGCGTCGTAGTCGGTCGGCGGGCGCGTGTGGCTCGAGCCGTCCTCGTTGTCGTGCCATTCGCCGATCCCCAGCGCGTCGATCACGCGGATCCATCCCTGCGGCGTCATCCACGTCGTCTCGATCATGTTCGTGCCCGGGATGTAGCGTCGACCTGCCGGCACGTAGACGCCGTAGGGCCCGACGCGCCAGCTCCCGGCGCCGCGATCGAGCAGCGCGCCGAACACCGACGGCGAGTCGAAGTACGGCACGCACATCCACTCGATCGACCCGTCGGAGGCGACCAGCGCACCGGTGTGACAGTCCGACAGGAAGCCGTAGTCGGCGATCGGCGGAAACGGTGAGCTGTTGGAAAAGCCCCTGGAGGAGGGCGTCGTCGCGTCCGACGCGCCGACGGCGTGCGCACGCGCCTGCTCGGCGGTGCAGTCAGAGCTTCGCGCACGCGAGCCCCGGGAGCGAGGGGGGGAAGCCATCGTGCGGGAACGGTAGCGGGGTAGGCTTTCAGACGAGCCGCCGTGACTGATCGATCATTCGCCATGCATCCCCCCGACGCACGCCTGCTGCAAGGCCGCCGAGCGCTCGTCACCGGCGGCGACTCGGGCATCGGCCAGGGGGCCTGCTTCGAGCTCGCCGCGCACGGCGCGGCCGTGGCGGTCAACTACGTCGGCTCACCCGCCGACGCCCAGGCGATGGTCGGCGAGATCGAAGCCGCAGGCGGCAAGGCGCTCGCGGTGGCGATGGACGTGGCCGACGAGAGCGACGTGCAGCGCGCGTTCGCCACCGCCGGCGAGGCCTTCGGAGGGATCGACCTGCTCGTCAACAACGCCGGCGTCGAGCACCCCTACGAGCTGCTGGACATGCCGCTGGAGATCTGGCAGAAGGTGATCGACGTCAACCTCACCGGCGCCTTTCTCTGCGCGCGCGAGGCCGCACGGATGATGCGCGATCGCAAGTCGCCGGGCACGATCGTCAACATCTCGAGCGTCCACGAGCAGATCGCCTGGGAGCGCTTCTCGCACTACTGCGCCTCCAAGGGCGGCATGAAGCTGTTCGCACAGTCGATCGCCAAGGAGCTCGCGCCCCTGGGCATCCGCGTCGTCAGCGTCGCCCCCGGCGCGATCGACACGCCGATCAACAAGTCGGTGCTGGCAGATCCGAAGCAAAGCGCGACGGTGCTCGCCGAGATCCCACTAGGGCGCTGGGGCCACGTCGCAGACATCGCCCGCGCGGTGGCGTGGCTCGCCTCAGACCAGGCCAGCTACGTGACAGGCGCGACGCTTTTCGTCGACGGCGGCATGACGCTGTACCCGCGCTTCGTCTGAGCCGCGTCGCTCACCATCTGTCGGAGTCGAACGCCGGACGCTGCACCCCGCGCGGGAGGACCTGGTCGTCGTCGAGCTTGTCCAGGTGCGCCGCGAGCGTCGCCGTCGCGGCTTGGCGCAGCTCGGCCGGCACCTCCGGCCATACCGCTTTGAGCAGGTCGGGCACCGTGCGCAGTCCCTCGTTGAGCGCGAGGATCAACCGGTTTTCGCGGTCGATGCGATGGCCGATGTACTCATCGAGCTTCGCCCGCGCATCCCACACGACCTCCCCGTGTCCAGGGCAGAGAACGTTGAAGTCTTCGCGCAGGCGCAGGCGCGTGAGCGCGAGCAGGTAGCCCGACATCGCCCCTGGGTGCGGGGTGATCAGCACGCTGCCGTCGCCGAGCACCGCATCGCCGGTGAAGCACGCGCCGTCGGCGATCAGAGCGAAGTGGTCTTCGGCGTGTCCGGGCGTGTACACGGCCTGGAAGGGTCCGAAGCGCATGTCCTCGGCAAGCCTCACGTCGACGTCGCCGCGTGCGGCCGCAAGCGGCGCCGGGTGAACTTCCAGCAAGGTCTCCACCGCTTCGCTGTGATCGCTGTGGTCGTGCGTCAGCACCACCCCGCCGAGCCCCCCGCGCGACTCGATCGCCGCCATCAGGCGTCGCAGGTGGGCATCCAGCAACGGCCCCGGGTCGATCACGTACGTGGGTCGGCGCCCGACGACCCACGTGTTCGTCCCCGTGAGCGTCAGCGGTCCCGGATTCGGCGCCCGCAGCCGCAGTATGTCGTAGTCGCGAAGTAACCCTGCATCCGAGCGGGCGTCGTCCTCCGACTGCGGCTCGCCCGGCTCGGAATCCGGCGGAATCGAACCGTTCACAGCCGCGACGTTAGCTGAGACGGCGGGCGCTTGAACTCCCGCGGACATTGGCCGACTCACACACCGCGACGTTTCCAACCCTCCTCAAACGCACGCACACCTCTCAGCCGCGTCGATGTGAAGCCCCTGTGACATGTGCACAGTGGCTCGGCGGCCGGCCCCGACGCCTAGGCGCGGGCCGGCGTTCGCCGCCGGCGACGCGAAGCAGAGGGGCGCCGTCCGGCGCCCTTGCCGCCATCGGTCCGGTCTGCCGTGAGGCCCCCGAGCGCGAGCTCGCGCTGCAGGCCCAGGCCACCGATCATGCCCGCCAGCTCGCGCTTCTGCTCGTGCGTCACGAGCGTGACTCCGACGCCGCTCGCACCGGCGCGCGCGGTGCGCCCGATGCGGTGCACGTAGTCCTCGCGCGTGGCCGGAATGTCGTAGTTGATCACGTGCGTGATGCCCGCGACGTCAATGCCGCGTGCGGCGACGTCGGTGGCCACGAGCGTGTCCACGACGCCCGCCTCGAAGTTGGACAGCGCGCGTTCGCGCTGTCCCTGAGACTTGTCGCCGTGCATCGCAACCGCCTGCACGCGGCTGCTCGCGAGGCGCTTGACCAGCCGATCGGCGCCGCGCTTGGTGCGCACGAACACGAGCGTCAGGCCGCGCTCGGCCTCGTTGAGCTCGGACACCAGGCGCGAGACCTTGGCGTCGTGTGAGACCGTGACGAAGCGGTGCTCGACGTCGCCCTTGCGCTCCTCGGAGTGCGCGTGCTCGTGGCGGCGGGGGTTGGACGTGTAGGCCTTGGCGACCTTTCCGACCTCACCCTGCAGAGTCGCTGAGAACAGCAGCGTCTGGCGCTCACGGGCGCACATCTTCACGATCTTGTCGACGACCGGGCGAAAGCCCATGTCAAGCATCCGGTCGGCCTCGTCGAGCACGAGCAGGCGGATCTGCTTCAGCGACACGTCGCGGCGCTCGATCAGGTCCATCAAGCGTCCGGGCGTTGCGACGAGGATGTGCGCGCGGCCAGCGAGGCGCGCCTGCTTGACGATCCCCGCGCCGCCGTACACGGCGGCGATCGACAGGGCGCGTGCGTGCGCGATCGGACGCAGGTCGTCGACGATCTGGCTCGCGAGCTCACGCGTCGGCGCAAGCACGAGCGCCGACGGGCGGGCGTCTGAGTCTTTGATGCGCTCGACCATCGGCACGCCGAACGCGAGCGTCTTGCCGGAACCGGTCGGCGACTGCGCCAGCACGTCGTGGCCGGCGAGCACGTCGGGAATGACCATGCTCTGAACTGCGAAAGGCTTTGCGATCCCGCGCTGGGCGAGCTCGCTTGCGACGACCTCGGACACGCCGAGATCGGCGAACGTTGCATGCTTCATGTGTTGGTGCTCCTTCTGGCGACCCTGTGGCCACCGCTGCAGATGGAGATTCGACTGACCCCATCCGCGCATGTCAAGCGCCAACAAAGACAAAGAACCTCGCGAACGACTTCGCCGCTCGTAGCGAGACCGTAGCAGCCTTCCCCCTGCACACCGGCGCTTTCCGTGCAACGGCGCGGCGCCGTGGCGGCTACTCCAAGTTCGCCATCACGTGCTTGACGACCGTGTAGTCCTCCAAGGAGTACACGCTGAGGTCCTTGCCGTACCCGGACTCCTTGAAGCCGCCGTGGGGCATCTCGGAGACGAGCGGGATGTGGTCGTTGATCCACACGCAGCCGAAGCGCAGCGCGCGCGACACGCGCAGCGCACGGCCGACATCGCGCGTCCACACCGAGGACGCCAGCCCGTAGCGCGTGCTGTTGGCCCACTCGATCGCCTGCTGCTCGTCTGAGAAGCGCTGCACGGTGATCACCGGGCCGAAGATCTCGCGCTGGATCATCTCGTCGTCCTGCTCGAGTCCCGCGACGACGGTCGGCTCGATGTAGAAGCCCGGGCGCTCGGGCTCGTTGCCGCCTGTGACGATCTCCGAGCGGTCGGGGCGGCGCTGCAGAAAGCCCTCCACGCGCTCGCGCTGGCGCGCCGAGTTGACCGGCCCGAGGGTCGTGTCCGGCGACAGCGTGTCGCCGATCACGAGTCCCCGGGCCTGCTCGGCCAGTCCCGCGACGACATCGTCGTACACCTTCGCGCCGGCGAGCACGCGAGTGGCCGCCGTGCAGTCCTGCCCGGCGTTGTAGTAGCCCGTTCCCGCGATCGTCTCCAGCGCGCTCTCCAAGCTGACGTCGTCGAACACCACCACCGGCGCCTTGCCGCCGAGCTCCAGGTGCACGCGCTTGAGCGTCTCGGCAGCCGTGCGCGCGAAGTGCTTGCCCGTGTCAACCGAGCCGGTCAGCGCGAGCATGTCCACGTCGGGATGTGAGATCAGCGCCTCGCCCGTGGGCTCGCCCGGCCCGGTCACCACGTTGAGCACGCCGCGCGGCAGGATGTCGGCTGTCAGTTCGGCCAGGCGCAGCGTCGTGACCGGCGTCGTCTCCGCGGGCTTGAGCACAACCGTGTTGCCCGCGGCGATCGCCGGAGCGAATTTCCAGATGGCCATCATCAGCGGGTAGTTCCACGGCGTCACCTGGCCGATCACGCCGACGGCCTCGCGGCGCGTGAAGGACGTGTGGCCCTCCATGTACTCGCCCGCCGCCCTCCCCTCGAGCACGCGCGCGGCGCCGGCGAAGAAGCGCAGGTTGTCGACCATCACCGGGATCTCGTCGTCTTTGACCGCTTCGATCGGCTTGCCCGCGTTCAGCGCCTCCAGGCGCGCGATCTCATCGCCGTGTTCCTCCAGCACGTCCGCGATGCCCAGCAGCGCCTCCGCCCGCTGGGCGGGGGTCGTCTTCGACCAGCTCTCAAAGGCCGTGCGCGCGGCGCGCACGGCGCGATCGACCTCCTGCGGCGTCGAGCGCGGCGCCCGCGCGAGCTCCTCGCCCGTCGCCGGGTTGAGCACCGCTTCGGTATCGCCGGTCCAGACGACCGCTTCGCCGTCGATGAAGTTGCTGAGGGTCTCCGTTGTCGTCGCCATCTCGCTGTGCCCTCCTGAGGGGTTTGGTCGTGTCTGTCGGTCCTGCTCGTCGTCGCGCTCGCTACACGCCGCTGGCGACCTGCTGGCCGAGCGCCTCCGCTACGGCTGGGTGGGTGATCTCGCCCGCCCTCACGTTCAGGCCGTGACGCAGCGGCTCGCTCTCCTGCAGCGCCTGCTCGACGCCCGCCTCGGCGAGCTCGATCGCGTACGGCAGCGTCGCGTTCGTCAGCGCGTATGTCGAGGTGATCGGAACTGCGCCGGGCATGTTCGTCACGCAGTAGTGGGTGATCCCGTCGACTTCGTACGTCGGCTGCGAGTGCGTCGTCGGGCGCGACGTCTCAAAGCAGCCGCCTTGGTCGATCGACACGTCCACGAGCACCGCGTGGCGCTTCATCAGCTTGAGCTGTTCGCGCGTGACCACGTGCGGCGCGCGGCCGCCGTGCACGAGCACCGCGCCGATGACCAGATCGGCCAGCGGCAGCATCTCCTCGATCGCCAGCGTCGAGGAGTAGACCGTCGACGCACGTCCGGCGAACGCCACTTCCAGCTCGCGCAGGCGGTCGATCGAGCGGTCGAACACGAACACGTCGGCCTGCATGCCGATCGCGATGAACGCCGCGTTCATGCCGACCACGCCGCCGCCGATCACCAGCACCGTCGCAGCCGCGACGCCCGGGACGCCGCCGAGCAGGATCCCGCGGCCGCCGAGCGGCTTCTCCAGCATGAACGCACCGGCCTGCGTGGCGATCTTGCCCGCCACCTCGCTCATCGGCGCGAGAAGCGGCAGGCGACCGGCCTCGTCCTCGACCGTCTCATAGGCGATGCAGGTGGCGCCCGACTCCTGCAGTCCGCGCGCAAGCTCCGGCTCGGCGGCGAGGTGCAGATACGTGAACAGCGTCTGCTCGGGTCGCAGCATCGCGACCTCCAAGGCCTGGGGCTCCTTGACCTTCAGCACGAGCTCGGCCTCGGCGAAGACCGCTTGGGCATCGGGCACGATCCGCGCACCCTGCGCTTGGAACTGCTCGTCGCCCATCGCGCTGCCCTCGCCGGCGCCCGCCTGCACGAGCACCTCGTGACCGCGCGAGGTCAGCTCCCTGACTCCCGCCGGCGTGATCGCGATGCGGTACTCGTCGGACTTGATCTCACTCGGGACGCCGATCTTCATCGTGCCAACTCCCTCCCTCGCAGTGCCAGCCAGAACTCGATTCGGTCGCGCGCGTTGGAGAAGTCGCGGCCGGTGAGCTGCTCGACCCGACGGACGCGATAGCGCAGCGTGTGGCGATGGCAGAACAGCGTGCCGGCCGCCTTCTCCCAATGCCCGTTGTGTTCGATGAACACGTCCAGCGAGCGCAACAGCTCCTCGCCGTAGTCGCCCTCGCCCTGCTCGACCGGGCCAAGCACGCCGCGGCAGTAGGAGATCAGCGCGTCGTCGTCCTGCAGCGACAGCAGCAGCTGAAAGGCGCCGAGGTCGCGGTAGGAGGCCACCTCCGGCGCGCTTCCGTTCTGCAGCCGCACGGCCTCCAGCGCGCAGCGCGCCTCGTGAAAGCTCAAGCGCAGCGAGTGCGCTGCGCCGGCGCGGCTGGCGGACGCCCGCACGTCGCCGAAGCGCGCATTCAGCACGCCGCGCAGCTTGCCCGCCAGCGCGATCGGATCCTGGCCGTCGGCGTCGATCACCGCGCACAGCAGGCCCGCGCGAATCGCCACCAGGCTGCGCACGCGCTCGGCCTCCAGCGCCCGTTCCAGCGGCGCCGCCGCGGCGCTCGGGTCATCCAGCGCGAACGCCAGCACGGCGACCTGCTCGCCGATGCCGAACGGCCGCAGGCGCGCCTGCAGTTCCTCGGGATACAGATGGCCGGTCAGCGCCTCGGCGAGCACGTCGCCGGCCATGTTTCGCTGCAGCATTTCGTAGCGCTCGTTGACCAGCTGCGCGAACGCGCGCTCGGTGATCGCGATGAACGGCAGCTCGTAGGGCACCTCGAACAAGGGGAAGCCGCGCTTGCGCGCTGCTGTCACCAGCGCCGCCGGCAGGCGCTTGTGCCTGAAGCCGGTGCCGAATCCCAGGCCGGCGATGCGGTGATCGGCCAGCCGCTCGATCAGCTCGCGCTGGCTCTTGGGGCCGTCGAGCTGGATGCCGGTCGTCAAGAGCAGCTCACCGCCGCGCAGCCACGGCGTCGGATCCGAAAGCTCGGTGCTGTGAACCCAGCGCACGTGCGCCTGCGCCGCTTCGTGGCCGCTGGCGAGCTCGAGGCCGAGCTCGTCGATCAGGCTCTGGACAGTGAGCTCCATTGTCCCATCCGCTGTGACGCCTCGGTCAGCACCGGGCGCAGGATCGACTCGATCTCCGCGAACTGCTCCTTGCCGGCGATCAGCGGCGGCGAGAGCTGCACGATCGGGTCGCCGCGATCGTCGGTGCGACAGATCAGCCCGCGCTCGTACAGCTCGCCGGAGAGGTAGCCGCGCAGCAGACCCTCGGACTCCTGCGAGTCGAACGTCTCCTTCGTCTCCTGATCCTTGACCAGCTCGATCGCTTGGAAGTACCCCGCGCCGCGAACGTCGCCGACGATCGGCAGGTCGCGCAAGCTCTCCAGCATCGCGCGCAGCTCGCCTTCGTTCTCCAGAACGTGCGCGCACAGGTCCTCGCGCTCGATGATGTCGATGTTCGCCAGCGCGATCGCGCATCCCATGGGGTGTCCGGCGAACGTGAAGCCGTGGTTGAAGATCTCCTTGCCCTGCAGGAACGGCTCGGCGATGTGATCGCCGGCGATCACCGCGCCGAGCGCCGCGTAGGCCGACGTGATGCCCTTGGCTGTCGTGATCATGTCCGGCTGGTAGCCGAAGCGCTCGCAGCCGAACATGTGACCGATGCGTCCCCACGAGCAGATCACCTCGTCGGAGATCAGCAGCACGCCGTGGCGGTCGCAGATCTCGCGCACGCGCTGGAAGTAGCCGTCCTGCGGCACGAAGCAGCCGCCGCCGTTCTGCACCGGCTCGAGGATCACCGCGGCGACCGTCTGCGGACCGGCGAATTCGATCGCCTCCTCGATTGACTCCGCGGCCCACAGCGGGTCTCGATCCTCCTGCCAGCGATAGGAGTTGGTGTTCTCCACGTGGATGCCGCCGGGCGTGAGCGGTTCGAACGGCGTGCGCAAAGGCGTCAGTCCCGTCGCCGTCAGCGCTCCCATCGACGTGCCGTGGTAGGCGAGCTTGCGCGAGATCAGCTTGTGACGCGCGTGCTCGCCGCGCGCGTGGTGATAGGCCTTGGCGAGCTTCCACGCCGACTCCACAGACTCCGAGCCGCCGGACGTGAAGAACACGCGGTTGAGGTTGCCCGGCGCGAGTCCTGCGATGCGCGTCGCCAGCTCGATCGAGCGTGGGTGCGCGTAGCTCCAGTTGGTGTAGAAGCCGAGCTCCTTCGACTGCTCGGCTGCCGCCTGACCCAACTCCGCACGACCGTGGCCGACGTTCACGCAGTAAAGGGCCGACAGGCCGTCGAGGTAGCGCTTGCCGCGCTCGTCGTAGACGTAGCAGCCGTCGCCACGCACGATGATCGGCACGTCGACGTCGGCGTAGGAGCCCATCCGCGTGAAGTGCATCCACAGGTGGCGCTTGGCCTGGCGCTGCCACTCTCCCGGCTGCTTCTCGGCGAGCGCCGGACCGTCAGGGCCTGGCGCTGCGGGCGCGGAGGTCGATCCCGACACCCCGCCGGCTGATCCAGAGTCGTTCACGTTGGCGTGGCTGGCCATGACATCCTCTCCCTAGGAGGTTCCTGATGCTGGGAGTGTCCGCATAGACACTCAGGACAACGGTACTGCGCCACCGGTCCTCACTCAAGTACGCCTGCGGTCAAGAACGTCCAGAGTGCTTGTACCAAATGTCCAAAACAGCTGTCACGTTTTGGGAATCGCGCCCCTTGCGCCCATTGCCTTTGAACGCATAGCTTTCCTCGGAGGCAACCTCACGGAGGCGCTTTCCTCCGAGTCACTCTGTAGCTTGGGCGATAACGACAGAGAGGATCCACCCGATGGCCACCGAGAGCGGCGCCGTACCTCAGGCCAGCCCGCGCCAGCGAGGCCACGAGGTCGTGGACAAGGGCCTCAAGAAAAACGCGATCGGCTTCCTCTCCAACGTGGTGATCGGTGTCGCCTCCACGGCGCCCGCCTACTCGCTGGCCGCGACACTCGGCTTCATCGTCGCCGATACGGGCGTGACGACGCACGCGCCCGCGGTGCTGCTCGCGTCGTTCGTGCCGATGCTGCTCGTGGCGCTCGGCTACCGGTTCTTGAACCGTGCCGATCCCGACGCCGGAACAACGTTCGCGTGGACGACGCGGGCATTCGGCCCTGGCATGGGCTGGCTCAACGGCTGGGCGATCTTCCTCGCAGACGTGCTCGTGATGGCGTCGCTTGCCGACATCGCGGCCACGTACACGTTCAAGCTCTTCGAATGGAACTGGGCGGAAACGCACAAAGGCGCCGTGCTCGTGGGAGCGGTCCTGTGGATCCTGCTGATGACGTGGGTCTGCCATCGCGGGATCGAGCTGTCCGCGCGTATCCAGAAGCTGCTGCTCAGTTTCGAGGTTGTGATGCTCGTGCTGTTCGCTGCGATCGCGCTGATCAAGGTGTACACCGGCAGCCCGGCGCACTCGATCGAACCGCAGGCGTCCTGGTTCAACCCGTTCGACTTGAAGTTCCACGACCTCGTCATCGCGATGCTTTTGGGGATATTCATCTATTGGGGCTGGGACTCCGGCGTGTCGGTTAACGAGGAGTCAGAGGATCCGGCGGAGGGCCCAGGGCGCTCCGCCGTCATCTCGACGCTGCTGCTACTCGCGATCTACCTGTTCGTCTCCGCCGGCGCGCAGTCCTTTCACGGAACCGCCTTCCTCGCCAACGAAGAAAACTCCTCCGACGTGCTCAACGCGCTGGGCAAGGGCGTGCTTGGAAGCGTAGGCGTGAAGTTCCTGATCATCGCCGTGCTGACGTCGGCGTCGGCGTCGACGCAGACGACCATCCTGCCGACCGCGCGCACGACCCTGTCGATGGCCTATTGGAAGGCGATCCCAGCGGCTTTCGGGAAAGTGCACCCGCGATTCTTGACACCGACGGTGTCGACGTGGAGCTTCGGCCTGATCTCGATCGCCGTGGCGGTGCCGCTGATCCTGATCTCCGAAACGGTGCTAGAACTCGCGGTCGTCGCACTCGGCATCCCCGTGTGCTTCTACTACGGCACGACCGGCTTCGCGTGCGCCTGGTACTACCGCCACGAGCTGTTCAAGAGCGCTCGCAACTTCCTGCTCGTCGGCCTCGGCCCGGTCATCGGCGGGCTGATGTTCTACGGCGTGGGCATCTACTCGATCACCTACTACGCCCATGCGGCGAACGCCGAAGGCAAAGAGTACCTCGGGCTCACGCTGCCGATCTGGTTCGGCGGCGTCGGCATGGTCTTCGGGCTCTTGCTGATGCTGCTCGCCCGCCCTCGCTTCCGCGAGTTCTTCTCGCGCAAGACCGAAACCGCTCCCGCCGGCTCGCTCGAGCAACCCGTCGAGCACGCCCCTGCGCACTTCTGAGCGTCGGGCCCTCGCCCGGCACGCCAATAGCGCAGGCCGGGCGTCGGGCGGCTAAGCGGCGGCTCACTCGATCGGCCGCTCCTGCTGGCCGTGCGGCGCGCCCAACTCGGCCAGGCGCTCGAGAAACGGCTTTGGCGGAAACGCCTCCGGGCCGAGCACACCCGATCCCTTCCACACGCCCTCGTCGAGCAGCTCCAGCGCGACGACAGGGTTGACGGCGGTCTGCCAGACGACCGCCTGGCTGCCGTACTCGCGCATCGTGTGCTCGTTGTCGACCACGTGGTACAGGTACGTCGAGCGTGGCTGGCCGTCGCTGTCCGTTCCCTTGACCCACGTTCCCGCGCACGTGCGACCGGTCATCCGCTCGCCGAGCGTGGCCGGGTCGGGCAGCGTCGCCGCGACGACGTCGCGCGGGGCGACCTTCACGTCGCGCACCGACACCGGCTCGGTCGAATCCAGGCCGAGCTTGTGCAGCGTGCGCAGCACGTCGATGAACTCCTCGCCGAGCCCGTACTTGAACGTCACGCGCTCGCAGTCCACCCAGCGCGGGACCAGCACGACCTCCTCGTGCTCGACATTGACGCACTCGATCTTGCCGATGCCCTCGGGGAACTCGAACACCTCGGGCTCTGAGAACGGCGTCGTCGTGTAGAAGCCGCGCTCGCGCTCCCAGATCAGCGGCGGGTTCAAGCACTCCTCGATCGTCGTCCAGATCGAGAACGTGGGCGCGAAGTCATACCCCTCGACGACCAGGTCCGCGCCGTCGCGCACACCGACTTCATCGACGTGCGAGAACAGCTCCTGGGCGGCGTATGCGGCGAACACATCCGACATGCCCGGCTCCACGCCGATGCCGACGAGCGCCAGCACGCCCGCCTGCTCCCAGGCCTCGTGGCGCGCCAGCTGGTCCTCGCCGAGCAGCTTGCCGGGAAGCTCGTACGGGCGCTGGGGATGTGGGCGCGACAGCGTCATCGCCATGTCCAGGTAGGTGACCTTCGCCTCGAATGCCGCGGCGAAGATCGGCTCGTTAAAGCGCGGATCGCACGCGTTGAGCACCGCGTCCGGCTGCACGCGCGCGATCAGCGAGACGAGGTCGTCCTTGCTGGAGGCGTCGACGCGCTCGGCCGAGAAACGGCCCGGCTCGCCGAGTCCGGCGACGACCGCCTTGACGCGCTCCGGCGAGACGTCGGCGAGCACGACCCGCTCGAACGCAGGCCTGTGCTGCGCGATCGCCGCGAACGCCGCTCCGACGCCCCCGGCCCCTACCACGAGAATCTTCATCGAGCTCAGTTTGACGCAAGTGCGGCTCGCCGACTGGCACATCGGTGCGCGACCGATGCGCCGTAACGTCACAGGCGCTCTGATCGTCGGCCTAGCGCGGTTGTCTGGAGGGCGGCTCCCGTATGCTGCGCCGATCCCCGCTGTCGCGAACACGAGCAGACAATGAGCACAGGGGTCCCCAGCCCCTCGCGTACGCCGGCCGGATCCTCCTCAGTCCCTGGCGTCGCTGCCCCGGCGCACGGGCGCGAGCCCGTGCCCGGCGAGCAGGTCGATGCGCGCTGCAGGGACGACGGCGGCGCGGGCGACACCGGGGAGGCGCGGGGTCGGTCGGGCTGGGCGCCATCGCCTCGGCTGAGCGCCAAGGAGATCCTCTGGGTGATCGTCGCCGGCGTCGTGCTCGCCGTGATCACGAGCTGGCCGCTGATCCTGCACATGCCCAGCCGCATCGCGCCGGACCTCGGCGATCCCGTGCGAACCGCCTGGCAGGTCGCGTACGTCGGGCACGCGATGCTGCACGACCCGCTGCACCTGTTCGACGCGAACGTCTTCTACCCGCACCCGCTCAGCCTCGCCTTCTCGGACTCGCTGCTCGGCTACGGTCCCGCCGGGTTCTTCGGCTCGGGCACGGTCGCCGCGCTTGTCCGCTACAACCTGCTCTTCCTGTTCGCTTGGACGCTGTGCTTCGTCGGCGCCTACCTGCTCGCGCGCGAGCTCGGCTTGCGCAAGCTCGCCGCCGCAGCCGCCGCAGCCGCCTTCGCCTACGCGCCGTACCGCATCACGGAGGCCGGCCACCTGCACGTGATCTCCTCGGGCGGCATCGCGCTGGCGCTGTTCCTGCTGCTTCGCGGCTATCGCCGTGGATCGCTCGCGCTGGTGATCGCCGGCTGGTTGGTGTCGGCCTGGCAGATCAGCCTCGGCTTCACGCTCGGCCTGCAGTTCAGCTATCTGCTGGCCGTGCTCACGTTGATCGCAGCCGTCCACTGGCTGCGCGCGGGCCGGCCCGCGCTGCCACGCCGGCTCGTCGCGGTCACCTGTCTGGGGATCCTCGTGGTCGGCGCCGTGGCGATCTACGAGGCGCGCCCGTATCTGAAGATCTCCCATGACTACCCCACCGCCAAGCGCACGATCAGAGAAGTGAAAAACTACTCCGCCGGTCCCGCCGCCTGGCTGTCGGCCTCCTCGGAGAACCGCGTGTGGGGCGACCTCACGGCCGGCGCGCGGGCCCACGTGCACTCCAAGAACGAGCAGGTGCTGTTCCCCGGCGGCTTCATCCTGCTGCTCGCGCTGATCGGGCTCGCCGCGCCGCTGTACACGCGACGATTGCGCATCGGGCTCGCCGTGGGCGCGGTCGTCTGCGCTGTGCTCGCGCTCGGCCTCGGCCTCACCGGCTATGGCTATCCCTACCGGCTGCTGTTCAACTACGCGCCCGGCTGGGACGGCGTACGCGTGCCCGGGCGCGTGTTCACACTTGCGACGCTGTTCCTCGCGCTGCTCGCCGGCGCGGGCGCGCAACTGCTCGCGGGCAGGCTCGGCGCGTTCGCCTCGCGCCACACCGGGCGCTGGGAGGCACGGCGCTCGCTGGGCGCGCTCTCGGCCGTCGTAGGCGTGGCGATCGTCATCGGCATCGTCGGCGAAGGCGCCGGGCACATGGCCCACCCCGTCGTGCCGCAGCCGCAGAAGGCGGAGATCGGCCTGCCGGGACCGCTGCTGGACATGCCCAGCGACGGGCCGGCCGATCGCGTGTGGCAGTACTACTCGACCAACGGCTTCTACAAGATTCCGGTCGGCAACAGCACCTTCGACATCCCCGCGGTCGATGACCTGCGCGGCGGCATCCACCAGTTTCCTGACAGGGCCAGCGTGGAGAAGCTGCGCTACTACGGCATCCGCACCGTCGTGCTGCACCTGACGATCCCCAAGCTGCCCGGGATCGTCGGCTTCGCGCACGCCGAGCCGCCCAACGCCGCCGAAGCCGCAGCCAAGCCCGTCGCCGGGCTCGGCATAACGCGCCGGCGAGTCGGCTCGCTGGTGATCTACGAGATCGGCCCGGGCCCCAAGGCGCTGCACGGACACGATTGATGGGCCGACGCGAGGCCAGGCGATGAGCCCTTTCGAGAGCGCGCCCGCGAGCGAGGCCGCCCCAGACCATCCCGTGCGCGAGGGCCATCGGACCTCGCGCCTGGCCGGTGTGCCGCGCCCGAGCAGGCGCCTGGCGCTCGCCGCGATCCTGCTCGTCGGGCTCGCCTACGCGACGATGATCCAGAGCTTCTCCTGGAATCAGGCCTCGCACTACGACCTGATCCGCTCGCTTAACGTCGAACGCACGACGATCGACGGCTACCAGCAGAACACCGGCGACAAGGTCTTCTACAAGGGGCACTGGTACTCGGCGCGCGCGCCCGGCGTGGCGCTGTTCGCGCTGCCCTTCTACGACACGCTCAACGCGCTCGACGCCCCCCGGTGGGCACGCAGCCGCGAAGCGCTGCGCGGCGAAGACGAGATCGTCTATCTGATCGGGCTGTGGGGCAACGTGCTGCCCGGACTGCTGCTGCTGCTGCTCGTGTGGCGCGTGGCCGAGCGCTTTCAGCCGGGATTCGGCGCAGCTGCGGCCGTCTCGCTGGGGCTCGGGACGATGATCCTGCCGCTGTCCACGCTGCTGTTCTCGCACGTCTTCACCGCCTTCCTCGGCTTCGGCGCCTTCGCGTTGATGCTGCGCGAGCGCGACGGCCCGCCGAGCCCCTCGCTGCTCGCCGTCGCCGGGCTGGCAATGGGCTATGCGGTCGCCTCGGAGTACCCGCTGTTCTTCGTCGCCGCCGTGCTCGGCCTGTACCTGCTGTCGCGGCACGACTCGCTGAACGTGCGCGGCGTGCTCACGCGCGCCGGCGCGTACATCGCGGGCGGCGTCGTCGGCATCGTGCCGCTGCTGCTCTACAACCACTACGCGTTTCACTCGTGGACGCACCTGGCCTACTCCGACGTGCCGCGCCAGCAGCACGGCTTCTTCGGCATCGGCGCGCCCAGCCTGAAGGTGCTCGCGACGCTGCTGCTGGACTCGCGCGGGCTGCTGACGCTCTCGCCCGTGCTGATCCTCGGCGCGATCGGCACGGTGCTGCTGTACCGGCGCGGCAAGCGCGCCGAGGCGTTGACGATCGGCGGCATCTGCCTGTGCTACGTCGGCTACAACTCCGGCTACTACCTGCCCTTCGGCGGCGGCTTCATGGGGCCGCGCTTCCTCACGACGATGCTGCCGTTCCTCGCCGTGCCGCTGGGGATCGCCTTCAAGCGCTTTCCCGGGCCGACGATCGCGCTGGCGGCCGTGTCGATCGTCACAACGGTGATCGCCACGATCACGCATCCGCTGATCGGCTATGAGAACGAGGCGGTCGTCTGGGCGCGCTATCTCGGCAAGGGCTTCTTCCAGCCGACGATCGCCAGCGCGTACGGCCTCGGCCGCGGCTGGGGCGGCATCTGGCCGTTTCTCCTAGCCGCCGGCGCCGGCGTGCTGCTGGCGACGCTGGCCAGCGCGCACGTGCGCCTGACGCTCGCGCAGCTCGGCGCCGGGGCGCTCGCGCTGGCGGCGTGGGGCCTGTTCGCGGCGATCGGCCCGACGGCGCTCGGCATCGACCACCGCGGGCTGCTGAGCATCGTCGGCGCCGGCGATCACACGGCGCTGAACCTCAAGCTGCACGACGGAACCACGTACCCGCTGACCACGCTCGTGCTGATCGCCGGCGTCGCCGGCCTCGTCGCGCTGGTCGCCGCGCGGCTGGCTCGCAACGAGCGCAGCCACGTCGGCGACGCCGCGCTCAGTGCCTAGAGGTCTTCACGTTGCACTTCGCGCCGTGCAGCTTCTTGCACACGACCACGTAGCCCGGGCGCGGGATGTGGTGGTTGTCGGTCAGCCCGGCGTCGAATCGCGTCCTGGAGTTGCCACCGGTCCAGTCGTAGATGTACAGGCGCTTGATCCGCGATTGTGAGGCGGCGACGTTGAACATGTAGCCGAGCACCTTCGCCGCGCGCGTGAGGCCCGAGCCGTTGCGATTGGGGAAGGCGCCGCCGAACTGCACGATCCCGCCGGTCTCCGTCAGCCACACCTGACCGCCCATCGCGCGGCTCAGTTCGCGCGTGCGAAAGCTCTGCAGGCGGTTGATGTCCGAGTAGTTGTGCAGGCCCCAGATCTTCGGCATCACCGTGCGCAGTTTGCCGATTTCACGCTTGAATTCGGAGATGTAGCTGAGCGTCGGCGAGATGTTGTTCGCGTCGAGCACGTCCAGGCCGATCGCCGTGCAGCCTTTGCACACGCGGATCAGCGCCTGGTAGTACCTGGCCGCCGCTGACGCCGACGGGCTCGCCAGGACATGCCTGATGTTGCCGCGGTTGGCCTCGTCCCAGGACTGGTACTGCCTGACCTTCGGGAAGAGCTTCACGAATTTCTGCACGTCGTGCTGGTACTGGGCGACGCTCGGCAATCTCGTCGGCGAGTACTCGGAGTGGTAGAAGGCCACGAGGATCTGGATGTGCTGCGATTCGGCGGCTTTCATCCACAGCTTCGCCTTGTCCAGCGAGAAGGAGTGCACGGCGGCGTCGTAGGGCACGATGTAGCGGGCGATTTTCGTGTGCAGCTGCTTCCAGTTGGGGTCGCCGAACATCTCCGTCGTCTCGTCGCCGAGACCCGTCAGATAGCTCGCGGCGGCATGGGCGCTCGGCGACCTCGTTGCCTTCGCCGGCTCGGCGCTCGTCGCGGCCGCGGACCGCGTGGGGGCCGCGCCGGCCTGGGCTGCCTTGGCAAGCGGGGCGGCGGCGAGCGAGCGCAGGCCAGCCAGTGCGGTCGCGGCGAGCGCAAGCAGCGCCGCGCCGAGCAGCAGGCGGCGGGCAGGTTGGACCGGCAGACGAAGGTTTCTCATACGCACTCCGAACAGGCTTGGGGGCAGAAGGTTTCGGGAACCTCAACAGTCTTACGCGCCCTTTACCGCGCGACCTGCCTGGTCCTCGAGGTTTTTACGGCCGATTCAGCGCGCGCCGCTCTCGCCGGACGGCCCGCCGTCGGACGAGAAGCGCCCGCGCAGCGTCGGGTCGGCGACGATCCGCACGTCGACGCCCGGCAGCTCGCGCAGCAGCCGGCCAAGCAGCCCTCCATCGCCCGCGCCGCCGCCGCGCAGGCCGAGGCGCCCGATGCCCCGGCGCATGCCTGGCGTGCCCATGAGCACGTACGTCGCGCCAAGCTCGCGCGCCACGGCGACGGCGACCGCCGCCACGTCCGCCCCCTCCTCGACGCGCAGCCGCGCCCCGAGCATCGCCACGAGACGCCGCAGCGCCTCCAGGCGCTCGCGGTCCTCGCGACTCGGCGCCCGCCCGGGAGGGCGCACGACGAGCACGTCCAGATCGGCGTCCAGGCGCTGCGCCGAGCGCCATGCACGGCGCACGACCCGCTCTGAGTCCGCCTCGAGCGTCGCCAGCGCCAGCAGCCGCTCGGCGATCGCCTGCGGCAGGACCTGCGCGGCGCCGCGCAGGGCCCCCTCGTCGCGGCGCATGGCCGGTTGCAGCGGATCGGCGAGCGGCCGGCGGACCAGCCGCTTCACCTCGACGTCCTCGGCCACCTGGCGCAGCGCCGTCTCACGCAGAGCGGCGAGGTTCTCGATCTTGAAGAAGTTGTTCAGCGCCGCCTGCACGCGCTCGGGCCGGTAGACCTTGCCCGCGCGCAGCCGCGCGATCAGCGCCTGCGGCGTGAGGTCGATCAGCACGACCTCGTCGGCGCGCGAGAGCACCTCGTCGGGGATCGTCTCGCGCACGTGCGTCCCCGTCAGCTGGGCCACCTGGTCGTTGAGGCTCTCCAGGTGCTGCACGTTGACGGTCGAGAACACGTCGATGCCCGCGTCGAGCACGTCGCGCACGTCCTCGTAGCGCTTCTCGTGCTCGACTCCCGGTGCGTTCGTGTGCGCGAGCTCGTCGATCAGGCACAGCTCGGGTTTGCGTGCCAGCACCGCAGGGAGGTCCATCTCCTGCAGCGGTTTGCCGCGGTAGTCGACGTCGCGGCGCGCGACGATCTCCAGCCCGTCGGCCTGCGCCAGCGTCTCCTCGCGGCCGTGCGGCTCCAGGTAGCCGATCGCCACGTCACGCCCGTTGTCGGCCTCGGCCGACCCCTCCTGCAGCATCCGGTAGGTCTTGCCGACCCCCGGCGCCATGCCGATGAAGACCTTCAGGCCGCCTCGTTCGCCGGGCATGGCGGCATTGTCGCGAAAGCGATCGCGCTCGGCGGCCGCGCTGCTTCGCACCGCGCGACTCAGCGCAGATCCTCGACCGGACATGGCAGATCGCGCTCGAGGATCTCCGGATCTCCGGTCAAGAGCGTCGCGTTGCGAGCGCGCGCGGTCGCAATCGCAAAGCAATCGCCCAGGGCAATCGGCAGGCTTGCCTTCAGGCGGGCTGTCTCGACCATCAGCGCGGGTCCAGGCAGATCCAGCTCGAACGCGCTGCGCAATCCCGCCAGCACCTCGTCGGCTTCGAAGCGGCCGTGGTCACGTTCGACGCGGTAGTAGACCTCCACGACGTTGACCCAACTGATCAGCGGTCGCTCGCCGAGCAGTTGCTCGATGCGCTCGTGCGCCGGCTGCTCGCCGTCGAGCCACGCGAGCATCGCCCATGAGTCGAGGCAGACCGTCAACGCGGCTCGCGCGCGCGATCCTCGAGCAGGCGCCGCGCCATGCCGCTCTGCGCGAAACGCCCACCGAGCCCGGCGCGGCGTGGCGCGGCCTTGATGCTCACGCGCCGTCCGTCCAGCTCGAACTCGACGTCCGCGCCGGGCAGCAGTCCGGCGCGCTCGCGCAGATCCTTCGGTATCACGACCTGCCCCTTTGCACCCACCCGATGAGTCATACCGAGTCAGTATAACATCCGTGTGAGCCGTGCGGCCGGCGGTCTGTGCTCTGCGGTCGGCGCTCTGCGGTCTGCGGTGCGGTCTCGCCGTCTGCGACCTGCGGCTCGCCCACGCACGCGGGGTGGCGCTCCTATCCTCCGAGCAGGTTGTGGACGATCAGATCGATCAGCTTGATGCCGACGAATGGAGCCACCAGGCCGCCGAGGCCGTAGATCCACAGGTTGCGCCGCAGCAGCGCGCTGGCGCCGATCGGCCGGTAGCGCACGCCGCGCAGCGACAGCGGGATCAGCAGCGGGATGACGAGCGCGTTGAAGATGATCGCCGAGACGATCGCCGAACGCGGAGAGCCGAGGCCCATGATGTTGAGCACGTGCAGCGGGCCCTTGGCGCCGGGACTTGCAGCGTACGTCGAGATGAACACGGCGGGCAGGATGGCGAAGTACTTGGCCACGTCGTTGGCGATCGAGAACGTCGTCAGCGCGCCGCGCGTGATCAGCAGCTGCTTGCCGACCTCGACGATCTCGATGAGCTTCGTCGGGTTGGAGTCGAGGTCGACCATGTTGCCGGCCTCGCGCGCGGCCTGCGTGCCCGTGTTCATCGCCACGCCGACGTCGGCCTGGGCCAGCGCGGGCGCGTCGTTGGTGCCGTCGCCGGTCATCGCCACGAGGCGTCCCTCGGCCTGCTGCTCGCGGATCAGCGCGAGCTTTCGCTCGGGCGTGGCTTCGGCGAGGAAGTCGTCGACGCCCGACTCCTCGGCGATCTTGGCGGCGGTGAGGCGGTTGTCACCGGTCACCATCACAGTTCTGATGCCCATCGCGCGCAGCTGGTCGAAGCGCACCTTCATGCCCTGCTTGACCGTGTCCTTCAGATACACCACCCCCAGCACCTGGCTGTCGCGCGAGACGGCCAGCGGCGTGCCGCCCTCGCTGCCGATGCGATCGAGCTGGACCTGCAGCTCGGGCGGCGGCGAGCCGCCTTCGCGCTGCACCAGCTCGATGATCGCGTCGCCGGCGCCCTTGCGCAGCTGCTGGCCGTCGTAGTCGACGCCGCTCATGCGCGTCTGCGCGGTGAACGGCACGAAGCGAGCGCTCATCTGCGTCATGTCGTGCTCGCGGATGCCGTACTGCTTGGCCAGCACGACGATCGAGCGGCCCTCGGGCGTCTCGTCGGCCAGCGAGGACAGCTGCGCGGCCTCCGCCAGCTCGGACTCGCCGACGCCGGGCATCGGCACGAACTCCGACGCCAGACGATTGCCGATGGTGAGCGTGCCGGTCTTGTCGAGCAGCAGCACGTCGACGTCGCCGGACGCCTCGACGGCGCGTCCGGACAGCGCGAGCACGTTACGCCGCACCAGCCGGTCCATGCCTGCTATGCCGATCGCCGACAGCAGTGCGCCGATCGTCGTCGGGATCAGCGCGACGAGCAGCGCGATCAGCGTCGTCTCGGAGATCGACGTGCCGGCGAACAGGCCGAACGGACGCAGCGTGGCGACGACGATCATGAAGATCAGCGTGAGCGCGGCGAGCAGGATGTTCAGGGCGATCTCATTTGGCGTCTTGCGTCGCGAGGCGCCCTCGACCAGCGCGATCATCCGATCGAGAAACGACTGGCCGGGCTCCTGGGTGATTTCCACGACGATCTCGTCCGATGTCACGCGCGTGCCGCCCGTGACCGCGCTGCGATCGCCGCCGGACTCGCGGATCACCGGCGCTGACTCGCCGGTGATCGCCGACTCGTCGACCGTCGCGATTCCCTCGATCACCGTGCCGTCGCCGGGAATCAGCTCTCCCGCCGGCACGACCACGACGTCGCCTCGCGTCAGCTCGGCCGCAGCCTTCATCGTGCCGTCGCGCAGCGTCGCCACGGTCTCCTTGCGCATCGAACGCAACGTGTCGGCCTGCGCACGTCCGCGCCCCTCGGCAAACGCCTCTGCGATGTTCGCGAAGATCACCGTCAGCCACAGCCAGATCGCGATCGTGAACGTGTACCAGGCCGGCTCTGAGCCGCCGCCCAGTGGCTTGCCACCGAAGGCCTGGATCAGCCACGTGACGGTCGTTATGACCGAGCCGATCTCCACCACGAACATCACCGGATTGCGGATCTGCACTCGTGGGTCAAGCTTCTTCAGGCTGTCGACCAGCGCGCGTTTGACGATCTCCGGCTCAAACAGCGAGATCGCTTGACGTTCGTGGCTGGCGGGTATCTCTGCGGACATCAGGTCTTTCCTTGGCTGAGGCGGTCAAGCGCCACGTTGAGCTCGAGCACGTTCACTCCCGGTTCGCCAGAGAAGCCCAGGCCGCGGGAGTCGGTGTACTTGGCGACCAAGTCGTCGACGACGCCGAGTGAGAGCTGGCGCTTGGCGGCGACTCGGTGTGCCTGGATGCGCGCGTTGGCCGGTGAGATTTCGGGGTCGAGGGCCGACGCCGACGTGTTCACCGCGTCGACCGGGATCCGAGCGGTGGTCAGCCCGGGGTCATACGGCTTCTCCAGTTCGAGATACGCCTTGATGTTTTCGGCGTCATCTTCCTCTGTCACCTTGTCGTTGGGGCCGCGGTTGGAGAACGTGCTCGCGGCCGCGTTGTAGGCGCCCCCTTCGGTGGCCGATGGGCGTGACTGGAAGTACCTGGGGTCAGCTTCGGTGACGAGTTCTTCTTCTTCTTCCTTGGGCTTGCCGTTCTTGTCGAGCACCGGTGTCTTGAAGCTCTGACCGATGATCTTCGAGCCGACGAGCTTGCCATCGACGTAGACCTTCTGGCCGTTGGCGTTGCCGGGGAAGGCGACCTGGCTGACGCCGGTGATCACCAGCGGATAAACGAGGCCGAGCAGGACCGTCAGGACGACGATGCCGATCACTGAGGTGACGATGTCGCGACGCATGTCAGTAGAGGTGTCCGGTCAGGCCCTGCACGACCGGGCCGAGCAGCAGGGCGGGGAAGAACGTCAGCGCACCGACGAGAACGATCACGCCGATCAGCAGCACGACGAACGTCGGATTGTCGGTGCGCATCGTGCCGAGGCCGGCCGGCGTGACGCGCTTGCCGACGAGCGCGCCGGCGACCGCCAGCGCGAAGAGGATCGGCGCGTATCGCGCGAACAGCATCACCAGACCGCCGAGGATGTCGGCGAAGGTCACACCGTGTGAGCCCACATTTCCTGCGTTGGGCTGAATGAAGCCTGTATAGCCGGCAAACGCCGAGCCGTTGTTGTTGGCCTGCGAGAGGTAGGCGTAGAAGCTCTCGGAGAACCCCTGCGGCCCCTTGCCCAATTCAGAGATCGAGGCACGCCCGGCTCGAGTAGCGACGGCGAGCGCCGTGGCGAAAAGCGCCGCGAGCGGCGTGATCAGGATGCCGAGACCGGCGAGCTTTATCTCCTTCGCCTCGAGCTTCTTGCCGAGCCACTCGGGCGTGCGGCCGACCATCAGCCCCCCGATGAAGACGGCGAGCAGCACATACAGAAGGATCGAATACAGCCCTGTGCCGACGCCGCCGAAGATCGTCTCGCTGGCCGACAGATTGGCGAACGGCACGGCTGCGCCGATGCCGGTGAACGACTCGATCGCGCTGTTTACCGCGCCGCACGAGGTCACCGTCGTGACGACGTCGAACAGCGCCGAGCCGGCAATGCCGAAGCGCTGCTCCTTGCCTTCCATGTTGCCGCCGCCCGACCCGGCGATCACGTGCGTGTTCAGACCCGCCGCGTGCTGCGCCGGCGAGCCGTGCGCCTCGGCGATGTACGCGACGACGACCGCGCCGAGGAACATCACCATCATCGCGCCATAGATCGCGTAGCCCTGACGGCGGTTGCCCGTCATGCGCCCGTACATGAACACGAGCGCCGCCGGGATCACGAGCACGAGCAGCATCTCGAACAGGTTCGTGAAGGCCGTCGGGTTTTCAAACGGATGCGCGGAGTTGACGTTGAAGAAGCCGCCGCCGTTGGTGCCGAGCATCTTGATCGACAGCTGCGAGGCGGTCGGGCCCATGGCGATCGACTGCGTCAGTCCGGTGACCGTGTGCGCCGTCAGGTAGTTGGCGAAGTTCTGGATCACGCCCTGGGAGACGAGCACCAGCGCGCCGATCACGGAGATCGGCGCGAGCACGTAGAGGATCGTGCGCACGAGGTCCTGCCAGAAGTTGCCGAGGCTCTTTCCGGAGCGACTGGCAATCCCGCGCACGAGCGCGACGGCGACGACGATGCCGACCCCCGCCGACAGCCAGTTCTGCACGGTCAGGCCGATCATCTGCGAGAGGTAGCTCATCGTCGTCTCGCCGCTGTAGAATTGCCAGTTGGTGTTCGTCACGAACGACGACACCGTGTTGAACGTCACGTTCCACGGCGCCGAGTGAAAGGCCAGCGGGTTCAGCGCGTGTGGCACGAAGAACGCGTCCTGCGTGCGCAGGATCGCGTACAGCAGCAGCCAGCCCGCCAGCGAGAACACGAGCAGGCTTTTCGCATAGGACTTCCAGTCCTGCTCGCGCGCGGGGTCGATGTGCAGCGCTTTGTAGAGGGAGCGCTCGGCCCAGCCGAAGATCGCAGTGAGAAAGACCCGCTCGCCTCCGTACACCTTCGCCATGTAAGTCCCCAGCGGCATCGCCAAGGCGCTGAGAATCGCGACGAACAGGATGATCGTCAGCCAACCGCTGAAGGTCATCTCAGAGGCTCTCCCCGCGGATCAGGGCGTAGAACAGGTACGCGATCACGAGCACCGACACGATCAGCCCGAAGAAGTCGGCACCGCTCATGTGTGCGATGAAGAAGCCGAGGACCGGCGAGCCGCTCATACGCGGTCGATTCCCTCGATCAGCGCCAGCAGCAGCGCGAACGCGACGATCCCGATGGCGATTGCGACGACGTCCATGCCATCAATATGCACTCGGTCACATCACGACCGCATGACGATCCGCGCGATCCGCGTAACGATTTCGTGACGACCGTTAAAGCGAGAAGCGATAGCCGACGCCTGGGTCGGTGACGACGTAGCGAGGCGCGGCCGGATCCTCCGGCTCGATCTTCGCGCGCAGGCGCGCGATGTGCGTGCGCAGCGGTTGGATGTCGTCAACGTACTCCGCGCCCCACACCTCGGCGAGCAGCTTGCGGTGGGTCAGCAGGCGACCGCGGTTGCGCACGAGCACGCGCAGCAGCTCGAACTCGATCGGCGTGAGGTGGACGGGCTGCCCGTCGCGCAGCACCGTGTGCCCCGCCAAGTCGATCTGCAGCCCCTCGACGACGATGCTCGGTTCCTCCTCCGTCGGCGCCGCCCTGCGCAGCGCCGCGTGCAGGCGCGCGACGAGCTCGCGTGCGCCGAACGGCTTGGTGATGTAGTCGTCGGCGCCCGCCTCCAGCGCCCTGACCTTCTGCTCCTCCTCGCCCATCGCCGACAGCACGAGAATCGGCATCTCACTCCACTCGCGCAGCCTGCGCGTCACCTCCACGCCGTCGCCGTCGGGCAGGACCAGGTCGACGATCGCCGCATCCGGCGGGCGCACCGCCGCGAGATCGAGCGCCTCGGCGGCCGTTTCCGCGGGCACCGCCTGAAAGCCCGCCTCGCGCAGCACGACCTTCAGCGCGCGCACGATCTGCGGCTCGTCGTCGACGACGAGCACGCGCGGCGGCGCGGCGGGCGGCGGCTTGGGCTGCGCGCTCATGCGTCCTCGCTCAGCGGCAGCTCGAACACGAACGAGGCCCCCTGGCCGGGCAGCGACTCGACGTGCAGCGAGCCTGAGCTCGCCTGTGTGAAGCCGCGCGCGATCGCCAGGCCAAGCCCCGAGCCGCGATGCCCTCCGCTTGCCGTTCCCGCGCGATAGAACGGCTCGAACACGCGCTCCAGCTGCGCCGGCGGGATGCCAGGGCCGCGGTCGACGACGCGCACGATCACGCGCCCGCCCGATGGACGCCCGTCGCCCGCGGGATCGGCCGTCGCGCCCGGCGCGTGCCCGGTGCTCTCGCCGCCGTCGCCGCCCGTCGGTATGGCGACCGGCCGGTGTCCCGGAGTGCGCGCCAGGCCGCGCACGGCGCGTGCGCGCACCGACACCGGATGGCCGCCGGAGTGCCGGCGCGCGTTCTCCAGCACGTTGACGAACGCGCGCTCCATCTGCACCGGGTCGACGCTCACGAGCGGCAGCTCGCGGTCGATCGACAGGCTGAACTCTTCCGGGCCGGCCGCCAGCTCGGCCAGCGCCGCGCGAATCAGCTCCTCCACCGACGTCCAGTCGCGCCGCGGCTCCGCGGCGCCGGCTTGCAGGCGCGATAGATCGAGCAGGTTGTCGACCAGCCGCGACAGCCGGCGCGCCTCCTCTTGGATCACAGCCGCCATCTCCGCTCGCTCCTGGTCGGTCAGCGACGGCGAGCCGACCGCCTCGCCGGCCGCCGAGATCGCCGTCAGCGGCGAGCGCAGGTCATGTGAGACGGCGCGCAGCAGCGCCGTCTTGACGGTGTCCGCCCTGCGCAGCGCCGCCGTCTCGACTACGTCGCCGAGCAGGCGCTCGCGCTCGAGCGCCGCGCTCAGCAGAGCCTCCAGCGCCGGCACCACGCGCTCCTGCAGGCGGCGCAGGCTCGCCTCGGACGTGTCCGCGCCGACGAGCAATGTGCCCAGCCGGCTGGTGCCGTCGCGCAGCGGGAACGCGACGCTGCGCTCGTCGCCCTCCACCGCCTCCATCTCGATCGCCGCCGAGCTCAGCTCCAGCGCCTGCGCCAAACGCGCGGCGGCCGTGGGCAGCGCCTCGCCGAGGCTCTCGCCGCGCAGCAGCAGCCGCGCCATCTCAGCCGCCAGATCGGCCTCGCGCCTGCGCGCGTCCGCCTCGCGGGCGCGAGCGCGGGTCACCTCCGCCACCGAACTCGCCAGCCCGGCGACGACGAGGAAGGCCACCAGAGCGACCCAGTTGCTCGACCGGCGGATCGCGAAGTGCCCAACCGGCTCGATATGGAAGTAGTTCAGCGCCGCCGCGCTGAGCACCGCCGTGACCACGCCGAGCCAGCCGCCCCACGTCACCGACACGATCAGCACGGCCGGCAGGTACACGACCGATAGCGACACCACCGGCGCCACGTGCTTGAGCGGGTACACGATCAACGTGCACAGCGCGACCGACAGCACCGCCGCGATCACGCCAACGCGTCGCGACGGCGGATCCGACTCCAGCAAAAAGCCCAGCGGCGAGGACATCGACCCCTCAGCGTAATACCGCGCCCGACGGCCGTCCGTTCGAGCGCTCGCGCGGTCGCCTCAAGCTCGCGCGCAACCCGGCCGAGTGGACCAGATAGCTGTCAACCCGCAAAACGCGCGCGCGCTCGAGCCGACCCGGCGGACGCTGCTGCTGCTGCTGCTCGCCTGCTCGCTCGTTGCGGCGGCCGCGTTCTGCGCGAACGCGTCGGCGGCGCTGAGCCCGTCGCAATACAGCGTCAGCTCGCTCTGCTCGGCCCCCGCCCCCGGCTACGCCGGCTGCATGGGACTGCGCCTCGTCGCGCGCGACTCCGCTTCGCAGGCCAGCGAAGTCACGAAACCGCCCAAAAAAGCGCTCACGCCGGCGAACGTCCTCGGTGCTTACGGCCTGACCGGCTTGAAACCGCCGACCGCGCAGACGATCGCGATCGTCGACGCGTTCGACGACCCGACGATCGCCGAAGACCTGCAGGTGTTCAGCGCCCAGTTTGGCCTGCCGGCGTGCACGGAAGCTAACGGCTGCTTTCGCAAGGTCAACCAAGCCGGCGGAGCCTCGCCGCTGCCGGCCTCCGGCGGCGCACCCGAACGCAGCTGGGCGCAGGAGATCGCGACAGACGTGCAGGTCGCGCACGGCATCTGCCCGAGCTGTCGCATCCTGCTCGTGGAGGCGGATTCCAACGCCAACGCCAACCTGTACGCGGCCGAGCAGACAGCGGCGTCGCTGGGCGCCACGGAGATCTCCAATTCGTGGGGTGGCGAAGAGCCGCTCGGCGACAGCCCGGCGTTCGACCATCCGGGCATCGTCATCACTGCCTCCTCCGGCGACTACGGCTATCTCAACTGGTTCGCCGGGGCCTCTGAATTCGTCGACTACCCGGCCAGCTCGCCGCACGTCGTCGCCGTCGGCGGCACGCGGCTGAGCCTCAACGCGACGACCAGGACACGGGAAAGTGAGACGGTGTGGAACGACGGCGGCATGACCGCTAGCGGCGCCTTCAAGGGCGCGGGCGCGGGCGGCGGCGGATGCAGCGTGCCCTTCGCCGCCGCCGCGTGGCAGCAGAGCCTCGCCAACTGGAGCTCCGTCGGCTGCGGCTCGCGGCGCGCCGTCGCCGACGTGTCGGCGGACGCCGATCCGTACACGGGCGTGGCCATCTACGACTCGACCGAAAGCGAAGGCAGCAAGGGCTGGGCGACGATCGGCGGCACGAGCGTCGCCGCGCCGATCGTCGCGTCGGTGTTCGCGCTCGCCGGAGGCGCGCACGGCGTCGCATATCCCGCGCGCACGCTGTATGAGAACGCGCTGCAGTCACCCGCATCGCTGCACGACGTGACCGCCGGCTCCAACGGCGAATGCCGCAAGCCGTTTGAAAAAAGCACCGGCACGTCCGGGTGCACGACGCCCGAAGAGGCGCAGACGTGCTCCGCGCACGCGATCTGCCTCGCCGGCGGCGGCTATGACGGCGCGACGGGGGTCGGCACGCCCAACGGCGTCCTCGCGTTCGCTCCGTCCGGCACCATCTCCGGCGCCGTCGAAGAAACCGGCGAAGCCGCCACGGGCGGCTCGGGCGCGCCAGCAGGAGCGCAGCCGCCCACGGGCACGAGCGCGCCCGGCGTGGGCCTCCCGGCGACGACCGCCGCCGCACCGCCCACGCCAGCAACCCCGCCCACGCCGGTCGTCTCGGCGCTCACGCTGACGCGCAGCGCGAAGGCCGCGCTCAGCCACCGGCGCGCGAGGCTTTCGAAGCTCGGCTTCTCCTTCACGCTGAGCGCACCCGCGCGAGTTCGCGTGACGGTCTATCGGCGCGTGCGCGTGCACGGGCACACGCGCTGGAAGGCAGTCTCCTCGCCGAGCACGATCGCCGCCTTCGCCGGCGCGCAGAGCCGCGGGATGGGCGCGAGCGCGGCACTCTCCGCGGGCCAGTACCGCCTCACGCTGCAGCCCGAGCGCGGAACTGCCAGGTCGATCGCCTTCCGCGTCGGCTGAACGCGCTTTCGCGGCGTGCAAGCGCGCCTGCACGCGCGCCGATCGCTTGTGCTCGCGCCGTCGCCTGGCTAGCTTGGCCTGTCCATGTCCACGCCGCGGCCACGACCCACGCGCGTCGCCAGGCGGCGCGAGCGACGCGCGAGCCAGCGCCGGCGTGCGCTGCATACGCTCGCCGGCGCGCTCGCGATCGCGGCCTGCGCGAGCATTGCGATCGGAACGACGGCCTCCGGCTCGACCCCGGGGGCGCTCGAAGGCAAGATCTCCGCGGCGCAGTCGCGCGAAGGGCAGGTGCGCTCGGGCATCCACGCCGACAGCCAGCAGATCGCCGGCTTCGAAGGCAACATCGAAGACCTGCAGACGCGCCTTTCGGCGCTGGAATCGAGCCTGACGATCGAGCGCAACCTGCTGGCGAGCATCCGCTCGCAGCTGAGCGTCGCGCGCACGCGGCTCGCCGCCCTGCAGGTCCAGCTCGGCCACGATCGCAAGGTGCTCGTCGCTCAGGTGGTCGCCTCATACGAGACGCCGCCGCCGGACATCGCCACGGTGATCCTCGAGGCGCACGGCTTCGCCGAACTGATCGAGCGCGTCAACGACCTGCGCGCGATCTCGCGCGAGAACGCGTCGGCGACGACGCAGGTATCGCAAGCGCAGAAGGCGGTTACCGCGCAGGCCAAGCACCTGGCGACGCTCGAGGCGACGCACTCCTCAGAGACGCACTCCGTGCTCGTGCAGCGCAACGAGGTCGCCCAGGTGCGCCTCGCGCTCGTCAAGCGCCAGCTGCAGTTCGTCAGCGCGCGCAGCCGCAAGAGCGCCGAGCTGGAAGAACTGCAGTCGCACAAGCACTCGCTCGAACACGAGCTCGCGCACGCGCAGGCCCGCGAACTGGCGGCCTCCGGCGTCACCTTCTCCGGCCCCGTCGGCGAATTCAACTCCACGCCGGAAGGCGCCTACGGTTTCTTCCCGGCCGCCGGCACGAACTACTCGGTCGCCAGCGAGCCGGCGCTCGCCGAACGCCTGAACACGATGGGCAAGGCCCTGCACCTGCACCTGATCGGCATCTCCGGCTATCGCTCGCCGCAGCACTCCGTCGAGGTCGGCGGCTTCGCCAACGACCCGCACACGCGCGGCGAAGCCTCAGACACCCCCGGCGTCGAGGGCGTGTCCGAGTCGACGCTCAACCAGTTCGGCCTCACGCGACCGTTCCCCGGCGCGGCCGAGGCCGACCACATCCAACTGCACTGACCCCTCAGCCGGCCGGGGGTCGTGCCGCGCGTGGTGTGTTTGCACTTACGCGCGGAGAGATAGCTATGGTATTCACCGGCGCCCGAGTGTGAACCGCGTTTTGGCTACATCGAGCGCGATTGTATATACGATATTTATAAATATATATACGGTTGCTATCGCGCTCTGTAAAAGGAGCAACACACCTCTCTCATCTCGCGCTCGGGTCGCCAAGCCATGGAACCGCGCGGCGCGGCTAGGACGCCGCGGCGGCGATGCGCGCCGGAGCGCCGTACGGCACGAGCACTTCCGGCAGTTGCACGCTGCCGTCGACCTGCTGGCCGTTCTCCAGCAGCGCGATGATCGTGCGCCCGACGGCGACGGCCGTGCCGTTTAGCGTGTGCGGCGTCTGCGTCGGCTTGTCCGCGCGCATGCGGATGTCCAGGCGGCGGGCCTGGTAGTCGGTCGTGTTCGAGCACGACGTCAGCTCGCGGTAGCGCTCCTGGCTGGGCAGCCACGCCTCGCAGTCGTACTTCTTCGCCGCCGAGTTGCCGAGGTCGTTGACGGCGATGTTGACGACGCGGTAGGGCAGCTGCAGCTCGCCGAGGATCTCCTCCTCGATCGCGAGGATCCGCTCGTGCTCGTCGGGCGACTGCTCGGGCGCGACGAAGCTGAACATCTCGACCTTGTCGAACTGGTGCACGCGGAAGATGCCGCGCGTGTCCTTGCCGGCCGCGCCGGCCTCGCGGCGAAAGCACGGGGAGAACCCGGCGTAACGCAGCGGCAGGCGCTCGACATCGAGGATCTCGCCGTCGTGCAGCGACGCCAGCGCGACCTCCGACGTGCCCGCGAGGAACAGCTCGTCCTCTGCCAGCGCGTACAGCTGCTGCTCGGTGTCCGGCAAGAAGCCCGTGCCGTAGAGCGCGCGCTCGCGCACGAGCACCGGCGGGATGACCGGCTCAAAGCCCTTCTCGCGCAGCTTCGCGAGCACCCATCCGACGAGCGCCAGCTCGAGCATCACGAGGTCGCCTTTGAGGTAGGCGAAGCGCGAGCCCGACAGCTTGGCGGCGCGGTCCATGTCGATCATCGAGCCGGCGAGCTCGAGGTGGTCGCGCGGCTGGAAGGAGAAGCTCGGCGGCTCGCCCACCGTCCTGACCTCCTCGTCCTGCGGGCCGTCGGCGGCGCTCGCGTCGGGGATGTTCGGCAGCCGCGCGACGAGCTCGTCCAGGCGCTGCCTGGCCGCTGCGGCCTGCTCGCCGAACTGCTTGACCTGCGCGCTCAGCTCCTGCATCGCCTCGCGCAGCTGCGGCGCCTCTTCGCCGCGCGCCTTCGCCGCGCCGAACTCCTCCGAGCGCGCCTTCTGCTCGGCGCGCAGCGTCTCCGCCGCCGTCGTCTGAGCGCGCCACTGCTCGTCGGCCTGCAGCACCTCGCCTACGACCGCCGCCAGCGACTCGTCGCGGCGGGCCAGCGCCGCGCTCACGCCGTCTGGGTCCTCCCGGATGCGTTTGAGGTCGAGCACGCCCGGCAGCCCCGCGGGCGTCCTATTTCGTCGACAGCGTGATCGGCGTTTGCGGCGCCTGCTGCGCCTGCTTGCCGGAGTACTTGGCGAGGAATTCCGCGACCGACTTCGCTTCGCCGCCAAGCACGATGTTCTCCGGCATGATCGCGCCGGAGAAACCGCCGTTGCGGATCGCGTAGAGAACCTGTTCGACGTTCTCCTTGCGGCTGTTGAAGTTCGGCCCGTTCGTGCGCACGCGGTTCTTGATGCTCGTGGCCGAGCCCTGCGCGCCGACGACCGACAGCGTGTGACAGCCCGAGCAGTGGTCGCGGAACAGCACCGCGCCGCGATGGTAGGAGCTGGTCTTCGCCACGCTGACCCCCTGGGACCCGCATGCGCCGAGCGCCAGCGCGGCGGCGAGCAGGATCGTGGCCGTGGCGGCGATCTTCACGCGAACCCTCATGCGCGGGCCAATATATAGCTCGGCCGGCTAGAACCCATGAGCGGTCCCGGCCGCGCGAAGCGCCAGGAACACGACGACAAGCGCCGACAGCGCCATCACGCCGACCTCGCGGCGCACGATCTCGCGGACGACCGCGCGTTGCTCGTTCTCGGCCAGCGCGCCGACGGCCTGCGCGTCGGGCAGCTCGCGCTGATCGAGGATCGTCTGCGCAGAGGCCGCGCGCAGCTGCTCGGCGACGAGGCCGATCGCCAGCGGCAGCAGCGCGTACAGGTAGAACAGCTGTTGATCGGAGTAGTTGCCGGCCGCCGCCAGCGAGCCGACGGCCAGCGCGAGCACCAGCGCCGAGCCCTGTCCGGCGCGCAGCAGCAGCCAGAAGGCCCCGGCGCCGCGCTCGCTGGCATCGCCGTCGTACCACAGCCACGCACCCAGCACGCCGGCCGCCGCGTTGAGCGCCGCCACGGCGATCGCGCCGGCGACGACCGCTTGCGTCATGTGGCGCGACGCAGCCGGCGACGGCGAGCCCGAGCGCGTGTTTCCAGCCGTGATTTCGAGCCGATTGCCACTATGTAACAGATTGCCACAAGCGGTGATATAACAGCGTCCGGTGCTACGCAGCTATCTCCCGGCGATCGTCTTCCTGGTGCTCGGCGGCGCCGTGGGCGGAGCGTTTGCGGCGCTCAATTCCTACATCGGCCCGCGCCGCGCGACGCCGCACAAGCAGGACCCGTACGAGTGCGGCCTGCCGTCGGAGGTCAAGCGCGGGATGCGCTTCGGCATCAGCTTCTACCTGATCGCCATGCTGTTCATCCTGTTCGACATCGAGGTCGCCTTCCTGTACCCGATCGCCGTCGAGCTGCGCGCGTTCGGCAGCTTCGCGCTGGCCGAGACGATCGTCTTCATCGTGCTGCTGTTCGTCGCCTTCCTGTACGTCTGGCGACGCGGAGCGCTGGCATGGAAGTGAAACGCGAGCGCCTAGGCGTCGCCGGCCCGCGCGACGGCGACAGCGCGAAGGTCGATCCGCGCACGCTGCGCGTGCGCCAGGCGAACGCCCGCCAGCTGCTGCGCGGCGGGGAGATCGAAGGGCTCACGCCGGCGATCGAGCTGGAACGCAACGAGGACTTCGACCTCGAGCGCCACGTGGAAGAGCGCGTGCTGACGACGACGCTCGACAAAGCCGTCGCGTGGGCGCGCTCGAACTCGTTCTTCCCGGCGACGTTCGGGCTGGCCTGCTGCGCGATCGAGATGATGTCGATCGTCGCCGCGCGCGTCGACGTCGCGCGCTTCGGCTACGAGGCGTTTCGCGCCTCGCCGCGCCAGGCCGACCTGCTGATCCTCTCCGGGCGCGTGTCGATCAAGATGGCGCCGATCGTCAGGCGCATCTACGACCAGATGCTCGAGCCCAAGTGGGCGATCTCGATGGGCGCCTGCTGCTCGTCGATGGGCGTGTTCAACAACTACGCGCTCGTGCCGTCGGACAAGTTCATGCCGATCGACGTGCACGTCCCCGGCTGCCCGCCTCGCCCGGAGGCGCTGATGCACGGCGTGCTGAAGCTGCGCAAGATGGTGCAGGACGACCCCGACATGGGCTGGCGCGAGCGCTACGACGCGCTGGGCACGGAGGAGACAATCCGCAGTGCCTGACGCCACCGCCCTGGAGCTGATCCGCCAGGAGCTGGGCGACGCCGTACTCGACACCAGCTTCTTTCGCGAGCGCGCGACGCTTGAGGTCTCACCGCAGAGCATCCGCGCGGTGCTCGGGCACCTGCGCGTGAAGGGCTACGCGGCGCTGGCGAGCCTGCACGGCGTCGACTACTACCCACAAGAGCCGCGCCTGGGAATCCTCTACGAGCTTCTGGACATGGGCCGCGTGGACCGCATCTCGGTCAAGGCGCGCGTGCCCAGCGACGCCGCGGAGATCGACTCGGTCACGCCCGCGTCGGACGAGCACGGCGGCTGGCCGACGGCGAACTTCCAGGAGCGCGAGGTCTATGACATGTTCGGCGTCGTCTTTCGCGGCCACCCCGACCTGCGCCGCATCCTCATGCCGGAGGACTACGAGGGCAACCCGCAGCGCCGCGACTTCCCGATCGGCGGCGAGCCGGTGATCTTCACCTACAACGAGTCGCCGATCCTCGAGGGCGCCGAGTGAGCGCCTCGCCGCCCACCTCGGAGTACCGCCGGCGCGAGCAGAGCATCACGCTGTCGCCGCTCGGCGAGCAGCTCGAGCAGGCCCACGAGGGCGACGGCGAGCAGACCACGCAGGAGCTGCTGACGCTCAACTTCGGCCCGCACCACCCGGCTACGCACGGCGTGCTGCGCCTGCTCGTGACGCTGCAGGGCGAGATCGTGCGCGACATCAAGCCGATCGTCGGCTACGTGCACACGGGCATCGAAAAGACCGCCGAGGACAAGTCCTACTGGAAGGTCATCCCGGTGATCGAGCGGATGGACTACCTCGCCTACCACTTCAACTCGCTCGCGTACATCGGCGCCGTGGAGACGCTCGCGGAGGTCGTCGTGCCGACGCGCGCGGAGTATCTGCGCGTGATCCACATGGAGCTCAACCGGATCATGTCGCACCTGGTGTGGCTGGGCACGAGCGCGCTCGACCTCGGCGCGATCTCGATGTTCTGGTACTGCTTTCGCGAGCGCGAGCAGATCAACGACCTGTTCGAGATGTCCACCGGTGCGCGCATGCACACGCGCTACTTCCAGATCGGCGGCGTCGCCGAGGACGTACCAGCGGGCTGGGCGCAGAAGCTGCGCGGCTTCGTCAAACGCATGCCGACGAGCCTGGATCAGTACGGCGACCTGCTCAACAGCAACGAGATCGTCCTGCAGCGCCTGCGCGGCACAGGCGCACTGGACGCCGAGACGTTGCTGTCCTTCGGCGTCACCGGGCCGCTGCTGCGCGCGGCCGGCAACCCGTGGGACCTGCGCAAGGCCGCGCCGTACAGCGCCTACGGCGACTTCGACTTCAAGATCCCGGTGGGCACGGTCGGCGACAACTACGACCGCTACGCCGTGCGCATGGCCGAGATGTACGAGTCGGTGAAGATCATCGACCAGGCGCTGCAGGGCATGCCGGAGGGGCCGTACATCACGACCGACCGCAAGGTCGCGCTGCCGCCGCGCCACGAGCTGGCGACGTCGATGGAGGCGCTGATTCACCACTTCAAGCTCGTCACGGAGGGCCTGCGCGTGCCGCCCGGCGAGGCGTACTACCCGATCGAGGGCCCGCGCGGCGAGCTCGGCTGCTTCGTGCGCTCCGACGGCTCGTCCAAGCCCGCGCGCGTGCACATGCGCGACCCGTCGTTCGTCAACCTGCAGGCCTTCTCGAGCATGGCCGAGGGCTCCTACATCGCCGACATGATCGCCACGCTGGCGATGCTCGACCCGATCTTGGGCGGCATCGACCGATGACGCCTGTGCCTCGTCTCGGCGACGACGCCCGCGCCTCCGGCTGGGACCGCGCGACCGACCCCGAGAAGGACCCGGCGCTGATTCCCGACCCGGCGACTTGTGAGGTGCCGGCGCAGCTGCGCGAGACGATCGAGGCGGCGATGGCGCGCTACCCCGATCGGCGCTCGGCGACGATTCCCGCGCTGCACGCCGCGCAGTCGCTGCATGGCTGGTGCTCGCCGCAGGCGCTCGAACAGGTCGCTTGCGTGATGCGCGTGACGCCGGCGTACCTGGACTCGGTGGCGAGCTTCTATGACATGCTCGAGCAGCGCCCGGTGGGCAGGCACAGCGTGTACGTGTGCACGAACATCTCCTGCTCGCTGCGCGGCGCCGACGCGCTGCTCGCGGCGATCGGCGAGGCGGCGGCCGGCGACGAGGAGAACTTCAACGTGCGCTCGTTCGAGTGCCTGGGAGCGTGCGACATCGCGCCGATGGCGTCCGTCGACGGCGTGTACGTCGGGCCGCTGAGCGTCGAGGACGTGCCGCAGCTGCTCGACGACGCGCGCTCCGGACGGCCGGTGCTTCCGGACAAGCAGCTGGCCACGCGCCTGGTCGCCGACCCGCGCGCCAACTCGCAGGAGTTCCCTGCGCACGCCGTCGAGGATGGATCCTCGCGATGAGCGACGAGCTGCTGTTCAAGGACATCGACGAGCCGGGGCTGAACACGCTGTCGGTGTATGAAGCGCGCGGCGGCTACGCGGCCATGCGCAAGGCACTTTCGATGACGCCCGGCGAGGTGCTCGCCGAGCTGGAAGCGTCGGGTCTGCGCGGGCGCGGCGGCGCGGGCTTTCAGATGGGCAAGAAGGTGTCGTTCCTGCCGAAGGGCGCGATGGACAAGTACCTCGTGTGCAACGCCGACGAGTCCGAGCCGGGCACGTTCAAGGACCGCGAACTTATGCAGAAGAACCCGCACCTGCTGATCGAGGGGATCGTGATCGCCTCGTATGCCGCTGGCGCCGAGCGCTCGTTCATCTACATCCGCGGCGAGTACGTGCTGCAGGCCGACGTGCTCGACGCGGCGCTCGCGCAAGCGCGCGAGGCCGGCTACCTGGGCGAGCGGATCCTCGACTCGCAGCACTCGCTGTCGCTCGTCCTGCACCGCGGCGCCGGCGCGTACATCTGCGGCGAGGAGACGGCGCTGCTGGACTCGCTGGAAGGAAAGCGCGGCAACCCGCGCCTGAAGCCGCCGTTCCCGGCCAACCAGGGCCTGTACCAGGGGCCGACGCTGATCAACAACGTCGAGACGCTGTCGACCGTGCCCCTGATCACGGCGATGGGCGGCAAGCGCTACGCCGAGCTGGGCACCGACACGTCGACGGGCACGAAGCTCGTGAGCGTCTCCGGCCACGTGCGGCGACCGGGCAACTACGAGATCGAGCTCGGCATCCCCTCTCGCGAGATCGTCTACGGCCTCGCTGGCGGTCCGCCTGAGGGACAGGAGATCAAGTGCTGGTTCCCGGGCGGCTCCTCCGCGCCGGTGCTCACGCCGGAGGACCTCGACGTGCCCTACGACTTCGACTCGCTGGCGAAAGCCGGCTCGATGCTCGGCTCGGGCGCGATCATCGTCGTCGACGACTCCACGCCGATCGTCGAGCTCGCGCTGAAGGTCGCGATGTTCTACCGCCACGAGTCCTGCGGCAAGTGCACGCCGTGTCGCGAGGGAACCAACTGGACGGTGAAGATGTTGCAGCGCATCGACTGCGGCGAGGCGACGCCGATGGACCTCGACATCATGGCGTCGGTGCAGGATCACATCATCGGCAACTGCCTGTGCGTGCTCGGCGACGCGATGGCGATGCCGATCGGCTCGATGATCGCCAAGTTCCGCGGCGAGTTCGAACAGCACATCGAGACGGCGCGCATGCGCGCAAACCTCATCGTGCCGCCCGTGCCCGCCGACGAACAGGCGCTGTTCGCGCACGGGGCGAGCTGATGCCGCGCCCGCAGCCGAGGACGATCACGCTGACGATCGACGGGAGGGAGATCGAGGCAGCGGAGAACGCGATGCTCGTCGACGCCGCCAAGCACGGCGACGTCGAGATACCGGTGTTCTGCTACGAGCCGAAACTCGGTAACCCGGTCGGCGCCTGTCGCATGTGCCTGGTGGAGATCGAGGGGATCGGCAAGCTGCAGACCGGCTGCTCGACGCCCGTCAAGGACGGCATGGTCGTGCACACGCAGACCGCGCGCGTCAAGGAGGCGCAGAAGTCTGTCGTCGAGTTCCTGCTGATCAACCACCCGCTCGACTGCCCCGTCTGCGACAAGGGCGGCGAGTGCCCGCTGCAGGACATCAGCTTCGGCTGGGGCGGCGGCATCTCGCGCTTCATCGAGCCCAAGCGCCACTTCGTAAAGCCGCTGGAGCTGTCGCCGAAGATCGCCATCGACCGCGAGCGCTGCATCCTCTGCTACCGCTGCGTGCGCTTCTCCCAGGAGATCTCCGAGGACTACCAGCTGGTGCTGCTCGAGCGCGGCGCGCACTCCTTCGTGTCGACCTTCGACGGACATCCGTACGTCGCGCCGTTCAGCGGCAACATCATCGAGCTGTGCCCGGTCGGCGCGCTCACCTCGCGCTCCTACCGCTTCCGCGCGCGCCCGTGGGACATCGAGGACGCAGGCACCGTCTGCACGCTGTGCCCGGCGCAGTGCAACGTCAGCCTGACGGTGCGCGACGAGCGCGTGCTGCGTGTGCTCTCGCGCGAGCACCACGAGGTCGACGACGGCTGGCTGTGCGATCACGGGCGCTTCGCCTATCCGGCGCTCGCCGACGGCGCGCGCGCGAACACCGGCGGCGACCCGACGATCGAGGTGCTCGAGGGCAAGCCGGTGGCGAGCAACGGCCTCGGCCCGCACGGCGTGCACGTCGGCATGCGCGTGAGCGAGCCGCTGCTGCGCGACGGCGGCGAGCTGCGCCCCGTGTCGTGGGAGCGCGCGCTGGAGGAGGCCGCCGCGGGCCTCAAACGCGCGGGGGCGAAGACGGCCGCGCTCGTGGGCAGCGGCGCGACGAACGAGGAGGGCTTTCTGCTCGCGCGCCTGATGCGCGAGACGCTCGACTCGCCGCACGTCGACTCGCGCCCGGGCGGCGCGCTGGACGTGGAGCTTGCGCGCGAGCTCGCCGCGCCGGCGCTGCAGGCGAAGGTCTCCGACCTGGAGTTCGCGCACTCTGTGCTCGTGCTCGACTGCGACCCGATCGTCGACGCGCCGATCCTCGACCTGCGCCTGCGCAAGGGCGTGCGCCGCCACGAGATGAAGCTCGAGCGCGTCGGCGGCGACGACCTCGACGCGCTGCGCGACACGGCCACGCGTCTGTCCAGGCAGGGCGAGGAGCTGGTGATCCTGTGGGGCGAGCGCTTCGCCTCCGGCGTGGATGCCGACGAGCGAGCGCGCGCACTGCTCGACCTCGCCGCCGAGCTCTCGCTCGGCGAGACCGACGGAGCGGGTCTGCTGGAAATCCCGGCCACGAGCAACGGGCGCGGGCTGCGCGAGTCCGGCGCGCTGCCCAACGCCGGGCCGGGCCTGATCGCCGCGGAGACCACCGGCCACGATGCGGCGGCGATCGCCGCCGCGCTGGCCGGCGGCGAGCTGAGCGCCCTGCACCTGCTGGAGGTCGATCCGCTGAGCGCCGGCGACGCGTTCGCCGCGCAGGGCTCGCCGTGGCAGGGCGCGCTGGAGCGCGCGAGTACGGTCGTGGCGCACGCGACGCTGCTCAGCGAGGGCATCGCCGAGCACGCCAACGTGATCTTCCCCGCGGGCTCGTATGCGGAGAAGGAGGGAACGGTCACGCATCCCGACGGTCGCGTGCAGCGCGTGCGCCAGGCGGCCGCGCAGGGGGGCATCACGCGCCCGGGCTGGCGGGTGATCGCCGAGCTGTCGCTGCGCCTCGGGCACGACCTCGACGTGTACGACCAGAAGGAGGCCTCGCAGCAGCTGTTCGACGCCGTGTCCTTCTACGAGGGCCTCACGCTGGAGGAGATCGGCGGACGGGGCGTGCGCTGGCAGGAGCGCGAGCGAGCGCTCGCACACGCGGGCGCGACCGCCGAGCCGCAACCGGACGCCGAGCGCTACAGCGGCGCCGATCGCGACACGCACGCGGCGGACACGGACACCGAAGGCGAGGAATCGCGCACGGGCGAGCCGCCGCGTGGAGGCGAGCGCACATGAGCGTTGGGCCGCTGGCGCTCGTCGGCTACTACGAGCCGTGGTGGATTCAGATCATCAAGGCAATCGTGATCTTCGCGGTCGGCCTGCAGTTGGTGCCGGTCGTACTGATCGCCGAGCGCAAGCTGCTGGGGCGCTTCCAGGGTCGCTACGGCCCCAACCGCGTCGGTCCGTACGGGGCGCTGCAGCCGCTCGCGGACATCCTCAAGCTGCTGACGAAGGAGCAGTTTCGCCCGACGACGTCGATCGGCTTCCTGTTCGCGCTGGCGCCGACGATCTCGATTCTCACGGCCGTCGCGGCGTTCGCGATCATCCCGTTCGGCGACACGCAGGACATCTTCGGCACGAAAGTCGGCCTGTACGGCGTGGACGTGTCGATCGGCCCGCTGTACCTGTTCGCGTTCGGCGCGGTGGCCTTCTACGGGATCATGCTCGGCGGCTGGTCCTCGGGCTCTAAGTACTCGTTCCTCGGCGCGATGCGCGGCGCGGCGCAGCTGATCTCCTACGAGGTCTCACAGGGCCTCGCGCTGGTGGGCGTGATCTTCACCGCGCAGACGCTGTCGCTGACGGGAATCGTGACGGCGCAGAAAGGCATGTGGTACTTCATCCCGCAGTTCTTCGGCTTTCTGGTCTTCCTCGTGGCGGGCTTCGCGGAGACCAACCGCGCGCCGTTCGACTTGACAGAGGCCGACGCGGAGCTGGTGGGCGGCTACAACACGGAGTTCGGCGGCGGGCGCTTCGCCTCGTACTACTTCGCCGAGTACCTCAACGTGCTGGTCGTCTCGGGCATCGTCACGACGGTCTTCCTCGGCGGCTGGCTGCTGCCGTTCGGCATCCACCCGCCCGGCTGGGTCGACCCGATCATCGTGCTGTTCAAGATGTCTTTGATCACCTTCCTGTTCATCTGGGTGCGCGCGACGCTGCCGCGCCTGCGCTACGACCAGCTGATGAGCTTCGGCTGGAAGGTGCTGCTGCCGCTGGCGACCCTCAACACGCTCGTCACGGCGATCGTCGTGGTGGCCACGCACTGATGTCCGAGACGCCCGAGAACGTCGCGCCCGGCGAGACGCGCGCGAGCGGACAACTCGCCGGCGAGCCGTCGGCGGGCGCGCTCGTGCCATCGCTGAACGTCACCGGCTGGAGCCCGGGCGAGGACGTGATCGAGGTCACGCGCCACCCCAAGCCCGGGCCGACGCGAAGCACCTGGCGCGCGTTCCGCGAGACGGCGCGCGGCCTGAAGACAACGCTCGCGCGGATCTTCGAAGGGCCGTCGACGATCCAGTACCCGGAGGAGAAGGTCCCCGTGTACCCGCGATTTCGCGGGCGCCACAAGCTGCACCGATTCGAGGACTCGGGCCTTGAGAAGTGCGTCGGCTGCTCGCTGTGCGCGGCGGCGTGCCCGGCCGACTGCATCCGCGTGGTGGCCGCGGAGAACACGCCGGAGAACCGCGTGTCGGCGGGCGAGCGCTACGCGGCGGTGTACGAGATCAACCTGTCGCGCTGCATCTTCTGCGGCTACTGCGAGATCGCGTGTCCGTTCGACGCGATCACGATGGGCCACGACTACGAGCTGTCGGACTACGACCGCCACGACCTGATCTTCACGAAGGAGATGCTGCTCGCCGAGCCGCTGGAGCGCACGCCGCTGAGGAACGAGGGCGAATGACGGCGATGCCCGCGCGATGAGCCAGGTCCTCTTCTTCGTCGCCGCGATTGGCGTGATCTCGGGCGCGGTCGGCGTGGTGATGCTGCGCAACCCGTTCTACTCGGTGCTCGCGCTCGTCGCGCACCTGCTGTCGCTGGCGGTGCTGTTCCTGCTGCTGCGCGCGGAGTTCGTGGCAGCCATCCAGGTCGTCATCTACGCGGGCGCGGTGATGGTGCTGTACGTGTTCGTCGTCGCGTACGTCGGCGACCAGACTCAGCCGCTGGGCGAGCGCATCGGCGCGCCCGGCGCGATCGGCGCGAAGCTGCGCCTCGGCGGCGCGATCGCCGCGGGTGCGCTGCTCGTCGAGCTGTTGATCGCGCTGCTGGGAACCGGGCTGCAGGCGATCGACGGCAAGGGCGCCGGCTACGCGCCCGGCCCTGAAGCGTTCGGCACGCCCGCGTACATCGGCAAGCTGCTGCTGACGCGCTTCCTGCTGGTATTCGAGGTGGCCTCCTTTCTTCTCTTGATAGCCGCCGTTGGCGGCGTCGTGCTCGCGCGCCGCCGTCACGGCGTGGATGAGGATGAACAGGAGGACGTGCTCGTGCCGATGGACCTGCTGCGTCCAGGCGCCGCCGGAACGATGGCCGAGGGCGTGGGCCGGCGATGAGCATCGCGTGGTATCTCGCCGTGTCGGCGATCGTCTTCTCGCTGGGCGCGATCGGCGTGATCACGCGGCGCAACCCGCTCGTCGTGCTGCTGTGCCTGGAGCTGATGCTCAACGGCGGCAACCTCGCGCTGATCGCCTTCTCGCGCATGTGGGGCAACGGCGACGGGCAGATCCTGGCGATTGTCGTGATGACGGTCGCCGCCTGCGAGGTGTGCATCGGCCTCGGCATGATCGTCGCGCTGTACCGCCGCCACCTGCCGATCGATGTGGACGAGCTGCGGGAGCTGCAGGGCTGATGCGAGCCACGCATGGCGGCGCCGGATCGGCGTCCTCGGTCGCTCGCGTGCTGGCCGATCGGCGATCCCACCGATCGACGATCAGCACGCCACTCTCCCTGCGTCCTTGCCCGGCTTGCCCTGCGTGGCTCGGGACGCGCCATTTCGAGGGCGACACACGATGACTCAGACGACGTACAGCTGGTTGGTGCTGGCGTTCCCGCTGGCGGGGACGCTGACGATCGCCTTTGGCCGCAACCAGCTGCCGGGGCGCAGCGCAGGGTGGATCGGCACGGGCGCGATCTTCCTCGCGTTCGTCGCCGCGCTGGGCGCGCTGCTGACGATGCAGGGCCACGCGCCGGAGCACCGCCAGATGGTCTCGTCGCTGTGGAACTACGCCTCGACGGTGGGCGTCGACGCGCAGATGTCGATCCTCGTCGACCCGCTGTCGGTGTTCATGATCCTCATCGTCACGGGCGTCTCGACGCTGATCCACCTGTACTCGATCTCCTACATGAACGAAGACGCCGGCTTCAAGCGCTACTTCGCCTACCTCAACTTCTTCGTCTTCTCGATGCTCGTGCTCGTGCTGGCGGGCAACTTCCTGCTGCTGATCGTCGGCTGGGCGTTCGTTGGCGCGGCCTCCTATCTGCTGATCTCCTTCTGGTACCGGCGCACGACGGCCACGCGCGCGGGGATCAAGGCGTTCGTGATGAATGTGATCGGCGACGTCGGTCTGGTGCTGGGCACGTACTTCATCTTCAAGCACACGGGCACGCTGGACTTCCTGCGCGCGTTCCACGCGACGAGCGCGGGCGCGTTCGGTCACGGATCGAACAACGGCGACCTCGTCGCGGGCTGCGTGCTGCTGCTCGTCGGCGCGTTTGCGAAGTCCGCGCAGATCCCGCTGCACACGTGGCTGCCCGACGCGATGGAAGGCCCGACGCCGGTCAGCGCGCTGATCCACGCGGCGACGATGGTCACGGCGGGCGTGTACCTGATCGCGCGCATGCACCCGCTGTTCGAACTGGCGCCGGCGGCGGAGGACGTGGGCGCGATCGTCGGCGCGGCGACGCTGCTCGTAGCCGGCACGATCGCGCTGACGCAGACGGACATCAAGCGCGTGATCGCCTACTCGACGATGTCGCAGATCGGCTACATGATCATGGGCGTCTCCGTCGGCGCGTACGCCGCGGGGCTGTTTCACCTGATGACGCACGCGTTCTTCAAGGCGCTGCTGTTCATGGCCGCGGGCTCGATCATCGGCGCGATGGCGGGCGAGCAGTCGCTGGAGAAGATGGGCGGCTTTCGCAAGGCGATGCCGTTCACGTACGGCTGCTTCATCGTCGGCGGTCTGGCGCTGTCGGGGATCCCGCCCTTCTCGGGCTTCTTCTCCAAGGACGAGATCCTGCTCGTCACGGCCGAGCAGGGCGGCTGGCATTGGGCGCTGTACGTGGTCGGCTACATCGGCGCGTTCCTCACGGCGATCTACACGTTCCGGATGATCTTCCGCGCCTTTCACGGCGAGCCGGTGAAGGAGGCGGTGGAGCTGCAGAGAGGCCAGCTGCACCACGCCGAGCAGCCGACCAATCCGGTCACCGGCGAGGTCGAGGACACCGACGTCGGCTTCCCGGGCCCGTTTCACACGATCGCCGAGCGCGCGCTGCCGATGCGCGTGGCGATGGGCCTGCTCGCGCTGGGGGCGTTCGGCGCCGGGCTGGTGCAGATCCCGAAGGTCGACTTCGTGATCGATGACTTCCTTCAGCCGACGTTCGCGCAGTCGAAGATCTATGAAACGCACACCCGCAACGGCCTGCTGGTTCTCGGCATCGTGCTCGGCACGGCGCTCGGGCTGGCGGGCATCGCGATCGCCTATCGCGTGTGGGTCAAGCGTCCGGGCACGGCGACGGTCGTGCGCGAACGCGTGCGTCCGCTGTATGAGCTGTTCGTCAACAAGTGGTACTTCGACGAGCTGTACGACACGCTGATCGTGCGCCCGGCCGCCGCCTTCGGACGCTTCGCCAGCGACACGTTCGAGCGCGTGTTCGTCGACGAGACGCTCGTCGGTGGGACGACCGGGCTCGTGCGCGCCGGCTCGGCCGCCGTGCGCGCGGTGCAGAGCGGCTTCGTGCGCTACTACGCGGCCCTGCTGGTGCTCGGCCTGGCGGGCATCGGCTTCTACTTCCTGCTGCAGACATGAGCGCGGAGACGAGCTGATGCCACCGCTTTCGATCATGCTCTGGCTGCCGCTGGCGTGTGCCCTGCTCGGCGCCGCGCTGTCGATGCTCGGGCGCCAGGCGGGAGTCGTCGAGCTCGCGGAGATCCCGGCCGGGCAGACCAGCGTCCCCGGCGCCCCGTCGTCGCGCATAAGCACGTCCGGCGGCTTCGCGCTGCTCGGCTCGCTGGCGGCGCTGGGACTGGCGATCGGCTACATCGCCGACTACTCGCCGAGCTCACACGGGCTGGCGCATGTGACTGACCTCGTGTGGATCTCCGAGCTGGGCATCCACTACAAGCTCGGCGTCGACGGGCTGAACGTGTTCATGATCGGGCTGACGACGCTGCTGTTCGCGGTGGCGGTGATCGCGGCGAACCTGCGCGAGTGGGACCGCCCGCGGCTGTTCTACTTCAACCTGATGCTCGCCGAGTCGGCCGTGCTCGGCGCGCTGCTCGCCCAGGATCTCGCGCTGTTCGTGGCGTTCTTCGATTTGATGCTGGTGCCGTTCTACTTTCTCGTCGGCGTGTGGGGCGCGAATACGAACCCGCCCACCCGCGTGCGCGCGACGCTCAAGCTCGTCATCTACACGCTCGTCGGTTCCCTGCTGATGCTCGCCGCAGCGGTGGCGACCGGCGTGCTGGCGGCGCAGCAGGGCGGCGGACACATCACGTTCGTGCTCACATCGCTTCAGCACCTGCCGCTGAGCCGCGGCTCGCAGGAGTGGATCTTCCTGTTCTTCGCGGCGGCGTTCCTCGTGAAGATGCCGGCGTTTCCGCTGCACGGCTGGATGCCGGACGGCTACAAGGCGATGCCGATCGAGGTGCTGATGGTCTTCTCGGGCGTGCTGTCGAAGGTCGGCGCGTACGGCTTCTTGCGGATCGTCCTGCCGCTGTACCCGCAGGCGGCGGCGCACTTTCAGACGCTGATGCTGTTGATCGCGCTGGCCTCGATCGTCTACGGCTCCGTCGTCGCCTTCTCGCAGACCGACGCGCGCCTGGTCGCCGGGTACTCGTCGATCGCGCAGCTCGGCTTCATCACGCTGGGCATCTTCTCGCTGAACCCGCAGGGCGCCCAGGGCGCGCTGCTGCAGATGGTCAACCACGGGCTCGTCGTCGCTGCGCTGCTGTTCATCGTCGGGCTGCTCGCGCAGCGCGCGGGCGGCTCGGAGGACCTGCGCAAGATGGGCGGCATCGCCTTCCGCGCCCCCGTACTGGCGACGATCTTCCTGATCGTCGCGCTGGCAACGCTGGCGATGCCCGGCTCGTCGAACTTCGTCGGCGAGTTCCTGATCCTGCTCGGCGTGTTCAAAACGAAACTGGCGATCGCGGCGATCGCCTTCAGCGGCGTGGTGCTGGCGAGCGTGTACGCGCTGCGGCTGTTCATCCGCGCGATGCACAACCGCGTAGGACCGGAGGTCGAGTCACGTGAGATCAGCTTGCGCGACGGCGTGGTGGTCGTGCCGCTGCTCGCGGTGATCGTGTTCATGGCGCTGTATCCGCAGCTGGCGCTGCACCGCAGCGAAGGCTCGGTGAAGGCGTCCGTGGCGCCGGCGCACGAGGCGCTGAAACCGTCGACGACGCTGGCGAGCGCGCCATGAACGCGGTGCTCGCCATCACCCACCTGAAAGGCCCGCACGTCGACTTCGCCGGCCTGTCGCCGCTGATCGCGCTGCTGGGCGGCGCGACGATCGTGCTGCTCGTCGGGCTGATCCGCGCACGCCGCGTGCGCGCACACGTGGTCCCCGCGCTGAGCCTGCTCGCGCTGGCGGCGACGGCCGGGCTGACGATCTGGCAGTGGAACGCGCACAAGTCGATCGTCTCGGGCGCGCTGCGCATCGACGACCTCTCACTGGTGCTGAACCTGATCCTCGTCACCGGCGGAGCGCTGAGCGTGCTGCTGGCGTGGCGCTCGCTCGCCGCGCGCGAAGCCGCGCACGGCGAGTTCCACGCGCTGCTGCTGGCGTCGATCGCCGGCATGTCGCTGCTGGCGTCGGCGCAGAACACGGTCGCGCTGTTCGTCGGCCTGGAGCTGCTGTCGATCCCCCTGTACGTGCTGTGCGCGAGCGAGCTTCGCCGCGAGCAGTCGCTGGAGTCGGGGCTGAAGTACCTGATCGTCGGCGCGGTCGGCTCGGCGACGCTGCTGTACGGCGTGGCGATGATCTACGGCGCGACCGGCGCGACCGACTTCGACGCGATAGCCCGTGCGCTGTCGAGCGGCAGCCTCGCGAGCGACCCGCTGATGCTGACGGGCATCGCGCTGTGCGTCGTCGGCCTGTGCTTCAAGGCGTCTGTCGCTCCCTTTCACCAGTGGACGCCGGACGTGTACGAGGGCGCGCCGACGCCGATCACGGCGTTCATGGCCGTGGCGACGAAGGCGGCGGCGTTCGGCGTGTTCCTGCGCTTCTTCGACGTCGCGCTGATCGGCGCGCAGAGCTCCTGGGGACCGGCGCTCGCGGTGCTCGCGACGATCACGATCCTCGTCGGCAACGTCGGCGCGCTCGGGCAGTCCTCGCTGAAGCGAATGCTCGCGTACTCCTCTGTGGCGCAGGCCGGCTACATGCTCGCGGGAGTCGTCGTGGCGACGCAGCTGGGCGTGCGCGCGACGGTCTTCTACCTGGCGGTGTACGTGTTCATGAACATGGCCTCGTTCGCGGTGATCGTCGCGCGCGAGCGCGAAACCGGCTTGGGCGACTCGATCCAGTCGCTCGCCGGGCTCGGGCGCGAGCGCCCGCTGCTTGCGTGGCCGATGACGATCTCGATGCTCGCGCTCGCGGGCATTCCCGCGACGGCTGGCTTCACGGGGAAGTTCTACTTGATCGACGCGGCCGTGTCGGGCGGCTACACGTGGCTGGGCGTGGCGATCGTGGTCGGCTCGATGATCTCGCTCGGCTACTACCTGCCGGTGATCGCGGCGATGTGGATGCGCAGAGCGCCCAGCGAGCAACCCGGCGCCGCTCACCTGCCCTCTCCCGCTGGTGCGCCGCTGACCGGCGGCGAGGCGCTGCCGGCGCTCGCCGGCGGCTCGCCGGAGCTCGACGAGCCCTCGTCCGGGCTCCAGGCGGAGGTCGTCCTCGTCGCTGTCGTGGCGGGGGTGGCGACACTGTTCTTCGGGATCGTCCCCCAGCCGCTGTTCAACCTCGTGCACCACGCCGGCAGCGCGCTCGGCGGCCTGTTCTTCTGAGCGCCCACGAGCTGCGCGGGCTGCGGGGCTGTCGTCTCGCCTCTAGAGTTCAACCATGAACGCTGTCAGCGAAGGTCCGTTCGGCATCCTGCTGGACATCGACGGGGTGCTGTACGTCGGCGACGAGCCGATCGACGGCGCGCACGAGGCACTGGAGCAGTTGCGCGAGCTCGGCGCGGGCATACGCCTGGTCACGAACACGACCTCGCGATCGCGCCGGCAGGTCTGCGAGCACCTCGACGAGCTCGGCTTCCGCGTTGCCGTCGAGGAGGTGCTGACGCCGGCGGCGATGGCCGTGAGCTACTGCGACGAGCGCGAATACGAATCTGTGGAGCTGATCGTCAGCGACGGCCTGCGCGAGGACCTCGCCCAGCTCGGCGTCCCGGTGGCCGGTGGGACGGTGGACGCGGTGATCCTCGGCGACGTGGGCGCGAAGTTCGACGCCGAGCTGCTCAACCGCGCCTTTCGCCTGATCATGGACGGCGCGGAGCTCGTGACGTTGCAGCACAACCGCTACTGGCGCAGGGCCGACGGGCTGGCGCTGGACGTCGGCGCGTACGCCGCGGCGCTGGAGTACGCGACGCGACGCGACGCGGTGGTCGTCGGCAAGCCGGCCGAGGCGTTCTTTCAGGCGGCGATCGTCGACATGGGCCTGGACAGCGCGGTGATGATCGGCGACGACGTCGAGGCGGACGTCGGCGGTGCGATGGCCGCCGGCCTGCCGGGAATCCTCGTGCGCACGGGCAAGTACCGCCAGGAAGCGCTGCCGGAAGTCACGCCGACGGCGATCGCCGACTCGATCGCGGACGTCCCGGCGCTGCTCGCACGCATTCTGCCGGTGTAGACACAGCCGCGCTAGACAGCACGCGCCTGAAACAAGTCCTGGTCGGGGAGGCGGCGCACCTTCGTGCGCTTGGGCGCGCTGAAGCCGGCTTCGGTGAAGAAGCCGGCGAGCTCGTCAGGACTGTGCAGGTCGGCGCCTGATGTCAGGTGAAAGAGCAACCCGACGGCCGCGGCTGAGGCGCGCTGTCGCTTGGCGTCGGAGCGGAACATGTCGAGCACGGCGAGCGTTCCGCCGGGCTTGAGCGCCTCGCGCACGCGCCGCAGCAGCAATACGACCTGCTCGGCGGAGAGGTGGTGGATGATGTCGAACACGAGCGCGCCGTCGTACGGACCGCCGAGGTCGGACTCGAACATGTCGCCCTCGCGGTGCGTCACGCGCTCGCTCATCCCGGCCCGGGCGATGATCTCGCGCCCCACGCGCGCGCTGCCGGGGAGGTCGACGACGGTCGCCGCGAGCGTCTCGTGGCGCTTGCACAGCTCGGCGGAGAACCACCCGTGCGCGCCGGCCACGTCGAGCAGCGCCGAGGGCTCGGAGGGCAGTCGGATCGCCTTGGCGACCTCCCGCGCAGAGAGCCGTGCGATCTCGTACTGGCCGGTGATGTACACGCGCCAGTACTCCTCGTCCTCGGCCGGCTCGCGGTGGATCTCGAAGCTGCCGCCGTCGCGCACGATCCGCTCGAGGTCGGCGTACCACTCCCAATAGGTGCCCGCGTGCTCCAGCCACGTGCCGATGTATGTGTCCGACGCCGGGTCCAGCCACTTGCGCGAGCGCTTGGGCAGCGAGAACGTGTGCCCGTCCTGCTCGAGGATCCCGATTCCGCCGAGGTTCTCGCAGAGCAGGCGCGTGCCCGCGACCTGCAGGTCGAGCTCCTCCGCCACGCGCACGGCCGTCGCCGGCCCTGCGAGCAGCTTCTCGAACAGGCCGAGACGCTGCGCGACCGCGAGCACGCGTCCGGACGTCAGCCCGTACAGCGCATAGGCCGCGGGCAGCGGCACCATGTTGCCGGCGAGCGCGACGCGCTCGAGCAGGTCGTCTGCGGCAGGCTTGACGCGCATGGCGTCCGCAGCCTATAGGCCGCGCGCCAGCTACAACCGCCCAGACGCCTCGGCGGCCGCCTCGGCCTCGCGCAGCTGGCGCTCGACGAGGTCCAGGCCGGCGTCCCAGAAGCCAGGGTCGGCGAGGTCGATGCCGACGATCCGGCCGAGCTCCTCGGGGCGGCGCGAGCCGCCGGCGGCGAGCAGCTGCAGATAGCGCGGCACGAGCTCGGCGCCGGTCTGCTCGTAGCGCTCGTAGACCGACAGCGCGAGCAGCTGCCCGTAGGCGTAGGCGTAGACGTAGCCTGGGCTGCCGATGAAGTGCGGGATGTATGACCACCACGAGCGATATCCCTCGGTCAGCTCGACGGAGTCGCCGAGCATCTCCGATTGGCTGTCGGCCCACAGCTCGCCGAAGCGGTCCACCGACAGCTCGCCCTCCTCGCGCCGCGCCGTGTGCACGAGATCCTCGAAGCGGTTCATCGCGACCTGGCGAAAGACGGTGGCGATCGTGTCCTCGAGGTTCTCCGCGAGCAGCGCCAGGCGCGAGGCCGGCGAGGAGTCCTCGGCGAGCAGCCGCGAGAACACGATCGTCTCACCGAACACCGACGCTGTCTCGGCGAGCGTCAGCGGAGTGCCCTGGTGGAAGATGCCCTGGCGCGCGGCGAGCGAGAAGTGCACGCCATGGCCGAGCTCGTGCGCGAGCGTGAGTACGTCGCGCCGGCGGGCTGTGTAGTTGAGCAGCACGTACGGCTCGACGGACGGCACGGCCGAGGCGCAGAAGGCTCCGCCGCGCTTTGCCGGGCGCACCGGCGCGTCGATGCGCCGCTCGTCGAAGAAGCGCTTGGCGACGTCGCCGAGCTCCGGGGAGAAGGACGAGTAGCAGCCGAGCACGATCTCGCGGGCGCGCGCGAAGGGAAAGCTGACCTCGTCCTCGCTGACGGAAGCCATGCGGTCGTAGTCGGCCAGCCGCTCGACGCCGAGCAGCCTCGCCTTCAGCCGATACCAGCGCTGCGGGATCTCGTGGCGGGCGCGGACCGCCGAGATCAGCGCGCTCACCGACTCGTCGCTGGCCTCATTGGCGAGGTTGCGCGCCGCGAGCCAGTTCCCGTAGTGGCGCAGCCGGTCGTCGGTCGCCTTGTCGGCGAGCAGCGTGTTGAAGAGGTATCCGCGGGTCCGCAGGCCGGGGGCCAGCGCGGCCGTGACCGCCTCTGCGGTGGTGCGCCGCACCTCGCGATCGGGGAGCGCC
>DASYKG010000006.1:0-166285 GCA_035995645.1 Solirubrobacteraceae bacterium
GTCGTCGTCGAGGCGAGCGCCCGCGGCACACCGAGCGTCGTCGTCGCCGGCGAGGACAACGCCGCAACGGAGCTGATTGCCGAGGGGGTCAACGGCACGGTCGCCCCAACCTCCGACCCGCAGACACTCGCCGAGGCGATCGTGCGCGTCCACGAATCCGGGCTGGCGCTGCGCCAAAGGACCGCCGCGTGGTTCGCCGAGCACGCCGAGGAGCTCTCGCTGGAGCACTCCCTGGCCGTGGTTCTCAAGAACTACGGTGCGAGCAACGCGGCCACCGGCGGGGGCGCCTCCCGCTCACTTTGAGCGCTGCGCGGATGCTCAACTTCAGGCGCGTCGGCGGTCGTCGGTGTGGGCTGCTCGACGGCGATGGGCGCTGAGCACACCGAGAGGTTCGCCACCTGAAACCCGAGCAAGCGCTGCCAGTACTGCAATGAGGGTTCAAGCAGCGGCGCCATCGCCGTGCTGACAGTCAGATATCGCACGCGCATCGCGACGAGCGCCTCGACGACCTCGCTGTGCAGCAGATAGCGGCTCGGGCGGTGCGTCGAGACGAACAATTGCAACAGCGCCCAATCGCGGTCGACGGTGAGCTGTGCGAGAGCCACCGCTTGCCCGCGTCGGTCCCGCGCCGCCCACCACACGTCTCCAGGAAGGCAGAACCGCTCATCTGGCCAATGCACCCTGTCACCAGCGCGCTCTCGCAGATCAAGCGTCGCCGCGCGACGCTGGTCGAGGTAGTCGAGTCGCTGGCAGGAGATCCCTGCTTCTCGCGCCTTGTGGATGTTCGTGCGCAGGGCCTGGCGGGAGCGCCCGCGCAGGTATCGGGCCTGGATCTCGGGCAGGACAAGCACGCCTTGCGCGAGACGACTGTGACGGATACCCCACTGACGATCGTCGAAATGCTTGCGCAGGCACACGCCGGCGGGCAAGTCGCTCAGCCGTACGGTCAGCGTCGGCAGCCGAGATAGCAGCAGGGCGGTCGCCCCGGCGCCCACCGGCACCGAAGCTCGACACGCATCCGACTCATCCCTATCGGCGCCGAGAACAGCTCTTCGCAAGAACGAGGATGCAGCGCGAAAGACCTTTCCGCCGTATTGAAGCGACTCGGGACGCGGATTGAGCAAGCTGCCTTTCGTATCAGGCTGACCGAAATCGAAGATGAGAGAACGCGCACGCGTAGGCCTTCGAAGAACTAGCGCGAGCGATCCACATCCATCAGCGCGCGCAGATAGCTGTCGATCGTCGCGCGAGCCGTGCGCTCCCAGGTGAACTCGCGGGCACGCTCGCGCCCGGCGATGCGCAGGCGCTCGGCGAGCGCGCCGTCCTGCAACAGCCGCGCGAGCGCGCCGGCGATCGCCTGCTCCTCGCGCGGGTCGAACAGCAGCGCGGCCTCGCCGGCGACCTCCGGCAGCGAGGAGGCGTTGGAGCAGGCGACCGGCACGCCACGCGCCATCGCCTCGAGCACGGGCAGCCCGAAGCCCTCGTAGAAAGAGGGGAACACGAAGGCATCGGAGATCGCCCACAGGCCCTCGACCTCGGCGTCGGACAGCCAGGCGGGGAAGCGCACGTCGTCGTCGACGTCGAGCGCCCGCGCACGCTCGCGCAGCTGCGCTTCGTGCTCGGTCGGATAGCCGGCGAGCACGAGCACCGGCCGCTGCTCGGCGGGGATCCGCGCGAGCGCGCCGATCAGCGCCAGCAGGTTCTTGTGCGGGCGCTTGGCCGACAGGCTGAGCACGACGCGGCGCCCGGCCAGGCGGAGGTTCCCGCGTACGTCGCCCTCGCCGAGCGGCTCGGCGCGGTATGCGGCGCCGACACCGAGCGGCACGACGTCGATGCGCTCGGCGGGCAGCGCGAGCAGCTCGATCAGGTCGTCGCGCGTGCTCAGCGAGTCGGCGATCACGCGATGCGAGCGTCGCGCGGCGGCGGGCACGAGCACGCGCATGGCCCTCCCGCGCATGCCCGCATGCGCCTCGGGATAGCGCGCGTAGATCAGATCGTGGATCGTCACGACTCGCCGAAAGGGCCCCCACAGCGGCGCCGTGCTCGCGAGGCTGTGCACGAGATCGACCTTCGCGCGGGCGGCCAGCAAAGGCAGCAGCGTCTGCTCGCCGAGCACCCACTGCACACGCCGTCGCGCGCGCACTGGCACCGTCACCACAGGCAGCTGCTGGCGCAAGTCGCTCACACCAGCGTGAGACGCCTGAGAGGCCTCTCGATTGACGAACGCGGTGAAGCGCATCCCATCCGGCGCGGCGGCGACAAGCGCGGGGATCAGCTCGCGCGCGGCGATCTCCATCCCGCCGGTCTCGCCGGGCACGAGGAAGATCAGGTTCAGCGCGATGTGCGGACGCGAAGCGCTCAAGGGGGCGACACGCTAGTGGCATCGCAGGCCGCATGACGGCGAGGGACGCGGGCGTCGGCGGCGCTCATGCGGCCAATACGATGGGCGCGTGCCGCCCTCCGTGGACGTCGTGATCGTCGCGTACAACCGCTACGACCTGACCGACAGCTGCCTGCGCCACCTGAGGGCGCAGACGATCGACCATCGAGTGATCCTGATCGACAACGGCTCGACCGACGAGACGCACGAGCGCGTCGCCGCGGAGTGGCCGGGCGTGACGCTGCGGCGCTTGGCGCAGAACCGCGGCTTCGCCGAGGCATGCAACCGCAGCGTGGCCGCCGGATCGGGTGAGATCGTCGTGCTGTTGAACAACGACGTCGACGCCCACCCGGACTTCCTCGCACGGCTCGTCGCCCCGCTCACAGACGACGCGCGGTTGGGCTCGGTCGCTGCGCTGATGCTGCAGCCGGGCGAGCGGCTGATTGACAGCGCCGGGCTCGCCGCCGATGCCGTGCTCGGCGGCTTTCCGCGCCTGCAAGGGCGCGACGCGGAGCAGGCCGGAAGCGAACGCCCCCTGCTGGCCGGCCCGGCGGGCACCGCTGCCGCATACCGGCGCTCGGCGTGGGAGCAGGTCGGGGGCCTGGACGAGTCGATCTTCGCCTACATGGAGGACTTCGACCTGGCCCTGCGCCTGCGCAGCGCCGGGTGGCGCTCGACCGTCGCAGCCGACGCAGTGGGCGTGCACCTCGGCTCGGCGACGCACGGCCACCGCTCGGCGCGCCAGCGGCGAAACGGCGGCTTCGGACGCGGCTACATGCTCAGGCGCTACGGCCTGCTGCGCGGACGCACGGCGCCGCGCACGCTGGCGACGGAGGTCGTCGTCGTGCTCGCCGACCTGGCGATCTCGCGCGATCTGCAGGCGCTGCGCGGCCGGCTTACCGGTTGGCGCGCCGCGCGCGGGCTCCCGCGCCTGCCGCGTCCGCCGGCCGAGGCGATCGACACGACGATCGGCTTTCGCGAGTCGCTTGACATGCGGCGGGGGGTGTATGCCCGGCGCAGCGCGTGAGCCGGCCGCGGGCGGCCGCACGCCGCGCGTACTGTTCGTCTGCGCCGATCCCGTCGGCAAGGAGATGGCCGGCCTGGGCATCCGCTGCTGGGAGCTCGCGCGGACGCTGAGCGCCGCCGCGTCGGTCACGGTCGCCCATGGCGGCAGCGAGCAGCGCGAGCTGGAGGGAGTGCGCCTGATCCCCTTCCGCCCGCACGCGCCTGGCGCGCTGCGAGCGCCGATCGCGCAGGCCGACACGATCGTCGCGCACCCGCAGTGGCCGCTGGTCGATCGCTGGCTGAAGGCCAGCTCGGCGCGCATCGTCATCGACCTGTACTGCCCGGAGACGCTGGAGACGCTCGAGCTCACGGCGGGCCGCTCTCGCCTGCGACGCCACGAGCAGACGGCGACGACGCTCGATCGCCTGCACGCGGCGCTGCGCACAGGGCACAACTTCATCTGCGCGAGCGAGTCCCAGCGCGACCTGTGGATCGGCGCGATGCTCGCGCTGCGGCTGATCGGCCCGGAGTTGTACGACCACGACGCCAGCCTGCGCGAGACGGTCGACCTGGTGCCCTTCGGCGTGCCGCGCGAGCCGCCGGCGCCGAGCACGGGCGACGGCCCGCGCGAGACGATCGCGGCGCTCGACGCCGACAGCGAGCTCGTGCTGTGGAATGGAGGAATCTGGCGCTGGCTCGACGCCCCGACGGCGATTCGCGCGGTGGCCGCGCTGGCGCAGCGGCGCCCGAAGCTGCGCCTCGTGTTCATGGGCGGCGCGGCAGACCATCCAGCTGCGGCGCAGAGCACGCGCGAAGCACGCGAGCTGGCGCAGCAGCTCGGCCTGCTGGGCTCGGTGGTGCACTTCCACGACAGCTGGGTTCCGTACGCGCAGCGCGGCGCCTGGCTGACGCAGGCCGACTGCGCGATCTCGGCGCACGCCGAGCATCTGGAGACGCGGTTCGCCTACCGCACGCGCCTGCTCGACTGCTTCTGGGCGGGGCTGCCGATCGTGTGCACGTCCGGCGACGACCTCGCCGACTACGTCGCGCGCGAGCGGCTCGGTGCGGTCGCTCCCCCCCAGGACGTTGGAGCGCTCGCGGCGGCGCTGGAGGAGGTGCTCGCCAGCGGCCGCGACAGCTACTCCGAGCGCCTCGCGACAGCGGCCGAGCAGCAGAGCTGGGAGCGGATGGCCGAGCCGCTGGCGCGCTGGATCGCCGCGCCACGCCCGACGACGCGGCCTGGCGATTCGCCAGGTGCGCTGCGCGCACCGCTCGCGCAGCACGCGCGCGAAGCCGCCTACCGCGCCGGGGGCCGCGCGCTGCTGAACCGCCGCCGTGGCTGAGGCGCTGGCGCAATCGCCGCTGGCCGCCGGCCGCGCAGCAACGCCACGCCCGCGCTAGCGACGGCCCGCCACGCGCGCGCCTGCTGCGGCCGCGACCCTGCGAACAGCGCGACGCGCGGCAGGCTGATGGCCAGCTCGGCGAACCCGAGCACGGCGCGCTGCACTCGCGAGAAGTGCGCGTCGGCGTACTGCACGATGCCGTGATGCACCGAGCGGATGTGCTCAGCCTTGCTCCAGCGCCGGAAGCTGCCGCCGCCGAGGTGGCGAAACACGGCGCCGGGCACGTAGAGGATCGGCCCGCGTGCGCTGAGGCGCAGCAAAAGGTCTGAGTCCTCGAACCAGAACCAGAAGCGCTCGTCCAAGCCAGCGACGGCGTCGAGCGCGTCACGGCGCACGAGCAGCGCCGCGGCGGCCGGCTGGGCGACCTGCTGCACGCGGGAGTCGTCCCACTGGGCGCCGTGGTAGCGGCGCGTGACGGGATTGCCCGGCCACAGCTCCTCGATGCCGAGCACGATCACGAGGAAGTTCGCGAGCGTGGGAAACGGCCGCGGGCGGTACTCCTCCTGGGTGACGAGCGTCTGCGGGTCGACCAGACGCCCGCCGGCGGCTACGGCACGCGGCTCGTCGTCGAGCGCGCGCAGCAGGCCCTCGATCGCGCCGGGCTCGACGAGCACGTCGGAGTTGAGCAGCAGCGCGTACGGCGCGCCGCCCAGCGCGAGGCCGCGGTTGTTCGCGGCGGCGAAACCGTGAGGCCGATCGAGCGGCACGATCGTCGCGCGGCCGGCGATCCGCGCACGCGCCCGCTCGTCCTCGCCGCCTGGCGGGTGCTCGCCCTCGCCGCCTCGCGCCTGGCGGCCGTCGCCGCGCGGCGTCCCGGCGTCCGCCTCCGCATCGGCGTCGGGGTCGGCGTCGGGGTCGGGGTCGCCGAACGCGTTGTCCACGACGACGACGCTGGCGACGGCGGGGTCGTCGAGCTCGCTGACGCATTCGAGCGTCATCTCGGCCATGTCGGCGGAGACGATGACGACGTCGACGCTCACTGGATGTAGCTTGTCCGCTTCGATGGCGCAATCATTGCCGACGCAGGCAGACGGGGAGGCGCCGCTGCTGACGGTGGCGGTGCTCTCGTACGACGGCCGCCACCTGCTCGAGGTAATCCTGCCGTCGCTGGCGCGCCAGCGCTTTCGCGACTTCGAGGTGGTGGTCGTGGACAACGGCTCGCGCGACGACACGACGACGTGGCTGAGCGAGCATTGGCCGCAGGTGCAGGTCGTCTCGCTGGCAGAGAACGTCGGCGTGACGGCGGCGCTGAACGTGTGCGCGCGCGCCGGGCGCGGCGAGCTGGTGGGGTTGTTGAACAACGACCTGGAGCTCGACCCCGACTGCCTCGACGAGCTGGTGGCGGCGCTGCGCGAGCACCCGCAGGCGGGCTGGGCGGGCGCGAAGCTGCGCGACTTCGAGCGGCGCGACGTGCTGGACGGCGCGGGCGACGTGTTCACGTGGGCGGCGACGGGCGGGCGGCGCGGGCACGGCGAGCGCGACGTCGGCCAGTACGACGAGCCGCGCGCGATCTTCGGCGCGTGCGGCGGCGCGGCGCTGTACCGGCGCACGGCGCTGGCCCAGGTGGGCGAGTTCGACGAGGACTTCTTCGCCTTCTACGAGGACGTCGACTGGAACCTGCGCGCGCAGCTGGCGGGCTTCAGCTGCCGCTACGTGCCAAGCGCGGTCGTCTACCACATGGGCAGCGCGACGATCGGCAAGGGCCTGTCGGACTTCACGCGCTACCACTTGTGGCGCAACACGCTGTGGATCGTCGCCAAGGACCTGCCGGCGGGCGCGCTGATGCGCCACGCGCCGCATCTGCTGCTCGGCCAGCTGGTCAACCTGGCGGTGGCGATCCGCGACCGCAAGCTGGCGATCTGGCTGCGCGTGTGGCGCGACGCGCTGCGCGGGCTGCCGCGCATGCTGCGAAAGCGGCGCGACGTGCAGGCGCGCCGGCGGATCTCGGCGAGCGCGCTGGACGACGTGGTGGGCGTGGACGGCGGCCGCTGCGCGTAGCACGCGGCCTCGCATCCGCGTCGCGCGAGCGCCATCGCAGCTACATCATCGTATATACGATCGCTACCGCTGCGTGTGCGACGTCAAACACACTCCGCCCCGCGAAGCGATGCGACGGCCTGCGCAATCCCGCGCTCCAGCGCGATGGCCGGCGCAAAGCCGACCTCGTCGCGCAGCCGGCGTGTGTCGGCGACGAGCGCGTCGGGTTCTCCCGGGCGACGCGGCAGCGCGCCGATGCGCAGCAGCTCGGGACGCCGGGCGGCGTCGGCGATGAGAGCGAGCACGTCGGCGATGCGCGCGCCTTGGCCGGAGGCGATGTTGACGGGCCCCTCGACGGCGCTGCGCAGCAGCGCGACAAAGCCGCCGGCGACGTCGTCGACGTGCATGAAGTCGCGCACCTGCGCGCCGTCGCTGGTCGGCGCCTGCTGACCGGCGAGCAGCGCGCTGGCGACGTGCGGCACGAGGCGCCGCTGGTCCTCGCCGGGGCCGTAGAGCAGGAACACGCGTCCCCAGGCGAGGCTGAGTCCGGCCTCGCGCGCGTAGGCGTCGGCGACGACGCGCGTGGCGTGCTTGCAGGCGCCATACAGCGTGGCGGGGCGCAGCGGCGTGGCGGCGCGCGCGCCGTCGTCGGTCTCGACGCAGCGCTCGACGTGGCCCTCCCAGTCGTACTCGGCGCAGGTCCCGGCGAGCACCGCGCGGCGGCCGCCGGCGTCGGCGAAGGCGCGCAGCAGCCGCAGGCTGGCGGCGACCCAATCGAGGTTCTCGGGCGCCGACCAGAAGCGCCCGTGCTCGGTGATCCAGGCGAAGTGCAGCAGGTGCTCGGCGGCGATCTCGGCGACGAGGTCGGCGCTGGCGCGGTCGTCGAGCAGGTCGAGCTCGTGCCAGGTGACGTCGGCAGACGCGCCGTGGCGACGCGCGATCGCGTGAACCTCGTAGCCGGCCTCCAGCAGCGGGGCGATGGCGCGCGATCCGATGAATCCGGAGCCGCCGGTCAGCAGCACGCGAGGACGGCTCATCGCGCGAGCATAATCCTCAAATCAGATTCTCGATCCTCCTCCCCACACGCAACCGCCTGGAGTACCTGAAGCTGGCCGTCGAGTCGGTGCTGCGCCAGGACGTGCAGGACTGGCAGCTGGTCATCTCGGACAACGACTCAGAGCAGGACATCGCGGGCTACGTCGCTTCGTTGGACGATCGGCGGATCGTGTACGGGCGCACCGAGCGCCTGCTGGCGGTGACGGAGAACTGGAACCGCGCACTGTCGATGAGCGACGGCGAGTACGTGATCATGCTGGGCGACGACGACGCGCTGCTGGACGGCTATCTGCGGCGCATGCAGGAGCTGATCGCGCGTTTCGAGCAGCCGGACGTGATCTACACGAAAGCGCTGCTGTTCACGTATCCGGGCGTCGATCCGGCGCGTCCGTCGGGATGGCTGATGGACCACGGCTGCGGCGAGTTCTTCGCGGGCGCGTCCGAGCCGTTCGTGCTTGGACACACGCGCGCGCTGGAGCTCGTGCGCGGGGCGATGGGCTTTCGCCTGCGCTATGACTTCAACGCGCAGTTTGCGCTGATCTCGCGCCGCGTGATCGACTCGCTGCTGTCCTACGGCGACTTCTACCAGTCCGACTTCCCCGACTACTACTCGATGAACGCCGCGTTCCTGCGCGCCGAGCGGATCGTCGTCGACCCGTCGCCACGCGTAGTGATCGGCGTCACGCCGAAGTCATACGGCTACTTCCACGTCAACGACAAGGAGAACGAGGGCCGGGCCTTCCTCGGCGGCGCCGCGCCGACGGCGGCGACGGGCACGAACATCAACGTCGGCTGGCTGAGCGCGATGAGCGCGCTGGAGCGGGGGATTGGCGGCGACTTTGGCCTGACTGTCGATCGCCGTCGCTACCGCTTCGTGCAGGCGGCTTACGTTTATGCGCGCTATCGCGCGGGCGTGTCGCGCGATGGTGAGATGGAGCGCCTGGAGCAGGAGCTGCCGCCGCTTGAGCGCTGGTCCTATCGCGCTGCGAACGCGGCTCTGGGGATCGTCGACCGCTTCGTGCCGGCGCGGCGGCGCACGGCGATGCTCGGCCTGTTCAACCGCCTCGTCGGGCAGCTCCCGCCGATCGACCCGGCGATCGTCGAGGGGCGCTACGCGGACGTGCTGGAGGTTTGCGCGGCGACGGCGCCGAGCCCGTCAGCCGGCGCGGCGCAGGCGGCCGGGAAGTAGCGCGAGCAGCTCGGCGGGTAGCGCGCGCAGCACGACGAGCACGAGCAGGTACAGCGCGGCGGAGATCGCCACGCGCGCGGGCTGGGATACGTCGAGCAGCGCGGGCGCGGCGGCGATGGCGGTGGCGACGGCGACCTTCGGCAGCACGCGCAACGAGGGGCGCAGATGGGCGCGGCCGTGCGCGAGCAGCCAGGCGCCGATGATCGCGTTGGCGAGCTCGACGGCGGAGGTGCCGATCGCCGCCCCGCGCGCGCCGTCGAGGCTCGCGCCGATCGACACGGCGACCACGACGGCGGCGAGCGCGGAGAGGTTGAACAGCAGGATCGCGCGATGGCGTCCGAGGCTGAGTAGTCCGAAGCCCCACACGGTGCCGACGAACGTGGCGCCGACGGAGATCCCCTGAATCGCGAGCACGTCGGCGGCGGGGACGAACTTGTGCCCGCCGATCACTTCGATGGCAAAGCGCGCGCCGAGCGCGATCGCCAGCGACATCCACGCGCCGACGATCAGCGAGACTTCGAACACGCGCTCGATCGCGTATGCCAGGCGCGCGTGATCATCGCGCGCGGCGCGCGAGAAGATCGGGAAGGCGACGCTGACGAGCATCGCGGGGATCGCGAACAGCGCGGCCATGACGTTGAAGGACAGGCCGAAGTAGCCCAGCTGGCGACCGCTGGAGAGCACGGAGACGAGCAGGATGGCGACGCGAAAGTAGATCGCGGCGGCGGCGACGGCGGCGGCGTAGGACAGCACGGGCGCGATCAGCGCGCGCCACTCGCCGGGCACCACGCGGATGCGCATCGGCACCTCGCGGCGAAACACGATCAGCGTCAGCAGCAGCACGGCCGCACCGGCGGGAATGGGCGCGGCGAGGAACGCGAGCAGCCCGGCGCCGGCGACCACCAGCACGACGATCAGGATCGACAGCAGCAGCTGGCGCAGGAATTCCAGCAACGAGGTCCAGCCGAGGCGCATGTCGACCATCAGCGGGATCGCGAGCGTGCCCTGCCACACGGTGAAGACGAGCCCGAGCCCGGCGAGCGCGACGCCGGCGGCGAGCTTTGGTCCGTAGGCGATCAGCGCGAAGGCGGTGACGGCGAGCACGCCGGCGGTGGTGATGAGCAGGCGCAGCCCGAGCAGCGTGCTGGCCATGCGCACGCGCTCCTCGCCGGCGCGAATCGCGAGCTCGCGCAGGCCGATTGCCGTCAGCCCGAGGTCCGAGGCGGCGGCGACGAGCGCGACGAGCGAGCCGGCGGCAGTGTAGCGGCCGCTGTCGACGACGCCGAGGTGGCGGTACAGCAGCGCGCCGGAGCCGAGCGCGAGCAGCGAGGCGGCGGTGTAGCCGGCGATGCGCAGCGCGCCCCCACGCACGGCGGCGGGGCCGGCCGCAGGCGTGCTCAGCAGGTCGCGCTCGAGTTCCGTCGCGTCGGTGCTCACGTCGGCGCTTGCTTGACGAAGATCGACGTGTAGGCGCAGCCGTTTTGCCCGTGGCGTTCGATCGGCCCGAGCGCCTTGGCGATCGCCGACGACAGCGCTGTCGTCGCGCGCGTGGCCGGGCGGCTTCGCGGCGGGCGGCGCAGCGCGTACTCCCAGCCGAAGCGGTTCCAATGGCGCCCGGCGGGATCGCAGGTCGTGGTCGAGTGCAGGCGCAGGCCGAGCTCGGCGCAGCGGCGCGCGAGCGTGTCGTCGGCGATCAGGTAGAGGTGGCGTGGCGCGTCGAGGTGCGCCCAGCGCCGGCGCAGCAGGCGGAACTGCACGGCGTGCGGGTTGGGCGTGGCGACCGCCAGCACCCCGCCGTCCTGCAGATTGGCGGCGGCGCGCTCGATCACCTCCCACGGGCGCCTGAGATGCTCGATCACGTGCCACATCACTATCGCGCGGCTCGGCGGCAGCGTCGCGATCACGTCGTGCGGCTGCGCGCTGTTGATCGCCTCCACGCCGGCCGTCTCGCGCAGGTGCTCACAGGCGCGCGGATCCATCTCTATGGCGGTCACCGTGAAGCCGCCGTTGCGCGCGGCCCTCGCGAACACGCCCTCTCCCGGCCCGACCTCCACCAGCCGGCCAGGCTGCGCCAGCTCGCCGCCGGCCGACCGCACGAGCGCACGAAGCATCTCGACGATCGGCGCCTGCGAGCGGGCGAGGCGATCGAGCTCGCGCACGCAGGGCAGCTCGTAGTACTCCTGCGGGTAGTACGGCGACAGGTCATCCGGCGGGGAGGTCAGGAAGTACGTGTCGCACACGCGACAGCGCGCGTAGTCAAAGCGCGCATCGCCGACCGCGCGATTGAGATCGGACGCGGTGAACGCGTGGCGCGAGCCTCCGCCGCACAGCGGGCAGGCCGGCGGTGCGTCCGGCGCCCGCGCCCGCCGGCCAGACGCGCCGCTCATGCAGCGAAGTCGCGGAAGGCGCTGTCGCGCTCGGAGACGATCCGCTCGCCGCCGACCTCGGGCCAGCGGATCGCAAACGCCGGGTCGTCCCAACGCACCCCGCGCGCTGCGTCGGGGACGTACGGATTGCCCATCTGGTAGAGCACTTCAGCGTCGTCTGTGAGCGTCTGAAAGCCGTGCGCGAGACCGGCGGGGATGTAGAAGGCGAGGCGGTTGTCGGCGCTCAGCTCGACGCCGTGCCAGCGGCGCAGCGTGGGCGAGCCGTCGCGCAGGTCGACGGCGACGTCGAAGATGCTGCCGCGCACGCAGCGCACGAGCTTTGACTCGCCGTGCGGCTGCGCCTGGTAGTGCATTCCGCGCAGCGTCCCGCGCCGGGCGTTGAAGGAGGCGTTGCACTGCACGACAGCCGGGTTCAGCCCGCGTGCGGCGAACTCGTCGGCGTCGAACGTGCGGGCGAACCAGCCGCGCTCGTCGGCGAGCAGATCGAGATCGATGACCCACGCTCCGTTCAGCGGCGTCTCGACGAAGCGCATCAGAGCAGCGTCAGCTCCGGCGTGCGCGCCGCGAACCGTCCACCCCACTCGCGTATGAATTGCAGCTGCGCGACAATCTCATCCTTGAGGTTCCAAGGAAGGATCACGACGACGTCCGGCCTGTCCTCGCGCAGCTGATCGGGCGAGCGGATCGGGATGTGGCTGCCGGGCAGGAAGTGGCCCTGCTTGTGCGGGTTCAGGTCGCACGTGTACTCGATCATGTCGCGCCGCACGCCGCAGTAGTTCAGCAGCGTGTTGCCCTTCGCCGGCGCCCCGTACGCGGCGACGCGCAGGCCCTGCTGCTTGAGGTCGATCAGGAAGCTGAGGATCTGGCGCTTGTCCTGCTCGACGCGCCGGCCGTAGCCCGAGTACGTCTCCAGGCGCTCGTAGCCGGCGGCGCGCTCGCGCTCGGCCAGCTCGCGCGCGGCCTCGCTATCGGGCTTGTCGGCGTCGTCGTCGTGCGCCGCGTAGATGCGCAGCGACCCGCCGTGCGTGGGCAGCTCCTGAACGTCGAACACGCGCAGGTGGTGCGCGGCGAACACGGCGCTGACGGTGAGGAAGGAGAAGTAGGAGAAGTGCTCGTGGTAGATCGTGTCCCACTGGTTGTCCTCGATCAGGCGCATCAGGTGCGGGAACTCCATCGTGATCACGCCGCCGGGCTTCAGCAGCACGTTCATGCCGGCGACGAAGTCGTTGAGGTCGGGCACGTGCGCGAGCACGTTGTTGCCGAGCAGCAGGTCCGCCGATGCCTCACCGGCGAGCTTGCGCGCGACGTCCTCGCCGAAGAACTCCACGACCGTCGGGATGCCCTTCTCGACGGCCACCTCCGCGACGTTCGCGGCCGGCTCGATCCCCAGCACGGAGATCTGGCGATCGCGAAAGAACTGCAGCAGGTAGCCGTCGTTGGATGCAATCTCCACGACCTTGCTATCGCCGTCGAGGCTCAGACGGTCGATCATCTGCTCGGCGTAGCGGCGGCTGTGCTCCAGCCAGCTGGAGGAGTACGAGGAGAAGTACGCGTAGTCGGAGAAGATCTGCTCGGCCGTCTCGAACTCCTCCAGCTGCACGAGAAAGCATCTCGCGCAGACGAGCGCGCGCAGCGGGTAGAACGGCTCCATCGCGTTGACGCGCTCGGCCGGCAGGTAGTCGTTGGCCAGCGGCGACATCCCCAGGTCGGCGAACACGGCTTCGACCGGTGCGCCGCAGAATCGGCAGGCGGTGGACGTCATGCGCGCCGGGGGGTCGTGCCGAGCGGCCGATCGCGTGCGGTGGCGCTCATGCCGAGTCGGCGGCGTACGAGAAGGCTTCGATCTGCGCGAGCGTCACCGCGCGCATGTCCGCTCCGTCGTGCAGCGCCTGGTACCACTCGACGATGCTCGCAAGCGCCTCGTCGAGGCCGACGGGCGGGCGCCAGCCGAGCCGCAGGCGCGCGCGCGAGGAGTCGAGCTTGAGATAGCGCGCCTCGTGCGGGTGCGGACCCTCGTCTAGCGTCCAGCGCAGCTGCGCCGGCCACAGCTCTGCGATCCGCTCGACGAGCCAGCCGACCGGCCGCGCGTCGTCCTCCGCCGGGCCGAAGTTCCATCCGGCCGCATGCTCGGGCGAGTCGAACAGCGCCTGCGCGAGCACGAGATAGCCGCTCAGCGGGTTGAGCACGTGTTGCCACGGGCGGATCGAGTTGGGGTTGCGAACGCGCGCCGGCTCACCGGCGAGCGCCGCGCGCATGATGTCGGGCACGAGGCGGTCCTCGCCCCAGTCGCCGCCGCCGATCACGTTGCCGGCGCGTGCCGACGCGATGCGCGGGCCGTCCGGATCGGCGAAGAACGAGCTGCGAAAGGCGCTCGTCACCAGCTCCGCGCAGCCCTTGGAGTTGGAGTACGGGTCGTGGCCGCCCATCGGCTCGTCCTCGCGGTAGCCCCACTCCCACTCGCGGTTCTCGTAGCACTTGTCAGAGGTCACGTTGACGACCGCGCGCACGTCGCCGCCGTGAAGGCGCACGGCGTCGAGCACGTTCACCGTGCCCAGCACGTTCGTCTCATACGTCGCGCGCGGCTCGACGAACGAGCGGCGCACGAGCGACTGGGCGGCCATGTGCACGATCACTTCGGGCCGGCTGGCGGCCACCGCGCGCGCAACCGACTCGGCGTCGCGCACGTCGCCCTCGATGTTCTCCATGCCCTCGCCCACGCGCGCGAGGTCGTGCAGCGAGGGCTGCGTGGGCAAGCCGGAGGAGAAGCCGGTCACGCGCGCGCCGAGCGCCTGCAGCCACAGCGCAAGCCACGTGCCCTTGAAGCCGGAGTGGCCGGTGACGAGCACGCGCCGCTCGCGCCAGAAGTCCGGATCGACGATCGTCGCAGGGGCCGAGGGGGAGTCGCTCATCGCCCCTATGTCCACGTCCGCCACGGCGGCTCGCCCGAGCTCCACAGCTCCTCCAGGTGATGGCGATCGCGCAGCGTGTCCATCGCCTGCCAGAAGCCCTCGTGGCGGTAGCAGGAGAGCTGGCCGTCGCGCGCGAGCGAGCGCATCGGGCTCTGCTCCCACACCGTGTCGGCGCCGTCGATGTAGCTGCCGACGTCCGGCGAGAGCACGAAGAAGCCGCCGTTCGTCCAGCCGCCGTCGCCGCGCGGCTTCTCCTCGAACTCGCGCACGCGCGCTCCCTCGACGTCCAGCGCGCCGAAGCGGCCGGGGGGCTGCACGGCGGTCACCGTCGCGGTCGTCCCCTGCTCGCGATGGAAGGCCACGAGCGCCGTGATGTCGATGTCGGCGAGCCCGTCGCCGTACGTGAAGCAGAAGTCCTCGTCGCCGACATACGGAAGCACGCGCTTCAGGCGTCCGCCCGTCATCGTCTGCTCGCCCGTGTCCACGAGCGTCACGCGCCACGGCTCCGTCTGCGAGCGGTGGACCTCCATGTCGCCGGAGGACAGGTCGAACGTGACGTCGCACGTGTGCAGGTAGTAGTTGGCGAAGTACTCCTTGATCAGATAGCCCTTGTAGCCGAGGCAGATCACGAACTCGTCGATCCCGTGCGCGGCGTACAGCTTCATGATGTGCCACAGCATCGGCTTGCCGCCGATCTCCACCATCGGCTTCGGGCGCACGGCGGTCTCCTCGCTGAGTCGCGAGCCGAAGCCACCGGCCAGGATCACGGCCTTCACGGCGAGCAGGTTATTGAACCGCTCAGCGGTCCACGGCCACCAGTCCGCGGGCCAGCTAGGGCGCACTGGCGGCAAGCCGCCGCCCCTCGAGACGTTCAGCGCGCGCCGCCATCCCGGGGAAAGCCCTATGCTACGTAGGTGCTACGATAGTCGCATGAAGACCGAGGTCGCGTCGCGAGAGCTGCGCAACAACACCGCTGACCTGTTGCGTCGGGTGCAGGCGGGCGATGAGATCGTGATCACGACTCGCGGCAAACCAGTCGCCGCGTTGGTCCCGCTCGCCGGCGAACGGCGGCGCTGGCTGCCACGCGGGGAGCTGACGCGGCGACTGGCCACAGCACAGGCCGACGCTGGCCTGCGCACGGACCTCGCACGGCTCGCGGGCGAGACGACCGACGACCTCGGCCCAATCGCCTGACGATGGCGGGGTCCAGCCGCGGCCTGCTCGACACGAGCGTCCTCATCGCGGGTGAGCTCGGGCGCCCGCTGGATTTGGAGCGTCTGCCGCAAGAGGCCGCCATCTCGGCGGTCACGCTCGCCGAGCTCCACGTCGGCATCCTCGCCGCGGTGGACGTCGATACGCGCGCGCGCCGGCTTGCGACGCTCGACGCTGTCGCGGACGTCGAGGTCCTTGCGGTCGACGAGTCCGTCGCGGCATGCTGGGCACGGCTCCGCCTCCACCTCGCCGAGGCCGAACGCCGGCTGAACGTCAACGACCTCTGGATCGCGGCGACTGCGCTTGCGCACGGCATCCCCCTCGTCACGCAGGATGACGACTTCAGCCCAGTCGACGGCGTCGGCGGCCTGATCGTGATTCATGTGTGACCAACACGGGCGCGCTTTGGCGTCAGCGCTCCTGCACGGCGACGGCCGCCGCTTTGGTTTCAGCGCTCGTGCACGGCGACGGCGTTCGACGATCCGCCGGCGAACGGGAAGTCCGACTCGAGTTCCGAGCGAGCGCGGAAGCGGTAATCGGCGGGACCGGCGAACTTGAAGCGGTAGGACGCGCGATAGCGCCCGTGCGCGTCCGTGCGCACGACCTTGAACTCGATCCACGGGCTGCCCGGCGAGCGCGCCTCGAGCACGAGCTGCTTGCCGCCGTGCGGAATCGGGCCGCCGCGCACGCGACCGCGGAAGAAAATGCTGCGTCCAACGCTCGTCGTGTGCGGCGAGACGCTCAGCGCGATCCCCGCGCGCACGTTCAGCGCAAGCGTGCGCGTGGCCACCGCAAGCGCATCGCCGACATGCGCTCGATACGCGAAGCGCAGCGAGCGCGACGACGCACCTGCGGCGATGCGCACGCTGAAGCGCCCGTCCGGACCCGTTTGCGGGCTGCTCATCTGCACGGCATGCGACCCCGCGTACGACGGCGTCGCGCGCACGTCGATCCCCGCGCCGACGATCGGCGTGCCACCCGGTCCAGTCAGACGCCCGCTAATTGTCTGCGCGCTGCCAAAGCCCGTCGTCAGACTGACCTTGCGTGTGCGGCTCCAGCGCACCGACAGCGCCGCCTGCGTCGAAGCGTTCACACCGTTCGCCGCCCCCGGCGCCGCCGGATTGGCGACCGTGATCGTCCGATCGAGCACCGGCGCCGAGTTTCCCGCCGCGTCGATCACGCTCACGACCAGATGGTGCGCGCCGTTAGCCACCTTTGTGGTGTCGAATGGAACGTCCACGCTCACCGACGGCTCGCAAGGCTGCAGGTACAGGAACGCCGCCAGCCCGTCCGTCGTCTTTCCGACATCCCTGCAGCGCCCGCCATTGGAGTCGACCACCGAGCGCTGAATGGTTGGCCCATCGACGTTGACGACCGCCTCGTATACACCCGACCCCGAATCCGTCGCGTCAAACATCAGGTGAGTCTGCCCATGCACCGTCGGCGCACTCGCCAGATCGCCGCTCGCGTTGCTCGCATGAGGGCCACCGTTCTCTTCAAGCGTCAGGTCAGCGGCGTAGACGTAGATCGCCGCGGCATATCCGTTTGCGTCACCAGTCCCAGCCGGACATTCCTTCCCCGTTCCGCCCCCACATGATGCACTCGCGTAAAGCACTGAACCGAGATTTGGCGCAGGAACGTCAACCCGGTTTAGCATGGACAAGGGGCTAGTGGAATCGCCCTTGCCAGGACAAGACTGCGCGAATATGCATTCGTTGAAGGTGCTCGTAAGTTCAGGTCCGGCCAACCAGAACTGGTATGTCGCGTTGACAACCTGGCCACCGTCCGTGTCGCCTGCGAGCCAAAGCGTCGCGTGCGCGAGGGTCTCGCCGGTGGGCGCGTCAAATCTCCACGTTGCGCGATCGACATTCGCGCCGTGAATCGTCTGCGCCCCGAGGGCGGCTATGAGCGCGCCGCCTTCAGGGCATGTGTTCAGCGCGTAGTCGTCGAACGCGCCGCCGGCCGCGACCGAGCCGCTCCAGCCATCCACCGGTGCCGATTCTCCTGACGGGGTTCGGCACGAGTACACGTGGTACTGGCCCGCTTCAGCCGTGGCGATCACGCCGGGGACCGGGAAGTCGTACGTGTGAGGGGCGACAGCCGGCACCGCCAGCGCGAGGCACGCGGTGATCGTCGCTGCCCTGAAGATCCGTCTGACCATCCCACCCGTATGTCGATGTGAAGGGCCTCATGCCCCCCCTCAGAATTGTCCCACTCCGCCGACGTCGCCGCAATGGCGATAGCGGTGGTATTTACATGGAGAGAAGGGTTTGTGTTGTCCCGAAAACGTTGCGATAGCAATGGTAACTACTTCGTATATACGATGGCTACCGCTGCGTGTAAAAGAGAGCACACAGCTCGGGGACGGGCCGGCCGCCGCCGCCGCGCGGCCGGACACTCGCGTGCGCTTACGCCGTGAATGCGATTGGCAGCTTCGCCAGGCCGTATATGCCCGATACGCCCTCGAACACCGGCTCGCCATCAAGGCGCACGTCGTGCAGGTGCTCCGCCAGAAACGCCAGCCCCTCCTGCAGCTCCACGCGCGCGAGGTTCGCGCCCAGGCAGTAGTGCACGCCCGCGCCGAACGTCAGCGGGCGTGCGCGGCCGCGGTCGGCCGTGATGTCGAAGCTGTCCGCGCCACGCGGTCCCGCCTCCTCGTCCGGAAGGTCGCGGTTGCCCGTGAACGCGCACACCATCACCACCGTCCCCTCCGGGAACGTCACGTCGCGGTACACCACCTGCTCCGTCAAGATGCGCGCAGTGAACGGCGTGATCGGCTCGTAGCGCAGCGCCTCCTCCACCGCGCGCTCCGCCAGCGACGGGTCCTGCGCGAGCAGCTCCCACTGATCGGGGTGTTCCGCAAGCAGCCGCACCGCGTGCGCGAGCTGGCTCTGGCTCGTGTCCACGCCGCCCACCAGCACGTTGAACACGAGGTTGATGCACTCCACGTCGCTCAGCCGCTCGCCCTGCTCCTCCGCCGCGATCAGCTTCGAGATCAGATCGTCGCTCGCGTCCTCCCGTCGCGCGCGCACCAGCTCGTGCGCGTACTCGTAGAACTCCCGCACCGCCTGCGTGATCTGCTCTCTCTCCCGCTCGTCGGACATGCTTACCGCGTCGAACTGCCGCTGTATCAGGTTCGACCAGTGGTGCAGCCGCGGCGCGTCCTCCAGCGGCGCACCCATGACCGTCGCGATCGCCAGCGACGGATACGGCTTCGCGAACGCATCCACGAAATCACAAAAAATCGTCCCGTCGTCATGGTCGTCCGCGTCAGGCCCCGACGACGCCGCGATCGCCTGCGCCAGCAGATCACCAAGGAACTCGCGCATGATCGGGCGGTAGCGCTCGACCGCGCGCGGCGACAGCGCCGGGTTGACCAGGCTGCGAAGGCGCGTGTGGTCGGCGCCGTTGACGTGCAGGATGTTGCGCCGCATCTGCTCATACAGCGGCCCCTCCGTCACGCCGAAGATCTCCGCGATCTTCATTCCCGGGAAGATCGCCGAGCGCGTGCGCAGGAAGAACTCGCCCGCCTCGCGGTCGAGCGTCATGTAGCCGAACGGCGCCTTCGCCAGCCAGCCCCGCTCGCGCGCCTTCGCCATCTCCGAGTGAAAGCGCTCGCCGCGCATCTGCGCGTCGGTGTAGTCGAACGTCGCAAGCTCAAGCTCGCTCACCAATGTCATCGCGCTCGCCATCCTCTCAGTCTCGCCATCTCAGCTGGGCTGAGCCGGCGGACGCGCCAGCTTCTTGCCCGGGTTCAGCAGGCCCTTCGGATCGAACGCGCGCTTGATCTCTTCGTGCAATTGCACCGCGCGCGCGTCCCACTGCGACGCCAGCAGCCCCCGCTTGAGCCAGCCGACGCCGTGCTCCGCCGCGATCGACCCGCCCAGCTCGCCCACCAGCTCGAACAGCTCCGCGCCCACCGCCTGCGCCCTGTCGAGCTCCGCGCCGTCGGCCGGGTCGACGAGCAGGGTGGCGTGCACGTTGCCGTCGCCGCCGTGCCCGAACGCGCACGCGCGCAGCCCGTGGCGTGTCGCGATCTCCTCGAAGCGCTCCAGCCCCTCCTGCAGGCGCTCGATCGGAAACGACACGTCCTCTGACACCTTCGCCCCGCGCACGCCCGACAGCACGCCGTTGAACCCGTCGCGCCAGCGCCACAGCGCCGCCGCGTCGCGCGGCTGCTCGATCGCCAGCGCCACGCCTCCCAGCAGATCGCGCAGCTCGCTTGCCTGCGCGCGCGCCTGCTCGCGCGTGCCGTCGACCTCGATCAGCAGCGCAAAGCCTGCGCCCGCAGGCACGTCGCCCGGGTAGCCGCCCGCCACGTGCGCCAGCGCCTCGCCGTCGGCGAAGTCCATCGCCGCCACCTCCATACCTGCCGCCCGCACGTCGAGCATCGCCGCGCACCCCTGCGCACGCGTACGCAAGAACACCGTCTGCGCGATCTGCGCCTCGAGCGCCGGCAGCAGGCGCAGGCGCACCGCCGTGATCACGCCCAGCGTGCCCTCCGAGCCGATCAGCAGGTCCTTGATGTCATAGCCCGCCACGTCCTTGCGCGCCCACCCGCCCACCTGCACCAGCTCCCCTGGCGCCAGCACCGCCTCCACGCCCGTCACCCACGCGCCCGTCACGCCGTACTTCAGCGCGTGCGGTCCGCCCGCGTTAGTCGCCACGTTGCCGCCGATCTGCGACTGCTCAGACGCGCCCGGGTCCGGCGCGAAGAACAGCCCGTTCTCGCGCGCCAGGCGCTGCACGTCGCGGGTGAGCACGCCCGCCTCAGGAAGCATCCGCCACAGTCCCGGCTCCAGCTCGCGCACCCCGCGCAGGCGCTCCAGCGACAGCACCACGCCGCCCTCCGTCGGCACCGCCCCGCCCGTCAAGCCCGTGCCGCCGCCGCGTGGCACGATCGCCACGTCGTGCGCGTAGCACCAGCGCACCACGTCTGCCACCTCTTGCGAGCTGCCCGGCAGCGCCACCGCGTCCGCTCGGCCGTGCACGTCGCGACGGCGCGATGCATCGCTGTTGTATGGCGAGTTCGCCGGGGGCGCCACGAGCACGTGCTCGGCCCCGATCAATCGCGCCAGCTCGTCTCCCATCATCCGGCCGAGGCTAGCGCTGCCAGTAGCATTCGTCACGATCATGGCCGTCAGCGCAAAGCCCCCCGAACGCGCGCCCGCGCAGGTCGGCGAGGAGAGCGAGAGGAGCTTCAAGACCCTCTCCGGCGAGCCCGTGCGCGAGCTGTACACGCGCGAGGACCTGCCCGACGGCATCGGCGGTGCGCACGACCCGATTGGCCGGCCGGGCTCCTACCCGTTCACGCGCGGCATCCACGAGTCGATGTACCGCGGCCGCCTGTGGACGATGCGCCAGTTCGCCGGCTTCGGCACCAGCGAGGAGACCAACGAGCGCTTCCGCTACCTGCTCGAGCACGGCCAGACGGGGCTGTCGACGGCATTCGACATGCCCTCGCTGATGGGCCACGACTCAGACTCGACGCTGTCGCTGGGCGAGGTGGGCCGCGAGGGCGTCGCCGTCGACACCGTCGAGGACATGCGCACGCTGTTCGGCGGCATCGACCTCGGCGAGGTGTCGGTGTCGATGACCATCAACGCCCCCGCCGCGATCATGCTCGCCTTCTACGTGGTCGCCGCCGAGGCCGGCACGAGCAGCGCCGGGCCGGTCTCGCCGGAGCGCCTGGCCGGCACGATCCAGGCGGATATCCTCAAGGAGTACATCGCCCAGAAGGAGTGGTGCTTTCCGATCGATCCGGCGATGCGCCTGCTGGGAGACATGATCGAGTGGGCTTCGACCGAGATGCCCCGCTGGCACCCGGTGTCGATCTCCGGCTACCACATTCGCGAGGCCGGCTCGACGGCGCAGCAGGAGCTCGCGTTCACGCTCAAGGACGGGCTGACCTACGTCGAGCAAGCCGTCGAACGGGGGCTGGACGTGGACGACTTCGCGCCGCGGCTGTCGTTCTTCTTCAACGCGCAGATCGACTTCTTCGAGGAGATCGCCAAGTACCGCGCCGCGCGGCGCATCTGGGCGCGCGAGCTGCGCGAGACGTTCGGCGCGAAGGATCCGAAGTCCTGGCTGATGCGCTTTCACACGCAGACCGCCGGCGTCTCGCTGACGGCGCAGCAGCCGCTGAACAACATCACGCGCACCGCGATCGAGGCGCTCGCCGGCGTGCTCGGCGGCACCCAGTCGCTGCACACCAACTCCTACGACGAGGCGCTCGCGCTGCCAACCGAGGACGCCGTGCGCATCGCGCTGCGCACCCAGCAGATCATCGCCGATGAGACGGGCGTCACCAACACGATCGACCCACTCGGCGGCAGCTACTTCGTCGAGGCGCTCACCGACGAGATGGAGCAGCGCTGCTACGAGTACTTCGCCAAGATCGACGAGCTCGGCGGCATGGTCGAGGCGGTCAAGCAGAACTATCCGCAGCGCGAGATCGCCGACGCGTCGTTTGCGCTGCAATGCGAGATCGATGCCGGACGGCGGATCGTCGTGGGCGTGAACTCCTACAGCGAGGGGGACGATGGCAAGACGCCGACCCTGCGCATCGACCCCGCGATCGAACGCAAGCAGCTCGATCGCCTGCAAGGCGCGCGCGCGACACGCGACGGTGCGGCTGTCGAGGCGGCGCTCGCCGACCTGCGCGAGCACGCGGCGCACGCCGAGCGCAACCTGATGCAGCCGCTGCTCGCCTGCGCGCGCGCGGGCGCCTCCGAGGGCGAGATCGTCCAGGCGCTGCAAGCCGTGTGGGGCGACTACAAGGACGTCCCGGTCTTCTAATGCTTGATGCAAACCCGTTCACACGTGTCCGGGATGCGCATCGGGGCTCCGCCGATGGCGCGAGCAGCCGAACCGAAACGCACGTCTCGACCACACGTTGCCGCCCCGGCCCTGGCGGCACGGCCGAGGGGTCGCACAGCGAGCCGGGGCTCACTCTCCTCCCTCGGCCCCGGCTCGCTCGGTTCATCCTTGACGGCTGACGCGATGCGCAACTTCCGCGACGTCGGAGGCCTGCCCGTGGCGGCGGGAGGCCAGCTCGCGCGCGCAGTCCTCTACCGCGCCGACGCGCCGCGCTTCGGCGACGACCCTCCCGCCGGCGTGTCGTGGCCGCCGGCCACGGTGATCGACCTGCGCTCGCAGGATGAGCTGACGCGCAAGCACCCGCTCGCCGAGCAGGGCGCCGACGTGCACGCCGTGGCGTTGATGGCGCGTGCCGGCATCGCCCATCTCGTCGAGCAACCGCACGAGGTCGACGACGGCCTCGGCGCTTTGTATGTCCGCATGCTGAAGGGAGCCGGAGGGGCGATCGGTTCGATTCCCCGATTGATCGGCGCATCGAACGGGGCGACGCTCGTCCACTGCACCGCCGGCAAAGACCGCACGGGGCTCGTGCTGGCGGTCGTGCTCTCGGCGGCCGGCGTCGCCCGCGAGCACGTCGTCGCCGACTACGTGGGCACGCAGGAGAACATGGAGGGAATCGTCGCGCGTGTCGCCAGCACGCCCGGGCTCACCGACGCCCCAGAGCTCGTGCGCAGGATCGCGCAACGGCGACCGGAGATCTTCACCGCCCCCGCCGAGGCGATCGGCGCGGCGCTGGACTTCCTCGACGAGGCCGGCGGCGCCGAGGCGTGGCTGAAGCTGCATGGCGCCACCGATGCAGAGCTCTCACGCATGCGCGCGCGGCTTGTGTGGTTCTCCAAGTAGTCCCTGTCGAAGCCTTGAAGTTGCCAGGCCGTCGTGCACAGAATCGACCTGTTTTCGTGTACGCGATGCCGCGACCGCGTGTCGAGGCCGTTTGGGGAGAGATATGCAACGTCAGTTCCAGGTCGGCTGTGACATCGGAGGGACGTTCACCGACGTGGTGGTGACCGACTCGGACGGTCGTGTCTACACAGACAAGTCCGACACGACGCACGGAGAGCTCACGCTCGGCGTCGTGTCCGCCTTGGAGAGCGTCGCCGGTCAGCTCGATCTCGGCCTCGAGGAGATCCTGCGCGCCACGACGCGGTTCGTCAACGGAACGACGATCGTCACCAACTCGATCGCCGAGCTGCGCGGCGCCCGCGTGGGCCTGATCACGACGAAGGGGATGGGCGACATCATGCGCATCGCCCGCTCTCCGCGCAACACCCAGCGCGACCACCACCTGCAGGGCAACGTCCCGGATCTCGTCGAGCGCGACTGCATCGTCGAGGTGCAGGAGCGCGTCGACCGGACCGGCGAAGTCGTCGTGCCGCTCACCGCCCAGGAGGCCGAGCGCGCGGTGCAGGCGCTCGTCGAGAAGGAAGTCGAATCGGTCGCGATCTCGTTGATGTGGTGCTTTCGCAACGGCGCGCACGAGGAGATGCTCGCGTCGCTGTTCGCCGAGCGCCACCCCGACCTGTACGTCAGCGTCGCCTCGCGCGTGCACCCGTTGATGCGCGAGTACGAGCGCACCGTCACGACGGTTCTCAACGCCTACACGGGCATTCGCGTCTCCGAGTACACGCAGGAGGTCGAGCGCGTCCTGCGCGAGCGCGGGCTCGGTGTGCCCGTGTCGCTGATGCAGTCCTTCGGCGGCACGCTCTCGGCGGCGGACGCGCGCGAACGGCCGATCGCGCTCGTCGACTCCGGTCCCGCCGGCGGCGTCGTCGGCACGAGCCGGCTCGCACGCGCGACCGGGATGCCGAACCTGATCGCCGGCGACATGGGAGGCACGAGCTTCGACGTCTCGGTGCTCGCCAACAACGAATACTCGGTCACCCAACGCGTGATGCTGCGCGAGTTCCTGACCGGCCTGTCGAAGATCGAGATCATCAGCGTCGGCGCCGGCGGAGGCTCGATCGGCTGGATCGACGCCCGTGGAGTGCCCCAGGTCGGCCCGCGCAGCGCCGGTTCCTCCCCCGGCCCGGCCTGCTATGGACGCGGTGGGACCGAGCCGACGACCACCGACGCCGCGGTCGTCCTCGGTCTGATCGACCCCGAGACATTTCTCGCCGGGCGGCGCACGCTCGACGCCGACAAGGCCGCCGAGGCGATTCGCACGCGGCTGGCCGAGCCGCTCGGAACGTCCGTCGAGGAGGCGGCCGCGGCGATGCACCGACTGACCGTGGCGACGATGTCCAACGCCGTGCGCTCGGTGACCGTCGAGCGCGGACTCGATCCGCGTGACTTCGTGTTCTGCGCCTACGGCGGAGCGCTTGGCATGTTCGCCGCCGACATCTGTCGCTCGATGCAGATCAAGGAGGCGATCGTCCCTCACAGCTCCTCGGTGTTCTCCGCCTATGGCCTGCTCGGGACCGACGACGTGCGCAACGTCGCGCGCAGCGTTTCCTGGGGAGGCGACCAGGACGTCAAGGAGGTGCGCGAGACGCTGCTGGGAATCGAGCGCCACGCACTCGAGGGCCTGCACGAGGCGGGCTACGCCGAGCAGGACATCGAGATCGTCTGGCAGGGTGACTTCAAGTTCGTCGGACAGCTGCACGACCTGACCGTCCCGATCCCGCGCAAGACCGAGCTCTCGCTGGCGGATCTGCAGGAGGTTCGAGACGGATTCGCCGAGCGCTTCGAAGCCGAGTACGGCGAGGGGACAGCGTGGCAGAACGCTCCGGTGATCCTCGAGGCGGTGCGCGTGATCGCCAGCGCGAGCCCCGAGAAGTTCGAGGAGCGCGCCAGCGACACCGACGCCGGCGGCTCGGCCAGTCCGGTGGGCAGCCGCCGCGTCTTTCGCCCGGAGTCCGGCGGCTGGGCGGAGCTGCCGATCTACCGTGCGGCCGACCTGTCCGCGGGGTCGGTGATCGAGGGCCCGGCGATCGTCGAGCATGCGCTGACGACGATCGTCATACCGGAGGAGTGGCGCCTGCAGGTAGATCGCCACGGCAACTACGGAATCGTCGATCTGGCGGCGTCGGGGGCGGCTGAGCAGCGCCAGCCGACCGCCGCCACGGCGTGAGCGCGGGGCTCGAATGGCGACCACGACCAACAGCGTGCAATCCCGGCAAAGCAGCGTGAGCGACGGGGTGCGCGACCTCGTGAGCACGGAGATATTCGCGCGCAAGCTCTACTCGATCGCTCAGGAGATGGGACAGACGATGATCCGAACCTCCGGCGACCCGGTGATCGCCGAGGCCAACGACTTCTCCACGGTGGTCACCGACGCAAACGGCGAACTGCTCGCCAGCGCCTACCTGACCTACCACCTCGGCGCGGCGCGCCAGACGATCAGGCACCTGCTCGACGTGGTCCCCGAGCAGGACATCCATCCCGGGGACGCCTGGATCTGCAACGACCCGCACACCACCGGCGCCTGCCACGCGCCGGACCTCGGAATCGTGCGCCCGATGTTCGCCGACGGCGAGGTGATCGCGTGGTGCTGGGCCGAGGCGCACATGATGGACATCGGCGGCATGGCGCCGGGCGGCTTTGCCCCGGATGCGTATGAGTGCTACGCCGAGGGTCTGCGCTTCCCCGGCGTCAAGATCGTCTCACGCGGCACGATCATCGACGACATCTGGCGGCTGATCGCCGCCAACTTCCGCGTGCCCGACCGCAACCTCAACGAGATCCGCTGCTTCATCGCCGCGTGCAACACGGCGGACGCGCGCGTGGCCGACATCGTCGCCGAGCACGGCGTCGACGGCTTCACGCGGCTTTCCGAGGCGGCCAAGCAGCTGACCGAACGCGCCGCCCGACGGCGGATCGAGTCGCTGCCCGACGGCGTGTACACCGCACGCGACTACGTCGAGCACAACGGCCACGTCAACGACCTTTACGAGCTGGTCTGTCACGCGACGGTTGACGGCGAGAACCTCACCTTCGACTTCACAGGCAGTGCCGCGCAGACCGACGGGTTCATCAACGTCGCGCACGGGTCGGCGCTGTCGGCGGCCGTCACGCCGCTGTTCATGACGCTGGTCCCCGACGTGCCGATCAACGAGGGACTCATTCGCGCGCTCGACTTCGTCTTTCCGCGCGGCACGCTCGTCAACCCGGAGATGCCCGCCCCGACCTCCTCGGGACACATGGAGACCGGTTTGCGGGTGACCAAGCTCGTGGCGACGCTGCTCGGTCACATGCAGGCGGACAGCTCTGATGCGTTCGTGCGCGAGCACGTGATGGCACCCTTCCACGACGGCGTGCCACTGACGACGTTCTACGCGCCCAACGAAGCTGGCGAATGGGTGCCCTTCCTCGACCTCGACGCGCAGTCGGGCGGCAGCGGCGCCCAGCTGCAGCTCGACGGGATCGACGCCGCCGGCCCGACTCCGTGCCTGGACAACAAGCTTCCAGACCTCGAGGTCTACGAGCAGCAGAACCCGGTGCTGTTTCTGTGGCGCAAGCTGAACCTCGGCTCCGGCGGAATCGGACGCAAGCGCGGCGGCCTCGGGCTGGACGTCGCTTGGACTCCGTGGCGAACGCCCGGCGGGACGACGACGGCGATCTCCGCGTGCAACCAGGTTCCGCCGCCGGGCCTTCTCGGCGGCTATCCGGGAAGCGGAGGCGGATTTCGCGTCGCGCGAGAGACGAACATCGAGGCGCTGCTGCGCGGAGGAATGCTGCCGTCGTCGTTCGACGGGCTGCAGGGCAGTCAGGAAGATCTCGAATCGAAGAACTTCGGCGTGCCGATGAACGCCGGAGACATAATCTGGATGCACTCCGGCGGAGGCGGCGGGATCGGAGATCCGCTGGAGCGCGATGTCGAGCTTGTGGCGCAAGACGTTCGCGATCGCTATCTCGATGCCGATATCGCCGCCGAGGCTTACGGCGTGCGCCTCGACGCCGATGGCGCGGTCGACGCCGAGCAGACGAGCAGAACGCGCGATGCGCTGAGGGTCGAGAGGAAGTCGTGGCCGTCGTGGTCGGCGGCGGCCGCGGCCGACCTGCCGTTCGTCCCGGCAGACCCCTCCGCCCAGGCGGCCACGTCGTGCGAGCGTTGCTCGACGGAGCTGTCCGCGCCAGGCGAGGACTTCCGCCGACACGTCCCCACACGGCAACGCAACGCCGCCGAAGCCCTCGCTGAGGTCGGCGGCTGGGTGGCGCCCCGCGATGGTGTCGACATCGCCGAGTTCGCCTGCCCGAGCTGCGGCGCGCTGCTCTCCGTCGAGGTCGTCGTCAGCGACAGCCAGGCCTAGCCGGCGACGGGCAGGCCTAGCCGGCAGTCAGCCAGTCAGCGACCCTGCCAGCGCGGCGGGCGCTTCTCGGCGAAGGCCTTGGCGCCCTCGGCGGCGTCCGCAGAGTGAAACACCGGGCTGGCGATCTCCTCCTGGCGCTGCCACTGCTCCTCGACCGGCCAGCCGTGGGCGTTCTTGACGACCTTCTTCGTCGCCACCACGGCGAGCGGCGCGTTCGCGGTCACTTCGTCGGCGAGCGCCAGCGCTGTCTGGAGTGCTGTGCCCTGCGCGCACAGCGCGTTGATCGCACCGACCTCCGCCACGCGCGCGGCGCCGACGATCGCGCCCGTGAGCGACAACTCCATCGCAAGGTGGTAGGGGATCCGCCGCGGCAGCTCCAGCAGCGCTCCACCCTGCGCGACGAGCCCGACCTTCACCTCCGGCAGCCCGAATTTGGCCGTCTCCGAGGCGACCACCAGGTCGCAGGCGAGGGCGAGCTCCCAGCCCCCGGCGACCGCATAGCCCTCGATCGCCGCGATCAGCGGCTTCTCGGCGGGGTCGGCGAGGATCCGCTGGAAAGTCCGCTCGAAGTCGTCGATCTCCTCGTCGAGCGGGGTGTCGCGCAAGTCCATGCCGGCGCAGAAGTGATCGCCGCTGCCGGTCACCACTCCGGCGCGCAGCCGGGGCGAGTCGTCGAGCTCAGCCAGCGCCGTGCGCAGGCCGTCGGCGACGTCGCGCGTGAGTGCGTTTCGCCTGTGCGGGCGGTGGATCGTGATGACCAGCGTCTCGCCGCGCGCCTCGGTGAGCACGACCTCCGAAGGCGCGGATGTCTCCTGACGAGCGCTCACGTCGTCATTTCTAGCAGTCCATCCCAGCAGTGCGCACGGCACCGGCCGGGGGGTGATTGTGGGTCTCTCCAGCGAGCGGCGCGAGCATCGTCACCGTGCGCGGACGAGCGCCGATAATGGCCGGCGGCTGACGGCAGATCGTTGCCGGAGGCGACCCAGAATCCAAGGGAGGAGCGCAAGAGTCATGCTCAAGAAGCAAGGGATAGTGCGTGCGTTTTCACTCGCGATCGCAGCGGTCGTGCTGGCACTCGTGGTGAGCGCGTGCGGGAGCTCGAGCTCGTCGAGTTCATCGAGCTCCAGCAGCTCGAGCAGTGGCGGCTCCAGTTCGCCCGCGGTCGCCGAAGCGCAGAAGCGAAGCAACGAACTGCTCACACGACCTACCAAGGTCGCCGTCACCGAACCGGTGGGGAAGCCGATTCCCAAGGGCAAGACGATCGCGATGATGCAGTGCGGCGACCCCGCCTGCGTCCCGCTGGGCGAACACGTTCGCACCGCGGCCGGCCTGCTCGGCTGGAAAGTGCTGACGATCAACACCGGGCTCACCCCGCAGGCGGTGCAGACGGGTTGGCAGCAGGCGGTTCGCGACAAACCCGACGGAGTCGTCACGATCGTGTATGAAAAATCGATCTTCAACTCCGCGCTTCAGCAGCTGAAGGCGCAGAAAATCCCGGTCGTCGACTGCTGCACGCCGGAAGGCGCCGGCGGCGGCATCGACCTGATGATCAACGCGCTGCCCAACGGGAAGGTCATCGGCAAAGCGATGGCCGACTACGTGGTGGGCACGCGCAAGGGCACAGCTCACCCGCTGGCCGTGAACATCGGCGGGCTGCCGATTGCGAACACCGTCAACGAATCGTTCGTGTCGGAATTCAAAAACCTGCAGCCCGGCGGCAAGGTCGACAACCTGACCGTCCCCGTCACCTCGATCGGCAAGGACGCGCCGACGCGGATCGTCGGCTACCTGCGATCTCATCCCGAAGACAACCTGATCGTCCTCAGTCAGATGGACCCCGGCGTGGGCTTGCCGGCGGCGCTGAAAGCCGCCGGGCTGAGCACGCCGATCTTCGGAGAGGGCGGCAACCCGACGGTCTACCAGTACATCCGCAACGGCGAAGTCGAGGGGTCGGTCGCCTTTGACGAATACGGCGTCGGCTACACGCTCGTCGATGGGCTGGCGCGCCTGTTCACGGGATCGAGCGTCGAACCGAGCAACGTCACGATGCCGCGCTGGGTCCTGACGAAGGCAAACATCCCATCCGGAAACACGTTCCCGGTCGTAGCGGAAACAGAAGCGCAGTTCAAGAAGCTGTGGAGCGTGAAGTAGCACCGAGCCCCGCGGCACGGCCGCTCCGGAGACCCTACGCGGTCTCCGGAGCGGCCAGCTGTGGCGCGCGCGAGGCCGCCCGAGCGCGCCTTGTCGACATGCCCGGCGAGCCGGCCGGCAGCGCGCTCGCGAGCGCCATTGTGATTCGGGCTCGCCGCAGGCGCCGATCGGCACTTCTTCGATGACAGCTCAGACCCCCCAATCGCTGCTGAGCATCGAGCACCTCTCCAAGACGTTTCCCGGTCAGGTGGCCCTGCGCGACGTCAGCCTGGAGCTGCGCCCGGGCGAGGTGCACGCTCTGGTCGGTCCCAACGGCTCGGGCAAGTCGACGCTGATCAAGCTCCTCGCGAGCTTTCACCAGCCCGACCCCGGCGCTGAGGTGCAGTGGCAGGGCAGGCGCGTGGACTCGCTGGGAGACCTCGACACCAGACAGCTGCGCTTCGTCCACCAGGACCTGGGACTCGTCGCCGAGCTCAACGCGATCGACAACTTCGCGCTCGTGCACGGCTACGCCCAGCGCACGCGGCTGGGCGCGATCGACTGGCGACGAGCCGCCGCTCGCGCCGAAGAGCTGCTCACGCGGCTGGGCGTCGACGACCTCGACGTGTGGAAGCCCGTGGGGCAGTACACGCCGGTCGAGCGCGCATCCGTGGCGATCGCGCGCGCCCTCGACGGCCTCAAGGCGGGTGAGGGCGCCTTGGTCTTGGACGAGCCGACGGCTTCGCTGGCGCCCGTCGAGGTCAGTCGCCTGTTCGCGATCGTGCGACGCCTGGCGGCTGCCGGCACGAGCGTCCTGTACGTGTCCCATCGGCTGGACGAGATCTTCGAGATCGCCGACCGGGTCACGGTCTTGCGCGAGGGAAGGCGCGTCGCCACGCGTGAGGTGTCCGAGCTGGACCAGCGCGAGCTCGCCTCGCTGCTCGTCGGACACGAGATCGCGGAGCTGACGCGCGAGGTGCGCCCGCTGCCGAGCGCCGGCGCCGAGCCGAGCATCGCCGTGCAGGGCCTGAGCAGCAAGCTGGTGCGCGAGATGTCCTTCGAGGTGGGGCAGGGCGAGATCGTCGGGCTCGCCGGATTGCTCGGGTCGGGTCGAGAGGAGGTTCCCTACGCCGTGGCGGGTGCGCTCACGCCACCCGCGGCGGGCACCTTCAGCGTCCGCGGAAAGGTCGCGTCCGAGCTCGACCCGCGCAGTGCGCAGGGGCTCGGCATCGCGTTCGTTCCCGCCGATCGTGGGGCGGAGGGGTCGATCGCGGACTTCAACGTCGCCGAGAACATCACGCTGCCACAGCTCAATCGCTTCACCCGCTCGGGGTTGATCGACAGTCGCCGCGAGCGTGCCGAGGTGCAGGGCTGGATCGAGCGCCTGGACATCCGCCCGCCGCTCGGGACCAAGCCGTTCCCGCTGCTGAGCGGCGGCAACCAGCAGAAGGCCGTCGTCGCCAAGGCGCTCGCGCTCGAGCCGGCCCTGCTAGTGCTCGCCGAGCCGACGGCGGGCGTGGACATCGGCGCGCGCAGGCTGATCTACCGACTCGTGCACAAAGCGGCGGCCGGCGGCCTCGGCGTCCTGGTCTCCTCCTCTGACGTGGAGGACCTGATCAGCCTCTGCGACCGCGTGATCGTGCTGCGCGACGGCCGCGAGGTGCGACAGTTGAGCGGCAGCGAGCTCACCCAGAGCAGCCTGCTGCACGCGATGGAGGGCTCGCAGCAGACGACCGCCGGCGTCGACGGGGGGCTGCTGTGAGCGACGCGCCCGGCATCGACCTCGCCGCCGACGCCGCCGGGACGCCGAGCGCGCCTCGCGCCGGTCAGCGCGAGCCCCGCGCGAGGCGTTTCCTGAGCGGGCTGTCCTTCTCCAACATCGGCGCCGTCTACGTGTGGATCGTGATCGTCGCGATCTTCTGGATCTGGGTTCCCAGCACGTTCCCGACCGGTGGGACGGTCAAAGCGGTGTTGAACGACAGCGCCGTGACCGGGCTCGTCGCCCTGGCCCTCACCGTTCCGCTGGCGGCGCGCATCTTCGACCTCTCGGTGGTCGGCAATCTCGGCCTCTGCAACATGTTCGTCGCGTACCTGTTCGCCCACACGTCGCTTTCGATCGGCGTGATCGTCCTGCTGACGTTGCTGCTCGCGCTGGTCGTCGGCGCGGTCAACGTGCTCGTCGTGGTCGTCATGAAGATCGACTCGTTCATCGGGACGCTCGCCACGGGCGCGCTGCTGGAAGCCGCGAACACGCTGATCAGCAAAGAACAGCCGGTCAACTCCGTTCGGCTCTCCGCCGGCTTTCAGAAGATCTCCTCCACGCAGATCATCGGCGTGACGATCCCGGTGCTCTACATGATCGCGATCGCCGCCGCCGTCTGGGTGATGCTCGAGCACACGGCCACCGGACGGCGCCTGTACGCGACCGGCTTCAACGCCGACGCGGCGCGCCTGGCCGGCGTGCAGACCAGCCGACTGCGCGCGATGACGCTGATGTTCTCCGCGCTGATCGCCGGCATCGCCGGAATCGTCGTGACGGCAACCGTCGGCTCGGGCTCGCCCGGCATCGGACCGCCATACCTGCTCGTCGCCTTCGCGGCTGCGTTCCTCGGGGGGACGCAGCTCAAGGGCGGTCGCTTCAACGCGTGGGGCACGGTGATCGCCGTGCTGATGCTGGGAACGGGCACCGAGGGACTCTCGCTCGCCGCCGCGCCGGTGTGGGCCTCGAGCGTGTTCACCGGCGTCACGTTGATCGCCGCGCTGGCCGTCACCGGGTTTCAGCGTGGCCGCGTGCGCGGCGGCGCCGCATCCGGCGAAGAGGAGCCGGCCGCGCAGTTGGCCGGGGCGGGATAAGTGCCGCCCTCTCGCGCCCTGCGCTTTCAGGGCCCCGGTCGGCTGGAGCTCGATACGGTCGACGTTCCCGAGCCCGCCGCGGGCGATGCGCTCGTGCGGATGCGCTGCTGCGGGATCTGCGGAACCGACCTTCACATCTACGAGGACGGCTGGCGCGTGTCCCCAGGGCAGGTGCTCGGCCACGAGTTCGCCGGCGAGATCGTCAGCGCCCCCGACGGCGGGGGCCTTCGCGAGGGCCAGCGCGTGATCGTCAACCCGATGCTCGCCTGCGGCGAGTGCAGCGCCTGCCGCGCCGACCGGCAGAACATGTGCTTCGCGCGCCGCGGGACGATCGGGATCACCGAGGCGGGCGCGTTCGCCGATTACGTGCTCGTTCGCCAAGCCCGTCTCGGGCGCGAGCTGCTGGAGATTCCCGACGGGGTCTCCGATGCGGCCGCGGCCTTGACCGAGCCGCTCGCCGTCGGGCTGCACGCGGTGGCGGTCTCCGAGCTCGAGGACGGCGACTGCGTCGTCGTCCTCGGCGCCGGCATGATCGGCCTGTGCGTGACACGGTGGCTCGCCGTCGAGGGGGCCCAGCGGATCGTCGCCGTCGACCCGCTGAAGCTGCGCCGCGACGCCGCCTTGCTGCATGGCGCCACGGCCGCGCTCGACCCGGTCGAGCGCTCCTACGAGCAGCAGTTGCGGGATCTCCTCAGAGGTGCTCGCCGGTCGGGCAGGGCGGACGTCGTGATCGACTGCGCCGGAGCACAGGGCATCCTCGAGCAGGCCGTCTCGATCGCGCGGCCCGGCGGACGTCTGACGCTCGCGGCCGTGCAGTCCGGCCAGGGATGCCTGTCCGCGATGCGCATGCTCGACAAGGAGCTGACCGCACGCGGGGCGATGGCCTACACCGCGCCGGACTTCGCGCGTTCACTGGATCACGTGGTCGAGCACGCTGACGGCGTGGAGACGCTGATCTCCGACCGCTTCGAGCTCGCAGACGTCGTGGCGGGCTTTCACCGTCAGCTGGACCGGGAGAACTCGGTGAAGGTGATGATCTCCAACGAGACGCGATGAGCGAAAGGATGCTTCGATGATCAGACAGGAGGTGAGGGACGAGGTCGTGCTGTGGATCACGTTCGACGCGCCCGAGTCGCTGAACGCGTTCACGCCGGAGTCGATGGCGGCGCTCGGCGACGCCTGGCGCCGCTTCAGAGACGACGACGATCTGCTCGTCGCAGTCGTGCGAGGCGCCGGCGAGCGGTCGTTCTCCGTCGGGTCGAACCTCAAGACGTTCATCCCGAGGCTGCAGTCGGGTGAGATGCACCCGGCTGAGAACCAGGAGGCCTATCAGAAGGGCGACCTCGGCTACATCTACAAGCCGATCATCGCGGCGGTCAACGGCGAGTGTCTCGGCGGCGGGCTCGAGCTGCTGACGTGCACCGACATCCGCCTGAGCGCGCCGCACGCGCGTTTCGGCCTGCCCGAGCCGCGCTGGGGTGTGTTTCCCGGCGGCGGCGGCACGACCAGGCTGCCGCGCCAGATGCCCTACCCATGGGCGATGGACATCCTGCTGACGGGCCGCATGCTCGACGCCGAGGAGGCGCTGAGGCTCGGGCTGATCAACCGCATCGTTCCCGCCGAGCAGCTCGACGCGGCCGCTCAGGAGCTTGCGTTGGAAGTCGCCAGCAACGGTTCGCGCGCGCTGCGCGCGATCAAGGAATCGGTGCTTCGCGGGGCTGAGATGACGCTGCCCGAGGCATATCTGCTGGAGACGGAGATCGGAGTCGAGGTGTTCAAGTCCGATCAGGCGCAGGAGGGCCTTGCGGCGTTCGCCGAGAAGCGCGAGCCGTCGTTCAGAATCAAGCGATGAGGCCCTGTCGATGAACGCATCCGGATCTGAGTCGGCCAGCCGGGTCCCGACGCTCGCGCTCGTCGAGTCCGACGAGCACCGCATGATCCGCACGGCCGTGCGCGACATCGTGGCGCCGTTCGGCCATCGCTACTTCGCCGACGCGGTGCGCCGCGAACAACCGCCGACCGAGCTGTGGAACGCGCTGGCCGCTCACGGTTACACCGGCGTCAACGTGCCTGAGCGCTACGGCGGCGGAGGCCTCGGGCTGACCGAGCTGGCGATCGTCGAGGAGGAGATCAGCGCCGCCGGCTGCCCGCTGCTGACGCTGCTGGTCTCACCGGCGATCGTCGGCACGATCGTCGCCGAGCACGGCAGCGAGGAGCAGCGCGAGCGCTGGCTTCCGGGAATCGGCAGCGGCGAGGAACGCCACGCCTTCGCGATCACCGAGCCCGACGCGGGCTCGAACACGCACATGCTCTCCACGCGAGCCACGCGCCGCGGCGATCGCTTCGTCCTGCGTGGGACCAAGACGTTCATCTCGGCCGTCGAGGACGCTCAGGCGATCCTAGTCGTCGCGACCTCCGGCGAGGTCGGATCGGGGAACCTCTCGCTGTTCATCGTCGACGCCGACGCCCCCGGGCTCGAGCGCCAGCGCATCCGCACCGAGGTGCAGACGCCAGAGCACCAGTGGACGCTGTTCTTCGACGACGTCGAGCTGGGCCCCGAGCGCTTGGTGGGCGCCGAGGGCGAGGGCATGCGCCTGGTCTTCGGCGGCCTGAACCCAGAGCGGATCATGGCCGCGATGATCTGCACGGGCGTGGGGCGCTACGCGCTGGAGAAGGCCGCCGAGTACGCGCGCGAGCGCACCGTCTGGGGCGGGCGCCCGATCGGCGTCCATCAGGGCCTCTCCCATCCGCTGGCCGAGGCGAAGATCGCCCTGGAGGCGGCCCGCCTGATGGCCGCGCGCGCCGCGGCGTTGCACGATTGCGCCGGACAGGCCGGGGAGGCCTCGAACATGGCCAAGTTCCTCGCCGCCGAGGCCGGTCTGCGCTGTCTGGATCAGGCGATCCAAACGCATGGCGGCAACGGGCTGGCGACCGAGTACGGACTCGCCGACCTGTGGTTCGCCGTGCGTGTGCTGCGCACGGCGCCGGTCTCGCGCGAGATGATCCTCAACTACGTCGCGCAGCATTCGCTGGGACTGCCACGCTCCTACTGACGCGGCCGCGCGTTCGACGGCGCGTGGGAGGCGAGGGCGCCGCGAATCGCCCGGCAGCGCAACTGGCCGTTCCGCCAAAACGCTCCATTTGAGCCCAGACGCGCGATGCGCGCGCCGCTAGGTTCACGCGTGCCATGGTGCGCGCTCAGGATGACCTGCCGCCGTCTGTTCGCCTGCGCGAGGTGGGTCCTCGCGACGGGTTTCAGAACGAGCCGGAGGTGATCTCGACAGCCGAGAAGCTGCGAATCATCGAGCTGCTCGGAGCCACCGGAGTCAAGCGCCTGGAGCTGACGAGCTTCGTGCGAGCGGACGTGATTCCCCAGCTCGCCGACGCTGCGCAGGTGCTCGCAGCCGCGGATCTCCCGAGCGATGTGCAGCGCTCGGTGATCGTCCCCAATCCACGCGGCCTGCAGCTGGCCCTGCAGATGCGCGAGCAGATCGACCAGGTGACCGTCTTCCTCTCGGCATCCGAAGCGCACAACCGCCACAACGTCAACCGCAGCGTCGCCGAGTCGCTGCGCGGGCTCGAGCAGATGCTCCCGCGCATCCGCGCGGCCGGGTTGCGCGCGGGCGCCGCGATCTCGACCTCCTTCGGCTGCCCCTACGAAGGCGCGGTGGCGCCCGAGCGAGTGCTCTCGCTGGCTCGCGCGCTGGCCGACGCCGGCGCCCAGGAGCTCGTCTTCGGAGATACGACCGGCATGGCCAATCCGATCCAGGTTCGCGACTTCTTCAACGCCGCCCGCGACACGATCTCCCGCGACTTCGAGCTCACGGCACATTTCCACAACACCCGCGGCCAGGGGCTCGCCAACGTGCTGGCCGCGCTGCAGAGCGGGTGCGAGAGCTTCGAGTCGAGCTTCGGCGAGCTGGGCGGATGCCCCGTGCCGCCCGGCGCCACCGGCAACATCGCCACCGAGGATCTCGTCTCGATGTTGCACGAGATGAACGTGCAGACGGGCGTCAGCCTGCCCGCGCTGCTCGACGCGGCGCGCGAGATGCAGCGGATGCTCGGCCGGGCGCTCCCCTCGCACGTGCTCGTCGCCGGCCCGGTGGACTGGAGCCCCGGGCGCTGATGTTCGAGTCGGTGCTGGTCGCCAACCGCGGCGAGATCGCGGTCCGTGTCATCCGCACGCTGCGCCGGCTCGGCGTGCGCTCGATCGCGGTCTACTCCGACGCCGACGCCGACGCTCCCCATGTCCGCCTCGCCGACGTCGCCGTGCGACTGGGCGCCGGTCCCGCAGGCGACTCCTACCTGTCGATCGAGCGCGTGCTCGAGGCGCTCGCGGCGACCGACGCGCGCGCCGTGCACCCGGGCTACGGCTTCCTCTCCGAGAACGCCGACTTCGCTCGCGCCTGCGCCGCGGCCGGGGTCGTCTTCGTCGGGCCGCCGCCCGAGGCGATCGAGCTGCTCGGCGACAAGGTCGCCGCCAAGCGCGTCGCCGAACAGGCCGGGGTCCCGGTCCTCGCCGGCCTTCAGCGAGAGGATCTCGACGACGAGGCGATACTCCAGTTCGCGCGTGAGCAGCCGGCTCGCCTGCCGCTGATGGTCAAGGCCACCGCCGGCGGTGGCGGACGCGGGATGCGCATCGTGCGAACTTTGCAGGAGCTCCCACAGGCTCTCGCGGCGGCCAGGCGCGAGGCGCATGCGGGCTTCGGCGACGACTCGATCTTCGTCGAGCGTTACGTCGAGCGCGCACGCCACATCGAGGTGCAGCTGCTCGCCGACGCGCACGGCACGGTGCTTCACCTCGGTGAGCGCGAGTGCAGCCTGCAGCGCCGCCACCAGAAGGTCGTCGAGGAGTGTCCCTCACCGGCTGTCTCGCCAGAGCTTCGCGCGCAGCTCGGCGAGGCGTCGATCTCGCTCGCGCGCGCCGCCGGCTATGTCGGGGCGGGCACGGCCGAGTTCATCCTCTCCGCCGACGACATGCACGAGTGGTTCTTCTTGGAGGTCAACGCGCGCCTGCAGGTGGAGCATCCGGTGACCGAGCTCGCGACCGGGCTCGACCTCGTCGAGCAGCAGCTGATCGTCGCGTCGGGCGCAGCGCTGCAGCTGACCCAGAGCGACGTCCAGATCAGCGGTCATGCGATCGAGGCGCGGCTGTGCGCCGAGGACCCGGCCAACGACTTCCTGCCGTCGACCGGGACGCTGATCGGCTATCGCGAGCCCGCGGGGGACGGTGTGAGGGTCGACAGCGGCGTCGCCGAGGGAAGCGAGATCACTTCCCACTACGACTCGCTGCTGGCGAAGCTGATCGTCTCGGGCGCCGACCGCCCGGAGGCGCTGGGACGGCTGGACGAGGCGCTCGCGCGCCTGCGCCTGCTGGGGTTGCGAACCAACGCGGGCTTCCTGCGGCGGCTGATGCTCGACGAGGAGGTCCGCCAGGGACGTCTGGACACCGGCCTGATCGAGCGTACGGCCGACGCGATCGCCCCGCCGCACGCCGCACGCCGCAGCGCCGCTGTCGCCGTCTCGAGCATCGAGCTGCTGCAGCTGCACGACCGCGCGAGCGAACGCGACCCCTGGGACTCGCTGGTCGGCTTTCGCCTCGACGGCGCGGCGCCGGTGACCTGGGAGCTGCAGAGCCTCGACACCGACGAGTCGCTTCTCGTCTCGATCGCCGGGTCTCCGTCGGGCGCCCGCGCGACCGTCGACGGGGAGGCTGTCGAGGTCGTCGCGCGAAGCCTCGGGCGCGGACGCGTCGCGATCGCGCTGGACGGCACCGCGCACGATTTCGAGCACGCGACCGACGGCGAGCAGCGCTGGGTCGCCGACGGTCCCGACGCGTTCGCCTTTCGTCTGGTCGAGCCCGTCTCCGAGCACACCGAGGTCGCTGCAGCAGGGTCGTTGGAGGCGCCCATGCCGGGCACCGTGCTCGACGTGCGCGTGGCGTGCGGCGACACCGTCTGCGAAGGCGACGTGCTGGTCGTGATGGAGTCGATGAAGATGGAGCTGACGCTCGTCGCTCCGACCGACGCGGTGGTCCTGGACGCCCTCGTGGCGCAGGGCGACGGCGTCAAGCAGGGTCAGCGGCTGGTCGAGCTGGAGGCTGTCGCGTGAGCATCGTGCTGCGCTCCCACGCCGACCCGGCGAGCGCCGAGTTCGCCGCGAACGCGGAGGCTCACGCCGAGCTCGCGCGTGACCTTCGCCGCCAGTGGGCGCGCGTGCACGCCGGCGGTGGCGAGCAGGCGGCCGAGCGCCAGCGCGCGCGCGGCAAGCTCCTGCCGCGCGAGCGCGTGGATCTGCTGCTCGACCGCGGCTCGCCGTTTCTGGAGCTGTCGACGCTCGCGGCGCACGGCATGTACGAGGACCAGTCGCCGGGCGCCGGCATCATCACCGGCGTCGGTCGCGTCCACGGGCGCGAGGTGATGGTGATCTGCAACGACGCGACGGTCAAGGGCGGCTCCTACTTCCCGATGACCGCGCGCAAGCACACACGCGCGCAGGAGATCGCCCTGCAGAACCGGCTGCCGTGCGTCTATCTCGTCGACTCCGGCGGCGGGTACCTGCCGCTGCAGGACGAGCTGTTCCCCGACGTTCGCGGCTTCGGACAGAGCTTCTACAACCAGGCCAACATGTCGGCCGAGGGCATCCCGCAGGTGGCCGCCGTTCTCGGCTCGTGCACGGCGGGAGGGGCGTACGTGCCGGCGATGTGCGACGAGAACGTGATCGTGCGCGAACAGGGGACGATCTTCCTCGGCGGCCCACCGCTCGTGAAGGCGGCGACCGGCGAGGAGGTCAGCGCCGAGGAGCTCGGCGGCGGCGAGCTGCACACGCGCGTCTCCGGTGTCGCCGACCACCTCGCCGCCGACGATCGAGACGCGCTGGCGATCCTGCGCTCGATCATCGCGACGCTGCCCACACGCGCCGGCGTGCCGTGGGAAAGGCGCCCCAGCGAGCCTCCGGCGGTCGACCCGGCGACGCTCACAGGCGCGGTTCCCGCGGACATCCGCACGCCCTACGATCCACGCGAGATCATCGCCCGCATCGCCGACGGCAGCCGCTTCCACGAGTTCAAGGCCGGCTATGGCGCGACGCTCGTCTGCGGGTTCGCCCACCTGCACGGCCACAGCGTCGGCATCCTCGCCAATCAGGGGGTCATCTTCTCCTCCAGCGCGCTGAAGGGCGCTCACTTCATCGAGATGTGCGACCAGCGCGAAATCCCGCTGGTGTTCCTGCAGAACATCACGGGCTTCATGGTCGGCCCAGACGCGGAGGCCGGGGGGATCGCCAAGGACGGCGCGAAGATGATCGCCGCGGTTTCGGTTGCACGCGTGCCCAAGCTCACGGTCATCGTCGGCGGCTCCTTCGGCGCCGGCAACTACGGCATGTGCGGTCGTCCATACTTTCCACGCTTCCTGTGGATGTGGCCAAACGCGCGCATCAGCGTGATGGGCGGAGACCAAGCTGCGAACGTGCTGACGATGGTCGGCCGCGAGAAGGACCCGGAGCGCATCGAGCAGAACAAGGCGGCGATTCGCGAGCAGTACGAGCGCCAGGGTCATCCTTACTACGCCAGCGCGCGCCTGTGGGATGACGGCGTGATCGATCCGCTTTCCACGCGCGACGTGCTCGGCCTTGCCATCTCGGCGTGCGCGAACGCTCCGCTGGCGGCACGACGCAAGCCCGTCTTTCGAATGTAGAGGAGTGAGACTTTGAGTTACGCAAAGCACCAGCTGCACGGCGACGCCGTAGCGATCGTCACGATGGACCGTGAGGATCGGCTCAACGCGCTCAGCGTCGAGCTCGTCGAGGACGTGCTCGCCGAGCTGCACGCGGTCGAGCAGATGGAGAAGGTTCGCAGCGTCGTGCTGACGGGGGCTGGACGGGCGTTCTGCTCGGGAGGCGATCTCGGCGACATCGGCAGCCGCGTCGCGGGCGGCGAGCCGCAGACGAGGCTCGCGGTGATGCGCTCGCTGCACCGCCTGATCGTCGCCCTGCGCGACAGCCGTCTGCCGGTCGTCGCCGCGATTCATGGCCCGACCTACGGCGCAGGCGTCTCGGTCGCGCTCGCATGCGACCTGCTCGTCGCGTCGCGCGACGCCAGCTTCTGCGAGGTCTTCGTCCGGCGCAACCTCGTGCCCGACCTGGGAAGCGCGTGGCTGCTGCCGCGCGCGATCGGCACGCAGGCGGCCAAGGAGCTGATGTTCCTCGGCGACGCGATCTCCGCGGAGCAGGCAGAGCGCTTGGGGCTGGTCAACCGCGTCGTGGAGACGCCCGCGGATGCGCTCGCCGAGGCGCTGTCGATGGCCGAGTCGATGACGGCCACGCTTCCGGCGACGATGGCGATGACCAAGGGGCTCGTCAACCGCAGCCAGGGCCTGACGCTGGAGGACGCGCTGCGCTTGGAGGAGCACGCCCAGGCGATCGCGCTCGGGACCGAGCAGACGCTCGCCGCGATGCGCGCGTTCTTGGAGCAGGGGGACAAGTGACCTGCGGCAGTCGCGAACAAAGCAGTCGCCGAGCCTAGGGCGCCAGTGTTCAACCCGGTTCAGCCGCACGAATTGATGCTCGGGGTGGGGAGGGTCCTGCGCCGGGCGGCGCGCACGAGCGACTCGCAGGAGCTCGACGCCTATCAGCGCGGGCAGCTGCTCTCGGCATACAGCGTCGTGCGCCATCTCGCGGCCGAGCAGGTCGCCGCCGCGGCTTTGATGGAGGGGATGCGCCGCCGGCTGCAGGCCTGCTCTGAGCGCAGCTCGGTCCCCGCCGCCAGGCCCGCGCTCGCCGCCGCGATGGCGGCGCGCGAGCCCGGCGCGCTGGGTGCGCAGCTGACCGGGCTGCTGCGCCGTCTCGGCTCGCTTCCCGAGGAAGCCCAGCTGCGCTGCTGCATCCACCGGGCGCTGGCCGAGATGACCGACGAAGAGGTCCACGCGCTGGCCGATGCCGAGGCCGAGGCATGAGCGACGGCGAGCGCATGGACTGCGTCCTCGGGCTGATGCGCGACGAGGGGTCGGTCGGGCCGAGGGCGCGCGTGCAGCAGCTGCGCCAGCTGGAAGGCGGCTGGTCGCGCCAATCCTGGGCTCTCACGGTCGACGATCCCGACTCGCCGCCACTGGAGCTGATCGTGCGAGTCCGCCCGCACGGCGCGCTGCTGGACACCGACCTGCGACAGGAGTTCAGCACGTACGCCGCGCTCGCCGACGAGCCCGTCCCCGTGCCACCCGTGCACGGGATGCTCGACGAGCAGGACACGCCGTTCGGCGGCCCGTTCTTCGTCATGGACCGTCTGCCGGGGCGCTCGCCGAACGTATGGCGAGCGCGCGAGCGCGCCGAGCTCGCCGAGGATTGGCAGGGCGCGCGCGGGTATGCCACCGACCTCGCCGACACGCTCGCCGCGATCCACGCCGTGCCGCTCGAGCAGCTGGCGAAGGTCGTCGTCGCCCGCGACTTCGCCGCCACCGTCGCGCACTGGCGAGCGATCCAGCAGGAGATGGCGCTCGTCGAGGACCCGATCGTCGAGGAGGCCTACGAATGGGTCGCCCAGCGCGCGCCGCGCGAGCTGTCGCCGTGCCTGGTGCACGGCGACTACCGCATCGGAAACTGCCTGGTCGACGAGGGTCGCCTGACGGGCGTGCTGGACTGGGAGCTCAGCTTCCTCGGCGATCCTCGCTTCGATCTCGGCTATGTCGCTCTGGAGTATCACGCGGGCAAATTCACCAAGCCCGGATCGCCGCTGCTGAACGCCGTCGCCGAGCGCGACTGGTTTCGCGAACGCTACGAAGCGGCGAGCGGCCGCTCGCTGGACGCCGAGGTCATCCGCACGTTCTCGGTGCTCGCCATGCTGATGCTGTGCGCGATCCTGACGACGGGTCTGCACCAGTACGCGGGGCGTGAGACCGACGACATCCGCATGGCGTGGACGCGATTTGCCCTGCCGGGCCTGCGCCAGGACATGATCGCCTTGATGGGATGGTGAGCGAGACGCACCCATCGCGCACTCAAAGCGCAGCCGGCGGACCGCTCGCGGAGCCGCTCGCATGAGGCCGCGCGCGCCGGAGTCGATCGTGTACGTCGGCACGCGCGAGCCGATCGCGCTGGGAGCGATCCTGGACGCTCGCGCGGAGCTCTCTCCCGACGCCGTGTTCCTGCGCTTCGGGGCAGAGCAGCGGACGTTCGCCCAGACGGTGCAGCGCGCGCAGCTCGCTGCCGACGCGCTCGCGTCGCTCGGCGTCGGGCGCGGCGACAAGGTCGCGCTGATGCTGCCCAACTCGCTCGAGTTCATCGACCTGTGGTTCGCCAGCGCTATGCTCGGGGCGATCCTCGTGCCGGTGAACACGGCGTTGAAGGGCGACGGGCTGCGCTACATCGTCGAGCACAGCCAGTCGCGCGTGGCCGTCGTCGACGAGCCGCTGCAGGAGGTCTACGAGGCGGCGCTCGGGAGCGCCGGACCGCAACTGCGCTTCGGACGCGGCGCGGCGCGCGAGGGCTGGCCTGCGATCGCCGAGCTGCTCGCGGGCGCTCACCCGCGCGCAGCGCAGGCGAGCGTGCGCCCGGGCGATCTCGCCTCGGTGCTGTACACGTCCGGCACGACCGGGCTGCCGAAGGGAGTGATGAACTGCCACGCCGCCTACCACGCGGCCGGTCGCGAGTTCGCCGAACGCTACGTGCGCGTTCGCGCGGAGGATGTGCTCTACACGACGCTGCCGCTGTTTCACGTCAACGCGCAGATGCTCAGCACCGTCGGAGCGCTCGTCTCCGGGGTGCCGCTGATCCTCTCGCCGCGCTTCTCGGCGTCCCGCTTCTTCGACGAGATTCGCGAGCACGGCGCGACGGTCTTCAACTACATCGGAGCGATGCTGACGATGCTGCACAACCAGACCCCGCGCGACGACGACGGCGAGAACCCGGTGAGGCTGACGGTCGGCGGCGCCGCCCCCGCCGAGCTGTGGGAGCGCTTCGAGACGCGCTTTGGCCTGCAGATCCTCGAGATCTACGGCTTGACCGAGACCGCCACGTTCTGTCTGGGCAGCCCCCCCGACGACGTTCGCGTCGGCAAGCTCGGCCTGCCCGTGAGCTGGGCCGAGGTGCAGGTGCAGCGTGAGGACGGCACGGTCGCCGACGCCGGCGAGCCGGGGGAGATAGTGGTTCGCAGCAAGCGTCCGCAGATCCTCTTCGAGGGCTACTACAGAAACGAGCAGGCCACGCGGACGGCGATGGAGCAGGGATGGTTTCACTCCGGCGACCGCGGACGCCGCGACGCCGACGGCTACTTCGTGTTCCTCGATCGGCTGAAGGACACGATCCGCAGGCGCGGCGAGAACATCTCCTCCTACGAGGTCGAGCGAATCGTCAACACCCACCCCGACGTGGTCGAGAGCGCCGCCGTCGGCGTCGCCTCCGAGCTGGGTGAGGAGGAGGTGATGATCGTCGTCGTCGTGCACGAGCGACGCACGCTGGACCCGCACGCGCTGGTGGCCTTCTGCGAGGAGCGGATGGCCGCCTTCATGGTTCCTCGCTACGTGCGCATCCGCGAGCAGCTTCCCAAGACGGCGACTCAGCGCGTGCAGAAGTTCACCCTGCGCGAGGAGGGCACGGCGGGCGCTTGGGACAGGATGGCCGAGACTGCGCGCTGAGCGATGAGCGAACGCTTCGGCGCGACGATCGCCGCTTGGTCGCGTGACTCTGGTCCGGTGCGGTCGGGTGCGCTCAGATGCCCGAGAGCACGTCGGGCGGACGCTCGTGGCCGGCCGGTCCGGGCACGCCGCGGTGGCGGTAGCGCTCGGGCTCCCGGCCCGGCTGACAGACCCATGCGCCGCCGGTCTCGCTGGTCTGAAAGAGCGCGAGCACCGCGGCGACGATCGCCGACGGCTGCATCAGCGGAAATCCCTCGGCGACGACGCCGGCGCGCATGCTGTCGGTCAGGATCGGCGTGTCGACCACCCCCGGACAGACCGCGTTGATCGTGATCGACTGCTCGGCGAGCTGCTTCGCCAGTGCGCGCACGAGGCCGACGACGGCGTGCTTGGCCATCGTGTACACGGGGTCGGGCGAGAATGCGAGCAGACCCGCGAGCGAGGAGGTCGCGACGATCGCTCCGCCGCCGTCGGGCGCGAGCAGCGGGACGAGCGCGCGCACGCCGTAGAACACGCCGTCGGCGTTGCTGCCCATCACGCGCCGGTACTCGGCGTCGTCGATCTCGATGATGCTCGCCCGCGCGCTGGCGACGCCCGCGTTGAGGAACGCCAGGTCGAGTCCGCCAAGCTCCGCGCGAGCGCGCTCGGCGACACGCTCCCATGCCTGCGGATCGCCGACGTCCGCGCGCGCCCACGTCGCCTCCAGGTCCGTGGGCGGCTCGCGCCTGTCGACGATCAGCACGCGCGCTCCCTGGCGCCGAAGCTCACGCGCAGTGGCCAGTCCGATGCCGGAGGCGCCGCCGGTGATCAGCGCTCTGCGTCCGTCCAGCTGCGCGCCCGCCTCCATGTGGCAGATCTAAGCAACCCGCGTGCCGAGCCGTCAGGGCGCCAGCCCCATCTTTGTTCAGCTCGACAGTCCCGTCGGAGCGCGATGCCCGGTCGCCGGCGCCACGACCTAGCCTGCGCGGGGAACAGAGGAGCGATCGACTTGCCGGGCACGCCCGAAGGCGAAGACTTGAAGACGACCGTGCTGGATCGCGTGGCGACGGTGACGCTCGACCGTGCCGCCCGGCGCAACGCGCTGACGGCCGCGACGATGCGCGAGCTGCGCGCCACGCTCGCCGCCGTGGACGCTCGCGAGGACGTCGACGTGATCGTCCTCACGGGCAGCGATCCGGCGTTCTGCGCTGGGCTGGACCTCGACGAGCTCGCCACGAGTGCCGACAACCTGCACGAGGGCGGGCGGGCGCCGCCGGTGCCGCCGCTCGCCAAGCCGCTGATCGGGGCGATCAACGGCGCCGCGGTCGCCGGCGGCCTGGAGCTCGCGTTGCACTCCGACTTCCTCGTGGCGTCCGTGCGAGCGCGCTTCGCCGACACCCACGCGCGCGTCGGCGTCGTGCCGGGCTGGGGCGCCGCCGCGGGACTGCCGCACGGCGTGGGCGCGCGCAATGCGCTGTCGATGTCGCTGACCGCACGCTTCGTCGACGCAGAGGAGGCGCTGCGCATCGGGCTCGTCAGCGAGGTGGTCGAGCACGAGCGACTGCTGGTCCGCGTCGGCGAGCTCGCCAGGCAGATTGTCGACAACGATCAGCCGACCGTGCGAGCGCTGCTCGCGCTGATGCGCCGGACGAGCGGCGTCTCGCTGGCCGAGGGACTGCGCATGGAAGTCGAGGCGAGCGCCGCTTGGCGCGAGCGGGCGGTGGACAGCGCGGAGATCGGGCGGCGCAAGCAGAGCATCTTCGAGCGCAACTCGGCCGGCTGACGGATTCCAGTCCGGCTGGCCGGCGAAGCTCAGTCGAGCCCGCAGAAGTGGGCGGCCTCGGCCAGCAGGCGCGGCACCTCGTGCTCCATCGAGCGCGCGTGCGCGGTCGAGTCCAGACCGGCGCGAGAGTTGGCGTACGCGCCCTCGACGATCGCCGCGAGCTTCCAGAAGGCGAGCGTCATGTAGTAGTCCAGGTGCTCCACCGAGCGACCGCTGGTCAGCTCGTAGCGATCCGCCAGCTGCGCGCGCGAGGGCGTCCCGACGGCGCGACTGAAGGCCTGCGTCCTGTGCAGGGACAGCGGCTTGCGCCGGTCTGAGCCCCAGAAGCCGAGCAGCAGGCCGAGGTCCAGCAGCGGGTCGCCGATCGTCGCCATCTCCCAGTCGAGGATCGCCCGCACACGGGCCTGCCCGCGGAAGTCGACGAGCGTGTTGTCGGCGTGGAAGTCGCCGTGCACGATGCCCGGCGCCCCAGCCTCCGGGAGATTGTCGCTCAGCCAGCGCGCCACTTCCTCAAAGCGTGGCAGCTCGCGCACCTGCACACGTTCGTACTGGCGCGTCCAGCGGCCGACCTGGCGCGCGAGAAACCCGTCGGGACGGCCGAAGTCCTCCAGGCCGACGGCGCGCCAGTCGACGCCTGACAGCGTGGCGAGCGCGTCGACGAGCGTCTCGGCGACCTCCGCGGCCGCGCGCGGCTGCGGTGGCGCTTCGCTTGGCAGCGTGTCGGTCAGCGCGTGGCCGGGGACGTACTGCATCACCAGGAAGGGCACGCCGAGAACCTCCAGATCCGAGCAGAACGCGAACGGTCTCGGCGCCGGGACGTCGGTCTGCGCCAGCGCCTGCAGGATCCGATGCTCGCGCTGGACGCTGTGCGCGGACGGGTCGATCAGCGCTTCGGGAGGACGGCGCAGGATCATCCTTGCCGCCTCGCCCTCGAGCAGATAGGTGTGATTGGAGTTGCCTCCCGTCAGCCTGTGCCACGAATACGGCCCGCGGTGTTCGAGGTGCTCGCCGAGCCAGCGCTCCAGCGTGGCCGGCAGGGCGGGTGTGGACACGCACTCCATCGTCGAATGATCTCCGACGCCGTGCGCGGCGGAATGCCGCGCCCGCTGTGCGGGTGGAGATACCCACAAGGCGCACGACGGCGACGGCTTGGCGCGCGGACGCCATCGCATAGGTTGCCGACGATCCGGCGACGACGCCGTGGCGAGAGGAGACGGCGATGACGTGGAGCTTCACAACCGAGCCCGAGTTCGAGCGCGAGCTCGAGTGGATGCGCTCGCTCGTCCACGAGGAGGTGCTGCCGCTGGAGACGCTCGATATCGACTACCTGCAGTACAGGCGGCTGATCGCCCCGCTGCAGGAGCGCGTTCGCGAGCGCGGGCTGTGGGCCGCGCATCTGGATCCCGAGCTCGGCGGGCAGGGATTCGGCCAGGTCAAGCTCGCCCTGATGCACGAGATCCTCGGCGCTTCGGAGCTCGCGCCGCCGGTGTTCGGCGTGCACGCACCCGACTCCGGCAACTCCGAGCTGATCGCGATCGCCGGCACGCCCGAGCAGAAGCGACGCTGGATGCAGCCGCTGCTGGACAACGAGATGTGGAGCGCGTACTCGATGACCGAGCAGGGCACCGGCTCAGATCCGCGCCAGTTCACCACGTTGGCCGTGCAGGACGGCGATCAGTGGCTGCTCAACGGGGCCAAGTACTGTGTCGGCAACGCCGACCGCAGCGACTTCCACGTCGTCATGTGCGTGACCGATCCCGATGCCGAGCCGCGCCACCGTGCCTCGATGCTGATCGTCCCTACCGATGTGCCCGGGATCACCACGCGCAACATCGCCCTGATGAACGACCCTGACAGCAGGGGCAAGGTTCACACCCATCAGGAAGTCGTCTACGACGACGTGCGCGTGCCGCTCGCGAACCTCCTGGGCGAGCGCGGCGGAGCGTTCACGCTCGCCCAGCAGCGTCTCGGTCCCGGTCGCATCCATCACTGCATGCGTTGGGTGGGCGTGTGCCGGCGCGCCTTCGACATGCTCTGCGAGCGCGCCGTCAGCAAGAGCGTTCACGACGGCCCGCTCGCCGAGAAGCAGATGATCCAGGCATGGATCGCAGAGTCGGCCGCTGCGATCGAGTCGATGCGCCTGCTGACGCTGTACGCCGCGTGGAAGATCGACCAGCACGGGACCAAGGACGCGCGCCTGGAGATCGCGATGATCAAGTACCACGGCGCCCCGATCATGCACGACGTGATCGACCGCGCGATCCAGGTGCACGGAGCGCTCGGTTACAGCGGCGACATGCCGCTGGAGCAGATGTACCGATGGGCCCGAGCCGCGCGGCTCTACGACGGTCCCGACGAGGTCCACAAGGTCACCGTCGCGCGCCGCATCCTGCGCGGATATGAGCCGCGCGGCGTGCCCAGCGAACACGTGCCGACACGCCGTGCAGCCGCGCAGGCGCGCCATGCGCACGACGCCGACGCGAGCGCGGCCTAGCGATGGGCGAGCGCTTCGACCTGTCCGGCCGCGCGGCGATCGTGACGGGCGCAAGCCGCGGCCTGGGACGACAGGCCGTGCTCGCGTTGGCACGCGCCGGCGCCGACGTCGTGATCGCCAGCCGCCGGCTCGACAGCTGCCAGGAGCTCGCCGAGCAGGTGCAGCGGGAGACCGGACGCCGGGCGCTCGCGCACGCCTGCCACGTCGGTCACTGGGATGAGCTCGACGGCTTGGTGGCGGCCGCGTACGACAACTTCGGACAGATTGACGTGCTCGTCAACAACGCGGGCATGTCTCCCGTGTACGACTCGCCGCAGGACGTCACCGAGGAGCTGTGGGACAAGGTGATCGACGTCAACCTGAAGGGTCCCTTTCGCCTCAGCGCGCTCGTCGGCGCGCGGATGGCCGAGGGCCGCGGCGGATCGATCGTCAACGTCAGCAGCGTCGCCGCGGTGCACCCGCATGGCGGCGTGATCCCCTACGCCGCGGCGAAGGCCGGACTCAATGCGATCACCGTGGCCTACGCCCGCGCGCTCGGGCCGAAGGTGCGCGTAAACGCGGTGATGGCCGGCACGTTCTTGACCGACATCTCCCGCCACTGGGACATGGAGCGCTTCGAGCAGGAGGCGAAGGGCTTTGCGCTGCGCCGAGGGGGCGAGCCGGAGGAGTTCGCCGGCACGGTGCTCTACCTGGCAAGCGACGCCTCCTCCTACACCACCGGCGCCGTCATCAACGTGGACGGCGGGTACCTGCTCGCGCCGGGCTCTGGCTGGACGGCGTCGTGAGCATCCGCCGGCATCCAACCTGCAAAGGAGGCCAGTCGTGGACTTCCAGCTGAGCGCCGAGGCATCGTCGCTGCGCGAGCTGCTCGCGACGTTCGTCGAGGAGTCGGTGATTCCCGCCGAGCGCGTCTACGAGGAGCAGCTGGCCGAGTCGGGGGATCCGCATTTCCATCCGCCGGCGATGGAGTCGTTGAAGGCCCAGGCGCGCGAGCGCGGTCTGTGGAACCTGTTCCTGCCGCATCGCACGGAGTGGACGGACGGGCTCAGCAACCTCGACTATGCGCCGCTGGCCGAGCTCAGCGGACGCAGCCATCTCGGCCCGGAGGCGATCAACTGCTCGGCGCCGGACACCGGCAACATGGAGCTGCTGGCGATGTTCGCGACCGACGCGCAGAAGCGCCGCTGGCTCGGTCCGCTGCTCGAGGGCGAGATCCGCTCGACGTTCGTGATGACCGAGCCGGCTGTCGCGAGCTCCGACGCGACCAACATCCAGTGCAGCATCGAGCGCGAGGGCGACGAGTGGGTGATCAACGGGCGCAAGTGGTGGATCTCCGGCGCGCGCGACGAGCGCTGCAAGCTTGCGATCGTGATGGGCAAGACCGATCCGCAAGCTGCGCCCCACCGTCAGCAGAGCATGGTGCTCGTGCCGATGGACACCCCCGGGATCACGATCGTCCGCGATCTGCTCGTGCTCGGCTTCAACGATCGCGAGAGCCATTGCGAAGTGCTGCTCGACGACGTGCGCGTGCCCGTGGAGAACATCCTCGGAGAGGTCGCAGGCGGGTTCGCGATGGCGCAGGCCCGCCTCGGCCCCGGGCGGATACACCACTGCATGCGCTCGATCGGAATGGCCGAGCGCGCGCTCGAGCTGATGTGCGCCCGCGCTCGCGATCGGGTCGCGTTCGGCAAGCCGCTGGCCGAGCAGGGCACGGTGCAGGAGGCGATCGCCAACAGCCGCATCGAGATCGACCAGGCGCGGCTGTACACGCTGCACGCCGCATGGCTGATGGACACCTCCGGAAACAAGGCCGCGCGCGGCGAGATCTCCGCGATCAAGGTCGCCGTGCCGCAGATGGCCGCGCGCGTCATCGACCGAGCGATCCAGGTTCACGGAGCCGCGGGGCTCTGCCAGGACTTCCCGCTCGCCGCCGCCTACGCGCGCCAGCGCGTGTTGCGAATCGCCGACGGTCCCGACGAGGTGCACCGACGCGCCGTCGCGCGGATGGAGCTGCGCAAGCACGCTGCGTGAGCCGTCCGGTCCGGCCGCCTGTCCATTTCGCGGCATCCTGTTCGTCGTAGGGGCGACAGAGGCAAAAACCGAGACGAAGGAGCACGAGCGATGACCTACCTGCTGCAGATCTACACCAGCCCGACAGCGGGCGACTACGAAGCGCTGTCGCCCGACGAGCAGAAGGCGATCACCGACGAGTACATGGCGATTGGCCAGACTCCGGGAATCATGGGCGGACACGAGCTTCAAGGCCCGGAGACGGCGACGACGGTGCGCGTGCAGGACGGCAGCACGCTGACGACCGACGGACCGTTCGCGGAGACCAAGGAGGCGATCGGCGGCTACTACCTGTTCGAGGCCGACGACCTCGATGCCGCGATCGAGCTCGCCGCGCGGATCCCCGCGGCGCGCTTGGGCGGCGCGGTCGAGGTGCGCCCGGTGGTGGAGCGCTAGCGATCCTCGAGCGCGTCTTCCACGACGAGTGGGGTCGCGTGCTGGCGACCCTGATCGGCTTCCTCGGCGACTTCGACCTCGCCGAGGAAGCCGCCCAGGAGGCCTTCGCGATCGCCGCCGAGCGCTGGCCGCGCGAAGGCGTGCCCTCGACCCCCGGCGCTTGGCTGGTGACGACCGCGCGAAACCGCGCGATCGACCGCATCCGCCGCGATCGCACGCTCGCCGCGAAGACCAAGCTGCTCGACGTTCCCGAGGCTGTTGACGACACGATGCAGCACAGCGTCTTCTCAGACGAGCGCCTGGAGCTTCTGTTCACCTGCTGTCACCCGGCGCTGGCGACCGACGCGCAGGTCGCGCTGACGCTGCGGACGCTCGGCGGGTTGCGCACGGATGAGATCGCGCGCGCGTTCCTGGTCGCAGAGCCGACGCTCGCCAAGCGCCTGGTGCGCGCAAAGCACAAGATCAAGGCCGCCGGCATACCGTTTCGCGTGCCGCCCGACCACCTGCTGCCCGACCGGCTCGTCGCGGTGCTCGCGGTCGTCTACCTGATCTTCAACGAGGGCTACGGCGGACGCAACGAGCTGGCGGCCGAGGCGATCCGGCTCGGTCGTGCGCTGGCCGAACTGATGCCCGACGAGGCCGAGACGCACGCGCTGCTCGCGCTGATGCTGCTGCACGACGCGCGGCGCGAGGCTCGCTTTCACGAAGGCGCCGTCGTGCTGCTGGCCGATCAGGATCGCTCGCTGTGGAACGTCGAGCAGATCGCGCAGGGGCGAGCCTCGCTGCGGCGCGCGCTCGCGCTGGACGCGAACGGGCCCTACGCGCTGCAGGCCGCGATCGCCTCGCATCACGCCGAGTCCCAGCGCGATTGGCCGGCGATCGCCGCGCTGTACGCCCGGCTGGCGACGACCACCGGCTCGCCGGTGGTCGAGCTCAACCGCGCGGTGGCGCTGGCCGAGTCGGGCGAGCCGCAGGCGGCGCTCGCGCTCGTCGACGGCCTCGATCTCGACGCCTACCACTACCTGCACGCCACGCGCGCGGAGCTGCTGCGCCGCCTCGACCGTCGCCAGGACGCGCGTGTGGCATACGAGCGCGCGCTGGAGCTCGTGCACGCCGACGCCGAGCGCGCGCTGCTGCAGCGACGCCTGGACGAGCTCGACTCGCCGCAAGAAGCGCGCCGGCGCGACTAACCTGCGCGGGGATGCGAACGGGCGAACTGGGCTTCTGGTGGCGGTCGCTCGGCGGGCCCGCGCCGCAGCGCGAGGCGCTGTCCGGCGCGCTCGAAGCCGACGTGGCAATCGTCGGCGCCGGCTACACGGGGCTGTGGACCGCCTACTACCTAAAGCGCGCGCAGCCGTCGCTGCACGTCGTGATCCTCGAGGCGCAGCGCAGCGGCTTCGGCGCGTCGGGGCGAAACGGCGGATGGGTGACGGGCTTCTTCTCCGGGCCGCCGCGCGCGTATGCGACAGGCGCCGGCGACGAGGGCTTCGCGGCGCTGCAGCGCGCGATGTTCGACACGGTCGACGAGATCGCGCGCGTGCTCGCCGAGCAGCGCATCGACGCCGACCTCGTCAAGGGCGGGCACCTAGCGGTGGCGCTCGACGGCGCGCAGGCGCTGCGGCTTCGCGCGCACACGAGCCAGATGCGCGCGCTCGGCGTGGACGAGGACGATCTGCGTGAGCTGAGCCGCGAGGAGCTTCAGCAGCGCGTGCGCGTCGCCGGCGCGCAGCTGGCGATGTTCTCACCGCACGCCGCGCGCGTGCACCCGGCAAAGCTCGTCGCCGGGCTCGCCGCCGCCGTCGAGCGCCTCGGCGTGAGGATCTACGAGGACACGCCCGTGCGCGAGCTGCGCGCCGGCGAAGCGCGCACCGATGCGGGAGGCGTGCGCGCCCGCTGGGTCGTGCGGGCGACCGAGGGCTACACGGCGTCGCTGCGCGGCATGCGCCGCGCGCTCGTGCCGATGAACAGCTCGATGATCGTCACCGAGCCGCTCGCGGCGAGCACCTGGGAGGAGATCGGCTGGCGCGGAGAAGAGGTGATCGACGACGCCGCGCACGTGTTCGTGTACCTGCAGCGCACCGCCGACGGTCGCATCGCGATCGGCGGCCGCGGCGTGCCGTATCGCTTCGCCTCGCGCACCGACGGCCACGGCGCCACCGCGCAGGCGACGATCGACAGCCTGCGCGAGAAGCTGCAGAGCATGTTCCCGGCGCTCGCGGGCGTGCAGATCGACCATGCGTGGTCGGGCGTGCTGGGCGTCGCGCGCGACTGGTGCATGTCGATCGGCGCCGAGCCCGATGGAGGACGGGCGTGGGCCGGGGGATACGCCGGACAGGGGGTGGCGGCGTCCAACCTCGCCGGGCGCACGCTGCGCGACCTGCTGCTGGGGCGGCGCACCGAGCTCACGCAACTGCCGTGCGTCGCGCACCGCCAGCGCCGCTGGGAGCCCGAGCCGCTGCGCTGGGCGGCGATTCGCGGCGTCTACTCGGCCTATCGCCAAGCCGACCGCATCGAGCGACGCAGCGGCCGTCCCTCGCAGCTGGCCCGGCTCGTCGACATCGCCTCGGGCCGGCGCTGAGTCAGGCGCCTAGCGGCGTGCACGGCGCCGCGCGCCTCGCTTCGCGAGCGCGCCACGCACGGCATCTGTCGCGGCCGCGCCGGCGGCTTCGATCGGCTCGGTGCTGCGCAGTGCTCGCGCGAGCACGAACGCTCCCTCCAGCGAGGCGATCATCGAGAACGCGAGCGCGCGCGAGCGCTTGCGCGAGAGCCCGCATTCGGCGAGGCGAGCGGTCGCGCCGTCGACCCATCCGTCGAACACGTCCGCGCACGCCTGGCGCATCGGCTCGTTCGTGCTGGAGACCTCCAGCGCGACGGTGGCGATCGGGCAGGCGTCGGCGTAGTCGCTTTCGCGCACCGTCAGCGCGGCGGCGGCGAAGAAATTGCGCGTCGCCGCCACCAAATCCTCGCCGGGCGTGAAGAAGGCGTCGATCAGCTGCCCGTAGACGCCACCGGACCAGCGGATGACCTCCTCGCCGAGCTGCTCCTTGCCGCCCGGGAAGAAGTGGTAGAGCGAGCCGAACGGCGCGCTCGCCTCGGCGACGATCTGCTTGACGCCGGTCCCCGCAAAGCCCTGGCGCCGGAACAGCTCGGCGCTGCGCTGCACGATTCTCTGCTTCGTCTCCGCCGCCATTTTCCCGATGATACGTCACGTCTTCACTAGAGCGATCTATATCTATTCATTGATAAAAATCGAGTCGCGCACAGTTTGCGCCTGCGCGCGTGCGTAGGATGGACGGCGATGGTTCGCACCGTCGCCGTCCGCCTGCTGATCGCCTGGCTGTCCAACTGCGTCGCGCTGCTCGTCGCAGCCGCCGTGATCCCGTCGATCGGCTACGGCAAGGACCTCGGCACGCTGCTGCTCGCCGGGCTGATCCTCGGCGTCGTCAATCTCGTCGTGCGTCCGGCGATCGTCTTTCTCACGCTGCCCGCGGTGATCCTCTCGCTCGGGCTGTTCCTGCTGGTCATCAACGCGCTGATGCTGTGGCTGACGAGCCGCATCGTCGAAGGGTTCACCGTCGGCGGCTTCTGGCCGACGGTCGGTGGGGCGCTGATCGTGTGGATCGTCAACGCAGCGCTGCGCCGCGCGCAGCGCTCGACGCGAGCCGGCGGCGACTACCGGTGGGAGCGATCGTGACGCGCCGGGCCTCGCCGTGCGCACGCCCGCGCCGCTGAGCCCGCGGCTGCGAGGATGGCCCGATGTCGCTGCTGCTCGTCAAGCTCGCGCTCGCGCCGCTGCTCGTCGTCGGCTCGTCGCTGGCCGGCCGGCGCTGGGGCCACGAGGTCTCCGGCCTGCTCGTCGCGCTGCCGCTCGTGGCCGGGCCGATCCTGCTGATCACCGAGCTCGAGCACGGGGCGCACTTCGCCGCGCGCGCCGCCGCCGCGTCGCTGCTGGGACTCGTCGCGCTCGCCACGTTCGTCGTCGTCTTCGCCCGCGTGGCGCACGCTCGCGGCTGGCCGGCCGCCGTGGCGGCGGGCTGGCTCGGCTTCCTCGCCGTCGCGCTGGCGTTCTCGGAGACGTCGATTGCGGCCGGCGTGGGAGCTGCGCTGGCGGCGGGCGCGTTTGCGCTCGCGCCGCGTCTGCTGCCCGCCGACCCGCACGTCGTGGACGAGCCGATCGGCGCGCTGCCCGCGTGGGACCTCCCCGCGCGCGCGATCGCGACGGCGCTGCTCGTGCTCGGGCTGACCGGCGCCGCGGCCGGGCTCGGTCCCACGTTGACGGGGGTGCTCACGCCGTTTCCCGTGTCGACGACCGTGCTCGCCGCGTTCGTGCTCGCGCTGGAGGGTCCCGTCCCCGCGGACGCGCTGCTGCGCGGCTTCCTGCGCGGCGCGTTCGGCTTCGTCGCGTTCTGCTTTCTCGTCGCCGTGCTCGTCATACCGCTCGGCGTCGCCGCGGCGTTCGCGCTCGCGCTGGTGGGAGCGCTCGCGGCGCAGCTGCTCTCGCGTGCGATCCTCGGGCGCGACCTCGCACCGCCCGCTGCGCCGCCGGCCGCTACGGGTTCAGCGCGAGCGCGTCCATGATCTTGCCCCACGTTTCCACGGCGAACGCTTCGAATTCCGAGATGCCTTCTTCGAGCTGGCGCGTGCGTTGCAGCACGCTGCGCTGCGCCGGCGTCACGAACGGAGCGATCAGCCGCGTGGGAAGCATTCCCATCGCGACGTATTCCGGCAGCGCCACGTTGAATCGCCGCGTGCCTTCCGGCAGCGTGCGAAAGCCGCTGGCGACCCACGCGCGCACCTCGGCGCAGACGTCGGGAATCGCCAGCAGCGACTGCTTGCGCAGCTGACGCGAGTAGGAGCGCACGGTGTTGGTCAGCTTGGCGTTACTCCAGTGAAGCGGCGCGACGGTGCGCGCGAATGCGGCGACCGCGCCCGCGTTCGGCCGCGAGGCCGCCAGGCGCATCTCGCCGACGAGCTCGAACGTCAACGCTTCGGAGTCGGTGTTCTGCGGCGACCCCGCCGCCACCCTCGGGCATTCGCTGCGCACGCGCCGCAGCAGCCCCTGCAGGATCGCTTCGGCGGCGCCGAGCTTGGCGTGCGCGGAGGACACCAGCGCATAGTTGGCGCGCACGTAAGCCTGTGTCTCCGACACGTCGGCCGGCGCCGCGAGCGCCTGCGAGGGCGCCAGCATGGCGATCAGCGAGGCGGGGATGAGCACTAGGCGTCGGATGCCTGCGAGGCTACTCGCTGATGGCGTTGACGCGCGCAGCCACGCGCGGATAGGTTAGGTCGGTCCCGCGCTTGGGGAGGCGTGAGGCAGTCGGCTCCCCCGGCGCATTTGAGCGAATGAGAGGGAGAACGATGGGGAAACTGACTCGCATCATCGGCATCGTGGCGCTCGTCGCGGGCGCGCTTGCAGCAACGGCGTCCGCCGCAGCGGCATCGCAGTACGTGGCGCTCGGCGACTCGTACTCCTCGGGCGTGGGAACCCGGGTGTTCTACTCGGAATCGGGCAGCTGCAAGCGCAGCCCCGAAGCCTTTGGGCCGAAGATCGCGGCCGCGAAGGGATACACGCTGAGCTTCCAAGCGTGCAGCGGCGCGAAGACGACCGACGTCAACGGCAACCAGCTGGGCACGCTGAGCAGCTCGACGGCGCTCGTGACGATCACGATCGGCGGCAACGATGCGGGCTTCAGCAACGTGATCCTCAACTGCGCGCTGTACTACTTCACGTGCGGAGGCGCGATCAACGAAGCCAACAGCTACATCGCCAACAGCCTGCCCGGCGTGCTCGACACGACGTACAACAACATCCGCGCCAAAGCGACGACCGCGAAAGTCGTCGTGCTCGGCTATCCGCGGCTGTTCACGGCGGAAGGCAAGACGTGCAACGCCAACTTCCTCACCTCGTCCAACGAGAAGAAACTGAACGAAACCGGCGACAAACTGGACGCGGCGATCAAAGCGCGCGCCGAAGCCCACAAATTCACGTTCGTGGACTCCAGGTCGGCGTTCTCCGCGCACGAGGTCTGCTCCTCCTCGGAGTGGCTCAACGGCCAGTCCAACCCGCTCGAAGAAAGCTACCACCCGAACATCTCGGGTCAGGCTGACTTCACGTCTCAGATAGAGGGCGTTCTGTAGCGCATCTCGGGATCCGCCCGCGGCGACTTGTCGCGGGCGGAGGCCCAACCGCGTCTTGAACAACTCTTACGTTGCTCGGCGGCGAATGTGGCACCCTTCCCGCCTCGACCCGTGGGCGCGACCAGCCCGGCAGGGGTCGTCCGCCTTCGCACATGCGCCGCAACCTACTCATCATCCTGGCGGCCGCCGCGCTCGCATGGGGCGTCCTGGCGATCGTGCTCGGCTCGGCGAGCCTGAAGCTGGGGGCGGGATCCAGCGCGTCGAGCGGCCCCTCGCCCGCGTGCCTGCCGGCCACGCTGCAGCACACCGCGGCGCTGGCGGGAACCGCCGTCGACGTCTCGCCGGCGCCGCAGACCGACACCGCCAACCCCGCCACCGCGATCAGCTTCCGCGGCGCGCCCGCCGCGGAGATCCACTCGGTCTCCGCCGTCGGGCAGCGCAGCGGCGCTCACGGCGGCCGCCTGCGCGGCTACTCACAAGGCGACGGAGCGAGCTTCGTTCCCAATGCCCCGTTCGATGCCGGCGAGCGCGTCGACGTGCGCGCCGTGATCGGCGCGGCCGGCGCCGGCAAGCCGGTCGCATTTCAGTTTCGCGTCGACACGCCGTATTCGACGGCGGACACGACCGACTTCGCCAACCTGCCCGCGCCGGCTGCCGACTTTCAGAGCTTCCATACCCTTCCCGGCGTCCAGGCTCCGATCATGACCGTCACGACGCCCGATCGCGATCCTTCGGCCGGCGACGTGTTCACGACCAACGGCCCCGGCCCGGGCCAGTACGGACCGCTGATCTACACCCCGCAGGGCCGGCTCGTCTGGTTCGACCAGCTGCCCGAAGGAGAAGCGGCGGAGAACCTGTCCGTGCAGACGTTCCAAGGCCGACGCGCCCTGACGTGGTGGAAGGGGCACGTCCTTTCACTGGGCTTCGGCCAGGGCGAAGACATCGTCATGAACTCCAGTTACCAGACCGTCGCGAGGATCGCAGGCGGCAACGGGCTGCAGGCCGACCTGCACGACTTCCAGCTGGCGCCGCGCGCCGTCGCCTACATCACCGCGTACAACCCCATCCGCTGCGACCTCACTTCGGTCGGCGGCGCGCAGAACGGCGCGATCGTCGACACCGCGATCCAGCAGATCGACATGAAGACAGGGCTCGTGCGCTGGGAATGGCACAGCCTCGACCACATCGGCGCTTCGGAGTCAGAAGTCGAAACGCCGGCGGGCTCCACGCCGTGGGACTACTTCCACCTCAACGCAGTCGACCCGCAGCCGGACGGCAGCATGCTGGTCACCGCACGCAGCACGTGGGCCGGCTATCTGCTCAGCGGCGCCACCGGCAAGGTTCTCTGGCGCCTCGGCGGCAACAAGAGCACCTTCAAGATGGGACCGGGCACGACGATGGCCTGGCAGCACGATGGCCGCGTGCTCGCAGACGGCCAGCTGACGTTCTTCGACGACGGCTCGAACCCGCCAATCCACCACCAGTCGCGTGCGATACGGATCAAGCTCGACCTCAAGACGCGCGAAGCGCACCTGGTCTCCGCCGACGTGCACCGCAACCCGCCGCTGCTCGCCGCCAGCCAGGGCAGCGCGCAGACGCTGCCCGACGGGAGCACGCTCGTCGGCTACGGCGGCGTGCCCGAGATCAGCCAGTTCGCCAAGGACGGCTCGCTGCTGTTCGACGCCCACCAGCCGTATGACATGTCCTTCTACCGCGCGTTCCGCTTCCCGTGGAGCGGGCGCCCGCTGAGCCCGCCGGTAGTGCTCGCCAGCGAAAACGACACCGGCGAAGAGACGATCGTCCACGCCAGCTGGAACGGCGCCACCGACGTGGCCTCCTGGCGCGTGCTCGCCGGTGCGCAGCCGAAATCGCTGAAGGCGCAGACCGAGATCGGCGCCGCCGGCTTTGAGACCTCGACGACGCTGCCCGCCAAGTACGCCTACGCCGCCGTGCAGGCGCTCGACGCCTCCGGCCACGTGCTCGGCACGTCGCAGACGGCCAAGGTGATCGGCTACTACTCCTCGCTGGCGAGCTCCGGACGCTCCGGATGACGGCTAGTAGGCCGGTTTGGACTTGTGCTTGTGCGTCGTCGTCGTGCTCGTCGGCGTCGTACTGCTCGTCGGCGTCGTGCTCGTCGCCGTCGTCGACGAGGAGGACGAGGAGCTGCTGCTGCCGCCGCACCCGGCCACCGCGATGGTGCTCGCCAGCACGGCCAGCGCCGTTAGCATGGCGGTCAGTGGCGTTCTTCTCATCGGGCGGGCTCCAATCGTCGCTTGAGGGCTCGGCCGCCCAACCTACCAGGCGTTTGCGGGGCTGGCCGATCCTGGACGATCGGTCGCAGTTCGGCGGGCGCCTGTGAGCGTCGACGCGACGGCGAGCCGAGGACCGACCGCGACACCTCCGGCCGAGGCCAAACCGGGCACCGGCTCGGGGTGGCTGCTGGCCGTGTGCTGCGTGGCGCAGTTCATGGTCATCCTCGACCTGAGCATCGTCAACGTCGCGCTGCCGTCGATCCAGTCGGATCTCGGCTTCACGTCGCCCGACCTGCAGTGGGTGGTCGACGCCTACGCGATCACCTTCGCGGGCTTTCTGATGCTCGGCGGCCGCGCGGCCGATCACTTCGGCCAGCGCCGGACCCTCGTGGCCGGGCTGATCCTGTTCGGGCTCGCCTCGCTTGCCGGCGGCGCCGCGCCAGACCAGGTCGTGCTCATCGCCGCCAGGGGCGTGCAGGGTCTCGCCGGCGCGCTGATGGCGGCGACCTCGCTGGCGATCATCACCTCGTCCTTCCCGGCGGGGCCCAAGCTGCACCGCGCGATCGGCATCTGGGCCGCGATGAACGGGCTCGGGGGCGCCGCCGGCGTGCTGCTCGGGGGCGTCATCACCGAAGTTCTGAGCTGGCGCTGGGTGCTGCTGATCAACCCGCCGATCGCGGTCGCCGCCGCGCTCGTCGCCTACGCGGTGGTCGCCGAGCGCCGCAGGGGCCCCGACGCGCCTCCCTTCGACCTCGCCGGCGCGCTGACGCTGACGATCGGTCAGATGGTGCTCGTGTACGGCGTCGTGGAAGCGGGGCTGAAGGGCTGGGGCACGTTCGCCGCGCTGGGGCCGATAGTCCTCGGCCTGATCCTGCTCGGCGTGTTCGGCCTGATCGAGACGCGTTTCGCGTCCGCGCCGCTGATCCCCTTCAAGGAGCTGACCAAGCCTCTGAGGGTCGCCAACAACATCGTGCTGCTGTTCAGCGCGGCGCTCTTTCCGATGTGGTTCGTCAGCTCGCTGTACCTGCAGCAGGTCCTCGGACTCTCGCCGCTGCACACCGGCCTGATCTTCCTGCCGATGACGCTGACGATCATGCTCGTCGCCTCGCGTGCGGGCAGGCTCGTGAGCCGGTTCGGCGTGCGCACGGTGCTCGGCGGCGGGCTGTTGATGCTGACCGGCGGCCTGCTGCTGTTCACCCGCATCGGCTCCAGCGGCAGCCCGATCGTGTACGTGATCGTCCCCGGCGTGCTCACGGCGGCGGGCATCGCGATGTCGATCGTCCCCTCGACGATCGCCGCCACGCACGGCGCGAAGGAGGGGCAGACCGGGCTCGCATCGGGTCTGGTCAACACCTCGCGCCAAGTCGGCGGCGGCCTGGGACTGGCGCTGCTGATCACGTTCGCGACGCAGCGCTCGACTCATCTGATCGGCTCGGGCGAACAGGTCGCGGCGGCGCTCACCCACGGCTTCGCGCTCGCCTACCTGATCGCCGCCTGCCTTGCGGGAGCCGCCGCGATCATCACCTTCGCCGCGCTGCCCGGGCCCGACAGCGCGCTGGGGGCGGCGCCGCGGCGCTTCGCCCTGGCGATCGGCGTCGTGCTGGCCGTGTTCGTCGCGCTGACAGCCGCGTTCGCGGGGTCTCACGGCGCGCCGATCGGCGCGTACACGACCAAGGACACCTACAGCTTCGTCACCGCCCCGGCGCTTCACCCGCCGCAGATCCGCAGCGTCCAGCAGGCGCCTGCCGGACGACTCGCGCCCGGCTACATCCTCACCGCGAACTTCTACGACCTCAACGAACCGCCGATCGTCGGTCAGAGCGGACCGCTGATCCTCGGCCGCGACCTGCAGCCGGTGTGGTTTCAGCCGGTGCCCGAGAGGGTCGTCGCGGCCAACCTCAGCCTGCAGACCTACCAGGGCAAGCCGGCGCTCGCCTGGTGGCAGGGCGTCGTGACCAACACCGGCGCGACCGAAAGCGGCGAATACGTGGTCGTTGACCAGCACTACCGCACCCTCGCGCGGCTGAAAGCCAAGGACGGCTGGGTGCTCACGCTGCACGAGCTCGTGATCGACGGCGGCCACGCGTGGGTGACGGCGAACAAGAACGTGCCGCGGGACCTGTCGAAGTACGGCGGCGCCTACAACGGCGCGCTGATCGACTCGGCCGTGCAGGAGTACGACCTGAAGACCGGCGCTCTCCTGCGCAACTGGGACGCGCTCGAGCACATCCCCCTCAGCCAGTCCCAGGCGTCGCTGCCGACCAACGGCTTTCCCTGGGACGCCTATCACGTCAACTCGATCCAGCTGACGGGGAAAGGGACGTTCCTCGTCTCCATGCGCGACACGTCGGCGGCCTATCTCGTCGACATCGCCAGCGCCAAGATCGACTGGACGCTCGGCGGCAGGAGCTCGAGCTTCGAGCTCGGTCCAGGCGCAGGCTTCGAATGGCAGCACGACGTATCGCTGCAGGGCGACACGACGGTCAGCCTGTTCGACGACCACTGCTGTCAGCTGACCGGCGGCGGCACCTCGGTCAATCCGACGGGGCCGTCGCGGGGGCTCGTGCTGAAGCTCGACCAGCAGGCGCGCAAGGCGACGCTCGCGGCGCAGTACGGCAGCGATGGCGGCTTTCGCTCGGAATACATGGGCGACACCCAGCCACAGGCAAACGGCGACGTGTTCGTCGGCTGGGGTTCAGAACCGTACTTCTCCGAGTACGACCGGTCGGGAAAGCTGCTGTTCGAAGGGCAGCTGCCCGGGGCGAACCTCAGCTACCGGGCAACGCTCGAGCCGTGGGTCGGCCTGCCGCTGTCCTCGCCCGCGGCCGCCGGCCGGCGCGCGAACGGCAGGACGACGGTGTACGCGAGCTGGAACGGCGCCACCGAGGTCGCGTCCTGGAGAGTGCTCGCAGGACCCAGCGCCGGCCGGATGGCCGTCGTGGCGACCCATGCGAAGTCCGGCTTCGAGACGGCGATCGTGCTCGCGCAGGACTACCACAGCGTGCAGGTCCAAGCGCTCGGCGCCGACGGCCGCGTGCTGGGAGCTTCGCAGCCGGTCACGCCGAGCTCATAGGATGGCCGCCGTGCTTCGCCCCGCCGGGATCCTCGTCACAGCGCTTTCGGCAGCCGCCGGCCTCGCCGCCTGCGGTGGCGCGTCGCCCGCGAGCTCGGCTGCGCAAGATGCCACGGCCGCCAAGCCGGCGAGCGGCCCGGTCGCCGTGTCGCCGCAGCCCGGCACGCCCGACGCATCGCCATCCACGCAGATCTCGTTTCTCGGCGGCCCCGGCACGACTGTGACGGGCGTGCGCGTGGTCGGCTCCAGCAGCGGCGCCCACTCCGGCGGCCTGCGCGCCTACTCGACGGGAACGGGCGTGAGCTTCCTGCCCAGCCACCCCTTCCGGGCGGGCGAGAAGGTGACCGTGCACGCGCAGGCCGGCGGTGCGCCCGTGAGCACGAGCTTCACGATCGCCCGCCAGGCCGCGGTGAGCCAGAAGGAGTTCCCGCTGAACCCGGGCGACGCGTCGGCGGTGCAGCACTACAGCACCGCACCGAAGCTGACGCCGTCGACCGTGCGCATCACGACGACCGCAAAGGCGGGCGCGGCGCCCGGCGACCTGTTCCTCGCCCCGTATCAGGGGAAAGGTTCCGCGGGGCCGATGATCGCCGACCAGCAGGGCGGGCTTGTGTGGTTTCAGCCGCTGCAGGCCGGGGTGAGCGCGACGAACTTCCAGGTCGAGCAGTATCAGGGCAAGCCCGTGCTCACCTGGTGGCAGGGCCGGATCATCCAGGTCGGCTTCGGCGAGGGCGAGGACGTCATCTACGACAGCTCCTACCGGCGGATCGCCACCGTCCGAGCCGGCAACGGCTACCAGGCCGACCTGCACGAGATCCGGATCACGCCGCAGGGCACCGCGTGGATCGACGTGTTCGATCCGATCCACGCCAACCTGTCCGGCGTGCACGGTCCCGCCAACGGGATCCTCACCGACTCCGTCGTCCAGCAGGTCGACATAAAGACGGGTCTCGTGATGTGGGAGTGGCACACGCTCGGCCACATCCCGCTGAGCGAATCCAACAACCCCGTTCCGCAGAACTACCCATGGGACTACGCGCACCTGAACTCGGCCGATCCCGGCCCTTCCGGCGACGTGATGGTCTCCGTGCGCAACACCTGGGCGCTGTATGACATCGACATCCGCACGGGCAGCATCCTCTGGCGCCTGGGCGGGCGGCGCTCGAGCTTTCGCCAGGGAGCGGGCACGCGCTTCTACTGGCAGCACGACGCGGAGTTCCAGCCTGGAGGGCTGATCTCGCTGTTCGACAACGGCTCCGATCCGCCCAAGGAGAAGCAGTCGCGCGGGCTCCTGCTGAAACCGGACACATCCAGCCACACGGTGAGCCTGGTCAAGCAGTTCGCCAATCCGAGCAGGACGCTGCTGGCCGAAAGCCAGGGCAACACACAGAGCCTGGCGCAGGGCAACTGGCTGCTCGGCTACGGGCGGCTGCCGAACTTCACCGAGTTCGACGCGTCCGGGCACGTCGTGCTCGACGGCACGCTCGGCAGGAACGTGCAGAACTTCAAGAGCTTCCTCTCGCCGTGGGAAGGGCACCCGACCAGCGCACCGGCCGTCCTCGCGCACTCCGCGGGCGCCGGCGCGATCAGCGTCGCCGCCAGCTGGAACGGCGCCACGAACGTCTCCTCCTGGCGGGTGCTCGCCGGAAGCTCGTCGAGCGCGCTGGCACCCGTGGCGACAGCGGCGAAGGCCGGCTTTCAGACGACGCTCACGGCGCACACCGCCGGCCCGTACGTCGCCGTGCAGGCGCTCGACGGCGCCGGCGCCGTGCTCGGCACGTCCGCCACGGTCAAGGGGTGAGCGCCCGGCGCCCGTGTGCACGCGCCGCGATCGCCGGCGCGACGACGCTGCTGCTCCTCGCCGGGGTGATCGCAATCGCGGCGCTGCGCTCGCCTCGCGCCGGCGCGGACCCGACCGCCGCCGCCGCGAGCAGCTTCAAGGAACCGAGCATCTCGCCGAGCTGCACTGCTCCGCGGCTGAACGTCTCGGCTGCCCTGGCGGGATCGCGCGTCACCGTCTCGCCGGCGCCAGACTCGCGCGACGCCTCCGTGGCGACGCAGATCAGCCTGCTCGGAGCTCCGGCGAGCGAGCTCTCGCAGGTCACCGTCAAGGGCTCGCTCAGCGGCGTCCACGCCGGACGACTGGCTGCCTACTCGCAGGGCAACGGCGCGAGCTTCCTGCCCGCCAAGCCGTTCACGCAGGGAGAGCGGGTCAGCGTCCACGCGCAGCTGCGCGACGGCGCCACGGCGCTCGCCTTCGCCTGGAGCTTCACCGCCGCTGTGCAGGATCACGGCGGCGTGGCCGGCGGCAGCCCGCGCCCGGCGCCGCAGAAGGCCTCCTACCAGAGCTTTCACTCGCGCCCGGACCTGCAGCCGCCGAGCGTGACCGTCACCGCGCACGCCGCCGGCGCGGCGCCCGGCGACATCTTCCTCGCGCCCTATTCCGGGCCGGGGCAGTACGGGCCGATGATCCTCGCCGAAGACGGCTCGCTGGTGTGGTTCAAGTCACTGTCGCCCGCCGGCACGCGCGCATCGGACTTTCGCGTGCAGCAGTACGAAGGAAAGCCCGTGCTCACGTGGTGGCAGGACCCGCTGAGCGCCGGTGGCCAGAGCAAGGCGGGGGAGGTGATCATGGACAGCTCCTATCGCCAGCTGGCGGTCGTCAGGGCCGGCAACGGCTACCAGCCGGACCTGCACGAATTCCAGATCGCGCCGCAGGGCACCGCCCTGATCACCGTGTATGACGGCATCGACTGCGACCTCTCCAGCGTCGGCGGCCCGCGCGACGCGGCGGTCGCCGACACGCTGTTTCAGCAGATCGACCTGAAGACTGGGCTGGTGATGTACGAGTGGCACAGCCTCGACCACGTGGCCCTGTCGGAGTCCTACGCCTCGGCAAAGTACGCCAGCCGCACGACGCCGTTCGACTACTTCCACATCAACGCCGTCGACGTGCGGCGCGACGGCGACCTGCTCGTCGACGCGCGCAACACATGGGCCGCCTACGACGTCGACCCGCGCAGCGGTCGCGTGCGCTGGCGCCTGGGCGGCAAGCTCAGCAGCTTTCAGATGGGCGCCGGGACGCGCACGGCGTGGCAGCACGACGCGCGTGAACAGGCCGACGGCACGATCACCTTGTTCGACAACGGAGCCACGCCGGCGGCGCACCCGCAGTCGCGCGCGATCGACGTCAGGCTCGATCCCGTGAGCAGGCAGGCCACGCTCGTGCGCTCAGACGTTCACCCGGGCAAGGCGCTCGTCGCCGGCAGCCAGGGCAACGTGCAGGCGCTGGCCGACGGCGCGTGGATGGTTGGCTGGGGCGAGGTGCCCTACGTGTCGGAATTCAGCGCCGCCGGGCAGCTGCTGTTCGACGCCCACCTACCGGCCACCTATGAGTCCTACCGCGCATATCGCCTGGCGTGGAGCGGCGAACCCGCGCAGGCGCCGGCGATCGCCGCCGTGCGCTCGGGCCGCGGCGCGGTGCTGTACGCCAGCTGGAACGGCGCCACCCGCGTCGCCTCCTGGCGCGTGCTCGCCGGGGCCTCGCCCGACCGCCTCGAGCCCGCTGGGCAAGCGCCTCGCAGCGGCTTCGAGACCGCCGTGTCGCTGGCGAGCACCGGCGCCGGCAGCTACGTGCAGGCGCAGGCGCTCGACGCCTCGGGCGCGGTCATCGGGGCCTCGGTCGTGAAGCGGATCTGAGCCGCTTCACCCGACTTTCCCCGGGCGACACGCCGCCCTGTTCGCGCAGGCCTTCGAAGTACCGTTCCGCGCGGCGTTCGCGCACGGCGGCGGCGTTGTTGGCGGCCGTCTTGGCGACGCCGAAGTAGTCGGCGAAGCCGCGCGCGTGAGCGGCGTCGAAGCGTTTTGGAAGCGGCGCGCGCAGCTCCTGCTGGAAGGCCTGCGTGAGCGTCGCGCGCAGCCCGTCCTCCAGGCCGCTGCTACCGGCGCCGTTGTGCAGCTCCAAGCGGCCGCTGTCGCTGGCGTAGTCGTAGAGCTCGCGTTCGTCGCCGCCGGTCAGCGGTTCGATCCCGCCCGGCTGCCAGCTGGAGTAGGACGCGTACTTCGCCTGCGGTGTGCGCACGGCGACCACGTGCAGCGGCGCGGCGGCGGCGTAGGACTCCACGGCGTACTCGGTGACGGTCTCGTCGGTCGCGTGCAGCACGTACGGCCGACCCGGCGCGTTAGCGTCGGCGAGGATCGCCGCGAGATCGGCGCGCCCGGCGATGTGGTCGTAGCGCGCTTCGCTGCGCCAGTCGTTCGATCCCGTCGCGATCGTCAGCAGCAGCGGCGCGATGTCGACGCTCGACGTGAGCTGGCTGCGGGTCGTCTCGGGGGCCTGGGTGAGCGTGCCGCGGTTGTCCTTGACGAGCAGCGGCACGTGGATCGCCTCCTCGTAGACCCCCGCGCCCTTGCCTCGCAGCCCGTGCGATCCGCCGTACTCGCCGTGGTCGGAGGTGAACACGATCACCGTGTTCGCCGCGACCCGCGGGTTGCGGTCCAGCGTCGCGAGCACCTGACCGATGCGCGCGTCCACTTCGCGCTGCAGCTTGCCGTAGAGGTTCAGGAACTGCGTCCACCGCTGCAGCGCTTCCGGGCCATCGAAGGGAACCGGGCCGAAGGAGGCGGCGGCAGTGTCCTGCAGCGAGCGCTGCAGCACGGGCTTGTTGCGCGCGATCAGCAGTTCCGGCGTCTCGAAGTTGCCCGGCAACGATTGCGCGACCGGCCGGGCGCTCGCCTCAGCGCGCACGCGATCGCTCCACACGTACCACCACGCGATGTCGTGCGGGTTGACGAATGACACGGTCGTGCACCACGGGCCGGCGCCGCCCTCCTGCTCGAACCACCTGGTGAACTCGCGGGCGATCCGCCCGTCCATCCGCCAGCCCTGTCCCGGCGCGCCGTCGGGCGACGGGTACGTGCCGCCGTGGAAGCCGTAGCGCTCCATCGCGCGTTCGCCGCGCCGGCGACCCCACCTGTTGTCGCGGTGGGTCAGGTGCCACTTGCCGTACCAGCGCGTGCGATAGCCGTGATCGCGCAGCATCGTGCCCCACGTGGGAAAGCCCGGGTCCAGCGTGCTGCCGCCCGTGATCATGCAGCCCGTCTGGTGCGTGTACAGGCCGGTCAGCAGCGTCGACCGCGCGGGCGTGCAGTCGTTGGAGGCCGTGTAGTGCCCGCCGAAGGAGACCGCGTTCTGGCGCAGGCTCGCGAGGTTGGGCGGCAGCCCCGAGCCGTCGCCGGTCGGCGAGAACCACGCAGGAAAGCGCATCTGGTCGACGAGGATGACGAGTATGTTCGGGTGCCGTGGGTCCACCGACAGCGGCGTCGGGCGCACCCGAGAGGCTGCGGCGCTCTGGCCCCCGTCTCCCGTCGCGTCGGCGAGCCGCGCGATTCCCAAACCGGCGCCGGCCAGCAGTCCTCCCGCGGCGACTCCGCGCTTGACGAACGTCCGCCGATCCACTCTCTTATCCTGCTCGGGGCCCATGCTCTCCATACGCGCTCCGATCGTAGGGCTGGCGACGGCGTTGGGGCTCGGGCTCGCGCCCGCCGCGGCGCGCGCCGTCGCCCGCGCTCCCAACTGTACGCCGGCGGCATTGAACACATCGGCGGTAAAGGGTGGATTAGTGACCGTCTCGCCGCTTTCGGGAAGCCGCGACGCCACGGCGCAGACGCAGATCAGCTTCCTCGGCGTGCCGGCGCGGGCGATCGGCGGCGTGAGCGTCGTCGGTTCGCGCACCGGCTCGCACACGGGGCGCCTGCTTGCGTACTCGCAGGGCGACGGCGCGAGCTTCGTGCCATCGCGGCCCTTCGCGCAGGGCGAGCGCGTCGTCGTGCGTGCGAGCGTTCGCAGCGCCGGCGCGCGGCGCAGCCTGCTCGACACGTTCGCGATCGCCCAGCAGGACCCGATCACGCGCACGCCCGAGACGATCCATGCCGGGAGCGCCCGCGAAGTCCAGGGCTTTCATTCGCGCGGCGACCTGCACCCGCCGCGCGTGACGGTCACGGCACAGTCTCCGCTCGTGGCGCCGGGCTATGAGTTCGTCGCTCCCTACACCGGCCCCGGCCAAGCCGGCCCGATGATCCTCGAAGCGGGCGGCGGGCTGGTGTGGTTCAAGCCCCTGCCCGCGGACACGTTCGCGACGAACTTCCGCGCACAGGAATACCTGGGCCGCCCGGTGCTGACGTGGTGGCAGGGAGACATCTCCGTGCACGGCTACGGCCTCGGCGAAGGTGTGATCTTCGACCAGTCATATGCCGACCTCGCCCACGTGCGCGCCAGCAATGGCGTGCAGGCCGACCTTCACGACTTCCAGCTGACCGCCCGCGGCACGGCGCTGATCACAGCGTATGACCCGATCCTCTGCGACGTCTCCTCGGCCGGCGGTTCATCCTCTGAGGGGGTCACCGACGGGCTGATTCAGGAAATCGACGTCAAGACCGGCCTCGTGCGCCTGCAGTGGACGAGCCTTGACCACGTCGCGCTGGAGGAGTCCTACAACAGCGCCGCAAACGCCTCGGCGTCGGATCCGTTCGACTACTTCCACATCAACTCGATCAACGTCGATCGCGACGGCAGCCTGCTGATCTCCGCGCGCAACACGTGGGCCGTCTACGACCTGGACCCGCGCAGCGGGCAGATCGTCTGGCGCCTGGGCGGCAAGCGCAGCAGCTTTCACATGGGCGCCGGGACGAGCACGGCGTGGCAGCACGACCCGCGTGAGCTGCCCGGCGGCGGCTTCAGCCTGTTCGACAACGGCGCCTCGCCCGGCGTGCACCGGCAGTCGCGCGGCATCGTCGTCGATCTGGACGAGCAGAGCCGGACCGCCACGTTGGCGACGCAGATCGTGCACCCGCCGCCACTGCTCGCCGACAGTCAGGGCAACTTCCAGGCGCTGGAAAACGGAGACTGGTTCGTCGGCTGGGGCCAGACCCCGAGCTTCTCCGAGTTCAACGCCGCCGGCGCGCTGCTGTTCGACGCGCACTTCCCCACCCACACGCAGTCCTACCGCGCCTTTCGCCTGGCGTGGACCGGCACGCCCGTCCACGCTCCGACCTTCGTCCTGCGGCCCGGCGCCGGGAGCGCCGCGACGGTCTATGCCAGCTGGAACGGCGCGACGCTCGTGAGCAGCTGGCGCGTTCTGTCGGGGCCGCGTGCGAGCGCTCTGCAGGCAGTCGCGCAGGTCGCGCGCGGTGGCTTTGAGACCGCGATCGCACTGCCGCCGGGCACGAGCGGCGCGTACATGGCGGTGCAGGCGCTCGACGCCGCCGGCAACGTGATCGGCACTACGCGGACGGCGAAGGTTTGAGCGAGCGAGCGCCGTCGCCGATGCGAGAAGGCGATGCCGTCACGGTGCGCGGCTTTGGCGACGAGGACGAGCCTCGCGTGCTCGAGCTGCTGCAGGACGCCTTCGGAGCATGGCCGCGCGGCTGGGACGGGGTTGAACCGGTGGAGTTCTTTCGCTGGAAGCATCACGCCAGCCCGTTCGGTCGCTCGACGATGCTCGTCGCCGAGGTCGACGGGGAGCTGGCCGGGTTCATCGCGCTGATGCCGTGGCGGCTGCGCTTCGGCGCCCGGGTCCGCGAGACGATGCGTGGGGTCGACCTCGCCGTCGACCCGCGCCTTCACCGGCGCGGCGTCTCGATGCGCCTGATCGGGGCGGCGCGCAGCCACTACGGCGACGAGGTCGTGCTCGGCTGGAGCAACCCCAACGAACACAGCCGCGGCGGCTCGATCAAGTCAGGGCGCCAGGAGGTCAGCGGCCTGCGCCGCTTTGCCGGGCTCGGCGGCTCACGATGGCGCACGCTCGAGCGCGTGGCCTCGCCCACGGCCTCGGCGGCCTCGAGTCTCGCGCCGGGCGGTGAGAGCGCTGGCAGCCGGCTCGAGGACGAGGCGCTGGTCTCGCGGCTGCTGGGCAGCTCATCGGCCGAAGACGACGTGATCGTCACGGCCGCCGACGCGCAGTTCCTGCGCTGGCGATACGGCTGGTCGCAGGCGTATCGAGGACTGGTGGTCGAGCACGGCGGGCGCGCCGCGATGGCGATCTTCCGCGTCCAGCGCTATCACCACCTCTCGGTCGCGCACGTCTGCGAGCTGCTCGTCGAGCGCGACGACCGTCGCCTCACGCGGATGCTCGTGCGCGCAGTACGCAAGGCGACGCGCAGTGACTTCGTCGTAGCCGCGCTGCGCTCGGACGGCCTGGCGGCGAGCTGCGGCCTGGTGCGCTTGCGCCATGCCACGACGATCACCGTCAAGCCGCTACGCGCAGGCCTCGCGCCCGATCCTACGCAGCCGACATCCTGGGCGCTGTCGCTCGGCGACCTGGAACTGATCTAGGCGTAGGGATCGCGCTCGACGACCCGCTCGCGCACGACACGTCCGTCGCGTGGCCTCGACGTGACCATGTACAGCAGCGAGAGCACCAGACCGATCGCCCCGACGATCATCAGGATCAGCCCGATCGTCGTGATCGAGAGTCCCGAGACACTGGCGGTGACCGCGTAGCGCAGGATCGCGCCCACGGCGATGAGGAATATTGAGGTTCCTAGTGGCACACCTTCGATCTACCCGGCCTACGGCGCAGCGAAACATGCGTGGGCCTCAGGGCCTCTGGATTCGCAGCTGGAGCAGCGGAAGGGGGGGGATTCGAACCCCCGAGACGGGGGTTGCCCGTCTAACGGTTTTCAAGACCGTCGCATTCAACCGCTCTGCCACCCTTCCGAGGGCCTTCAGATGCTACGCGCTCGCTCGGCACGGCTCGGGCCGATCGGCTTCCGCTCCCGCCCGACGCCGTGCGCCAAGCTCTACACTTTGGGCCCCCCGATCCAGGGAGAGGTGGCCGAGTGGCTGAAGGCACTCGCCTGCTAAGCGAGTATGGGGGTCAAACTCCATCGCGGGTTCGAATCCCGCCCTCTCCGTCCGCTCGAACACAACCCAGTCGTCGCGACAAGCAGAAGCGCAGGATGACAGTCCTTGGCCTCGGGTCCTTGGCCTCGGCGTGCCCGAAGCTATAGGGTGGGTTGTCGCTGACGAGGGGAGTCGAGATGACGGGCTTGGCGGGCATTGACGAGGAGCGTTTGGAGCTGTTCGCCGCTTCTTTCTCGGGCACGCTCCTTCGTCCGCCGGACGAGGGGTACGCACAGGCCAGGAGGATTCACAACGGCCTGATCGACAAGTCCCCGGCACTGATCGCCCGCTGCCTGAACACCGCAGACGTGATTGACGCCGTCAACATGGGGCGGGAGGAAGGACTGGAGATCTCTGTCCGCGGCGGCGGGCACAACGTCGCCGGCAGGGCCGTCACCGACGGCGGGCTCATGATCGACCTGTCGCTGATGAAGGGAATCCTCGTCGATCCCGAACAACGCACAGTTCGCGCGCAGGGCGGTGTCATCTGGAGTGAGTTCAATCGCACTGCGGCGTCATTCGGTCTCGCCGCGACCGGCGGTGAGATCTCCAGCACCGGGATAGCGGGGCTCACGACCGGCGGTGGGCTCGGCTGGCTGATGGGCAAGTACGGGCTCGCGCTCGACAATCTCATATCCGCGGAGGTCGTTCTCGCCTCTGGTGACGTAGTGAAGGCGAGCGAAGACTCTGAACGCGATCTCTTCTGGGCGCTTCGCGGGGGCGGAGGGAACTTCGGCATCGTCACCTGGTTCGAATACCGCGTCCATCCCCTTTCGACCGTGCTCGGCGGCGCCATCTTGCATCCGCTCCCGGCGGCACCGGCGGTTCTCAGCAACTTCCGTGATCTCAACACCGGGACCTCGGACGAGCTGACCACCGCGGCGGCGTTCCTGCACGCACCGGATGGATCGGGTGGCAAGCTCTGCGGGCCTGCGCTTTGCCACGTCGGCGAGGATCCCGATCGGGCAGAGGGCGAGGTACGTCCGTTTCGCGAGTTCGGGACGCCCGCCGCAGATCTTGTTCAGCGGATGCCCTATCCGGTGATGAACACGCTTCTCGACCCCATGTTTCCCGCGGGGACGCTGAACTACTGGAAGTCGGCGTTCTTGTCCGAGCTTTCCGACGCGGCTATCGAGGTCATGGCGCACGCCTTCGCGAACTCGCCAACCGAGATGTGCGCGCTGATCATCGAGCACATTCACGGCGCGGTCACGCGTGTCGAGCCGACGGCGACCGCGTTCCCGCACCGGCAGGCGGGCTATAGCTGCCTGATCATCTCGCAATGGACCGATCCCGACGAGACCGACGCCGGCATCGCCTGGGCACGCGAGACGTTCGACGCTCTGCGGCCCCACATGGCCGACCGCGCCTACGTGAACTACCTCTCGGCTGACGATGACGACCGCATCCGCCAAGCGTACGGACCGAACTACGATCGGCTCGTCGAGCTCAAGCAGCGCTACGACCCCGACAACCTGTTTCGACTCAACCAGAACATCAGCCCGAGCCCGTAGCGGGAGGTCGCGCGGTTTGCGAGGTTGGAGTGCTCCCCAACTCCCGACGTATGGCCTCGGCGGCCGCCTGCGGTCCTCTCCAGCCACCCCGGCTGCTCAAGACGCGACCGCTGGCGCAGAGCTCGCCGAGGTGAGACACTTCGTTCAATCGAGCCATTGCAATGATCGGTCTTACTCCAGATATCAAGGAGATCGAGGTTCCGCGGTACGGTACGTTGCGGATCAAGTTCGCCGATGGCCTGGAAGGCGAGGCCGATGTGCTCGAGCGCATGCGCGGTCCGGTGTTCGAGCGCGCTCGAACAGTCGTGGGGTTCGCGGAGGCTCGCGTGGATAGCGAGCTCGGGACGGTCTGCTGGCCGGGGGGCGCCGATCTAGCGCCCGACACGCTTTACGAGCGCATCCGTACCGGGGTCTGGCCAAGTCGCAGCCACGCCGCCTGACGCGGCTCTCACGGCAGGTCGAGTACGAGCTGCAACGCGTCCTCGAGCGAGTGGCGCTCGTGGAGGGAGATGGCGCTTAGTTCCCGGGCTCGTCGGCGGCGGACACCGCGAAGACGATGTGCCGGCGCGCGAGCGTGACGTACTCATGCAGTTCGACCGGGCCGCCCTGCAGCGGCGCGACGGTCACGTCGGTGAGCGTGATGAAGTCGCGCTCGGAGGCGTTGAGCACGTCGGACACGCGGCTGCGATAGCCGTCGCGCGCGAGCGTGAGAAAGCCCTCGATGCGATGGCGCTCGGTCTCCACCCTGATCCGCTCGCGCCGGTGGTCCATGCTCGGCTGGTCGTCCTGCCAGCGATCTTCGGCTGCCATGGAACGCTTATCGGCGGACTGAGTAGATTCGATTAACCGCGATGCGCCGCCCGGTCGGCCCGACTGCGACGATGTGCACGCGCGCGGTCATCCGCGAGCTGCGCTTGAGCGCCCGGCGAAGCCGCCGCAGGCCGAGCGGCCCGACACGCAACGCGACGTGCACGAGCGTCGCGCGCGGCAGCGCCGCGGCGGCTGGGACGAGCGTCACCGAGCCGCGGCGGCCGGCGGGCGAGAGCGTCGCCGAGACGAGCACCTTGCAGCCGCGCTGACAGGCGATGCTGAGCGTCAGCGCGCGCCGTGCGAGCACGCCGCTCGGCTGCGGCACGGCCACGCGCAGCACCGGCGCGACGTCGAGCGGCGGCGGCCACGAGCCCGGCGCCAGGCAGCCGGTCGGATTCGCTTCGACGGGGTTGAAGCGCTCCACGCGGTTGTTGTTCGTGTCGGCCACGTACACGTCGCCGGCGCAGTCGACGGCGATCGCCGACGGCTGGGAGAAGTCGCCGAGGCCCGTGCCGCGCAGGCCCCACTTCGCCTGAAAGCGCCCGGCCGCGTCGAACACCTCGACGCGGTTGTTTTCGCTGTCCAGCGCGAACACGTGGCCGGCGCCGTCGACGGCCACGCCGGCGGGAGCGTGAAAGCGTCCCTCGCCGCCGCCGCGCCCGCCCCACTGGCGCAGCACTTCGCCGTTCTGCGCGAGCTCGACGATGCGGTCGTTGCCCTTGTCGGCGACGTACACGTCCTCGCCGAGCGCCGGCGGGCTCACGGCGATCCCCGACGGATGGTTGAAGCCGCCCGCGGAGGCACTGGCGGCGCCTTCGCCGCCGCCCGCGCCCCAGCGCGCGATCAGCGAGCCTTCCGCCCCGTACACGAGCACGCGGTTGTGCCCCGCGTCGGCGACGTACGTGCGTCCCGACTGCGGCGCCACGGCGACCGCGTCGGCGCTGTTGAGCTGCGCGCCGCCGAGGTTCGCCGGACCGCCTATTTCGGAGAGGAAGGTGCCGTCGCCCCACAGGTGCACGAGCCGTTCGTTGCCCTCGTCGGTCACGTACACCGAGCCGCGCGGGTCCACGCCGATGCCCGACGGCTTGGCGAAGTTGGAGCTGTGTCCGCCGGCGGCGATCCACTGTCCGGCGTACGCGTCGCTTTCCGGCGCAAACAGCTCCACACGGCCGCCGACCGTGTCGGACACAAGCAGCCGTCCGCTCGGATCGCTCGCCAACCCGCGAGGCCCCGTCAGCGTGGCATTGCCGCGCGCGGAGATGCCGATCGCGCGCAGGAAGCGACCTTCCGGGTTGTAGACCTCGACGCGATCGTTGGCCGTGTTGGCGACGTACGTGTCGCCCGCCGGGTCGCTGGCGATCGCGCGCGGGAACGCGAGCTGCCCGAGCTTGGTCCCGTAGCCGCCCCACGCGCCGGCGAAGGCGAGCGCGGGCGTCAGCTTGACGACGCGGTGGCCGAGGTCGTCGGCGACGTAGGAGTTACCCGCCGCGTCGAGCGTGATGCCGTAGGGAAAGCTGAACTGCCCCGGCCCGGTGCCCTGAGAGCCGGCTTCGCCCTGGTAGGCGCCGTTGACGTCGAATTTCTCGATGCGATGGTTGTCGTCGTCGGCGACGAGCACCTCGCTGGCGTTGGCTGCGACGCCGCGCGGGTAGTTGAACTGCCCGGGGCCCGATCCCTTCGTGCCCCATTCCATGCCTTCGCCGCCTTCCAAGTTGAAGCGCTGGATGCGGTTGTTGCCGGAGTCGGCGACGTACACGTAGTTGCCCGCCACAGCGATCCCGCCGCCCGGCGGCTTGGTGTAGTCCTGCGAGGAGCCGAAGCTGAACTGGCCGGGTTCGGAGCCTTTGTGCCCCCACTGCAGGATGAAGTTGCCGTTGCCGTCGAACTTCTCGATGCGGTTGTGGCTGGAGTCGACCACGTACACGTCGCCGGCCGCGTCCGTCGCCAGGCCGCCGATCGGCCCGAACTGCCCGTGCCCGCCGCCGTAGGAGCCCCACTCGGTCTCAAACGCGCCCGTCGAGGAGAACTTCTGCACGACGTAGCTCAGCTGGTCGGCGACGTACACGTTGCCGGCGGCGTCGAGCGCGACGGCCTCGGGAAAGCGCAGCACGCCCTCGGCGCGCTGGCCGATGATCTGCGCGGAGGCGTACGGGCAGGGCGCCGAGCCGACGCCGGCACAGGCCTCGGCCAGGGCGGCCCTGGCGCCGAGCAGGCACGCCAGCCCCGCGCCAAGCAGGGCAAGCGAAAGCCGTCCGCCTCCACGCAGATCTCCTAACGCCGGCCGGCTGAAGCAACGGCTCATCGCCGGATCACAACACGTCTGGCCGGCCGGTGTCGCGCTTTGCCTGCGCAAACGCACGCGGGCGCGCCCCTCCGGCGGGAGTCCGCTGTCCCGCCGGAGGGCCTGTGAGCGCGCCTACAGGCCGAGCGAGCGAAGTCGCGGCAGCTCGTAGCCGGCCACCTGCTCGCCCAGCCTTGCGCCGGTGTCGTCAGAGGTGCGGAAGTGGATGCCCTCCCAGACGCGCGCGTCGATCACCTCTTGTGTGATCGACGACCAGTCGCGATAGCTGTGCGTCGACCCGGGATCGCTGGGGCTCGTTGCGCTGATCGGCCCGGGCGCGCGGCGGCCGAGGAAGGCCGTCAGCACGCCCTCGGACGCGCCGGCGTAGCCGCCGTGCCCGCTCGGGTACTCGGGGTGCAGCGGCGTCGCGAACAGTGGAGTCCAGTTCGGATCGGGGTCGATGCTGCCCGTGCGGATCGCCGTGACCGGACGCCAGAACAGGTACTTGTACTTGGCGTTGTAGATCGCGATCTGCGCGTCGGTGGTGACCACGTGGAACGCCGCCACGAAGCGAACCGCCGACTGCAGCGGAGCGTTCGTGTCGGCGAGCGCGCCGCGCACGACCTGCACATACTGGATGTTCGCGGCCGGCTCCCAGAACTTAGCCGTGTCGGTCTGCGCCGGCGTGCGCACCGCGCTCGTCTCGCTGCCGTAGGCGTGCACCTCGGCCAGCGCGTCGCGATACGTGCGCGAGCTCAGGCTCGGCGGCGGACCCGGGTCGAACTGGTCGTTGCGCGCGAGCAGGAACGACTTGGCCTTGCCCTGGCCGGCGCGAATCGTCGCTCCATAGGTCGGCGGTGTCGGCTGCCACACGCCCGGAGCGGGCGGCGGCGGTGTGAATGGGCTGTCGACCGACGCCGTGTCCAGCCCATCTCCCGAGCGCGCTGCCAGGAGCGCCGATGCCTGCTGTTTGCCGGCGGCGATGCCCGCGCTCTTGGCCGATCCGTCGGGAACCCCGGCGAGCGTCGAGGCGAGGTCGGCGTCGAGCGAGGACTGCTGGCTGGGCACCTGTGCGACGAGCGTGTCGTGCAGCGCCTGCGCGAATGCCGCCACGCGATAGCCTGGGTCCGAGGCGTGGCCGGCCGCACGCGCTGCCGCGAGCCAGCTCAGCGCCCACACGCGACTCTGCGTCACCGGCTCGGGGAACGCGGCGGCTTTGACCGTGTTGTCTGTGATGTCGTACCACTGCAGCGCCACGCCGGCATCGGCGGAGTGGGCGTGTCTGGCCGTGTCGTGTCCGCCACGGGGGTTGGCCGAAGCCGCTCCGGCCGCCACGGAAAAGATCGCCACGACGATCGCCAGCGCAAGTGCAGCGCGTGCGGGAGACCGACGTGGGCCGGGGTGTGGTGCAACGCTCATGGGACTTCTCCAATCACTCGATTTCGGGAAGGGCCCGCAGGCCCGTGGGGGACCGATCAACTGCTTGCCAAAGCGCCGATCGGACATCGGCGCGTCGCGCAGCCGGAGTGGTGGAGGAGTGAAGTGGCAGGATGCTCGGACATGAAAGGCATAATATCAATCGAAATTATAGAGATTAGGACGCACGACGTTATCTCCCGGTGAAGCCGCGCGCCGCCGGCGCGTGTCGGTGTTTAGCCGACGCGCTCGCCGGTGCGCGCGGCAAGGCCGGCGCGGGCGACCGGCGCAGCCGGCGAGCCGCCGGGAGGGGCCGGCCGGTTTCGCTCTTCGCGCACGATGTACAGCGGGCGGTGCTTGACCTCGTCGTAGATGCGCCCGACGTACTCGCCGATCACGCCGATCGCGATCAGCTGGATGCCGCCGAGTAGCAGGATGGCGATCGTGATCGCGCCGAAGCCCGGCAGGTAGGAGTCGAAGATGCGCAGGACGATCACGACGGGAATGGCCACGAAGGCGAGGCCGGCGGAGAAGATGCCGACGTAAGTGGCCAGCTGCAGCGGCAGGTGCGAGAAGGAGGTGATCGCGTCGAGTGAGAAGCGCAGCATCTTGCGCAGCGTGTACTTCGTCTCGCCGGCGTGGCGCGCTTCGCGCTCGTAGGAGACGGCCGTCTGGTTGAAGCCGACCCACACGGTCATGCCACGCAGGAAGCGCGAGCGCTCGGTCATCGCCAGCAGCGCGTCCAGAGCGCGCCGGTCGAGCAGGCGAAAGTCGCCGGAGTTGGGCTCGAGGTCGACCTGCGCGAGCCTGTCGAACAGCTTGTAGAACCACGACGCCGTCGCGAGCTTGAACGCCGTCTCGCCTTCGCGCTGCTTGCGCACGGCGTACACGACGTCGGCGCCCTGGCTCCACTGGGCGATCATGTCGGGGATCAGCTCCGGCGGGTCCTGCAGGTCGGCGTCGATCATCGCCACGACGTCGCCGACGGCGTGCTCCAGGCCGGCGGTCAGCGCAGCCTGGTGGCCGAAGTTGCGCGACAGGTGAATCACGCGCACGCGCTCGTCCTTGGCGGCGATCGCGTCGAGCAGCTCGGGCGTGCGGTCTGCGGAGCCGTCGTTGACGAGCACCAGCTCGAACTCGTAGTCGGCCGCAGCCGCGCACGCGCGCGCGACGAAGTCCTCGATCAGCTCCTGCTCGTCGTACACCGGCGCGACGATGCTGAGCAGTCTGGGAGTGCGAAGGGAAGTGCTCATGGTTCATCCTGTTCCGCGATGCCTGTCGAGGACGACGCAAGCAAGCGAACATCCATCAGCCTACCGGGACCGCTGGCGCGCTTGAACGCGCCCATGCTCGTGCAGTTCCTCAAGTTCGGCATCGTCGGCGTGTCGAACACGCTGCTCGCCTTCGCGATCTACACGGTGCTGCTGAAGGTGTTCGGCGTGTGGTACATCGCCGCGTCGGCGATCGGCTTCGTCGTTGGCGCCGTCAACGGCTTCCTGCTCAACCGTCGCTGGACGTTCGCGGGCCACGTCGGCGACTCGCTGACGCCGGTGCGCTGGGGCATCGTGCAAGGCTGCGGGCTCGCGCTCAACCTCGGACTGCTGTACCTGTTCGTCGAGGGCGCCGGCATCGAGAAGCTGCTCGGGCAAGCCTTCGCGACGGGCATCGTCACCGTGATCACCTTCCTCGTAAATCGCGCGTGGACCTTCCGCATGCATGCCCCCGTCGCCGCCACCGACGCGGATCTGTGACGCGCCGCGTCGTCCGCCGGCACGTACGCATCCTGCCCCGAAGGGGCTCATAAACGGATTTATCTTTAGGGGAGGGGAGGCGTGCGCTCAGCGGAACACGGCGAGCAGCGACAGTCCCGCGGGGATGCGTCCGCCGCGGCCGATCAGCGCTGACTCGAGCGCCAACGGGCGCTCCAGCAGCCAGTTGACCGGCGCGGGGGGGACCCACAGGTCGAGGCTGGACTCGGTCGTCTTGCGGCTGAAGCGGTCGAGCACGCGCAGCAGGATCGCGGCGGGCAGCAGCAGCGAGTTGAAGTACGTCGTGCGCACCTGCTGCCAGCCGGCCTGTTCGCCGACGCGCTGCAGCGAGCGTCGCGTGTAGCGGCGGTGGTGGTGGTTGATCTCGTCGTGGCCGCTCCACAGCCACTGATAAGCCGGAACGGTGACCAGCAGCGTGCCGCCCGGCGCGACCACGCGGCGCAGCTCGCGCAGCGCCTGCAGGTCGTCCTGCAGGTGCTCGATCACGTCCAGCGACGCCGCCAGCTCGAACGCGTCGGGCTCGAAGGGCATGTCGAGGACCGAGCCTTCGACCACCTCGCCCGCTTCGCGCTCGCGCGCCAGGCACACGCTCGTGTGCGACAGCTCGATCCCCGTCACCGTGCCGTGGCGGGCGAACTCGACCATGTTGCGCCCGCTGCCGCAGCCCGCGTCGAGGATGCGCGCACGCGCCGGCAGGCGCAGGTCGTCGATCACGCGCTCGAGCACGCTGCGCCGCCCGCGATACCACCAGTGGCGGTCCTCGGCGCGATGCGTCTGCAGCTCGTAATCGCGGTCCATCCGCGGTGCATCCTTTACTAAACCGCAGCGGCAAGGAAGTCCAGGTGCCCCTTGACGAAGAGTTTGGGATGCCATAAGATTAGTTCATGGCAGCAAGAGAACCTGCGCGCTCGCCCGCCGTCGAGGACTACTGCAAGGCGATCTTCACGCTCGAATCGCGCACGGAGGAGCCCGTGGCGACGAACCCGCTCGCCGAGCGTCTGGGGATCACCCCAGGATCGGTCTCGGCGATGCTCAAGAAGCTCGGCGAGCTGGAGCTGATCGAGCACCACCCCTACCGGGGGGTGCGCCTGACACACGACGGGCGCAAGGTCGCGCTGGAGGTGATCCGCCACCACCGCCTGATCGAGCTGTTCCTCGCCGAGGCGCTGGAGATGCCGTGGGACCGCGTGCACGACGAGGCCGAGGTGCTCGAGCACGTGATCTCCGAGGATCTCGAGCAGCTGATCGCCGCCAAGCTCGGCGACCCGACGCTCGATCCGCACGGCGACCCGATCCCCAGCGCCGCGCTGGAGCTGCACGAGCCCGAGACGCATCCGCTGGAGCTGCTGCAGGAGGGAGAGCAGGGCGTGTTCGTGCGCGTGTCAGACGCCGATCCGCAGATGCTGCGCTACCTCTCCGAGCGCGGCATCTCTCCCGGCGACCGCCTGCACGTGCGTGAGCGCCAGCCATTCGGCGGCCCGCTGCTCGTGAGCTTCGCCGACGGCCGCTCCGAGCAGGCGATCGGCGGGCGCCTGGCGCGCGCGATGCGCGTGCAGCTCGATCGTCAGGAAGTCTCCGCTTGACGCCCGTGCCCCCCGGTCCCCTGCTCGAAGGCGCGGCCGCCGGCGCGGCAGCGGCTGCCAACCCGGCCGTTCCGCACGCCGCCAGCCACCTCGAACTGCTGCTCGCCAAGGGCCGCTTTCGCTCGACGCTGGCGATGCTCGGCCCGGCGTTCGTCGCGGCGATCGCCTACGTCGATCCGGGCAACTTCGCCACGAACATTTCCGGCGGGGCGAAGTTCGGCTACCTGCTGCTGTGGGTCGTGCTCGCGGCCAATTTGATGGCGATGCTGATCCAGTACCTGTCGGCGAAGGTCGGCATCGCCACCGACCGCACCTTCCCGGAGCTGTTTCGCGAGCACTACCCGCGATCGGCCAGCAGGGTCATGTGGCTGCAGGCGGAGCTCATGGCGATGTCCACCGACGTCGCCGAGTTCGTCGGCGCCGCGCTCGGCCTGAACCTGCTGTTCGGCGTGCCGCTGCTGTGGGCCGGCGTGATGACCGGCTTCATCGCGTTTGCGATCCTCGAGCTGCAGACGCACGGGTTTCGCCGCTTCGAGCTGGCGATCACCGCGCTGCTCGGGATCATCTTCCTTGGCTTCCTCTATGAGACGCTGAAGATCGGCCCGTCGGTGCACGGCTCGCTGTCAGGGCTCGTGCCGCACCTCGGCGGCTCGCAGTCGCTGTACGTCGCCGTCGGCATCATCGGCGCGACCGTCATGCCTCACGCGATCTACCTGCATTCGGCGCTGACGAAGAACCGCATGCCGATGCGCGACGACTCCGAGCGCCGGCGCGTGCTGCGCTTCGAGCGCCTGGACATCGTCATCGCGCTCGCCTGCGCCGGCCTCGTCAACATGGCCATGCTCGCCGTCGCCGCCAAGCTGTTTCACTCCACCGGGCACACCGGAGTCGACTCGATCCAGGCGGCCTACCACGGCTTCGGCAACCAGGTCGGCGGCTTCGCCGCCCTCGCCTTCGCCGTCGCGCTGTTCGCCTCCGGCGCCTCCTCTTCGAGCGTCGGCACGTACGCCGGTCAGGTCGTCATGAGCGGCTTTCTCAACCTCAACATCTCCGTGCTGCTGCGCCGCGCCGTGACGATGGTGCCCGCGCTCGTCGTGCTGGCGATCGGCGTCAACCCGACCGACGCGCTGATCCTCAGCCAGGTCGTGCTGTCTTTCGGCATTCCGCTCGCGCTGATCCCGCTGGTGATGCTCACCATGCGCAAGGACGTGATGGGCGCGCACGTCAACGGCCGCGCGACGACGTTCGCCGGCGTTGCGCTCGCCGCGCTGATCACCGCGCTGAACGTCTTTTTGATCTACCAGCAGCTGTTCTAGGGGCACGGGCGGCCCCTGCGCCCCGGCTCAGGAGCCCGGTGCGAGGGCGTTTCGCAGGAAGCTGACGGTGCGCTCCCATGACAGCTGCGCCGCCTCGGCGTCGTATGTGCCCAGCCGGTTGGTGTCGTTGAAGAACGCGTGACCGGCGCCGTCGTAGTAGTGAAAGGTGACGTCGACGCCTGCGTCGCGCAGCTCCGTTTCCAGCGCCTTGGCATCGTCGTGGGGGATGAATTCGTCGGCCGTGCCGAAGTGTCCGAGCACGGGCCCTTTGACGGCGGCGAAGTCGGGCTTGCCGTGGGGCATCACGTAGTAGTAGGTGACGGCTGCTGTGATCTTCGGGCAGGTCGCCGCGGCCCACACGGCCAGGCCGCCGCCGAGGCAGAAGCCGAGCGCGCCGACGCCGTCCCCCTGGACGCCAGGCAGTCCCGCCAGGTGCTCGGCGGCGCCGCACATCTGCGGCTCGACCTTGTCCATCGACAGAGCCATCATCTTCTGTTCGGCCTCGCTCGGCTGGGTCGTTGTCTCACCGCCGTAGAGGTCGGGAGCGAGCGCGTAGAAGCCCGCCTGCGCGAGCCGGTCGCACACCGAGCGGATGTGCTCTTCGATGCCCCACCACTCCTGCAGGACGATCACCGCCGGACCTCGATCGCCGGCGGGCGTCGCCAGATAGCCGTGCGTCGGGCCGGCGCTGGTGGAGAACTCGATGTCGGGCATGTTGGGGCTCCTTGACGTGGGTGAACGTTCGCGGTGGCTGTCTGCCGGCTCGCGCGCCGGCCCAGTGCGGCATCCTCTCACGTGCGCTGCGCCAGGCGGTCCAGCGAACGCGCTACCCTTGTGCCTATGATCACGCAAGCCGAACGCGCCGCGGCGAAGCGCGAAGAGAAGCTGCAGGAGATCGAGCGTCAGGTCAAGGAGGGCACCCTGAAGATCCGCAAACTCACCGCCAAGGAGCGCAAGCGGTTCCCCCCTCGGCAGGCCAAGGCGCCCGCCAAGGCTCCCCGCAGGTGACGCGCTTCTTTCTCGCCGGAGCGGACAGCGACGAGGACGTCGAGTCGGCGTATCTGGACGTGCGCGAGCGCTCGCTCGAGGCGATCGGCTGCGCGGCCAAGCCACGGCGCATCTTCAAGCTCGACTGTCGCTTCGAGGGCAGCGACTGCGAGATCGAGGTCGGCCGCCCGCTGCCGCACGGCGGCGACCTCGTCGTGGCGATCCTCGATCACGGTCGCGAGGAGCCTTACGCCGTGCACACGCGAGACGGCGCGCCGGAGTTGACTCGGGTCGCGCGCCCCGTGTACGGCGTCACCGACTTTTCCTAGCCGCGCCAGCGCCAACGCGGGCGCCGCTCGCGGCGCGTTGACCCGCTCGCGGGCGTCGACCGCTGCCGGCGCACGGCGTTTACAAACGGCCACAGCGGGTAGCAAATGCCACGTGAGGGGATGGCGCATGGGGTTCATGGGGATGCTGCTGTCGGCATTTGCCGCGGCGATGCTGGCAGGGTCGGGCGTCGCCGCGGCAAATGTGAAAGCCGCTAGCGAACCGGCGCCGTTCGGCCACGCCTGCAAAGCGCAGGACGGCGTGCGCTTCTGTCCAGGCGAAACGCTCGCGCAGCGCGTGCCGTCGTTTGACGGCGTACCGCTCGACGCCGACGTGACGCTGCCGGCGACCGGCGCGGGACCGTTTCCGACGATCGTCATGCTGCACGGCTGGGGCGGCAGCAAGACGAGCTTCGAGTCGAGCACTCCCGCTGGCGACGGCAATCAGACCTTCGACTACAACAACGTCTACTACGCGCAGCACGGCTACGCGGTGCTCAACTACTCCGCGCGCGGCTGGGGCAATTCGTGCGGCTCGCCGTCCTCGCGCGAAGATCCCGGGTGCAAAGAAGGCTGGCTGCGGCTGGCCGATCAACGCTACGAGGCGCGCGACACGCAGTACCTGCTCGGGCTGCTGGCCGACGAAAAACTGACCACGCCCGGTGCGATCGGCACGACGGGGATCTCCTACGGCGGCGGCCAGAGCATCGAGCTCGCGTATCTGAAGAACCAGATCCGCCTGCCGAGCGGGGAATTCGCTGCATGGACCAGCCCGAAAGGCAAAGCGATGCGCATCGCCGCCGCGTACCCCCGCTGGCCGTGGTCTGACCTGGTCGACGCGCTCACGCCCAATGGGCGCTTCCTCGACAGCGAAGTCGCGCCGTTCGCCCAGAGCTACGAACCCTTCGGTGTGGAGATACAGAGCTACATCTCCGGGCTCTATGCGCTGGGCAACGCAAGCGGCTACATCGCTCCGCCGGGCGTCGACCCGGAAGCCGACCTGACCAAATGGTTCGCCGCGACGAACGCCGGCGAGCCGGCCAACGCCGAAGACGAAGCGATCGCCAAACAGCTGTACACCTACCACCAGGGCTACGGGCTGGCGGGAACACCCGCGCCGCTGCTGCTGCAGAGCGGCTGGACCGACGATCTCTTCCCGCCGTCGCAATCGCTGCGCATCTACAACGCGGTCCACGCGCTGAAAGGCTACGCGGCGCTGCAGTTGGGCGACCTCGGGCACAGCCGTGGCTCGAACAAGGAAAACACCGACCACGCCTTTCAGGAACAGGGCGCGGCCTTCTTCGAATACCGCCTGAAGCACACCGGCACGGCCCCGGCGAACCGCAGCGTGACGGCGTACACGCAGACGTGTCCGCAGGGAGCTCCCGGCGGCGGTCCGTTCACCGCCGCGCAATGGTCCAAGCTGCATCCGCACACGGTCACCTTCGGCTCCGGCGCCGCCCAGCTGCTCACCTCCGCGGGCGGCAATCCGAGCATCGCGACGGCGTTTGACCCGATCGCCGGCACGAGCGACGCCTGCAAGGCCGTCACGGCGGAAACCGAGCCGAACACAGCGAACTACACGACGACCAGCACCGGCTTCACGCTGATGGGCCTGCCCACCGTCACCGCGACCGTCAAGACGATCGGCCCGTTCGGCGAGCTGGTCTCGCGGCTGTGGGATGTGCTGCCCAGCGGCGAACAGCGTCTGATCAGCCGCGGCGTCTATCGCCTGAACGAAAACCAGCAGGGCACGATCACCTTCCAGCTGCACGGCAACGGCTATGAATTCGCCGCCGGCGATACCGTCAAGCTGCAGCTGCTCGGCCGCGACGCGCCGTACTACCGCGCGAGCAACGGCGCCTTCAGCGTCGAAGTCAGCGGCCTGACCGTCGCGCTGCCGACACTCTGACGGCCAGCCTCTTCCCCGGGACTGCATAGAGTACGCCGCGATGCGGCTTTCTGGAAGGCATGTGGTCGTCACGGGCGGCGGCGGGGGAATCGGCGGAGCGCTCGCGCGGCGCCTGGCCGCGGAGGGCGCGCGCGCCGTGGTCGTCGCCGATCGAGACCTGACGGCGGCCGAGGCGGTGGCGCAGCTGATCGGCGGCCTGGCCGTGCAGTTCGATGCCGCCAGCGAGAGCAGCGTGCAGGCGCTGATCGCGCAGGCGAGCGACGCCAACGGTCCGATCGACATCTTCATCTCCAACGCCGGCGTCCCCGGTGGCATGGGCGGCCCGGAGACGCCCGACGAGACGTGGCAGGAAGCGTGGGACGTCAACGTGATGGCGCACGTGTGGGCCGCGCGTGCGCTGCTGCCCGAGATGGTCGACCGCGACGAGGGCTATCTGATCAACACCGCCTCCGCGGCCGGGCTGCTCACGCAGGTCTCCTCGCTGGTCTACAGCGTCACCAAGCACGCCGCCGTTTCGCTCGCCGAGTGGCTGGCGATCGAGTACGGAGACACCGGCATTCGCGTGTCGTGCATCTGCCCGCAGGGCGTGCGCACGCCGATGCTCGACCTGGCGATGGAGGAGCCCGCGGGCGCCGCCGCGCTCGTGGCCGGCGGGCTGATCGACCCCGAGGAGGTGGCCGAGGCGGTCGTGCAGGGCATCGCCGACGAGCGCCTGCTGATCCTCCCTCACGCAGAGGTCGCCAAGCACATGGCCTTGAAGGGCTCCGATCCCGAACGCTGGATCGCCGGCATGCGACGCCTCGTGCGAAACGCGCGCGCCGGCGACGGCTAGAGGCTCGATGGTTAGAGCCGCACGGGGCCGCCGCGTGCTCGCGAGCAGATGCTGCAGGTGCGGGAGGCGGGAGGTGTGTTGCTCTTTACGTACTGCGGTAGCAATCGTATATACGATGTAAATACTATAGCTACCGCTCGCTCTATTTGCACACACACGACCCGGGCCGCGTAGCTACCATGGCTATCGCTGGCGCGATCTACAACCACACCCAAACCCGCGCCACGTCGAGCGCGTCAGGCGCTCAGTGCGACGCGGATCAGCGGTGGGCTCGTCGGGTGGTCGCTGCCGCCGGACGGCTCGCTCGTGACCATCACTTCCTTGACGCCGTGCAGGTTGTCGGGCACGCCGACGGCGCCGCTGCCGCTGCCGGTTACGCCGAACAGCGCGTTCGTCGGCCGCGCGTCGTGCGGGCCGTGGCTGAGCCACACCTCGTAGATCCGCCCGATAGCCGGCTGGGGCATGTGCGCGACGACGAGTTCCGCACGGCCGTCGCGCTGGCGCAGCGAAACCTGCGCGCTGCGCGCAGGTCCCAGGCCTTCGCCTTCGCTCACGGTGACGTTCGCGTGCCCGGAGGAGCCGACGGCGATCAGCACCGCGACGAGCGCCGCCACGCCGGCCGCCGCCGCTGCGCCGATGCCCAGCAGGAAGTCGTTGCGCCGGTACCAGCGGGGCTTGGATGTCACGGGCCTGTCGGCCTCGTGGCCGGCGGCGCTCAGCAGCTGCGCCTCCGAGCGCACCGTCGCGAGGATCCGCTGGCGCAGCGCGTCGGACGCGACGGCCGGCGCCACGCTTGCCGGCAGCTCGTCGGCGACCGCTTGCAGCTCGGTGACTTCGGCGCGGCACTGCGCACAGTCGTCGATGTGAGCGCGAAAGCGCTGCAGCTCGTCCTCCTCCAGCGCGCCGAGGACATACGCGGCGGCGTCGGCGCGGTGCGGGCAGTCGAAGTCCGATTCACGCAGACTCATGCGCCACCGCCTCCCAGTCCTGCAGTCGATCGCGCAGCTTGCGCAGCCCCAGGCGCATGCGCCCCTTGACCGTGCCCACCGGAGTGCCGATCATCGACGCGATCTCCACGTGCGTGAAGCCGCCGAAGTAGGCCAGCTCGATCACCTTGCGCTGCTCTGACGGAAGCTCGCCCAGCGCCCCGCGGATCTCGCGCGAGGTTGCTTTCTCCACGGCCTGTGACTCGGTGCGCTCGGGCGCCTCCAGCGTGTCCTCGATGCCCTCGTCGCTGACGCGCCGGCGTTCGTGCACGCTGCTGCGGCGCAGCGAGTCGACGGCGCGGTTGTGCACGATTCCCAGCGTCCACGTGCGCACGCTGCCGCGGGCGCGGTCATAGCGCGCGCCGCTGCGCCACACCGACAGGAAGGCTTCCTGGGCGATGTCCTCGGCAGCGGGTCGCCTGCCGCAGATGCGGTAGGCGAGCGCGAAGGCCGCATCGGCGTGGCGCTCGAGCACGACCTCGAACGCGTCGGCGTCGTTGCCCGCCACCAGCTCCATCAGCTCCTCGTCGGCGAGCCTTCTGAGCTTCTCCTTGGAGTCGACGCTCGTGCGCCGCAAGCGGGCCATCGACTGACTCTACGCGCGAGCCGCCCGTACGGATCACCGCGCCAGAGACCGACGGCATCCTCGCCGCCGTTGTGATCCGGATGGCTCACCCCCCCGTACAGAGCAGTCAACGGTACAGCCAGGGCAACCCTCCGGCGCCGTGATTGCAGGCAACCGAGAAGGAGAACCGATGAGTTACGAGATCAATCTGCACGAGGTGGACGTCGACGGAGCGGTGCGCGAAGCCGCACACGAGGTCGCAGGCGACACCCGTCTGGGCTTCCTGAAGAAGGCCGGGCTGGCCGGCGGCGCAGCGATGGGCGGCGGCGCGGTCATCTCGGCGCTGGCCCCGAGCGCGTTCGCGGCGTCACAGAAGGGACGCCCGCCCGCCAAGTTCGGCAAGGGCGACATCGGCATCCTCAACTACGCGCTGACGCTCGAGTACCTGGAGGCTGCGTTCTACAACGGCGCGACGGCGGCGAAACTGTCGCTCACGCCGCAGGTGGACGCGTTCTTGAAAACCGTCACCGCCGACGAGAACGCGCACGTGAAGTTCCTCAAGAAGGCGCTCGGCTCCAAGGCGGCCAAGGAACCGAAGTTCAACTTCGCCGGCGCCAACACGAGCACGGCGACGTTCATGAAGACCGCCGAAGTGCTGGAGAACACCGGTGTTCACGCCTACCTCGGGCAGGTCCTGAACATCAAGAACCCGGCCTACGTGGTCGCGGCCGGCTCGATCCTCACGATCGAGGCGCGTCACGCCAGCGTGATCGGGCTGCTCAACGAAGCCTCGCCGACCGGAGCGATGATCGCGCCGGACGGTCCCTTCGACAGGCCGTGGACGGCCAGCAAGGTGCTGCACGAAGTCACAGAAACGAAATTCATCGCAGGCTGACGCCCGACGTGACGCGGCGGCGCCGGTGATCTGTCACCGGCACCGCCGCGTAGCAGTGATGAGAGCCCGTCCGCGAGGAATGGGAATCCAAATCTTGGGGAGTTGATTTACACAATGGGTCTAGACAATCCGCTTCACATCGCATTTCTGTTGATCTTGCTGCTGCTCGTGTTCGGCGCCAAGCGCCTGCCCGAGATGGGCCGCTCGCTCGGCAGCGGCATGCGCGGCTTCAAGGACACGCTCAGCGGCGAGCACACGCACACGCCGCTCGTGGCCGCGCAAGAGGCTGCCGTGCCCGGCGCCGCCGCACCCGCGCCCGCCGCAGCCCGCGAGCCCGTCGTCGCGGCAGCCGTCCACGAGACCGGCGCGCCGGTCGCTTAGCCGAGCGCGCGGAGTCCGGGAGAGATCATGGCTGTCGCCGCCGCCCGTGTGGGCCACGAGGATCGACTGAGCGTCGTCGACCACCTCTCAGAGCTGCGCGTCCGCCTGCTCATCTCCCTGGCCGCGCTCGCGGTGGCGTTCGGCTTTTGCATGTGGCAGAACCACGCGTTGCTGCACATCATCAACAAGCCCCTGTCGACGCAGACGCAGAAGCAGGTCAAGAAAGGCAACGGGCCGCTCGGCGCGACGTACACGGTGCAGCAGAGCGCACGCACTGTGGCGACGCAGCTGCAGACCGTGACGGGCGCGCTCGACCGGCCCGGCAGCGGCGTCTCGCCGGCGACGCGCGCGGCGCTCGCGGGCGTCAGCCCGCAGCTGGACAAGGCGATCAAGCGCCTGTCAAAGGCGCCGGAAGGCAACAAGCCGGTGACGCTCGGCATCGGTGAGCCGTTCACCACGACGATCGGCATCGCGCTGATCTTCGCATTCATCCTCGCGCTGCCGATCATCCTCTTCCAGCTCTACGGCTTCCTGCTTCCCGCCTTCAGCCCCAAGCAGCAGAAGGTCGCCTCGTCGCTGACGATGTCGATCCCGCTGCTGTTCATCGCCGGCGTGCTGTTCGGCTACTTCGTCGTGCTGCCCGCCGCCGTGCGCTTCTTTCAGAACTTCAACAGCGGCGAGTTCAACGTGCTCGTGCAGGCGAACCAGTACTACCACTTCGCCGCCGTCACGCTGCTGGCGATGGGACTCGTGTTCCAGATCCCCGTGGCAATCCTCGCCGCCACGCGTGCGGAGATCGTCACGCCGACCCAGCTGCGCCAGAACCGCCGCTACGCGCTGCTCGCCTGCGGCGCGGTCGCGGCGTTGCTGCCCGGCGATGCGGTCACGCTGCTGCTGGAGACCGTCCCGCTGTACCTGCTGTTCGAGGCGAGCCTCGTGCTCGCGTCGATCTTCGAGCGGCGTGAGCTTCGCCGAAGCCGCGCCGGCGCCGGCGGCGGCTAGCGGGGGAGCGAGAGCACGTGCGCCTTGGCCGGGTCGATGCGTCCGTCGAGCAGGTCGAGGTAGGCGGCTTGCAGCGCCTGCGGACCCTGGCCTTCGATGACCTGCAGCCAGCCCTCGCACCACTGCAGGTAGGGACGCCACGCGTCCGCGATGCGCTGCTCGAAGCCGTCGCGCCCCCACTCGGCCGTGCGCTTGGCGACGCGGTCGGGCGCGAAGAAGAACTTCGGGCGAGGGCCCGGCAGTGAGTCGGGGACGTCGCCCATGCGATCGTGGTGGGTGGCCCCGACGACGGCTGAGTGCGCGAGCGCTGGCCCGAGGCGAGCATGCACGGCCGTGCGCACCTGCGCGTCGCCGGCCATATCGACGTAGACCGCGCGATCGCTGCCGAGCGAGTCGACCTCGTCATACGTGAGGACGTAGTCATACACGCCGAGCCCACGGGCGAACTCGGCGCCGCGCGGAGAGCTCAGGCCGATCACCTCGATCCCCTCGCGGCGCGAGAGCAGAAAGGCCAGCGCGCTCGCGGTCTTGCTCGAGGCGCTGGAGAGGATCGCCGAGCTCGCGCCGAACAGCGATGCGTCGTCGAGGAAGTCGTCGATCAGATAGGAGGTGAAGAACAGTGGTCGCAGCAGCATCTGCTCGGGCTCTGAGTCGGCGTCGTAGATCGGGTCGGCGTCCACGCGCGCGTAGCCGTTGTAGGCGCCCGGCAGCTTCGCCCGATGCGCCGAGGCGTCGACGAAGCCCTGCGCGCCGATCCGCTCCGGCGCCACGACCAGCTCGCTCGACGGCGGCAGGTAGCCGTACACGCGCGTCCCCGCCTGCAGCGCGTCGATGCGGCTGTCTGAGACCTCGGCAAAGCCCCACACCGGCATTCGTCCCCAGCCATGCGGGGCGGGAAAGAAGCTCCAGTAGGACATCGCCTCGCCAAACGTCGCGTAGGTGATGTTGTTCGACGTCAGGCCGAAGCGCTCGACGCGCAACAGCGCCTGGCCGGGCGCCAGCGCGGGAGGCTCGCCGTCGTCGAAGCGGCAGCTGTGCAGATCGTCGCGGGCGATCAGGAAGTCCACGCGCGCAAGCCTATGCGCTCGCCGTCGTCAGCGGCGGGGCAGCTCCGGGAGGGCGCCGGCGCTTGGCGAGCCGGCGATCGAGCTCAGGCGCCGCAACGTGCGCGTTTCGCGCGGCAGCAGCCCGAGCGCCAGCGCCAGGCCGGCGAGCGCCGAGCCGCCGAGCAGCACGTCGACGGCGCCGAGCGCGTGCGCCAGCGGCCCGGCGAGCACGTAGCCGAGCGGCAGCAGCGCCAGCGAGACCATCCAGTCGTAGGAGCTCACGCGCGAGAGCTTGTCCGGCGGGATCCGCTCGGCCAGCGCGGTCAGCCACCACACGTCAAACAGCGCGATGCCGCCGCCGCCGATCACCACAGCCGGGACGACCGCCCACAGCGTGATGCCGGCCGCGTAGAGAATCGCCGCCGCTGGCCACAGCAGGATCGCGAGCATCGCCGCGCGCATCGGAAAGCGCGGGCGCCAGCCGATCCCCAGCAGTGAGCCGGCGATCGTGCCGAGGCCGAGCGCGGCGGAGACCAGACCGTAGATGCCGATGTCGCCGTACTGAGCGCGAGCGACGACCGGGCCGAGCACGAACCACGGGGCCAGGCCGGTGAACAGCGCTGCGCAGAACGCCGCGAGCGTCGCCCACACCCAGCTGCGCGAGCGCACCTCGGCAAAGCCCTCGCGGACCTCCGCCCACATGCTGACGCGCCCCTCGCCACCCCCGCCGGCCTGCGCAAGCTCACGCCGGCGCGGGCGCACGCGCGTGAGCAGCGCGGCGCTGAGCAGGAACGTCGCGGCGTCCAGCGCGAACGCCCAGCCCGCGCCCAGCCCCAGCACGAGCGCCGTCGCCAGCGCCGGCCCGGCGAACTCGCCGATGTTGTTGGAGAGCGTGCTCAGGCCGTTGGCCTGCTGGATCTCCTCCTCGGGCACCGTCTGCGGCAGCAGGCCGTTCGCCGCCGGGCGAAAGAAGGCCTCGGCCGTGCCGAACAGCGCCTCGATCGCGATCAGCTCCCAGATGCGCACGACGCCGGCGAAGATCAGCGCGGCGAGCAGCGCGTGCAGCGAGAAGCGCACGAGATCGGTGACGACCATCACGCGGTGGCGGGGCAGGCGATCGGCCCACACGCCGCCGATCAGCAGAAAGGCGACCAGCGGCAGGCTCGCGGCTGCGAACACCAGCCCGAGGTCCGTCGCGCTGCCCGTGAGTTCGATCACGAACAGCGCCAGCGCGACGATCACGATGCAGTCGCCGATCACGCTGGCGGACTGCGCGAACCACAGGTAGCGGAAGTCGCGGTGGCGCAGCACACGCAGCTGGTCGGCGAGATTGCTCATCTGTCCAGCTTGACGCAGGTGGCCCGGCCGGGCCGGTCGTGGCGCTGCTGGGGAAGCTGTTCAGGCGGCGACGACGGCGCGCTCGCCTAGCGCTCGCCGTCGTAGTACTCGACTTCGCCGTCCGCACGGTGCAGCATCACGCGGTCGGCGTCGTTGCCCGGCCACACGCCGATCTTGTCGCTGTCGGGATAGACCGCGACCGCCGGCTCGCGCGCGCTGGAGAACATCACGATCCGCGCCGTGTGCTCGCGGCGGTTGGTCACCTTGTGCGCGCCGCGCGGGCCGGGGGCGAAGCGCACGAGGTCGCCGCGGTGCAGATCATGCTCGCCGTCGGGAGTGCGCACGACGACGTCGCCGTCGAGCACCAACAGCCACTCCTCCTCGTACTCGTAGTGATACGGGCACACGCTCTCCCCGGAAGGGATCTCGAAGGACTTGACCGCGAGATCCTCGCCGCCCGCCGTCTTGCCGACCGGGGCGACGCCTGCCCGGTAGCCCTCGGGGTCTGTCTCGTCGTACTCGAAGTCGTCGCTCAGCACGTTCGCGCGGCGCAACGGCCTCTCGCTCAGGTCGCTCATCGTCAGTCGACGAAGTCCGCCGGGCGCTTCTGCAGAAACGCGTCGATCGCCTCCGGCACTGCGCCGCTGAAGGTCGCCATGATCTGCTGGCGGTCCTCGTACTCGATCGCCGCGCGCTCGGAGGGGATCTCCAGCGCGCTCCACATGCCCTGCTTGGTGAGGCGTACGCCCCACGGCGCCAGCGCGGCGACCTGCTCGGCGCACTCCAATGCCCGTTCGAGCAGGCGCGGCTGCTCGACGACGTCGGCGACGAGCCCGATCCGCGCCGCCTCCTCGGCGTCCACGCGGCGCCCCGTGAGCATCAGCTCGTGCGAGCGCGAGGCGCCGATCAGGCGCGGCAGCAGCCAGCTGACGCCCATGTCGCAGTTGGACACGCCGATGTTGATGAACGCCGCGCGGAACACCGCCTCGCTCGCCGCGTAGCGGATGTCGCAGCCGAGCGCCAGCGCGAGCCCGAAGCCGGCCGCCGGGCCGTTGACGGCTGCGATCACCGGCTGCGGCAGCGCTCGCAGCGCGAGGATCAGGCGCGACATGTGCTCCTGGTTGGCCAGACGGTTGCGCGGCTCGTCGCTGCCGTCGTTGTCCGGCGCCGCCCCGTAGCCGTGCAGGTCAAGGCCCGCGCAGAACCCGCGCCCGGCGCCCGTTACGATCACCGCGCGACAGGCCCGTTCGCCGGCGATCGCGCGCAACTGCACATGCAGCTCCTCGCACAGCTGCGAGGTCATCGCGTTCAGCTGCTCGGGGCGGTTGAGCGTCAGCTGTCTGACGTGCGGCGCGGGCTCGTCCACGAGCAGCGGTTGCGGCATCGGCGGATCCTATTCGCTCGTCACATCCGGCCGCCGCGCAGGCGCGTGAGTGTGTGACACTGGCGCGCGTGGCGCGCACAGCAGCGAAGGTCGCCGTCGTCGGACACGTCGAGTGGGTGCAATTCGCCCACGTCCCGCACGTGCCGCTCGCCGGCGAGGTGATGCACGCGAGCGATCCCTTCGAGGAGCCCGCGGGGGGCGGGGCGGTCGTCGCCGTGCAGCTCGCTCGCCTGGCCGGCGAGTCGCTTTTCCTCACCGCGCTCGGCGACGACGAGCGCGGTCGGCTCGTGCCGCGGCGCCTGCGCGAGCTCGGCGTGCTCGTGGGCGCCGCCGAGCGCGATCGCAGGACGCGCGGCGCGGTGACGCTCGTCGACGACGATCGCGAGCGCACGATCACGACGTTCGGCGAGCGCCTGGAGCCGACCGCCGCCGACCAGGCGCTGACGTGGGCGCGGTTGGCCGAGATGGACGCCGTGTACTTCACCGCCGGCGACGTGGGCGCGCTGCGCGCCGCACGCGCCGCGCGCGTGCTCGTGGCAAACCCGCGCGCGCAGGACGCGCTGGGGCACGGCGTGCCGATCGACGCGCTCGTGCTCTCAAAGAAGGACGAGGTCGAGCTGCGCGCGGCCAAGCGAGCCGAGGCAGAGGCCGACCTGGTCGTGCTTACCGAAGGCGAGCGCGGCGGCAGCTACCGCATGCGCGACGGTCGCTCCGGGCGCTGGGCGGCCGTGCCGCCGCCGGGCGAGCCGGTCGACTCCTACGGCTGCGGCGACTCCTTCGCCGCCGGGCTCACATACGGGCTCGGCGCCCGCATGAGCGTGCCCGACGCGCTCGCGCTGGCCGCACTCTGCGGCGCGACGTGCCTGACCGGCCACGGGCCCTACGAGCGCCAGCTGACCGGCCCGATCGCCTGAGCGCTCACATCGCCGGCAGCCGCTGCACGAGCGACAGCACCGGCGCGAACAGGTCGCCACGCTCGCTCAATCGCTGCAGCACCTGTCCGGCTTCGAACGCAAGCGCCGCCGGGTCGCCCGAGTCGAGCGCCGCGCGGACCTCCTCCCATTCCACAGGCGTCGACACCGTCGGTCGCTCGGCCGCGCGCAGCGAGTACACGCACACGGTCGTCTTGGCCGAGTCGTTCTGGCTCCAGTCGATCAGCACCTTGCCCGTGCGCCGCGCCTTGGTCATGCGCGAGACCACCGTCTGCGGTTCGGCCTGCTCCATCAACTCCGCGACGGCCTTGGCAAACGGCTTGGTCTGCGCGAAGGAGACGTCGGGGGAGTTCAGCGGCACGTACAGCTGCAGCCCCTTTTTCCCGGACGTCTTGGCGAAGCTCCGCAGCCCGAGGTTCTCGAACATGCCGTTCAGCGCCAGCGCCACGCGGCAGCAGTCGAGCACCGTCGCCGGCGGCCCCGGGTCGAGGTCGAACACGAGCGTCGTCGGGCGCTCGGTCGAGTCCGCGCGCGCGAGCGGCGTGTGCAGTTCGATCGCCGCCAGGTTCGCCAGCCACACCAGCGTCGCGCGATCCTCCGCCAGCAGGTAGTCGATCGGCTTCTTCTCGCTCGCCAGCGTCACCGTCCTGACCCACTCCGGGCGATGCGCCGGCGCCTGCTTCTGAAAGAACGACTGCCCGTCGACGCCGTCCGGCCAGCGCTTGACCGTCAGCGCCCGTCCCTGCAGGTGCGCGAGCATCGATCCCGCGACAGCGGCATAGAAATCGATCACGTCGCGCTTGCGAAACCCGGCCTGCGGATACATCGGCTTGTCGAGGTTGGACAGTTTCAGCTCGCGGCCTTCGACGGTCGTCGTCGCCTTGTTAGCGCCCTCCTCGCGGATCACCAGCGCGTCCGCCTGCTCGTGCTCGCCGGCCTGCACGGGCGTCTTGCGCGGCTCGCTCGCAGCGGTCGTCGGCCCGTCCTCGCGCACGACCTCCGTCGGCGGCTTGTCGTCGCGCAGGCCCTTGTAGGAGGGGTGGCGCAGGATGCCGCGCGCCGTCCACTCGCCGAACTCGATCTCCGCCACGAGCTTCGGCTCGCAGAACACCGCGCCGCGCGGCGGTTTCTCACCCGCCGTGAACGGTGAGTCCTCGCGCTCCAGCGGCGCGAGCAGCTTCGCCAGGCGGTCGAGCTCTGACTCGGAGAAGCCCGTGCCGACGCGCCCGCAATAGCGAAACGAGCCGTCGGCGTCGTATACGCCGACGAGCAGCGCGCCGATGCGCCCCTTGCGCCTTCCCTCGCCGGGCAGCCAGCCGCCGATCACCACCTCCTGACGGCCGAAGTTCTTCACCTTCACCCAGCTCGTCGAGCGCGCGCCCGGCTGATACGGCGAGTCGAGGCGCTTGGCCACCACTCCCTCCAGGCCCTGCTCGGCCGTCGTCTTCAGCACGTCGCTGCCCTTGCCCTCCAGCGGCTCGGGCGTCTGCCACGCCTCGCCGCTCAGCGACAGCGCCGTCAGCAGCTCGCGGCGCTGTTGGTATGGCAGATCCATCAGCGAGTGGCCGTCCAGCCACAACAGGTCGAAGGCCATGTACGTCACCGGCGAGGACTTCGCCAGGCGTTTGACCTGCGCGGGCGAGCTCACGTGCATTCGCCGCTGCAGCATCTCGAAGCTCGGGCGCCCGCGCTCGTCGAAGGCCACGATCTCGCCGTCGAGGATCGCTTCGTGGGAGCTCAGCGCGCGGTTGAGGCGGTTCAGCTCCGGATACTGACCCGTGATCTCTTTCAGGTTGCGGCTCTCCAGCCGCAGCTCCCCGGGTTGCGAGTAGGCGATCGCGCGCACGCCGTCCCACTTGATCTCAAACGCCCAGCCGCGCTCGTCGGCGGGCAGCGAGCCGGCGCGCGCGAGCATCGGCTTGACGTGCTCGGGCATCGGCTCGCGCGCCGCGTCCGCCGGCGGGTCCATGCGGTGGATCATCCACTCCTTCGGCCGGCCGATCTCCGAGCGGTCGCGCTGCGAGATCGCAAACAGCGCATAGCGCGCGTCCACGCGCTCGCCGTGCAGCGCCACCTCGATCTTGCGAGGCTCCCACTTGAGCACGTCGTAGGTGCCCTCGTCCCAGATCGTCATCGTCCCCGCGCCGTACTGCCCCTTGGGGATCTCGCCGTGGAAGTCCACGTACTCCAGCGGGTGGTCCTCCGTCCACACCGCCAGATGGTTTTCCCCCGGCGCCTGCGGCAGCCCCTTCGGCACAGCCCAGGAGGCCAGCACGCCGTCGCGCTCCAGGCGCAGGTCCCAATGCAGGCGCGTCGCCGAGTGCTCGTGGATGACAAAGCGCGGCGCGTGCGTGGCGCGCCTGCGCGGACGTTTGCGCTTGCGAGCGTCGCCGGCGGGCGGCTCGCCCGGCTCCGGCGTCGCCGCGAAGTCGCGTTTGGCGCGGTAGTCCCTCAGCTGCCCCGCGCGCGCATCGTCGTCGGCGCCCTTTGCCTTGGCGCTTGCGCCCGCGGCCTGCTTGCTCGCGCGGCGGGGCGACACCTACCGTTTGGCGGTGGCGCGTTTGGCGGGCGCTTTTTTCGCCGCCGGCTTCTTCGCCGCGGATTTCGCGGCGGCCGGTTTCTTCGCCGCTTTCTTGGCCGCCGGTTTGCGTTTCTTCGCCGGCGCGCGATTGCCGGCGCCGTCCGCGCCGGTGCGTTCGCGCACGGCGTCGAGGCTCGCCTTCAGCGCGGTCATCAGGTCGGGCGCCGGCGCCGGCAGCTCCTCGGCTTCCGGCTGCACGGCGATCTCCTTGCCCTCGGCCTTTCGCTCGATCAGCGCCAGCACGTCCTCGCGGTAGGTGTCGCGGTACTTATCCGGTTCGAAGTCTCCCGCCAGCGAGCCGATCAGCTGCTTGGCGATCTCCACTTCGCGCTTGGTCGTCTTGACCTCCTTGGGATCCGGCAGCTCCTCCAGCCGGTCCGGCGGCAGGATTTCGTCGGCGAACAGCATCGTCGCCATCTCCAGCACGTTGCCCATCGCGCGGATCGCCACCAGCTGCTCCTTCGAGCGGATCACCACGCGCGCGATCGCCACCTTCTCCGTCTCGGCCATCGCCTCCAGCAGCAGCCGGTAGGGCTTGGCGCCCCCAGGTCCCGGGGCCAGGTAGTAGGGGTGGTCGTAGTAGATCGGGTCGATCTGCGCGAGCTCCACGAAGTCCTCGATCTCGATCGTCTTCGTCTTCTTCGGCTGCAGCGTGTCCAGCTCCGACGGCTCGACCACCACGTAGCGGTCCGGCGCCAGCTCGTAGCCCTTGACGATGTCCTCGTAGGCAACCTCGTCGCCCGACTGCGGGTCCACGCGCTTCTGCGCGATGCGCACGCCGCTCTTCGCCGACAGCTGGTGGAAGCGGACCGTCTTGCGGTTGACTGCGCTGTACAGCTTGACCGGCACCGTGACCAGGCCGAAGCTGATCGCGCCTGTCCAGATCGAGCGGGGCATGGCTATTTACTACCACGTCCTCCAAATTTCACCCCCCGCTGCAAGATCGCGGGCGTGCGAGGGGCGCTGGCCGGGGCGCCGCGTTCCCCGCGCCGTCGCGCTCGCCAAGCGCCGGCGCGCCCGTGCGCGGCTCAGCCGACGCCAGGCTGCGGCGAGGCGCAGAAGGCGCACCTGCGCGCCTGGCGCGGGATCTCCGACAGGCACTCGCCGCACGGGCGCGTCTCGGACTCCACGTCGACGCCCGTCTTGCGTCGCGCCATCAGGGCGTTGACCGGCTTGACGACGAAGAAGAAGATCGCCGCGGCGATCGACACGAAGGCGATCAGCACGTTGATGAAGTCGCCGTAGTGAAACGTGCTTCCGTTGATCGTGAACAACAGGTTGGAGAAGTCCGGCTTGCCGATGATCGCCGCCACGATCGGCGTCAGCAGATCGCGTACGAGCGCCGTCACGACCGCCCCGAACGCTGCGCCGATGACGATGCCGACGGCCAGGTCGACGACGTTGCCGCGCAGCAGAAACGCCTTGAACTCCTTCACCATCACATGCCTCCCGTGCCGTGTTCCGCGGATCCGGCGAAGCTACCAGCGGGACATGCCAGGCGCGCGAGCCGCGTGCGGTAGACGTGCATGTCGGCGTGGTTGAAGTCCGAGTGCGTCTGGTGCTGGAAGGCCGGCACGAGATCGCGGTGATACGGGGAGGAGAGGCTCTCGTTGTGGCCGATCACGTTCTTCAGCGCGATCCCGTACGTGCAGCGAAGCCAGCGCGTCAGCGCCAGCGAAGCCGCGATCTGCGCGCGATCGCCGAGGATTTCCCCGTCGGACAGCCCGACGTTCTCGATCCCGATAGCCGTCCAGTTCAGGCCCGTCGTGTGGCGGCAGCGCACGCTCAGCGGCACGAGCTGGTCGATCCGGCCGCTGCGCTCCACGAGAAAGTGCGCGCACGTGTTCGGCAGCTCGTGGAACTCGCTGTCGGGCACGTCTGCAGCGAAGGTGTTGTAGGCCTCCTGCGCCGTCGCCGTCTCGGTGTAGTGCTCGACGATCACCTTCGGGTGGCTCAGCACGTACGTGTCTTCGCCGTAGTGGCGCAGCGAGTACGCCGCCATCTCCTGCTTGCGCGCGCGACTGAAGGGGATCGGCAGCTCGTGGATCGGCGGGCGCAGGGTGGGCGTGGCCGTGCTCGGCCGCGCCGGGGCGGGGGTCGTCGCCGCAGTCGTCGCCGCAGTCGATACCGGCGCGGTGGCCGTCGCGCCACCCGGCGTGGTCGCAGTCGGACTCGCCCTCGCCAGCGCGAGCTGGTCGCGGCTTGCCGTCGTGCCGACGCGCACGGTCGCGCCCGAGCCCCCGCACGCTGCGATCAGGACGAGCAGTGCAAGCCCCACCGTCGCTGCGAGTGCTGATCTCACCACGATGATCCTACGCGGCGTTTGGCGTTCGGCGGGCGCAGGGGCTACCGTGTTGGGCGTGAGCGAGACGCTGAGCTTGACGATCGTCTATGAGGATGGCGGCGATGGCTGGATCGTCGCGTCGATCCCGGAGGTTCCCGGCGCGCACAGCCAGGGCCGCAGCCGCCGACAGGCGCGCGAGAACGTGATCGACGCGCTGCATGGCATCCTCGCGCTGCGCTTCGGCGAGCACGCGCTCTCAGAGCCGGCCTCCGACAGTGAGCCGCTTGAGCTGACGATCGCGGCGTGAAGCGCCGCGATCTGGAGCGCCACCTTCGCGAGCACGGTGCGGGGCCGCTGTGCGAGGGCGGCAGACACAGCTATTGAGGGTTTGATCCCGAGCGCTCCACGGCGCTACCGCGCCACCGCGAGATCGCCTGGCCGCTCGCGCGCAAGATCTGCAAGCAGCTCGGCATTCCCCCGCCCGCCGGCCCACGCTGAGTGCAGGGGTGCCGCGCCACCCCTGAGCAACGCGGCGCTACACCGAGGCGCGACAACCCAGGGCGATCTCCTGCCCCTCCAAGGCCACAAATCATCGCAGAGCACGGCGTTGTCGATCCAGTCGCGCGCAGGCCGTTCGCTACTCTGCGCCGGCGTGGACGACTTGTCAAAGACTCTCGCGGCGATGCGAACTGCGCTCGTGGCGGTGGCGGCGGCGCTGCTGACCACGGTGGCGCTGCTGGGCCTGGCGTCGGGAGGCACGGCGGCGACGGACGCGAACGTGTCGATCGTCTACCGCGCCTACCAGCCCGCCGGGCTGACGGTGCTGGCGGGCCAGCCGGTGACTTGGCGCAACTCCGGCCTCGGGCCGCACACCGTCACGGCCGACGCCGGGCAGTTCGATTCCGGCGCGCTGCAAACGGGAACCACGTTCTCCTACACGTTCTCCGCGCCCGGCACATACTCCTATTCGTGCACGATCCATCCGACGATGCACGGCAAGGTCGTCGTGCTGGCCGCGCTGCCGCCGGGCTTCCCCGCGGGCAGCTCGCTGGACGCGGTGATCGTGCAGCTGTCCAAGAGGCCCGCAGCGCACGCGAGCATGACGCTCGTGCGCGTGCAGGCCGCGCGGCCGGGGGCCAGGGCGCTGCTGCAGCTGCAGTCGCCGAAGGGCGCTTCCTGGACGACATCGTTGCGCGCGCGGCTTAGCTCCACCGGCAAGGCGACGTTCAGCCTCGACGCGAGCGTCCACCGCCGGCTGCGCGTGGTCGTGCAGGGCGCGGCGGGCGAAGCGCCGCTGACGAGCAAGCCCGTGCGCCCGCCGGCATAGCGGCGGCGCTCGCAACTAAGTTCGCCAGCGAGCCGGCGCGATGCCGAGCGCGTGGCAGAAGAACAGCAGCGACCTGACGGCCGCGGGAGGGGTGCGTGAGCGGTAGGCCGCCGAGCTGATCGCCAGGCCGCCGTCGCGCACGACCGAGCGCCGTGCCTGCGCGGCCGTCGGTTCGCCCACCACCTGCACGGTCGCCATCATGCCGCGATCCTCGTGCAGGGTGACGTGGCAGTGAAAGACGAACTTGCCGGTGAAGTCGGTCGGTGCCATCAGGATGACCGTCCGCGAATGCGGCGGCAGCGCGACGTTGTCCTGGTGGTCGACGTACGGCACGGGCTTGCCGGCGACGCTGACGACCTGAAAATCGTTGATGTGGATGTGGAAGGTGTGCCATTCGACGTTTTCGTTGACGAGCGTCCACTGCTCGACCGAGCCGAGCTTCATCGTCACGTCGGTTCGTGCCGCGTCGAACGTCATGCCATTGAGCGTGAAGTTGGTCTTCCCCGACGGTTCGGTCATTTCGCCGAAGACGATCGTGCGCCGGCGGTCGATGGGCTTGCGGCGCAGGTCGAGCGGACGGCTCAGCGCGGTGCGCGCCGGGAAGCTCGCGTGCTGCCTCGCACCCGCCGAGCGCAGCGTGAGCACGGTTTCGTTGGGCACCGGGCCGCCGTTGACCTGCTTGTCGCCGCCGGGGAACTGCGCGAAGGGGATCGCCTTGAGCGGATACTCGCCCGGGCGACCGCCGCGCACGAGCACCTCACGCCGCGACCCCGGCGCCATCGGCAGCGTGCTGACGCTGCGTGCTCGCGCCAGCGTGTGGCCGTCCTGCGCGAGCAGCTCGAAGCGCTGGCCGTGCGGTAGGCGCAGCACGACGAAACGGTCGGCGTCGGCGTTGAAGATGCGCCAGCGCTGCAGCTGCCCGGGGCGGATCCTCGCCGTCGGGTCGCGCGCGCCGTTGACGTATAGCTTCGCGCCAGATTCGGTGGCGTCGGCGACCGGCACGATCCTGTCGCGCTTGATTTCGCTGTTCTGAATGACGATCCAGCGCTGCGGTACGTGGCGCAGCGCCGGCAGCGTGTCCAGGCCGCCCTCCTGCACGATCGCCCCCGCCAGGCCGGCGAAGACCTGCGGCTCGACGAACATGTGCAGGTGCGGGTGGTACCAGTAGGAGCCCGCCGGCATGTCGCGCGGGATGTTGTATTCGTAGTCGAACGTGCGCCCCGGATCGACGCGCACGAAGACGTTGTCGTGGTTGGCTTTTGGAGAGACGTGGAAGCCGTGCGTGTGCAGGTTCGTCGGTTCGCTCGTGTCGTTACGCAGGTGCACGTGGAGCGTGTCGCCCGCGCAGATCACGAGCGTCGGGCCCGGGAAGCTGCCGTCGTAGTTCAGCGCCGTCACACGACGGCCGTCGATCGGCACCTTGCCCAGCGACGCGCGCAGCGTGGTGTCGAGCACGCCGTTTCGGCTGTAGCGCGCCGGCGGCTCGGGAAAGCCGTCGTGGATGACCGGCGGCACGTGCGTGTGGCAGTCGGCCGCGCGCGCCGTCCTCGCCGGGGGGCCTGTCCTCGCCGGCGCGCTTGTCGTCGCCGCTGCGCCGGTGGCCGCCGAGCCGCCGCCCGACACGGCCGCAACGATGAACCCGGCCGCGAGCAGCGCGGCGACCGCCGAGTTGCGCCCCCGTCGCATCGGGGCATCGTACAAACCGGGCCCGCTACCGAAGCGGAGCGCGCGCGGTGACGATCCAGGTGGACGCCGGCGCGTAGACGCCTTGGGGCGTGACCCACTCGGCCATGCCCGCCCGCAGCGCCGCGGCGACCGGCTCGTGCACGTGCGCCGCGCTGTCTCCCGCCAGGCGCAGGATCTCGCCGGCCGGCCCGATGCTCATGACGAACTGCACGGCCTCGTCGAGGTCGACGCCGACCTGCACCGGCAGGTCGCAGCGCTGCAGCGCGACGTTCTCGAAGCCGGCGCTGAGCATGATGGCGCTCGTCGTGTCGGCGTTGGCCATCGAGAACGGCCCCGGGCCGCATGTCGGCTCGTCGTATTCGTCGGGCTTGGTGACGAACCGCTCGGTGATCAGCTGGGCGCGGTAGAAGCACTCGTTCTCGAGCTTCGAGCGCCACACGACCATCGCCAGCCGCCCGCCCGGCACGAGCGCCTGGCGGATGTTGCGCAGGGCGGCGACGGGGTTGGCGAAGAACATCGTGCCCATGCGCGAGAAGGCCACGTCGAAGGACTCCTCGAAGGCGCTTGCCTCGACGTCGGCGACCGCGAAGCGAGCGTTGCCGACGCCGGCCTGCGCGGCCTCTCGCCGAGCGGTCTCGATGAACCGCGCGGAGGCGTCGACACCGAGCACGCTGCCGTCTGCTCCGACCAGCTCGGCGAGCTGCTGTGCGGTGTCGCCGAAGCCACAGCCCACGTCCAGCGCGCGCTCGCCGGCACGTGGCGCGAGCACGCGCAGCCCTTCGTCGCCGTGGACGCCGAGACCCGTCGCAAGCAGGTGGCGAAACTGCACGAAGCGGTCATACAGCGGGCCGTCCCACGCCTCGATCGCCTCGTTGTTCGCGGTGGCGGCTTCCACCATGGCGTTGATGGTAAGCGAATTCGGCGAGACTGTCGTCGTGCCGTCAGACGCCCTCCAGGATCGCCCGGTCGAGCTGCTGCGCCAGCTGCTGCGCTTCGACACGAGCAACCCGCCGGGGGGCGAGCGCGAGTGCATCGCGTGGATCAAGGCGCTGCTGGAGGAGCTCGGCTGTGAGGTGCGCATCGTCGCGCAGGAGCCCGAGCGGCCCAACCTGATCGCGCGGCTGCCCGGGCGCGGCGAGAGCCCGCCGCTGCTGCTGCAGGGACATGTCGACGTGGTGGCCGCGCGCGGCGAGTGGCAGCACGAGCCGTTCGCCGGCGACCTCGCCGACGGCTATGTGTGGGGGCGCGGCGCGCTGGACATGAAGGGCGGCGTGGCGATGATGCTCGCGGCGTTCATGCGTGCGAAGGCGACCGGCGTGCAGCCGCCCGGCGACGTGATCCTCTGCGTGCTGGCCGACGAGGAGGCCGGCAGTCCGCTCGGCGCGGAGTTCGTCGTGCGCGAGCACCCAGAGCTGTTCGACGGTGTGCGCTACTCGATCGGCGAGTTCGGCGGCTTCACGATGGACGTCGCCGGCCGGCGCTTCTACCCGATCATGGTCGCCGAGAAGCAGGTCTGCTGGACGCGCGCCACGCTGCGCGGTCCCGGCGGACACGGCTCGATGCCGATTCGCGGCGGGGCGATGGGCAAGCTCGGCCGGCTGCTGCACGCGCTCGACCGCCGCCGTCTGCCCGTTCACGTCACGCCGGTCGCGCGCTCGATGGTCGAGGCGATCGCCGCCGATGTGCCGGCGACGCTCGCCGTGCCGCTGAAGGGCCTGCTCGTACCGAGGCTCACCGACCGCCTGCTCGACGTCTTCGGCGAGCGTGGGCGGATCTTCGACCCGCTGCTGCACAACACCGTCAGCGCGACGATCGTCGACGGCGGCGACAAGGTCAACGTGATCCCCGACACGATCACGCTGTCACTCGACGGCCGCCTGCTGCCGGGGTCGGCGCCCGAGCAGCTGTTCGCCGAGCTGCGCGCGCTGACGGGTGTGGACATGGACTTCGAGATCGGCCGCCACGACGCCGTGGCCGGCGAGCCCGACCTCGCGCTGTTCGACACGCTCGCCGGAGCGTTGCGCGAGCTCGACCCGGCGGCCAAAGCCATTCCGATGCTGCTGCCTGGTGTGACCGACGGGCGCTTCTTCTCCAAGCTCGGAATCCAGACGTACGGCTTCCTGCCGATGCAGCTGCCGCCGGAGCTGCCGTTCATGCAGTTGATCCACGCCGCCGACGAGCGGCTGCCGGCGGACGCCGTGGAGTTCGGCACGACCGCGATCGGGCGCGTGCTCGAGCGCTTCTAGAGGCCGGTGTGACGAGTGGGCGACCTCGCGCGTAGTTGAAGTAGTGAGCAGCCAGCGGACGTCAACCGAGCAGTGCCCGGCGCCGGCCACGCGGGAGTCGTTCGACCGGTCGGCTTTCGAGCTGCTGTTCCGCGAGTGCGCGCCCGACGTGCACGGGTACGCGATCTCGCTGCTCGGTGATCGTGCCGGCGCCGAGGACGTGACAGCGCTTGCATTCGAGCGGTTGTATCGCTCGCGCGCACGCCTGGATCGTTCGCGCGGAACTCCACGGGCCTGGCTGTTCGCGATCGCACGCAATGCCGCACTGGACGAGCTGCGCCGTCGCCGTCGCCAGTCCCTCGATCTTCACACCGCCGAACCGGTCGATGCCGGCGAGCCTTCGCAGGCGATCGAGCATGTCGAGCGGCGCGCGACCGTTCGGGCGGCGCTGCTGGAGCTGTCGCCGCGCGAACGCGAGGTCGTGCTGCTGAAGTTCCACGGACAGCTGACCAACGGCGAGCTCGCGCGCGTGCTCGGAATCAGCGAGTCCAATGCCGGCACGCGCGTACACCGGGCGCTCATCAGCCTGCGCGATACATGCGCCGAGCTCGCGCGCCAGGAGGTCGCATGAAGATCATCCCCTTCCCCAAGCCCGGCGACGAGCGCGACGAGCGGGTCCTCGCCGCTCAGATCGACGCGGCGCTGCACGGCGAGTCCCGCGGCGAAGCCGCCGACCACTGGCGCGAGCTGCGCGCCGACGTGCGCTCGCTCGCGCCGCCGATCTCACCGGAGTTCGAGCAGCAGCTGCGCGAGCGCATTGGGCGCTCGCAGATCGGCCAGCGCCACTCCGAGCCGCGCCGCGATGCTCGCAAGCACCTGACCCCGCGTGCGGCGTTCGCTCGGTCTCAGGCATGGCTCGGCTCCGGCCTACGACCGCGCCTGATCTCGTTGGCGGGCGTCTGCGCGCTGGCGGCGGTCATCGCGCTGGCGATCGCCGCTCCCTGGCGAGCGCCTGAATCGAGGCCGTCGTCGGCCGTGGCGAGAGGGAGCGTGGACGCCGTCGTCCCCGCTGATCGTCCGGTCAAATCCCAGGCAAAGACGTACTCGTCTGCGGCCGCAGCGAGCGGGGAAGCGCCGTCTGCTGCCCCCCCGTCGACTGCCGGCGCATCCTCGCCCCCCCGCGTCCAACAGCGCGCCGCCTCGATCACACTCGCGCCGAAGCCCGAAGGAGTGCAGTCGGTCGCCGACCAGGTCGCGCTACTGGCCGCGCGCGACGGCGGCTTTGTGCAGAGCTCGCAGGTCCACTTGCAGCATGGAGCGGGCGGCGAAGCGAATCTGCAGCTGAGCCTGCCCAGCGCACGCCTGTCGGCAGCGCTCGCGGAGCTTGCGCGGCTCGCGCCGACGCGCGCGCAGAGCCAGTCTCTGCAGGACATCACAGACGTCTACGGAGCCGCGCGCACGAAGCTCGCCGACGCCGTGGCCGCGCGCCAGGCGCTGCTGCGTGCGCTGTCCAAAGCGAGCACGCAAGGGCAGATCGAAAGCTTGCGCGCGCGTCTATCGCTCGCCGGCGGTGCGATCGTGCAAGCGCGTGCGGCATTCCAGTCGGTCGCCACGCGCGCCAACAACTCGGCCGTGGAAGTGACCGTGCTCGGCGACACGCACGTCGTCGCCAGCGAATCGACGCTGAGCAAGGCACTGCACGACGCCCGCGACGTGCTCAAGGTGGCGCTTGCGGCACTCATCGTCGCGCTCGCCGTGCTCGTGCCGCTGGCGCTGCTCGGCGTGCTCGTCGCCGTCGCTTGGCGCTCGTGGCGGCGACGCCTGCGCGAACGCGCGCTGTCCTGACGCGACGCTTGCAGGCATGCCGATCGCGCCGTACAGCAGCGCGCCAACCATCGCGAAGCCATAAATAAAGAAAAACTGGCTGCGCGGCCAGTATGATCCTGGCGCATTCCGCATCGGCGAACTGGAGGTCTCATGGCAACGGTCGGGCGCGACATCGAGAGCTTGGAACTCACGCAGCGCGAGCTGTGGCTCGACGGGCCGCCGCTGGAGGCCTTCAAGGAGATGCGCAGCAAGTGTCCGGTGCACTGGACGCAGAGCTTTGAAGAACTGCCCGACGAGGACGGCTTCTGGTCGGTCACCACCGCCGAGGACATCCACACCGTCAGCCGCGACTGGCAGACGTACTCCTCAGAACGCGGCGGCGTGATCGTCGCGGCGGCCGGCTTTCCGCTGGAGCTCGCGCAGGCGATGTTCATCGGCATGGACCCGCCCAAGCACGATCGCCTGAAGGCGCTCTTCCAGCGCGGCTTCACGCCCAAGCGCATCGCCGACCACGAGGACGCGATCCGGGCGATCGCCCAGCGCGTGCTCGACGGCCTCGTCGGCCGCGAGACGTGCGACCTCGTCGCCGACGTCGCCCAGCCGGTCGTCGCGCGCGTGATCGGCAGCTTCATGGGCATCTCCGAAGAGGAAGACCTGATCTGGGCGAACCTGATGAACTCGACGCTCGGCGCCGGCGACCCCGACCTGAACCCCGACGGCTTCGAGGGCGCCGTGCAGAAAGACATCCCCGAGGTGTTCGAGCGCTGTCGCAAACTGATCGCCGAGCGCCAGCAGCACCCGACCGACGACTTGACGAGCGTGCTCGTGCACGCCGAGCTCGACGGGCAGGGCCTCGAGGAACACGAGATCGTCATGGGCTTCTTCCTGCTCATGGCCGCCGGCAACGACAGCACCAAGGCGACCTACTGCAGCGGCATGCGCGCGCTCATGGAAGACCGCCAGCAGCTGCAGCTGCTGCTCGACGATCCCTCGCTCGTGCCCGCCGCCGTGGAGGAGTCGCTGCGCATGTTCCCCGCCTTCGCGCACTTCCGCCGCACGGCCACGTGCGACACAGAGCTTCACGGGCAGAAGATCAAGGAGGGCGACAAGGTCGTCATGTGGTACGCCTCCGCCAACCGCGACGAGACGCGCTTTTCAGATCCCAACCGCTTCGAGCTGCGCCGCACCGAGGAGCACCAGGCCTTCGGCGCCGGCGGGCGCCACTTCTGCCTCGGCACCGCGCTCGCGCGCCTGGAGCTGAAGATCCTCATCGAGGAGACGCTCGCGCGCTTCCCCGACATGCACATGATCGACCACCCCAGCCACGTCGAATCGCTGTTCCTCAATCAGCTCAAGACGCTGCCCGTGCGGCTCGCGGCGTAGCTTCGGTGCGCGCCGGCCTGAAGCTAGGGTGAAGCGAACCCAAAGATTGGAGAGTGACGTGTCTGACATGGAGGATTTCAACCGCGCGATCATCGACGAGTTCCGCGCGAATAACGGCAAGGTCGGCGGCCCGTTCGAGGGCGCTCCCGTGCTGCTGCTGACGGCGACCGGCGCCAAGAGCGGAGAGCGGCGCACGACGCCCGTCATGTACCTGCCGGATGGCGAGCGCATGGTGATCTTCGCGTCCAAGGGCGGCGCGCCGACCAACCCCGGCTGGTACCACAACCTGCGCGCCAATCCGAGCGCGACCGTCGAGGTCGGCAGCGACACGGTCGAGGTCCAGGCCGTCGTCACCGAGGGCGACGAGCGCGAGCGGTTGTTCCGCAAGCAGGCCGAGCTGTATCCGCAGTTCGCCGACTACGAGCAGAAAACCACGCGACAGATCCCCGTCGTCGCATTGCAGCCCAACGGCTGAGCCGAACGCCTCCTCAGCGCAGCGCCAGGCCGAACGGGTTGCCCTCGGAGTCCTTGCAGATCGACCAGCGCTCGCCCGCGTGAACGACGCTGCCCCCGAGCGCCGGCACCCGATCGAGCGTGCCCTGCATTTCGTCGACCTCGAAGTACGGCAACGAGAAGGAATCGCCGGGTCCGCGGCCGCGCGCGTGGACGCCGACGGCCGGCGCCGCGCCCGCGCTGTCTGCGTCCGGCCGGTCGGAGGTCTGCCACCCTTCGCCCTGCGCGGCGGTGCGCGGCTGCAGCGTGACGTCCAGCAGAGCGCTCCAGAAGCTGCGCGCGCGCTCGGGATCGTCGGCCGGGAACTCGATCAGGGCGAGGGGCGAGGTCATTCCCGCACGTTAGCCCGACTTGCGTGTGCGCGCCTCGCAATGGCGCGGAGGCGCACGCTGGCCTGTTGGTCTGTTTACTGAGTCGCTCGATGCGAGCGCGACGTACAACCATCGGTCGGGCGCGGCGATGGAACCGCACCGGACGCCTGGCGGCGCCGGCGCTGGCGATGCTCGCGCTGGTCGTCGTCCTGCTTCTGTCGCCCGGCGACGACGAGTCGGCGAAGGCGAAACCTGCGTCGAAGCCAAAGGAAACGACCGTGGCGGTCTCCGTCGACCGTGCGCACCCAGGAGCGGCGGTGCCGCAGGAATTTCTCGGACTGTCGTTCGAGATGTCAGCGCTTGCGCAGATCGCGCGCTACTCCGATCGCGGCAACCTCGCGACGATGCTGCGCTCGCTCGGGCCCGGCCAGCTGCGTTTCGGCGGTGCGTCCGCAGACACGCGGATCGCTTGGACGGACGCGCGCACGCCGCGCCCCGCGTGGGCGACGAACGTGGTCGATGGCGAAGACATGCGCCAGCTCGCCGCGCTGGCGTCGGCTAGCGGCTGGCACGTCGTGCTGACGGTCGGCATCGTGCACTTCGAACCGACGGCCGCCGCACGCGAGATCGCTGCGGCCAAGGCCGCCCTCGGAGGCTGGCTCGTGGGCGTGGAGATCGGCAACGAGCCCGACTCCTACGCGCGGCACGCGGCGCGTTCGGAGCCTTGGGGTTTCTCCCAATACGCGCAGGAAGCCGCGACATATCGCGCGGCGATCGAAGCGGCCGCGCCAGGCGTCCCGCTGTACGGCCCCGACGTCTCCGGGTCCGCCGCCTTCGAAAGCTGGGGACCGGGCGAGGCGGTTACCGAGCAGCCGGCGATGCTCACCGGGCACCACTATCCGTTGGGCTGCGCGCAGGTTCCGCCACCGTCGATCACGCGGCTGCTCAGCGCGAAGATCCGCGCCAAGGAGGTCTCCTCGCTGCGCCGGTACGTGAGGATCTCGCGCGCGGGCAACCTGCCGTTTCGCATGGACGAGACGAACTCCGTCTCCTGCGGCGGCGTCGCCGACATCAGCAACACGTACGCGTCGGCGCTGTGGGCCTCCGGCTTCATCGCGCAGGCGATGGCCTCCGGCGCCGCCGGTGTGAACATGCACGGCAACCCCACCAACTGCAAGGGCTACTCGCCCGTGTGCGCGCCCGGGCCGCAGGAGCTGTCGACGGGGGAACTGACAGCGCAGCCGGAGTGGTACGCGCTGCTGCTCGCCAAGGAGCTGATCGGCAGTCGTCCGCTGCCCACCGCGGTGAAGGTCCGACCGCAGGTGGCCAACGTGCAGGCAAGTGGGTTCCTCGCGCCAGACGCAAGCCTGCGCTTCGTGCTCGTCGACTACGACCCGCTGGGCAAGCCGGCGGTGAGCGTCCGCCTGCGCGTCGGCACGGGCTATTCGCGGGCGAGGACGCTCGCGTTGACCGGCCAGTCGCTCGACGCGCTGTCGGGGACCCAGCTGGGGGAAAGCGAAGTCGGCGCCGATGGCTCGTGGACGGCGCGGCGGGTCGGTGCCGCGGCGGCGCGCGGCGGAACGGTCAGCGTCAAGCTCGCCGCCGGCAGCGCCGCGCTGGTCACTGTTTCGCCGAAGGCGGGGTGAGCGCCAAAGGCCGTTCTGGTCAACCCAGCTCTGGTACCAGTGCGAAACCGGCGCGGCTGGCCGCTCGTCGCAGCTCGGCGTCGAAGCAGGCGAAGTGGCTGCAGCGCGAATCGAGCTCACGGACCGCTAGCGCGCTTGCTAGCTGTACCGCGTCATACGCTCGCAGTCCCTGATGCGCCGCCTCGTTCGCTGCCTCCACCAGCACGCCCTCTGTCAAGGAAACGATCGTGAAGCGCGAGCCGGACTCGACGTCTCCGTGGAAGTCGAGCTCAAAGGCGCCGACCAGCGTGTTGGCGGCTGAGTCCTCGAGTTCACGCGTCCGCGCCTTGCGCCACAGCGCGGAGGGGACCTCTACACGCGCGAGCGCCGAGACTACGAGCGCGTCAAGTGCACGGATCACTCGATGATCGGCCTCGTCGGCATACAACTTCACGAGCGCCGACGAGTCGGCAAAGGTGCTCAGCGGCGGCCTTCTGCGACGAAATCCGACAGCGGTCTGCCACGCCCGGCGGCGGCCCGAGCGCGCTTGAGCGCTTGCGCGGAGGGACGCTCCATCGAGTGGTGCTCGGGGGTCAGCAGAAGCCCAGCTCGAGCAAGGCGCTCTCTCAGACCAGTGACCTCATCGCCCGCGAAGTCTGGATCGACCGCTGCCGACAGCACCTTGACGGCGTAACCGTTGACGCTCTCATCACGATCCCGCGCAGCGCCCGTGAGTCGCTCGGCGAGCTCTTCTGGCACACGCAGGGTAAGTTGATGCATGATGTCATGGTAGCAACCGTGAAGCCACATGGCCTAGGCAGCGAACCGAACGATGGGCGCGGCGGGTTTCGAACCTGCGACCTCTCGCGTGTGAAAATCAACGACCCTCAGCGACGGGCCGAAATTCTCGCCCTCACAAGCTGGGGGCGCTGAGGTGCTTACCGCGGGGTTGATCCCTGTTCCAGGCTGCCCTGGGGGACGGGAGTACTCTTCCCCCACTTGCTCCTGTGTTACCCAATACCCCTGCTCCGGGGCGGAAGGTGGCCAGGCTTGGCCAAGAGCACGGAGAACTACACCGAGCGGCAGATGCGCCTCCTTAAGGCGTCGCCCGGGCTGTCCTCGTCAAGCACAATGTACGCCTCGCGTAGCTCGCGCGAGCGGCGGCCATATAGGTATGGCCTACCGTCGAGCCGGTTTGGCGCGGTCGCGCCAACAGGCGCTAAAAGCGCCGAATAGCTTGGGGAAGGAGTTGGGGTGAGGAGGCGGAATCATGCAGGCATGGCCGGCCCCGAATTGCCGCCTGAGGAGGCGATCGCCGACGCTCTCGGGCTTGAGCGTGATCCGCGAATCTCGGAGATCTTCTACTTCTTCTCGGAGTTCACGGATGTCGTTGTGGGGCGGACCGTCGGGCGGAAGATCGGGGTCGTCCAAGAGTTCATGCTCAAGAAGTATCTGGAGGCCGATCCTGGTCTGGCTCGCCGAATGTACCTTGAGAGGCTGCTATCTGGCCGGAGCGGAGCGGCGCACAAGGTGGAGTTCTCCTGGTTCTGGATCAGCCCACGCACAGACCTCAGCCCCGGCGACGAGGTTCACGATGGACTCATCGTTACCGCGGTCAATTCCGCAACGCAGAAGGTCAGCTTGAACGCCGGATGGCAGCGGCCAGTCCAACTGGAGCTCGGGGCCGCGACACCACGAAAAGGCCCCCTCTTCGAATTCCTACGAGAGCGAGACGCTGATCTTCGCATCACGGCCGTTGCAGACGGCTTGGCGGCGATTGACGTTGTTGATCTGACCCGCCTGCTCGCCTCGCTTGAGAGCAAGCGCGTTGGTGCTCAACGCTTTGCGGGCTCGGACAAACTCGGTTCTGGAATCCAGACCATCGAGAAGGCTAAGCAGGCATCCCTCGTGGCCATTGATCTTGATCTGCAGCACAACCGCAACGTAAAGCCGCTTGAGTCCGAGGGTTCAGACAAGGCGCTCCTGAGCTTCGTCGCGCTCGGAAACGGCGTGCATTGGACACCGAAGGATCTCCAGGTGCTCGGAACCTACGTGGACTACACGTTCCTCGTAAAGGACGACGGCATCATTCGCTATGCCGAGTACGTCAGGAAGAAAGTCGGAGAGGACGACTTCCTCAAAGGATTCATGGCGTACTTCGTCGGGATGACGAAACAGCCCGAGGATACGTTTGTGATCAGCGACGACGACTTCCAGGTCATGCTCCCTGCCGGGGAGGCGCGGACGCTTCGCGCGATTCTCGCGGAGCACGTCTCGCGCGTCAACCCTGTCTAAGGCTTCTCAAAGATCAGGATCGCGTCCTTCTTCTCGGCGTCGTCGCCGTGATAGTCCGCTCTATGGCTGTACGCATACTTACCGATGCCATAGTGCGTGGTCCGAAACCAGACCTCTAGCGGGCTCAGGCCGAGCCCTTCAAGTGCCTCCCACATCACGACGTGCACCGCCTCTAGGCGGCCCCGGATCGTCGCATCGCCGATCACTACAGCTATATGAGCCGATGGAGCCGCTACCTCGGAGGCTGCGCCGAGGGCGGCCGTGAAGTCCACGTAGTATTTCGCCAGCAACGCCTCGTCGGTCGCTGGCCAAGCCCTGTGCTCAGCTTCGCGGAGTTTCGCGAGTGGGATACCTTCAAACACCTCATCAAATCCCTCGGCCCAAGCGAACTCTAGGCTGAAGACTTGGAGATAGTTGAAAGAGTTTAGATACGGAGGATGCGCCACCACGAGCCCTGGCTCGGCTTCGCCGAGGAGTGCTGCGTATTGCTCTGGGACTCTGTTATCGGCGATCTTGCAGGTACCGAAGACTTCGGAAGGCCGCAGCGCTTCTACCTCGTGGAGCGCGTCGACCATCTCGGTGGCCTTGCGTAGAAACGCTGCAATCGGCGAGCGCGGCCTCTTGTCAGGGTTGACGTGCGGGCGCACCTCACCGTCGTACGCCGTGGAAACTCGGCGCACGATGCCGAGATATGAAGTCAACAAGAAGGACCGCGTATCGCTCTCGGGAAGCTGCATTAGCGCGTCGCGCAAGCCAGCTAGCTCACGCTGCGCATCGGGCGCGAACCACTTGTCCAGCTTCGCTGCGCTCATCGACTTAGGCAGATCAACCGGACCTCTCGCGAACCGTGGGGCACCGGACATGACCTCGCCCAATGCTGCCCTCAATTCGGCGGTATCGGGGTAGCTCAGCTTGACTCGGCTGGCGAGGACCGCGAGAGGGTTGATGTCCAACCCATAGGACGGGTAGCCGGCGCTTTGCGCCTCAACCAGCGTCGTCCCGCTACCGGCGTAGCAGTCCAGAACGGGAGCGTTGGTTCGCGCGTGGCGTTTGACGATCTCCCCGCCTACGACCGACGGGAACTTTCCGTAGTACCGGAAGAACTGATGGGAGCCGTATCCGAGCTGCGGGATGCTCTCGGGAACATCCAGCACGTAGGACGGCACGCCGCGGTAATCGCCCGCCTCGTGAAGTCGGTCTCGGGTGCGGACATCGTCCGTCTCAAAGAGAGTTGGGTTCGTGGCAACCGGCACGGCGCCGAGCGTATCAGCGGCCTACGTCGGGACTCGCGGGCGGCGCTGCAAGTGGGGACGAAGTGGGGGAGACGCTAAATCGGTGCAAGACATCTTCGAAATCTCCAATGGGCGCGGCGGGTTTCGAACCTGCGACCTCTCGCGTGTGAAGCGAGCGCTCTCCCACTGAGCTACGCGCCCTGAGCGCCCGAGTCTAGAGTGCCGACATGCTCGCCGCGCGGCTGAAGAGACCCCTGGCCATAGCGGCCGTCGCTGCCGTGCTGGCCGCCGCGGTGGCCGGATGCGCAAACGCGAGCAGCGGCGCGGCCGGCTCGTTCACGCCGCGCACGGCTAACACGCTGACGGTGGCCACGGCGCAGATCCCCGATCCGGGCTTCTGGGAGGGCACATTCGCGCATCCGACGGGCGGCTTCGAGTATCGCCTGGCGCAGAAGCTCGCGGCGCGCTTCGGCCTGAACAAGCTGAAGGTCGTGGAAGTGCCGTTTCACGAACTCGTGCGCGGTCGCCTGGGCGGTGCCGACCTGGCGCTGTCGGACATCACGATCACCGACGAACGCGCCGAACATCTCGACTTCTCGTCGTCCTACCTGAAGGCTCCGCCGTCGATCCTCGTTCGCCCGGGCACGGAAGTGTCCGACGTGAAGGCCGCGCGCGCCCTGCACTGGGCGGTGCAGCACGACACGACGTTGAAGACGGCGCTTGAAAGATCGATCGAACCGACGACGCAAACGCTCGTGTTCGAGCACCAGCGCGAAGTGCTGCTGGCGCTGCACGTCGGTCGCGCCAGCGCGGTGATGCTCGACCTGCCGGTCGCGCTGGCGTATGCGCGCGACTCGCCGCGCTCCTACGCGGTGGCCGGACAGCTGCCCAGCGAAGCGCAGCTCGGCGTCGCGCTGCCGCAGGGCTCGCACAATGTCGAAGCGATCGACTCGGCGATCCGCGGCCTGAAGGCCGAAGGTGAGATCGACCGCCTCGGCCACGAATGGCTGCACGCGGACCTGCAAGAAGGCCGCGCGGAAGACGTGCCGGTGCTGAGGGCCGAGGAATGAGCCAGGGAGGGAAGTCGCGTCGATGCTCGCGCTGATCGAGCTGTCCACGCCGAAAGGCGCGCCGCGGGAGTTCCTGCTCGTATTCGCCGTGCTGCTGCTCGGGCCGATCCTCTTCCGCCGCGCGGGCATCCCCGGGATCATCGGCCTGCTCGTCGGCGGCTACGCGATCGGCCCGCACGGGCTGTCGCTGATCGGTGCGGGCAACAACACGCTGCCCGACCTCGGACAGCTCGGGCTGCTGTATTTGATGTTCGTCGCCGGCGTCGAGCTCGACTTGAACCTGATCAGCAAGTACCGCCGCTCGACGATCTCCTTCGGCATCCTCACGTTCGCGATCCCGTTCGTGCTCGGCACCGTCGTCGGCCTCGCGCTCGGCTGGGAAACGCTCGCGGCGATCCTGCTCGGCTCGCTGCTGGCATCGCACACGCTGATCACCTACCCGGCCGTCAAAGACGCGGGGCTCGCCTCCGATCCGGCGGTGGCGACGGCGGTCGGCTCGACGGTGCTCACGGACACGCTCGCGCTGATCGTGCTCGCGGCCGTCGCCGGCTCGGTCGCCGGCGGCCGCTCCAGCGTGGAAGTCGCCGCGCAGGTGGGCGTCGGGCTGATCGTGCTGGTCGGCTACAGCCTATTCGTGCTGCCGCAGATGGCCGGCTGGGCTTTTCGCTGGCTGGGCACCGAGCGCGCCGTGCGCTATGTCGTCGCGATCACCGCCTTCCTGTCGGCGGCGACCGTCGCCGAGCTGTTCGGCATCGAGGGCATCGTCGGCGCGTTCTTCGCCGGGCTGGGCATGAACCGGCTGGTGCCCAACGAGGGCCAGCTGATGGACCGCATCGAGTTCTTCGGCGGCGCCGTGTTCATCCCCGTGTTCCTCGTGTCAGTCGGCCTGATCCTCGACCCGTCGGTGATGGTCAAGAGCGAAACGCTCGGCCTGGCCGGGCTGTTCATCCTCGCGTGCCTCGGCGGCAAGGTGCTCGCCGCGCAGATCACCGCGCGGCTGTTCGGCTTCTCGCGCGCGCAAGCCGGACTGCTGTTCTCGCTGAGCGCCGCGCAGGCCGCGGCCACGCTCGCGGCGACGGTCATCGGCTTCCAGCTCGGGCTGTTCAGCAGCGCGGTCGTCAACGCGGTGCTCGTGCTGATCTTCGCCAGCGTGCTCGCCTCGACGATCGCCGGCGCGCGCGCGAGCGCGCGCATGTCCTCGCCCGACGGACCGCGGCCGCTGGGCACGCGCGTGGTCGTCGGCGTCGCCGATCCCGCGCTGGCGCTCGGCGCGCTGACGCTCGCACGCCGCATCGCGCGCGCCGACGGCGGCGTCGTTCACCCGCTGCTCGTCGTGCCCGAATCGGCGCCGTTCGCGCCGCGGCCGGCGCTCGCAGAGCTCAGCGAGGTCGTCGCCGCGGCGGGGGTCGACGGGCGCGTGCTGACGATCGTCGATCGCTCGGTGCTGCACGGCGCGCTGCGCGTCGGGCGCTCGCAGGAAGCGACGCTCGTGCTCGTCGCCGAGCCGGCCGCCGACGACGATTCCCAGCAGGCGCCGGCGGCGCTGGCGGCGGGCGCACGGGAGCGCGCGGAGGAGCGTTCACCGGCGCCGCCCGTGGCGGTCGTGCGCGGCAACGCCGGCCGTCTGGGAGTCGTGCGCATGCGCCTCGACAACGAGGAGCTGCAGTCGTCGTCGCTCGCCACGGAGATGGCCCGCCGGGTCGCCAGCGGTCCGGCGGAGCGCCTCGACGAGGACCACGCCGACTGGTCGGAGCTGCTCGCGCCCGGCGACGTGACGTTCGTCTCCAGCGAGCTCGCCGACACGCTCGGCAAGCTGCCGGGCGCCGCCAATGGACTCGTCGTGAGCACCGTCGCCGAGTGGCTGATCCGCGAGGAGTCCGCCGGCGACGCGGCTCCCGAGCTGCCGGGCGACGCCACCGCTGTTTAGCGACGCTACCGAGGGCGCCGGCGCTCGCCGCCCAGCCGGTCGCTCAGACCTTGACGATCACCTTGCCGGTGTTACCGCCCGTGAACAGCAGGTTGAGCGCCGCGGGCGCGTTCTCCAGGCCCTCGACGACGTGCTCTGAGGACTTGATCTTGCCTTCGGCCAGCCAGCCGGCGACCTCGGCGCGACCCTCGTCCAAGCGATCGAAGTAGTCGAGGATCAAGAAGCCCTCCATGTGCCCACGCTTGATGATCAGGTTGGCGTAGTTGGCCGGCCCCTTGGCTGCGCCGCGATCGTTGTAGCCGGAGATGGCGCCGCACAGCACGATGCGCCCGCGCATCGCAAGCTGCGCCAGGCAGGCGTCGAGGATCTCGCCGCCGACGTTGTCGAAGAACAGGTCGATGCCCTCAGGCGCGGCCTGGCGCAGGCGCGCGGCGACGTTCTCGTTCTTGTAGTCGATCGCCTCGTCGAATCCGAGCTCCTCGACGATCGACGCGCACTTCTGAGGGCCGCCGGCGATGCCGATGACCTTCGCGGCGCCCTTGATCTTGGCGATCTGCCCGGCCGTCGAACCGGTCGCGCCGGCGGCCCCGCTGACGACCACCACGTCGCCCTCCTTGACCTTGCCGACGTCCGTCAGGCCGAAGTACGCGGTCATGCCGGTGATGCCGAACAGGCTCAGCGCGAGCGTCGGCGAGACGCCGTCAGGCAGCGGCTGGTAGCCGGTCGCCTCGCTGGCGATCACGTAGTCCTGCCAGCCGCTGAAGCCGAAAAGCAGGTCGCCGGGCTCGTACTGCTCGGAGTTGCTGCGGACGACCTCCACGATGCCGCCGCTGCGCACGACTTCATCGAGCGCGATCGGCGGCAGGTAGCCCGGCGCGTCGTCCATCCACGTGCGGATCGTCGGGTCGATTGACAGGTAGCGCACGCGCGCGAGCGCCTCGCCGGGCCCTGGCTCGGGCGCGTCGGCCTCCTCCATACGGACGGTCTTCTCGTCAACCATCCCTGTCGGGCGCTCGGCCAGTACCAGACGGCGATTGCGCTCAGCCATGCTCGCTCCCCCTTGAAAGTCGCTGTGCGGCGTCGGATGGCGCCCGCTGGCTCGATCTTAGAGCGATCGCTTAGGAGCCGAGTCGCACGCCGACGTGCGGATGCAGACGGTCGCTGGCTTCCGAGTACGTGCTCGCAAGCGCGTCGACTTCAGCGGGCGTGAGCGACGCGCCGAACGCGGTGGCCCCGCCGAGCCTGTCGTAGGCGGCGCGCAGCTTCTTGCCGATCTGCGCGAGCGTGAAGTGCCCGTCGTAGATGCTCTCGATGTAGATCGGCGCGTTGTCTCGTGCGAAGCGCGCGCTCGCGGGGGTTCCCGACTGGATCTGCGTGAGCTGCGCGTCGAGCAGCTTCCAGCCGCGCGCGCTGAGCAGCGTGTAGCTGCGAAACAAGCCGGCGAGCTGCGACGCCGCGCCGGTAAGCGAGCGGGCCTGCGTTTCGCCGAACAGAGCGGGCAGATGAAGCTGTGCGGCGGCCTGCGTCGCGCGTGCGACCGCCGGCGAGCCGGACACGCCGCGCGGGTCGGCCGGCAGGCCGTTGGCGACCAGCCGCCAGGCGTCTTTCGTGGCGGCGACCTCCGCATCGGCGGATGCCGCGGCGCTCCTCAGCGCGCGGCTTGCCGCGGCGAGGTCTTCGCGCTGCAGCTTCAGCGCCGCCGGCGTCGAAGCTTTGCTCGCGCCGCAGCCGGTGAGCGCCAGCGCGACGACGCCGCAGAGCAGCAACGGCGTCACGTCGTGCATGCGCCAAGACGAACTCAAGCGCGCCAGTCGGCGGATCGGCGCGCCGGGCCTACGTGCCGAGCAGGTCGATCACGAACACCAGCGGGGCGTTCGGCGGGATCGTCGGCGGCGAGCCGGTTTTCCCGTACGCGAGTTCCGCTGGGATGACCAGCTCGCGCCTGCCGCCGACCTTCATGCCGGGCACGCCCTGGTCCCATCCGGCGATCACCTGTTTGGCGCCGAGTTTGAACTGGAACGGTTCTTTGCGTTTCCACGACGCGTCGAACTCCTTGCCGCCTTTGTACAGCACGCCGACGTAGTTGACCGTTACCGTGTCGCCCGCTTTCGCTTCCTTGCCCGTGCCGACGATCAGGTCTTTCTTTTCCAGTGCCGCCGGTGCCGGGCCGGAGGGCGGGGTGACCTTCGGTTCGCTGGCCAGCGGGCCGCTGGTCGGCGTCTTGGCGATCGGCGTTTCGCCAGCTTTCACGAGCCCTTCGTCGGATTTGTTCTCGTTGCCGACGCCGATCGTGCTGCTCGAGCTGCTGCCGCCGCAGCCGGCGATCAGGCCGGCGGCGGCGAGTGCCGCGAGGCCGACGGTGGCGCGCGTACGGGTGCGCTGAAGTCTTGTGGGGAGTTCGCTTGAGTAGTTCACGGTCGCGCAGCCTAACGGAGTTCGCACGCATGCGTGCACGGTGTCTCTCGGCCTCGTCGCGCAACGGCACGCACGGGATCGTCGCTAGCATCAGCGGTGGACCGTGCTAGGCGGGGAGGTAGCGGTGCCCTGAATCCGCAATCCGCTCTAGCGGGGCTGAACTCCCTTCCGAGGGATTCGCTCCGGTCGCTCCGTCGTCCGGGGCGTCGATGGTCCGGGTCCCGCGCGGTGTCGGCTTGTGAACCAGGTCAGGTCCGGAAGGAAGCAGCCTTAAGCGATCTCCGGCAGGCGCAGCGGGCGTTCCCGGACCGGAGTCGCGGGCGTCGATCAGGCGACCGGCAGGCGGAGTCTCGACGAAGGGTGCACGGTCCGCTAGGAGCAGTGCTGGAAGATCAGCCACGAGCGGTTGGCGTGCGCCTCGGTGAAGCCCGGCGGCACGTTCACCGCGCGGTGCGGATCGCGCGGGTCGAGCACGTAGTCGGCTTCGACCTGCTTGCTCGCCGGGTCGACGTACACGCCGTCGGCGACCGTCGCCACGTCGCCGCTGACGACGTTCGCGGGGCTCGTCTTCAGGTACAGCGCGAGCAAGGGGACGGGCGCATGGTTGGGCACCTCGACGGGGCCGCAGCGCAGGTCGATCGAGCGATCGTCGACGAGCGCCAGCAGGTCGCCCTGCAGGCTCTGCTGGCGGGCCAGTTTGTCCATTTCGCGGTGCGCGCCACTGTACTGCGAGGGCGCGTAGGCGACGAGCGCCACGAGCACGAGCGCGCCGCCGGCGATCCACCAGCGTCTGCGCGGGTCGTCGGCCTGCAGACGCGTCCAGCCGAACGCGCCGGTGCCGCAGAAGACGCACAGGATCGCCGCCGTGAGAAAGCCGTAGCGCGTGTTGATCGGCAGTCCGGCGACGGCGACGGCGACGAACACGAGCACGGCGATCGCGCCCGCCACCGCACCGCCGATCGCGCGGCGGCGCAGCCACAGCAGCGACAGCACTCCGCCGAGCGCCGCGCCGACGAGCACCGGCGGGCGCAGGATCTCGCCGATACGCCGCGGGACGTACTCGGGGACGTTGGCGATGCCGGTGATGCGGTCGAGCGTGTGCGCGGTGTGGCGAGTGTTCGTCAGCGACCACAGCGCATCGCCGGTGATCGCCAGGTCGCCGAGCACCCACACGAGCGGCGCGGCGCCGGCCAGCAGCGTCAGCCCGACGAGCGCGCGGCGCGAGCGCGGCGTCCTGGGTTCCTTCGCGGGCGCCTCGGGCGCGTCCATCGGGTATCCGCGGCGCTCACAGACGACCACATACAGCCAGTACAGCGCCGAGAACGCCCACGCCTCCGGGCGCAGCAGCCCGGCGAGCGCGAGCAGCGCGAGCACGGGCGCGCCGGCCGGGCGCTCGCCTGCCGCGCGGCGACGCGCCTCGACGAGCACGGCGCCGAGCACGAGCAGCAGGTAGGGCACGTCGACGTACGCGCGCACGCCGTAGGAGAGGATCGGCACGCGCGTGAGCAGGATCAACGCGGCGAGCGCGCCGGCGGCGCGCCCGAACCACAGGCTGGCCAGGCGGTAGACGACCCAGCCGCACCCGGCCAGCGCGAGAAAGCCCAGCCAGACTGTGATTTCTTCTGTGGCGCGCGGGCCGAGCGGATAAAGCACGACGCCGAGCGCCTCGATCAGCGGGTGCGGCGTCGGCGCGATCGGCAGGTCATACGCCGGCAGTTCGCCGCGCGCCAGCTGCCCGCCCCACGCAAGCGCGTACAGCGTGTCGTAGTTGGCGAAGCCCACGCCGGCGATCAGACGCAGCAGCACCGCCCCGACGATCACCGCCGGCAGCGCTGCGAGACGCGCGACGCGGGGCTTGATCGAGGCGGTCACGAGCGCGCACGCTACCCGCTCGCGCGGGCGCTCGGTGGGGTCTCGGCCGTGGGTAGACTCAGCCCAGAGGTGTCTGAGCAACAGCAGCCACAACCGCAGCAGCAGTCGCTGTACCGCAGGCACCGCCCGCGCACGTTCGACGAGGTCGTCGGCCAGGAGCCGGTCGTGCGCACGCTGCGCCACGCCGTCGAACGCGACAAGGTGCACCACGCGTACCTGTTCGTCGGCTCGCGCGGCACCGGCAAGACGTCGATGGCGAAGATCCTCGCCGCGTGCCTGAACTGCGAGCGCGGCCCGACGACAGAGCCGTGCGGCGAGTGCGACTCGTGCCTGTCGATCGCGCGCGCGAGCTCGCTCGACGTGATCGAGATGGATGCGGCGTCGAACAACTCCGTCGACGACATCCGCGAGCTGCGCGAGAGCGTCGCATACGCACCCGTCAGCGGCCGGCGCAAGGTGTACATCCTCGACGAGGCGCACATGCTCTCGACGGCCGCGTGGAACGCCTTCCTGAAGACGCTCGAGGAGCCGCCGCCGAACACCGTGTTCGTGCTCGCGACGACGGAGGCGCAGAAGGTCCTCCCGACGGTCGTCGACCGCTGCCATCGCTTCGACTTCCACCGCCCGACCGTCGAGCAGATCGCCAGCGTCGTGCGCCGCACGGCGCAGGCTGAGCAGATCGAGATTCCCGCAGAGGCCGTCTCGGCGCTGGCGCGCTCGGCGACCGGCAGCTTCCGTGACGCACTCGGCACGCTCGAGCAGCTCGTCACTTACAGCGGCAACGAGATCGCGCTGGCGGACGTGCTGGCCGTGCTCGGCGTGGCCGACGCGCGACTGCTCGCAGAGACCGTCGACGCGGTCGCCGCCGGCGACGCGCGGCGCGCTCTGGGAGTGCTCGCGGAGTGCGCCGAGCAGGGCCGCGACGCGGCGTCGTTCGCCGGCGATCTCGAGGTGCGCGCACGCGAGCTGCTCGTCGTGCAGACGCTCGGCGAGGTCCCTGGCGAGCTGTCGCTCACAGTCGAGGCCGACGCGGCGCTGCAGGCCCAGGCCGAGCGCGTGCCCGGCGCCGTCGTCGTGCGCCTGCTGGAGGCGCTCGGCGCGGCGATGGAGGCCGTGCGCGCCGGCGCCGACGCGCGCACGCGCCTGGAGCTCGCGCTCGTGAAGGCCGCCAGGCCGCAAGTCGACTCGTCGATGAGCGCCCTGCTCGCGCGCATCGAGCGTCTCGAGCGTGGCGACGCCAGCGCCAGCGCCGTCGCCGTCGCCGTCGCCGTCGCCGCACAGCGTGAAGTCGCCCCAGACGAGCGGCGTGGGCCGGTCACCGTCGCCGAGGCGCCTGGCGGGGAATCCGCCGACGCGACCGCCAAGGTGGCCACGCAGGCGCCTGCGACCCCGCAAGCGCCCGCCGATCCGGCGCCCGCCAATCCTGTGCCCGCCGATCTCGCGCCAGTCGATCCTGCGCCTGTCGATCTCGCTCCCCCCGATCCTGCGCCCGCCGCAAAGCCGCGCGCTGAAGACGAGCAGGCGTCGCGTGAGAGCGCCGTCGAGGTGTCCGTCTCGGCGATTGCAACGGCTCCAGAGCGCGACGAGCCCCCCGCAGAGACGGCCGGCGCACCGTCACACGACTCGCAGTCGGCTGCGGCCGTCGCCGAGGGACTGGCGCCGCTGCTGGCGTGGTGGCCGGCGGTGGTCGATCTCGTGCGCACCGACAATGCGCTGCTGGGCGCTTGCATCGAGGAGGCGCGACCGGTGGAGGTCACGGGGGAGGATCTCACCGTGGCGTTCTCCGCGACGGCGCCGTTTCTGAAGAAGAAGGCCGAGAACGCGGACAATCGCGCGGCCGTCACGGCGGCGCTGCACGACGTGACCGGTCGCCGCTGGCGGCTTTCCTACGAGCTGCAGGAGGAGCTCGCCGCGCAGGACGGCGCGCCGCAGTCGAGCGACAGCGAGGAGCAGTGGCTGAAGCGCTTCGTGGACGAGTTCGACGCCGAGGAGTTGCCTGCCGAGGAGGCTGTGACCAGCAAAGAGAAAGGGGCCTGAGGATGCCCAAGCAACCGCGCATGCCGAACATGCAGCAGATGCTCCAGCAGGTTCAGAAGATGCAGCAGGAGACGGAGGTGGCGCAGGAGCAGCTCAAGGACGAGATCGTCGAGGCGTCGGCCGGCGGCGGCATGGTCACCGTGAAGATCTCCGGCGACCTCAACGTGAAGTCGATCGAGATCGACCCCTCGGCAGTCGACCCCGAAGACGTGGAGATCCTCTCCGACATGGTGCTCGCAGCGGTCAACGAGGCGCTGCGCATGGCCCAGGAGCTCGCCGCGCGCAAGCTCGGCGGCGCATCCGGCGGTCTGGACATGGGAAATCTCGGCGGCCTCGGGCTGCCCGGCCTGTAGACGCGCGACGCCAATCGTGAGCACCTCCTACGCCCCGCCCGTCCAGCGCCTGGTCAGCGAGCTGTCCAAGCTGCCGGGCATCGGCAACCGCACCGCGCAGCGCCTGGCGTTTCACATCCTGCGGGCCTCCGCGGAGGACGCCGCCGCGCTGGCCGAGTCGATCCGCGAGGTCAAGGAGCGCATCGGCCTGTGCGAGGTGTGCTTCAACCTCACCGACGAAGCCCGCTGTCGCATCTGCCAGGACACGCGCCGCGATCACAGCGTGATCTGCGTCGTGGAGGAGCCCAGCGACGTGATCCCGATGGAGCGCACGCACGAGTACCACGGCGTCTATCACGTGCTCGGCGGCGCGCTGTCGCCGATCGAAGGCATCGATCCCGAGGACCTGAAGATCGCCGAGCTGCTCGCGCGCGCCGCGCCCGAACGCGACGCAAACGGAGACACGCCGGCCGTGCGCGAGGTGGTGCTCGCGACCAACCCGACGACGACCGGCGAGGCCACCGCGCTGCACATCGCCGAGCAGCTGCGCGTGCGCGCGCCGCAGCTGACCGTCACGCGCCTGGCCAGCGGGCTGCCGGTGGGCTCGGACCTGGAGTACGCCGACGAGGTCACGCTCGGCAAGGCGCTCGCCGGTCGCCGCTCGCTGTAGGTAGTTCCGGCGGCGGCCAATATCCTGCACGGCATGTCCGGTCTGGTCGTGATGAAGTTCGGTGGCACGTCGGTTGCCGACGCGCAGCGCATCAAGCGCGCCGCGCGCCGCATCGTCGACAAGCGCGAACTGGGCCACCGCGTCGTCGCGGTGCTGTCGGCACGCGGCAAGACGACCGACGAGCTGATTGCGATGGCCGAGGAGGTCTCCGAGGCGCCGGACCCGCGTGAGATGGACATGCTGCTGTCGACGGGCGAGCGCATCTCGTGCGCGCTGTGCGCGATGGCGATTCACGACCTCGGTCACCGCGCGGTATCGCTGACGGGCTCGCAGGCGGGCATCGTCACCGACGAGTCGCACACGAAGGCGCGCATCATCGACGTGCGCGCCGACCGCATCGAGCAGGCGCTCGAGCAGAACAGCGTCGTGCTCGTCGCCGGCTTTCAAGGCGTCTCGGGAACGGCGCGCAACGTCACGACGCTCGGGCGCGGCGGCTCGGACACGACCGCGGTGGCCGTCGCCGCGGCGCTCGGCGCGGAGGTGTGTGAGATCTACACCGACGTCTCCGGCGTGTACACCGCCGATCCGCGCATCGTCCCCGACGCGCGCAAGCTGGCGACCGTGTCCTTCGAGGAGATGCTCGAGATGGCGGCTTCGGGCGCGGCCGTGCTGCAGCTTCGCTCGGTCGAGTACGCGCGCAACCACGGCGTGCGCATTCACTGCCGCTCGTCATTCGACGAGGCTCCAGGTACCGTTGTCGTCGCAGAGGGAGAAACGATGGAGCAGCCGCTGATCACAGCCGTCACGCATTCCACATCCGAGGCCCGGGTGACGCTGATCGGCGTGCCCGACGAGCCCGGTGCCGCCGCGCGCATCTTCGCTGCGCTCGCCGACGTGAACGTCAACGTCGACATGATCGTGCAGAACGAGCCGTCCTCTGCGGGTGGCAAGGCGGAGATCTCCTTCACCGTGCCGCGCGAGGACCTGCGTGCCGCACGCACGGCGCTCGAGCCGCTCACCGGCGAGGCCTTCGCCGAGCAGCACACCTACGAGGAGATGGGCAAGGTGTCGATCATCGGCGCCGGCATGCGCTCGCACCCAGGCGTCGCCGCGAAGGTGTTCGACGTGCTCGCGCAGGAGGGCGTCAACATCGACATGATCTCCACCTCGCCGATCAAGATCTCCTGCGTGATCGACCGCGATCGCGTCCAGCAGGCGGTCCAGCTGCTGCACAGCGCCTTCCAGCTGTCCGGCCCCGGCACGGTGGCCGAAGAAAAGCCGTTCACCGCGCGCCAGACGCTGTAGCGCGAGCAAGCGCATTCGCACGCAAAGCTGCGCAAAGGCATGCCGATGTATAGACATCGAGCGCTAATTGCACAAACAGGCGCATATGTGCAAAACTGCACACGCTTCGCCAGTCAGGGATGACGAGAAATTGCGGACTTTCAGACGCCCACGCCACTACATCTCCAGACATTGGCTCGTGCTGCTCGCGCCGGTGTTCGGTTTCAACTACTCGCGTGACGCGTACGTGCTGAGGGGCGTCGGCCGGCATGTGGGCCCGGTGCTGCGAGCCGACCGTCGCGTTCGCTGCGAACGCCAGGCGCAAGGCGACGAGCGCCGGCGGAGCGCGAGCTGGGCCTAGCGCCCAGGCGGGTTGGCCCTGGCGAGTGCGCGCCGGGTCGAGGGGGACGGAACGGGACTGCCGAGCGCGGGAGGCGCTCAGCAGTCCCGCGTCGTCAGCAATCCGGGCCGTGCGTCGGCGTCGCGCTGGGCCCTACGTCAGCGTCGCCCTGGGCGGTCAGCGTTCGAGCGAGTGCTGAAGCTGCTCCAGCACGCGCACCACGCGCAGCCCGCTGTGGCCGTCCGAGCGCGGCGTCTGGCCGCTGCGCACGCACTCGATGAAATGCTCGCACTCCAGCCGCAGAGGCTCTGAGTTTCCGATGCGCGGCGAGAAGACGTCGCCCGAGCGCGTGATGTACTCGCCCCACGAGCGCGCGTCCTCGTCAAAGCCCTTGTCGTACACCGCGAGCTTGCCCTCGACGAGCATGTCGTCGAACGTCGCCATGCGCCGCGCGCCGACGACCGTCAGGCGGCGCTCCTTGTGCGGGTCAAGCCACGACAGGTGCAGGTGGGCGACGATCCTTGAGGGAAAGCGCAGCGAGCAGAACACGACGTCCTCGACGCCCTTGCGCACGTACGAGGCGCCCTGCGCCAGGCACTCCTCGGGCTCTTCGCCGATCAGGTGCAGCACGACCGAAACGTCGTGCGCGCCGAGGCTCCACAGCGCGTTCTCATCGGCGCGCAGCTTGCCCAGGTTCAGGCGGTTGCCGTACAGGTAGTACAGCTGGCCGAGCTCGCCGTCGTCGACGAGCTGCTTCAGCCGCGCGACCGCCGGGTGGTACTCGAGCAGGTGCCCGACCATCAGCAGCCTGTTCGCGCTCTCGGCGGCCGCGACGGCGGCCTGCGCATCGGCCACGTTCGTCGCCAGCGGCTTCTCCACGAAGCAGTGCTTGCCCGCCTGCGCGACGCGCACCGCCAGCTCCGCGTGCGTGGGCACGGGCGTCGCCAGCACGACCGCGTCCAGCTCGTCGTCCTGCAGCAGCCGATCCAGCTCGTCCGTCGCGCGCGCGCCCGGGAAGGAGGTCGCCAGGCGCTCGCGCGCACCGGCGTCGGAGTCGCACAGCCAGCGCAGCTCGCAGCCGTCGATCGCCGCGAAGTTGCGCGCGATGTTCGGCCCCCAGTAGCCGAGGCCGACGACGCCGACGGTCACGCGACGGTCCGCCTGGCCGCTCACAGCGCGCCGATCGCCTGCACGCAGCGCTCGGCCGCGTGGCCGTCGCCGTACAGCTGTGGGCGCTCGCCCGGCGGCTGGGCGGCCAGCGCCGCGAGCGCCGCGCCGGCGTCCAGGTCGACGAGCGTGTTCCAACCGGCTGTGACCGTCTCCACCCACTCGGTGTTCGCACGCAGCGTCACGCAGGGCACCCCGGCAAGGTACGCCTCCTTCTGGACGCCCCCCGAGTCCGTCAGCACCGCGCGCGCCTGGCACAGCAGCGCGCTGAACTCGACGTAGCCGAGCGGCTCGCTCAGCCGCACGCCGTCGGTCTGCTGCAGCTCGCCGATCAGCCCGGCGTCGAGCAGCCGCGCGCGCGTGCGCGGGTGCAGCGGGAGCACGACCGGCCCCGGCAGCGCGGCGACGAGCTCGACGAGCGCGCGCAGGCGCGCGGGGTCGTCGACGTTGCCCGCGCGGTGGGCCGTCAGCAGCAGGTACTCGCCGCTGCGCACGCCGTGCTCGGCCGGGGTGCGCTCGTCGGCGCGAGCAGACGGCTGTCGGCGCATGGCCACGTCGACCATCACGTCGCCGACGATCTCCACGCGACCGGCCACCGACTCCGCACGCAGGTTCGCGGCGGCGGTGTCCGAAGGGCACAGCAAAAGCGTCGAGAGATGATCGGTGAGCACGCGGTTGAGCTCCTCCGGCATCGTGCGGTCGAATGAGCGCATGCCGGCCTCGACGTGCACGACCGGCAGGCCCGCCTGCGCCGCCGCCAGCGCACCGGCGAGCGTCGAGTTGGTGTCGCCGTACACGAGCACGGCGTCCGGTGCGAACTGCAGCAACAGCGGCTCCAGCGCGGCGAGCATGCGCGCCGTCTGCGTGGTGTTCGAGCCGCCGCCCACGCCCAGCTCGCGGTCGGGGCGCGCGAGGCCGAGCTCGGCGAAGAACACGCGCGAGAGCGAATCGTCGTAGTGCTGGCCGGTGTGCACGAGGATCTCCTCGTGGTGCTCGCGCAGGGGCCCGGAGACGGCCGCCGCCTTGATGAATTGCGGACGGTTGCCGACGACGGTGAGGATCTTCACGCCCGCAGCCTACGCGCTGGCGCTATACCGAACTAGATGGTTCAGTATCAGGAGCTCGATAGGACATTCGCGGCGCTGTCGGATCCGACGCGCAGGGAGATCCTGCAGCGGCTGGGACGCGGCAGCGCGACGATCTCACAGCTGGCCGAGCCGTTTGGCATCTCGCTGACGGGCTGCAAGAAGCACGTCAACGTGCTCGAGGACGCCAAGCTCGTGAGCACCGAGAAGATCGGTCGCAGCCGGCGCTGCGCGCTGGGGCCGCGACGGCTGGACGACGTCCATGACTGGATCGAGACCTACCGCGACATGCTCGAGGGACGGCTGGACCGCCTTGGAAAATTTCTGCAAGAGACCAAAGGGGAGCAGCGATGAGCGATCGCCAGCAGGCAACGACGAAGCACGAGACCACGGTGGGCACGCCTACCGATCGAGAGATCTTCATAGAGCGCATATTCGACGCGCCGCGCGAGCGCGTATGGGCAGCGTTCACGGACCCCGAGCTGATCGCCCGCTGGTGGGGGCGCAGGTCGACGACCACGATCGTCGCCCAGCAGGAGCTCCGCGTGGGCGGAGCGTGGCGATTCGTCGAGCGCAACGCCGACGGCTCGGAGGCCGGCTTTCGCGGGATCTACCGCGAGGTCGTCGCGCCCGAGCGCCTCGTGTTGACCTTCGAATGGGAGGGCATGCCAGGCTACGTGATTGTAGACACTGCGACGTTCGAGGATCTCGGCGAGCGCACGAGGGTCAGGACGAACTCGCTCTTTCACACGACCGAGGAGCGCGACGGCATGCTCAGCGCCGGCATGGAAATCGGGCTCAACGAAGGCTACGAAGCGCTCGACGAGCTGCTCGCGCGGCCCGCGTGAGGCCGAACGCGCTACCAGCCGCCCGCGCTCGAGCCTGAGCTCGAGCCGGCGGTTGCGCCGACGACGGACGTCGACCAGTCGATCACCGACGTCGGGCGCACGACGTGGCGGTTCATGCCGAGCTCCTTCGGCTCCAAGCCGAGGGCCAAGCCGACGAGCTGCGGCAGGTGCAGGACGGGCATGTCGAGCTCGCGACCGACGGTTTTCTCGGCGAGCGGCTGCTGCAGGTCGAGGTTCAGGTGGCACAGCGGGCAGGGCGTCACCAGGCAGTCGGCTTCGGCGTCGACGGCGTCGCCGAGGTGGCGCCCGGCCTGCTTCAACGAGGCCTCCTTGTTCATCGTGATGATCGGAAAGCCGCAGCACTTGCGCATGCCCGCGTAGTCGATCACCGTTCCGCCGAGCGCCTCGATCACCTGGTGCAGGTAGTCGTCGCGCGGGTGCTCGTCGTCGATGCCCAGCCGCACGCGCGGGCGCACGATGTAGCAGCCATAGAACGGGCCGACCTTGAGGTTCGACAGCGGACGCTTGACGCGCGAGCGCAGCTCGTCCAACCCCATCTCCTCGACGAGCAGCCACAGGAAGTTCTTGTTCGTGAGGCCTGTCTCGTAGGTAAGGCCCTCGCCGGCGAGCGTCTCGTTGATCTGCGCGCGGTACTCAGAGCTCGCGTCCAGGCGCTGCTGGCACTCGCTCTGCGCGCCCTGGCAGGTGGAGCAGATGTTCATCATCAGCTCCGCGCCGTCGACCTGCTGGGCGAGCGCGAACGTGCGCGCGTTGAGTGTGTCCGCGAGCTCCTGGTTGTGCTCGGCGATCACGCCCGCGCCCGTGCAGCACGCGCGGTCGAGCTCGACCAGCTCGATGTCCAGCAGCGGCGCGACCCGCGCCATCGAGCCGTGCAGCTCGGGCGTGAAGCCGCGGCTGACGCAGCCGGGCCAGTAGGCGACCTTCATTGCTCGCTCCCTTCGGTGCCGTCGCTGGAGTCGTCGCCCTCTCCGGGGCCCTCGCCCGTGGGGTCGTCCGGGCGGGGCTCGTGTGCCTCGCCGCCGGCGGCGGCGGGCTTGTCCGAGCCGGCCGGGTCGGCGTGCGGTGTGGACTCGCTCGGGGTCTCGCCGGCCGGCGCCGAGGCGCCCGCGCCCTGGTCGACTGTCGCCTCCGACGGGCTCGTCGCGCCTTCGGGGCCCGGCGCCGAGGTCGCGCCCTCGCCGGCGGCCACCGCGTCGGGTTCGTCCTCGCCGGCGATGTACAGGTTCAGCTCGAAGCGCTCGGGGCGGCTCTCGACCTTGTCGTAGATCGCCTGCACGGCCTTCAGGTCTTCCTTGGGGATCTTGTGGCCGAAGATCGCGATCTTCGGGTTGAACTTGCCGCGGATGATGCCTTTGAACACGACGGGCAGGGAGGACAGCAGCTCCTTGCCAGCAGCTGGAGCGAACTTGCCGAACCATGAGTTGCCGCCGTAGGAACGCGGCAGGATTTCGGCCTCGTGCAGTAGCCCAAAGTCCTTGATCAGCGTCACGAAAGACGCCTCGTGGCGCTCGCCGTTGTTCTGGTCGACGATGTGGTGGTCGTTCGTCGCGATTCGCCGCAGGCGCATGATCTGACCCATCGGGTTGACGTCCTTCGGGCAGGCGTCGACGCACTTGAAGCAGTGCGTGCAATCGAAGATGCCCTCGGGGTCCTGCGCGAGGTCGTTGAGGCGCTCGAACTGCTGGTCGTCGCGGGGGTCGCCGACGAAGCGGTAGGCCTTGGCGAGCGCCGCCGGTCCGATGAAGCCGGGGTCGACCTCCATCGCCAGGCAGTCCGACACGCACGCACCGCACTGGATGCACGCCATCGTCTGCGTGACGTCGACCATGTTCTCGTGCGGCACGATGTACTCGCGCTCGGGCACCGGCTGCTTTGCGATCAGCCACGGCGTGACGCGCTGGACCTTCTTCCAGTGCACCGCGTCCATGTCGACGATCAGATCCTTGATGACCGGCATGTTGCCCATCGGCTCGATCTCGATCACGCCGTCCTTGGCGCTCTTCTGCGCCGCGTCGAGGTGGGTGTGGCAGGCGAGCGCCGGTTCGCCGTTGACGCGCACGCCGCACGAGCCGCAGATCGCCTGGCGACAGGAGCAGCGGATGCCGATCGAGCCGTCGAAGCGGTCTTTGGCCTGCAGGATCGCCTCGAGCACGGAGCGGTGCGGCTCGAGCTCGACCGTGTGCTCGTCCCAGTACGGCGCGTCGCCGGACTCCGGGTCATAGCGGCGAACGCGGAAGCTGAACTGCTCGGGCGGCTTGTGCGTCTCGGCCATCAGTACTTCCTCTCCTCGGGCTGCCACTGCGTGATCGTCACCGGCGAGTAGCTGACCCGCGGGCCGTCGTCGCCGAGCGTGATGTCGATGTGCTTCAGCCACTGCTCGTCGTTGCGCTCGGGGAAGTCCGTGCGGAACTGCGCGCCGCGCGACTCCTTGCGCTCGATCGCGCCGACGACTGTCGTCTCGGCGCAGTCGATCATGTAGCCGAGCTCGATCGCCCCGAGCACGTCCTGGTTGAAGACCGTCCCCCGGTCGTCGATCCACGCGCTTTCGGACTCCTCGCGAAGGCGCGCGATCGTCTCCAGCGCACTCTGCAGCCCCTGCTCGTCGCGGAACACGGCGGCCTTCGCGTTCATCATCTCGCCAAGCTCGTTCTTGATCTCCGACACGCGCCGCCCGTCGCGCGGGCGATCGATGATCGCGTCGATCGCGTCGGAGTCGCGGCGCAGCTGCGACAGCGTGTCGAGCTGCGGCATCGCCATGCTCGCCGCGCGCGCGGCCGCATGCTCGCCCGAGCGCCGTCCGAAGATCAGCGTGTCCAGCAGCGAGTTGGCGCCGAGGCGGTTGCCGCCGTGCACCGACACGCACGCGACCTCGCCGGCCGCGTACAGGCCCTCGATCGGCGTCTGACCGTCTATGTCGGTCTTCACCCCGCCCATGATGTAGTGCTGGCCTGGGCGGATCGTGATCGGCTCGCGCGTGATGTCCACGCCGGCGAAGTCCTTGCCCAGGTTGACGATCTCGCGCAGCGCCTCCAGCGTGCGCTTGCGCGGCACGACGGTCACGTCCAGGTAGATGCCCGTGCCGCCCGGCCCGACGCCACGACCCTCGTTGATCTCGATCTGCTCGGCGCGCGAGACGACGTCACGCGAGGCCAGCTCCATCTTGTTCGGCGCCATCTTCTCCATGAAGCGCTCGCCCTCGGAGTTGAGCAGGTGCGCGCCCTCGCCGCGCGCGCCCTCGGTGATCAGGATGCCGGTCTCCACCAGGCACGTCGGGTGGTACTGGACCATCTCCATGTCCATCAGCGGCGCGCCCGCGCGGTAGGCCATCGCGATGCCGTCGCCGGTGACGATCAGCCCGTTGGTCGTCGGCTTGTAGACCTGTCCGGCGCCGCCGCAGGCGAGGATCACGTTCTTGGCCTGAAATGCCTCCATGCGCCCGCTGCGCACGTCGCGCGCGATCACGCCGCAGCAGCGACCCTGCTCGTCGCGCAGCAGCGAAGTGGTGAACCACTCCTCGTAGCGCTCGACCGTCTCGTGGTGCTTCATCAGCTGCTCGTAGAGCACGTGCAGCAGCGCCTGCCCGGTGATGTCGGCGACGTAGGCGGTGCGCTTCATCGACGCGCCCCCGAACGCGCGCAGGTCCATCTCGCCGCGGTCGTTGCGGTGGAAGGTCACGCCCATGTGCTCGAGATGCATCACCTCGCCGGGGGCCTCCGAGCACATCACTTCGATCGCGTCTTGGTCGCCGAGGAAGTCTGAGCCCTTGACCGTGTCGTAGGCGTGCGAATGCCAGTCGTCGTCGAGGCTGATCGCCGCGTTGATCCCGCCGGCCGCCGCGACCGAGTGCGAGCGCACGGGGTGGACCTTGCTCATGATCGCCACGCTCGCGCCTTCGCGTGCGGCCGCCAGGGCCGCGCGCTGGCCTGCGAGACCGGCCCCGATGATCAATACGTCGTGTGCTGGCATGGCTCTCTGAGGTCGGCTACGTGGGCAAGGGGGGGTCGCTGCGCCGAGGACTCTATAACGCTTGACCGCTGCAACCGCGTCACGCTCAGGTCGCAGCGCGCAGCGCGCGGCGCACCTCGGCGAGCGTCACCACGCCGCGCAGCACCCCGTCCTGATCGACCGCGACCATCGCCCCGAGGCGTCCCAGACCCTCCGACCCGAGCAGCGTCTCCAGCGGTTCGGCCTCGTCGATGCGCACGTGGATGTCCTGCTCGAGCACGTCGACGATCGCCAGCGCGGGGCGTCCGGCGGAGATCTCCTCGTCCACGCGCGCCGCACGCACGACGCCGAGGAAGTGGCGCGCCGGATCGACGACCGCGAACCACGGCCAGCGGTAGCGCAGGAAGAACTGCTCGTGCGCATCGAGCAGCGTCGCGGCCGCGGGAATCGTCACCGGCTCGCGGTCCATGATGTCGGCGACCGTGATGCTCTGGATGCGCCTGCCGACGACGCCCTGCACGACCGCCGCGCCGGCCGCCTGGTAGAGGAAGTAGGCGAGCAGGATCGACGTCACGCCGATCGAGCCGCCGCCGGTCGCCAGCGCCCACAGTCCGAGCGCGCCGAGCAGCAGGGCAAAGCCCTGTCCGGAGCGTCCGGTCGTGTGCGTAGCGCGGTTGCGATCGCCCGTGCGCCACCAGATCGCCGCGTGCGCGATGCGCCCGCCGTCCAGCGGAAAGGCGGGAACGAGGTTGAACACGAGCACGAGCGCGTTGATCGTCGCCAGCCAGCCCAGCCACACGAGCGCCGGCGTCGCGTGCGCGTTGTTTTCGGCGACGGCGACTTCGAAGAAGCTCTTGCGGTCGGTCAGCAGCCATCCGGCGACGACGCACGCGACGATCACCAGCAGCGTGACCAGCGGTCCGGCGACCGCAACGCGAAACTCCGTCTTCGGGTCCTTGGACTCCTCGGTGCGCGTGATGCCGCCGAGCGCCCACAGGTCGATGCCCGCCACCTGCAGGCCGCTGCGCCGGGCGACGAGCGCGTGGCCGAGCTCGTGCAGCACGAGCGAAGCGAAGAACGACAGCACCGAAGCGACCGCCACGAGGTAGGCGGTCGTGCGCGAGCCGCCGAGCTGTTCGTGGAAGATCGGCGTGACGAAGATGATGAACACGAACAGCACGACGAACCAGCTGATGCCGACGCCCACGCGGATGCCGAAGATGCGGGCGAGTTGGAAGTTCGTGCGTGGCGCCATCACTCGCAATGGTAGGCCGACGCGGGGTCGCCTCCCGCGCCTGCAACTGGGCTGCGCGCGCCCGTGCGACGTTCAGCCGGCGTGCGGCAGGCTGCGCGCGATGATCGCCTGGAAGTCGCTGCCGGCCGGCAGCGTCCCGTACTCCAGGCCGCCGTCGCCGGCCAGGCGCGAGGCGCAGAAGGCGTCGGCTACGGCCGCCGGCGCGTTGCGCACGAGCAGCGAGCCCTGCAGGCACAGCGCCATGCCTTCGACCACCCGTCGGGCGCGCGTCTCGAGCGTGGCCGGGTCTGAGAACTGCCCTTGCAGTGCCTGCACGCGCGCGTCCAGGCGCGCGTCGGCGCCGTGTGCCTGGCGCAGCTCGTCGAAGAACACCTCCAGCGAGCGCGGCGAGCGCGTCAGCGCGCGCAGCACGTCCAGGCTCATCACATTTCCCGAGCCCTCCCAGATCGACGCCAGCGGCGCCTCGCGGTAGAGGCGCGGCATGCCCGACTCCTCGACGTAGCCGTTGCCGCCGAGGCACTCCAGCGACTCGAACGCATGGTTGGGCGCGCGCTTGCACGTCCAGAACTTGCCCACGGCGGTCGCCAGGCGCTTGAACAGCTGCGCGTCGGTGTCGTCATCGCCGTTCTCCGCGTCCGCATGCGCTTCGTCATACGCGCGCGCCAGGCGCATCGCCAGCGCGGTGGTCGCCTCGGACTCCAGGCACAGGTCGGCGAGCACATTGCGCATCAGCGGCTGGTCGATCAGCGCCTTGCCGAACGCTTGGCGGTGCGCGGCGTGGTGCGTCGCGTTGACGACGCCCGTGCGCATGCCGGCGGCCGCGCCGATCACGCAGTCCAGGCGCGTGTGCCCGACCATCTCGATGATCGTCGGCACGCCGCGGCCGGGCTCGCCGAGCATGCGCGCCCACGCGCCGTGCAGCTCGATCTCGCTGGAGGCGTTGGAGCGATTGCCGAGCTTGTCCTTCAGGCGCTGGATGTGAAACTCGTTGCGCGCGCCGTCGGGGAGGATGCGCGGCAGCAAGAAGCACGACAGCCCCTCGTCGGTCTGCGCGAGCACGAGGAACACGTCAGACATCGGCGCCGAGCAGAACCACTTGTGCCCGGTGAGCTCGTACTCCGCGCCCGCGCCGCCGCCGTTCAGAGGCCGGGCCACGGTGGTGTTGGCGCGCACGTCCGAGCCGCCCTGCTTCTCGGTCATCGCCATGCCGGCGATCGCGCTGGCCTTCTCCGAGGCGGCGATCAGCCGCGGGTCATACGTCGTGGCCGTCAGCAGCGGCTCCCACTCGGCGGCCAGCTCCGGCTGGGCCCGCAGCGCGGGGATCGCGGCGAAGGTCATCGTGATCGGGCAGCAGAAGCCGGCCTCGGCCTGCATCGCCGTCATGTACAGCGCCGCGCGCGCGGTGTGCGCGAACGGCTCGTCGCTCGTCCACGGCAGCGAGTGCAGCTCGTGCTCGACGCCCATCGTCATCAGCTGGTGCCACGCGGGGTGAAACTCGACCTCGTCGATGCGGTTGCCGTAGCGGTCGAAGGAGTGCAGCACCGGCTCGTTCTCGTTGGCCAGCCGGCCCCACTGCTGCTGGGGCTCGCCGCCGACGAAACGGCCGAGCGCAGACGCGCGCTCGCGCACCCAGCCGGCGCCCTCGCGCTCGGTCGCCTCGACCAGCGGCAGGTTGCTCTGAAAGACGTCGATCCCCTCCAGCGCCGGCGCCTGGTTGAAGACCGTGTGCGTCCGGTACGGCGAGTCGCTCGCGCGCGGAGTCTGCGAGACGGTGGCCATGCCTTGAAGTCAAGCAGATGCGCGCACCGCCATGTGGATCGCGCGGGATGCCGCCGGCGCGCGCCGTGAGCCGTCTCGCAAGGGGTCGATAGCATCGGCCGCCCGACCCGCGAACCCCCAAGGATTGCCCGCCATGTCGAAGATCAAGGTGAAGAACCCGCTCGTCGACCTCGACGGCGACGAGATGACGAGGATCATCTGGTCGTTCATCAAGGACCAGCTGATCCTTCCCTACCTGGACGTCGAGCTGCGCTACTTCGACCTGGGCATCGAGAGCCGCGACACGACCGAAGATCGCATCACCGTGGAAGCCGCCGAAGCGATCAAGCGCTACGGCGTGGGGGTGAAGTGCGCGACGATCACCCCCGACGAGGCGCGCGTGAAGGAGTTCGGCCTGAAGGAGATGTACCGCTCGCCCAACGGCACGATCCGCAACATCCTCGGCGGCGTGATCTTCCGCGAGCCGATCGTCATCAAGAACGTCCCGCGCCTGGTCCCGGGCTGGACCAAGCCGATCGTGATCGGCCGCCACGCCTTCGGCGACCAGTACCGCGCGACCGACATGGTCGTCCCCGGCGAGGGCTCGCTGACGCTCACGTACACGCCGAAGGACGGCGGCGAGCCGATCGAGCTCGACGTCTATGACTTCCCCGGTGGTGGCATCGCGTTGGCGATGTACAACCTCGACGACTCGATCCGGGACTTCGCGCGCGCTTCGCTGCGCTATGGCCTGGAGCGCGGCTACCCCGTCTACCTGTCGACGAAGAACACCATCCTCAAGCGCTACGACGGACGCTTCAAAGACATTTTTGAAGAGATTTATGAGGATGAGTTCAAGGCGGACTTCGAGGCCGCTGGCATCACCTACGAACATCGCCTGATCGACGACATGGTCGCGGCCGCCCTGAAGTGGGAAGGTGGCTATGTATGGGCGTGCAAGAACTACGACGGCGACGTGCAGTCCGACACAGTCGCGCAGGGCTTCGGCTCGCTCGGCCTGATGACCAGCGTGCTGATGACCGCAGACGGCAAGACCGTGGAGGCGGAGGCCGCGCACGGCACGGTCACGCGCCACTACCGCCTGCACCAGCAGGGCAAGCCCACGTCGACCAACCCGATCGCCTCGATCTTCGCGTGGACGCGCGGCCTGGAGGCGCGTGGGCGCATGGACGAGACGCCCGAGGTCGGCGAGTTCGCACACACGCTCGAGCGTGTGTGCATCGAGACGGTCGAACGCGGCAAGATGACCAAGGACCTCGCCCTGCTCGTCGGCCCCGATCAGCAATGGCAGACGACCGAGGAGTTTCTCTCCTCGATCGATGACAACCTCAAGCAGGAGATGAATCTGTGAGCAACCCCGTAAGAGTCACCGTCACCGGAGCCGCCGGGCAGATCGGCTACAGCCTCGTCTTTCGCATCGCCAGCGGACAGCTGCTCGGCCCAGACCAGCCCGTCGACCTGCGCCTGCTGGAGATACCCCCCGCCATGGGCGCGCTGGAGGGCGTCGCGATGGAGCTCGTCGACTGCGCATTCCCGCTGCTCGCCGGCCTGGACCTGCACGACGATCCCAACGAAGCCTTCGACGGTGTCAACGTCGCGCTGCTGGTCGGCTCGCGCCCGCGCAGCAAGGGCATGGAGCGCGCGGAGCTGCTCTCTGAGAACGGCAAGATCTTCACCGTGCAGGGCAAGGCGCTCAACGACAACGCCGCCGAGGACGTGAAGGTGCTCGTCGTCGGCAACCCCGCCAACACGAACTGCCTGATCGCCATGAACAACGCTTCAGACATCCCGCGCGAGCGCTTCACGTCGATGATGCGACTCGACCACAACCGCGCTATCGCAATGCTCGCCAACAAGGTCGAGGTCCCCGTGACCGACGTCACGCAGATGGGCGTGTGGGGCAATCACTCGCCGACCATGTACCCCGACCTGTTCCACGCGCAGGTTGGCAACCAGCAGGCGGCCGCGGTCGTCGACGACATGGCATGGATCGAGAACGAGTTCCTGCCGAACGTCGGCAAACGCGGCGCCGCGATCATCGAGGCGCGCGGGTCCTCCTCCGCCGCCTCTGCCGCAAGCGCGGCGATCGATCACGTCAACGACTGGGTCACCGGCAACGTCGACTGGGTCTCCATGGGCGTCCCGTCCGACGGCTCATACGGAATCCCCGAGGGGCTGATCTGCGGCTTCCCATGCCTGTGCACCGACGGTAGGTGGGAGATCATCCAAGGCTTGGAGCTCGACGACTTCTCGCGCAGCAAGATCGACGCGTCCGTCGCCGAGCTGACCGAAGAGCGCGACACGGTCAAAGAGCAGGGCCTGATCTAGCCCACCGCCTCGCGCTGGCCGAGGCGCACGCTGGGACGCTCGGCGATGAAACACAAAGGGCGCGGTCGATGACCGCGCCCTTTGTGCGTTTGCACAAAAGTCCGAGACTACGACGCCTTCGGGTGCCAGCCGCGTCCCTGCTTGCTTACCTTTTTTTCCTGCTCGAGTCCGGGAAGCACGCGGTACAGGTAGTTCTGCTTGATTCCCATCTTCGCCGCGAGCTCCGGGATCGTGATGCCCGGCTGACCCTGCACGAATGACAGCGCCTCGAGCGCGCGCGTGCCGCTGCCTTTGCGTCGGCCCGCACGGCGTTTGCCGGTGGCAGGGCGTCCGGCTTTTTTGCCCGTCGCTTTCGGCGCCGCCGTCGACGCCGCTTTGCGGTTCACCGAACCACGCGGGCGCCCGGGGCCGCGCCGGCGCGGGGCGGCCGTGGCGGTCGACGCCGCCGAAGATCCACCGACCCCCTGCAGGGCCGAGGCGGCTGCCTCGAGTCGGGTGTACTCGTCGACAGCGGGCTTCAGCTCTTTCAGTCGCTGTGCGATCTCTTGGCGCTTCTCGTCAAGGAAGTCGGTCACGTTGCATCCTCATCACTAGTTAAATGTGCTTTAAATCGAAACCTTCTCGTTTCGTGCAGCACCTTACACTAATTCCCCGCAGCCACCGATTTCTCCAGTTGAGTGCGCAAGCGCTCAAGTGTGCGGTTTGCCTCGCGCTCTGAGATCCCTCCGACGAGCGCCCGGCTGACCAGCGCGCCGATCGGGCCGAGCGGTGGCCGGAACTCATTGCGGTAGTCAAAGCGCGTGCCGTCGCCTGCATCGCGCAGCAGGTATTCCGTGCGCGCGCGCGAGCGCGCCGGGCCGCGGCCCTCCCAAACGGCCTTCGCGCACGGATCGCACTCCACCAGCTTCCAGTGAACGTCGAGGCTGACGCCGCGCAGGTGGATCTGCTGCTCCATCTCATAACCCACGCGCGGCCGGCCGCCGTCGGCGTTTACGAGCTTGCGATGAATCGTGACCCAGTCGCCGAGGCGCTTGGGGTCCATGACCATCCGCCACACATCTTCGCGCGGAGCGTCGATCTTCGTGGAGACGGTGACGAGGCTCAATTGGACACCAATCAACGCGCGGCAAGCGGTTCGGATTCTTCCCACTCACTCAGCGCATGTTCTACCGCTGAGTCGAACGAGTGCAACCGCACTCCCAGCAGCTCCGCTGCATTGTCGTCGCGCGGAAGCAGATCGCCACTCAGGCTCTGCATCAGCGGCAGCACCAGCTCGGGATCCTCCTGTGCGATCGCCGCCGCAATGCGCGCCGTCACCGGGGTGGCGCTCAACCCCAGCCCGAGCGACGGACGGTTCACGAGCATCAGATCGGCGATCCGCTCGATCATCTCACCGTACGACAGCACGTCCGGTCCGCCGGCGTCGAGCGAGCGCCCACCGATCGGCGCGGTGGCCGACGCGACGAGCATCTCGGCGATGTCGCGCTCGTCGATCGGCTGCGTGCGAAACCTGCGCCACGCCGGTAGCGCCAGCACGCGCATGCGCTCCACCAGCCGCACGAGTAGGCGAAACGAGCGCGAGCGTGCGCCGATCACGATCGACGCACGCAGCGCGACGGAGTCGGCGACCGCCGCCAACAGGATGCGCTCGACGCCCTCGCGGCTGGACAGGTGGCGTGAGCGATGTGAATCGGTGGCGCCATCGCCGAGCAGCCCGCCGAGGTAAACGATCCGTCGCACCCCCGCCGCCGCCGCAGCCGCGGCAAACGTCTCCGCGGCCACGCGCTCGCGTTGCTCGAACGAACGCGCGCCGTCGCGGGCGCGCCCACTTCGCTCGCGCCCGACTCGCTCCATCGAGTGGATCAGGTAGTACGCCACCTCCACCTCATCCAGCGCCTGCGCGAGGCCTTCACCGCTCAGCGCATCGCCGCGCACGAGCTCCGCCGCCGAGCGCACACGTGCGGGATCGCGCGCCAGCCCGCGCACGGCGTGCCCCTGTGCGAGCAGGCGTGGAACGATCAGCGAGCCAACGAACCCGCTCGCGCCTGTGACGAGGATGCGCATCTGCGCACATCATGCCCTAGGCCCCTCCGCCGACCGCAATACCTCGCAAACTGCGCTTCGCCGGCCGCGATTGTCACATCCAAGTGACTCGCTTTCGGCTCTTTGCGGGTAGCAAATGGTTTTCTCTGCGTTTTGCGACATGGCCGCTCGCCGCCCGGCGCGCGCGATGCTTTGATGGCTGCCGTCCGATCAATCCGATGGCTGGGGGAAGCGCGTGGCAAAGACAACGCAGGGCAAGCGCGCGACGCGCAAAGTCAGCTGTGACGAATGTTACTTTCGCTGCAACATGCTCTGTGCGTTGGACCTCTCCGAGCCGTGCGCCACGTTCCGCCCCGACGAGGCGCAGCTTCGCCCGCCACAGCAGTTGCGCTTCGTCTTTCGCCAAGAGCGCCGCACGCGCTCCGCGTGGGCTTTTCCCTCAGCACAGGAGCAGGCCGCGCTTCACGCCTGAGCGCGCGCGCTGCCGTCGCCGCCAGCCGGCGCCGCCACGCCCGCCCCGTCCGCGACGCCCGTCTCGCCTCCGGCGCGCTCGGCGCGCCTGGCCATCCAGTTGGCGCCAGGCGTGTCTGAGATGCCGTGCAAGATGATCGAGCAGAACACCACGAGCGCCGTCAGATCGAAGATGCGCACGCCGCCGGCGATCTGACGGTCGAGCACGATCAGCGCGAAGGTCATCGACGCGACGCCCTTCGGCCCGAACCAACCCATGAACAGCCGCGTCGCCGCGTCCGTGCGCGTGCCGATCAGCGCGATCCACACGGCGAGCGGGCGCGCGACGAGGAACGTCACCGCGACGAATGCCAGCGCCACCCAGCCCTCGCGTGTGAACGCGTGCACGGTCAGCAGCGAGCCGAACACCAAGAAGATGCCGAGCTTGACGATTTCCACGATGTCTTCCGAGTTGCGCTCGAAGTGCGCTCTGACGTCCGGCCGGCGCACGCTCAGCACGATCGCCGCCACGAACACCGCGATGAAGCCGTTGCCTTTCGGCGAGATCACCGTCACGCCGTACGTGGCGAACGCCACGCCGAGCGCGAACAGCGACCGCTGGTGTGTCGGGATGCGCTCATCCGCCGGGCGCTCCCCCTCGCCGCCGTCGCTCTCGCGCGGCATCAGCAGCGAGGCGATCCACCCGCAGGCGATCCCGTAGATGAAACCCAGGCCGACGTCCTGCAGCACGAAGCGCCACCACACGAAGTTGCCCGAATCGGCGCTCAGCGCGGCCAAGAAGGCGAGCACCGCTGGCAGCGCCAGGCCGTCGTTGAGCCCCGACTCGAGGTTCAGCGAGTGGCGCACCAGGCGCGGCACGCGCGGGTTGGTGACGATGCTCGACGTCAGCACGGGGTCCGTCGGCGCCAGCAGCGCGCCCAGCAGAAACGACTCCGTCCACGACAGCCCGACGAGCGCACGCGCGGCCACCGCCACGATGATCGTCGTCAGCGGCATCGCCAGCACGAGCTTGCGCAGCGGCAGGTGCCATGCCCGTTGCAGCATCTCTCCCTCGACCTCCAGGCCGTCGCGGAAGAGGATCACGATCAGCGCCGCGAACGCCAGATCCTCGACGAAGCCCGAGCGCGCGCGGAAGTCCACCAGGTCCAGGCCGCCGTTGCCGAGCAGGAAGCCGGCGAGCACGAACAGTGCCGCCAGCGAGAGCATCGAGCGCCGCGCGAGGCCGGAGACGAGCGCGCCCAACATCAACAGCACGCCCAGCACGGTGACCGTTGCCTGAAACGTTGGCATCGGCGCCAAGCCTGTCAGGTCCGCACGCCGGCGTCCGCTCGCGTCCGTCGCCGCACGCTTTCGCTTGGCGTCAGCGGGGTATATTGCCCACAGACCCAGCAAGTTTCGTAACACACCCAGCAAAGCTTCGGCAGAGACGAGGTTCGGTGATGGCAGCTAAGGACAGGATCAACAAGGCCGGCGAAACCGCGCGCGCCGCGCAGCGCAACCAGTACCTGCAGCGTCTGCTCGCGGACGAGGATCTGCGCGGCTCGCTGATCACCGCCTACGGCGCTGCGCGCAGCGCGTACGGGCGGATGAGCAACGGCAAGCCCGCCACGCAGGCGCTGTTCGAGGATCGCAAGCTCCAGCGCGAGCTCAAGGAGGCGGCCAACGCCCTGCGCGACGCGTCCAGCTCGCTGCGCGAGCCCCCCAAGCGTCGCCGCAGCGGCGGCATGGGACGTTCGCTGCTGCTGCTCGGGGTCGCCGGCGTGCTGGCGATCGCGCTCAGCGAGGGGCTGCGTTCGAAGGTCCTCGACCTGCTGTTCGGGGCCGAGGAGGAGTTCGACTACAGCTCCACGACCACTCCCGCAGAGCCGGCGCCGACCGGCGCTTCGGTCGCCTAGTCAACGAGTCTTGTCGCAAGGATGAGCGCAGCCGTCGACGCCGTCGCCGAGAAGACCGACGCCGCAGAGAAGGGTCCAGACGCCAAGGGCTCGGCCTCCGCGGCGCCGGGCGGCGCGCGTTCGCTCTCCGGAGAGAAGGCGCAGCGGATCGTCGAGGCGATGCGGCGCAGCGTCGCGCGGCGCGGCACCGCCGGCGCGACGTTCGACCACGTCTCGCGTGAGGCCGGCGTCTCGCGCGGCCTGCTGCACTACTACTTCGGCACCAAGGAGCAGCTGCTGGTCGAGGCCGTGCGGCGCGACTGCGAGCTGCGCATGGAGCTGCTCGAGCACCAGCTCGCCACCGCGCAGACGGCCGATGACTACATCGACCTGATGGCGCAGAACCTGCAGGAGACCGTCCACGCCGACCCCGACTTCGTAACGCTCGTGTTCGAGCTGTTCACCCTGTCGCGGCGCAACGACGACATCGCCGCCGAGTACGCCGGCCTGATGCGGCGCACGCGCGAACAGGTCGCCGCGATGCTCGCCGCCGCCCAGCGCGAGGGGATCCTGCACCTGCACGCCGAGCCCGAGGCCATCGCCGAGATCCTCTTCTCTCTCGGCGACGGCTTCGCCCTTCGCATGCTCGCCGAGCCCGACCGCGACTTCACCGCCACCGTGCAGGCCGGGATCGCCGCCGCGCGCGCACTGCTGACCGACTGACGCATCACATGCCGATCTACGAGTACCGCCGCCCCGACGGCACAACCTTCGAGCTTCAGCAGTCCTTCAGCGAAGACGCGCTCACCGTCGATCCCGACACCGGCGTGCCCGTCGAGCGCGTGCTGCACCCGCCCGCCGTCCACTTCAAGGGCAAGGGCTTCTACAACACCGACTACGGCACGCGCAAGCGCCAGCGCGAGACAGCTGCCGCCGCCGAGGGCTCCTCTTCCGGCGACTCCTCCAGCTCCGCCAAGGACTCCTCGTCCTCGAAGGACTCCGCCTCATCCTCCGCAGACGGAAGCTCGTCCTCATCCGGTGATTCTTCGAGCTCCTCGAGCTCCTCGGAGCCCTCCTCGTCGTCCTCCTCCGGGGGCGGCGGCGACGGCAAGGGTGCAAAGGGCTCCAGTGACTCCGCCGGCAAGGGCAAAGCGGCTGATAAGGCGAGGGGCTCCAGCAAGAAGGGCTGATCGCGCCCTGCAATTGAACGTCAAGACCTTCGCCGGGTACATGCCATCGCGCACGCTCCGTGTTGCCGAATATCAGCCGCCGATGAAGCGCGCAGCGGCCGATCGGCGTTCGGCTTCTGAGACGTGCAGGCCAAGCTCGCCGTCGGGCAGCGTGACCGCGCCCGTGGGCTTGAGCACGTGTGTAGGGGGAGTGCCGGCGATGGCCAGCGCGCCGAACAGCCCGAGCAGCGTGGGACCGCTCATGTCGGAGATGATCGTGGGCGGGGCGTTCCAGGCGATCAACGGCATGCGCAAGAAGCTGGAGGGCGACAGCAGCCGGCTCTTCATATCGGTGAACAGGGCCTGCTGGTGTTCTGCGCGCTGCAGGTCGGTCTGGTTGGGGGCGCACAGGTTCTCGCGCGTGCGCGCCAGCGCGAGCGCCTGCTTGCCGTCGATGTGGTGCGTGCCCTTGGGCAGGCGCAGCGTGTAGCCGCCGTTTGAGAAGCCGCCGTCGATGCGCGAGACGATGCAGCCGCCGGTGTAGTCGACGCCGCCCATCGAGTCGATCAGCTGCGGGAAGTCTTCGAAGTTCACCTCGACGAGGTGGTTGATGGGGACGCCGAGGTAGTGCTTGATCACGGAGATCGACAGCGCCGGGCCGCCGAACGCATAGGCGGCGTTGATCTTCTGCTGACCGTGGCCGGGGATTTCGACGACCGTGTCGCGCGGGATCGACAGGCGCGCGTCGTGACCGCCGCCGATGCGCAGCAGCAGGATCGAGTCCGAGCGGCTGGGCCCGGAGGTGTTCGCGCCCGGTTCCTTGCTGCCCTTCGGGCGTCGGTCGGAACCGAGCACGAGGATGTTGTTGGCCGACGTCAGCGGAAAGCCGGCCGAATCGAGCACGCTGGCGACGTTCGACGGCGGTGAGGTGCGTTCGAAATGCGAGCTGATCAAGAACAGCATGAGCGAGAGAAGGATCCACGCGACGATCAGGCCGAGCACGCCGAGCACGACGCGTTTGGGCGTCAGGCGCCGCCATCGGTCGGCGAAGCGCCTACCGCGGCCGCCAGGTGGCGTGAGCGCTCCGCGGCCGTCGCGGCGCCGACGGCGTCCGCCGCCGCGCTCGCCTGGGACCGCTTCGGCGGCGCGTTCATCGCCCTCGCCGCCGGACAGGAGCCGTGGTCGCGCGCGGTAGCGGGTGTACCGCGGCGGGGGGTCGAGCTCTGAGGGCATCGGGCGGACCTTATATTTGCGCCATGACTCCCGCGGAGGTCGCCGCTGGCCGGCTGGTCGTCTGCCCGACGCCGATCGGCAACCTGCAGGACGTGACGCAGCGCGTGCTCGTCGCCCTCGCACAGGCCGACGCGGTCGCATGCGAGGACACGAGGCACACGCGGCTGCTGCTGGAACGCCACGCGGTGACGGCGCAGCTTGTGAGCCTGCACGAGCACAACGAACGAACGCGGGCACGCCAGCTGGTGCAGCGCATGCGCGAGGGTCAGGTGATCGCGCTCGTGTCCGACGCCGGCACGCCGCTGGTGTCAGATCCGGGTTTTGCGCTCGTGCGCGAGTGCCTGGCGGCGGGAATCGAGGTGGACGTGCTGCCCGGCCCGAGCGCCGTCACGACGGCGCTCGTAGCCTCCGGTCTGCCGGCGGACCGCTGGCTGTTCGTCGGCTTCCTGCCGCGCAAGCGCGCCGAGCTTCAGAGGCTGCTTGCAGACGCCGGCGAGACGCTCGTCGCCTTCGAGTCGCCTCGGCGCCTCGCGGGGACGCTGCGCGCGCTCGCGCAGATCGACCCCGAGCGCCCGGTGGCGGTCTGCCGGGAGCTGAGCAAGCTGCACGAGGAAGTCCGCCGCGACAGCGCTGCCGAGCTGGCCAGCCACTTCGAGGCGACGCCGGCGCGCGGGGAGATCGTGCTGGTGGTCGGCGCGGCGCCGCCGGGCGCGGCGTCGCGCGGGACAGCCGTGCAGGCGCTTCGCGATCTCGTCGCGGCCGGTGCGCGGCCGCGTCCGGCGGCGGCCGCCGTCGCGCGGCTGACGGGCGTCGGCGCCAACGAGCTCTACCGCGAGCTGACCGACGAAGCAGCGAGCGAAACGGCGAGCGAGACGCAGGGCGCCGGCCAGTAGCCTGAGCGCTGCATGTCCTTCTATGTGACCACCCCGATCTACTACGTCAACGCGGCGCCGCACCTCGGGCATGCGTACACGACGATCGCCGCCGACGTGATGGCGCGACACCACCGACAGCGCGGCGAGGCGGTGTTCTTTCTCACGGGGACCGACGAGCACGGCGAGCCGGTGGCCGACGCCGCGCATGCGCTCGGCGTCACGCCGCAGGAGCTCGCCGACAAGAACGCCGAGCGCTTCAAGGCGCTCGCGCCGCAACTGGGTGCGAGCAACGACTTCTTCATCCGCACGACGGACCCGCAGCACATGGCCAAGGTGCAGGAGATCCTCACGCGCGTGCGCGACAACGGCTTCGTCTACGAAGGGACGTACGAGGGCTGGTACTGCCCGCGCTGCGCGGACTTCAAGGCGGAGAATGAAATCGACGAGGGCAAGCGCTGTCCGATCCACCACATCGAGCTGACGCGCGAGCAGGAGGACAGCTACTTCTTCAAGCTGTCGGCCTTTCAGGAGCGACTGGAAACGCTGTACGGCGAGCGCGAGGACTTCGTCGCGCCGCGCACGCGTTACAACGAGGCGCTCTCGTTCATCCGCTCGGGCCTGCGCGACGTGCCGCTGACACGCCACAAGCTGACGTGGGGCGTGCCGGTGCCGTGGGATCCCGAGCACGTCTTCTACGTGTGGTTCGACGCGCTGCTGAATTACTACAGCGCACTGTCCTATGCCCCGGCGCCCTCGGGTGTGGACCCAGCGGCGGACCTCACGGAGGCGTTCTGGCCGGCGTCGTATCACCTGATCGGCAAGGACATCCTGCGCTTTCACACCGTGTACTGGCCGGCGCTGCTGATGGCCGCCGGGCTGGAGCTGCCCGAGCATGTGTTCGTGCACGGCTTTCTGCTGATGGACGGCGAGAAGATGAGCAAGTCGCTGGGCAACGTGCTCGACCCATTCGCCGTGATCGAGCGCTTCGGCGCCGACGCGCTGCGCTTCTACCTGATGCGCGATGTGCCGCTCGGCCAGGACGGCTCTGTCTCCACGGCGGCCTTCGAGCAGCGCTATGAGAGCGAGCTGGCCAACGAGCTGGGCAACCTGGCCAGCCGCACGATCGCGATGATCGAGCGCTACCGCGACGGAGCCCTTGCGCCCGGCGAGGTCGACGCGGGGCTGCGCGAGGACTTCCTGGGTCTCTCCGAGCGCGTCTCGGAGTGCCTGGACCGCGCAGAGCTGACGGTCGCGCTCGAGGAGATCTGGCAGCGCGTGCGGCGCCTGAACCGCTACGTCGAGGAGCAGGCCCCGTGGCGGCTCGCAAAGGACGACGCTCGCGCCGGCGATCTCGACCGCGTCCTGCGCACGCTTGCTGAGGGCATCCGCTGCGTGACCGTGCTGCTGTGGCCGTATCTGCCGGAGAGCTGCGAGAGGCTGCTCGCCGCGCTCGGTGCGCCCGGCCTGTCGCTCGCCGGCGCGGCGCTCGGCATGGGCGGAATCGAGCAGGTCGAGCCGCTGCAACCACTGTTCCCTAAGGACCGCGCAGAGCGCCAGCTCGACGAGGGCGCGGGCGCGGGCGCATGATCGACTCGCACACCCATCTCGACCTGTGCGAGCCGCCGGACACCGAGCTGGTCGCCGCGGCGACGGCGGCAGGGGTGCAGCGCATCCTCACGGTGGGCATCGACGGCGCGTCGTGCCGCGCGGCGCTGGCCGCCGCGGAGGGCTTCCCGCAGGTGTACGCGGCGATCGGCCGCCATCCAAACGCGGCCAAGGGCTTTGACGACGCCGACCTGGCGGAGCTGCACGCGCTGGCCGAACACGAGCGCTGCCTGGCGATCGGCGAGACGGGCCTGGACTTCTACCGCGAGGGCGCGCCGCATGCTGACCAGCAGCGCGCCTTCGCCGCGCAGATCGAGCTGGCGCGCGAGACGCGCAAGCCACTGGTGATCCACTCGCGGGCGGCCGAATCGCAGACGCTGGCGCAGCTCGCCGCCGAAGCGGACGGAGTGCAGGTGATCATGCACTGCTTCTCGATGCCCGAGCGCTTGCAGGAGTGCCTGCAGCGCGGCTATGCGATCTCATTCGCCGGCAACGTCACGTACAAGAGCGCCGCGGACCTGAGCGAGGCGGCCAAGCGCGTCCCGGACGATCGTCTGCTGGTGGAGACCGACGCGCCGTACCTGACGCCGCAGGCCGTGCGCAAGGAGCGCAACCAGCCGGCGTTCGTCGCGCACACGCTCGCCTTCCTCGCCGAGCTGCGCGGCGTGAGCGCGCAGGAGCTGGGCGCGACCGTCGAGCGCAACGCGGCGGCCGTGTTCGGCTGGTGATCGTCGCGGTGTCCGACGCCCCCGTCCAGCCGAGCCTGCGGCGGATGCGCCAGTTCGGCGTGCGCCCGAGCCGCGAGCTCGGCCAGAACTTCCTCGTCGACTCGAACATCCTCGGCGTGATCGAGCGCGCGGCCGAGCTTCGCCCGGAGGATGTCGTGCTGGAGATCGGCGGCGGCCTGGGCGTTCTCAGCGAGCACCTCGCCGCGCGCGTCGCGCACGTGCACGTCGTGGAGATCGACGAGCGTCTGCGCGAGGCGCTGCATGACGCTACAGACGCGCACGAGAACGTCAGCATCCACTGGGGCGATGCGATGACGATCGACCTCGCCGCGTTCGCGCCGGCGCCGACGAAGGTCGTCGCCAACCTTCCTTACGGCATCGCCGCGGGGGCGATCCTGCGCACGATCGAGGAGCTGGAGGGCGTGCGCAGCTGGGTGGCGATGGCCCAGCGCGAGGTGGGCGAGCGCCTGGCCGCGTCGCCGGGCGGCGGCGAGTACGGCACCCCTTCGGTGCTCGCGCAGCTGGCGTGCGAGGTGCGCGTCGTGCGCGCGATCCCGCGCACGGTGTTTGCGCCGGTGCCGAACGTCGACTCGGTGCTCGTCGCCCTGCGACGGCGCGAGCAGCCCGCGGACGCGCCCGCTGTCTCGCCGGCGCTGCGCGCGCTCGTCGCCGGTTCCTTCGCCCACCGGCGAAAGACGCTCGTCGGCTCGCTGGCGCTGTCGGGGGGAGCCGCCGGGCGCTCGCGCGAGCAGGTGCGCGACGCGCTGCAGCGGCTCGGATTGTCCGCGGACGTGCGCGCCGAGCGCCTCGCGCCGCAGGAGTTTCGCGCGCTCGCCCTCGCGCTGGAGCTATGAGCGAGCTCGGCGCCTATCGCGCGCTGGCGCCGGCGAAGGTCAACCTCGGGCTGTTCCTCGGCCCCATTCGCGAGATTGACGCCCGCCACGAGCTGGTCACGGTGATGCAGTCGATCTCGCTCGCCGACGAGCTGCATCTGCACGCGGCGTCAGCGGGCGGCGAAGGCGATGAGATCGACTGTCCTGGGCTAGCGGGGCCGCCGCAGGAGAACCTCGCGGCGCGCGCGCTGGCGGCCTTTCGTGAGGCCACCGGCTGGCAGGCGCCACCGCTGCGCCTGAGCATCGACAAGCGCATCCCCGTGGCCGCCGGGCTCGGTGGCGGATCGGCGGATGCTGCCGCCGCGCTGCGCCTCGCGCGGCTGGCGTCTGGGCTCGGCGACGAGCAGCTGCTGCACGAGCTCGCCGGACACCTCGGCGCGGACGTGCCCGCGCAGGTCGCTCCGGGGCGCTGGCTGGCGACGGGGGCGGGTGAGCTGCTGGAGGCGCTGCCCGACCCCATGCCGACGCTCGAGCTGCTCGTGCTGGCGTCGACGGAGCAGCTCTACACGGCGGACGTCTATCGCGAGGCCGATCAGCTCGGCCTGGCGCGCGAGCGCGGCGAACTGCAACGACGCCACGAGCAGCTTCGCCACGCACTGGAGCTCGGCGCGCCGCTGCCGCCGGCGCGCGAGCTTCTGCACAACGACCTGCAGGCGGCGGCTGTCGCGCTGTCCGCTGCGATCGCCGACGCGCTGGACGCGATGCGCGATGCGGGGGCGGATGAGACGCTCGTCAGCGGCTCCGGTCCGACCGTCGTCGGTCTGTTCGGCCACGCCAACCCCGCCGGTCGCGCTCAGCGCGCTGCGGCCGCGCTGAGCGGGCACGTGCCGCAGCCGCTACGCGCGAGAGCGGTCGACGCGGCGTACGCGCAGGCCACGCGGCTTGCGTAGGGCCGCGCGCGGTGCGATCGACGGCTGCGTACGTCACAATCTCGCCCCAGAGAGCGGTATGAGCAGAACGACCATCAACGAGCTCGTCGCGGCCTGCGCCGCAGCATTCGGGTTGGCGCTGTACGCCGGCCTGATCCTGGTGCCCGCGTGGACTGCCTACACGCGGCTGTGGCAGCGCCTGGCGGCGACCGTCCTGACGTTTTACGTGCTCGCCGTCCTCGTGGGCATCGGCGTGGGCGCCGCGCTCGCCGTCGTCTACTTCTGGGGTTAGCCGCGATGTCTGACTACGCGGCGCTGGACGCGATCACCGAGGCGGTCGAGTCCGGGGCGGGCCTGCCGGAGGTCGTGCGCGCGGCGGCGAGGGCGCTGGAGGCCAGCCTGGCGGTCAGCGACGCCTGGGGCGCGACGCTCGCCGTGGCCGCGAGATCGCCGGCGGAGGAGCGCGCGCTGCTGTCGCAGGGCGACGGCGTCACCAGCATCCCGCTGCGCGTCGCCGACACGGTCGTCGGCGCGCTGCACATGCGTGCGAAAACAGAGCCGAGCGCGTCGATGCGGCGGCTGCTGGCGACGATGATCGCGTCGGAGGTCGAGCGCGTGCGCGCTCCCGAGCGGGCGTCGGAGTCAGCGGCGGCGGACTTCCTGCGCGCGGTGCTCTCGCGGGAGCTGACCGAGCGCGAGGAGCTGCTCGAGCGCTGCAAGGAGCTGTCGCTGGACGTGCAGGACGGCGCGAGCATGATCGTCGCGCGCGCGCATCCGCAGACGCCGACCGACGAGGGTTGGCGCGGGCGCGTGCGCGCGGTCGCCGAGCGCGGGGCGCGGGCGGTCGCCAGCCGCTCGATCGCGGCACTGTCCGAGCGTGAGGGGATTCTCGGCGCCGAGGTGCTGCTGCTGGTGCCGGGCGGCGACGAGCCGACGGCGGCGCGCGCGGCGGACGGCGTACTGCGCGAGATGGAGGCGGGGCTGGCCGGCTATACGTTCGCGCTCGGGCGCAGCCGGATCACCGAGGACGCCGCCGACCTGCCGCGCGCGGCGAGCGAGGCGCTGCTGGCGGCGAACGTCGCGCAGGGCTCGGCCGACGGCGCGGCGCTGGCGTTCGAGCAGACGGGCGCCTATCGCCTGCTGCTGTCGGCGATGAGCGAGAACCCGAGTGAGCTGCAGCGCTTCTACGACGAGACGGTGGAGCCGCTCGTGGCCTACGACGAGCAATACGAGACCGAGCTCGTGCGCACGCTGGAGGCGTTTCTGGAGGCCGACGGAAACGTGGCGGGAACGGCGCAGCGCCTGTTCACGCACCGTCACACGATCTACTACCGCCTGGAGCGCGTGCGCGACCTCTCCGGGCACGACGTCAGCTCCAGCGACGGGCGCGAGAAGCTCAGCCTGGGGCTGAAGGCGATGCGCGTGCTCGGCATCTCCTCGGCCGGCGGGCCGGCGTCGGAGGCCGGCGCCGAAGGCGGCCGCGTTCCGCGCCGCTCTGGCCGCGGGTCCTAGTCTCAGTCTCGCCAGGCGTTCGAGGGCGCCGGACGCGAGCGCGTCAGCGCCTGCGCGTGCCGAACTCGACGGCGTACGTGCCGCCGAGCCAGCGCGAGTCGATCCCGGAGGGGACGGATGCCACGGCGCCGACGCCGGCGTCCCGATAGGCGCCGGTGAGCATGATGCGCCGATGCGGAGGCGACAGCATCCAGGCCGTGACGATGCCGGCCGGCGTTGCGTGAGGACCTGTGCCGAAGCCGATGTTCTGGGCGGTGCGGAGGCGCGCGGGGCTGGAGTGCGCGAGGTAGCCGGAGGCCATGATGCGCGAGAGCGGGGACTGCCCGGTGAGGCTCTGGTCGGCGAAGTAATGCCCGCTGACCATGTCGTTGGCCTGCCCGGAGGCGATCTTCGCGAGCGCCGAATTGAAGCGCAGCGGAGGCAGTCCGCGGGCCGCGCGCAGCTGGTTCATCAGGCACAACGTGGCGGCGTCGACCAGCGCGGTGTTCTGCCCATCGGGGACGACGTTGGCGCCCGAGCAAGCACTCGCCGAGGCGCTCGCGCCGGGCGTGGTGGCAACGCTGGAGGCGGGGAAAGCGAACGCGAGCAGGACGCCGAGCAGCGCTGCCACTTGCGGGGCGCCGACTCGCTTCCTTGCTGTTCTGACTCCCCGGCGCAAGTGCAAGAATCTTTGCAGACGCGCCAGATCGCAGTGTTACCAACCCGTTTTGACGAGTTTTGTCGTCCACGCCATAATGCTCAGTCCTCCCTTGGGGGGTCGTCCAATGGCAGGACATCAGGTTTTGGTCCTGAGAATCGGGGTTCGAATCCCTGCCCCCCAGCTGAAGCCCAGCGCACATTCCCGGCCGATGACGAGCGTCTAGCATCCCTTCGGTGGCACCAACCGTCCTGATCCTCGCCGCGGGCCAGGGCAAGCGCATGCATTCACGCACGCCGAAGGTGCTGCACGAGCTGTGCGGCCTGCCGATGCTGCTGTGGCCGGTGCGCGCCGCGCTGGCGGCGGGAGCTGCGCGCGTCGTCGTCGTGGATTCTCCCGCGCGCGCCCTGGAGCCGGTGCTTCCGGAGGGCGTCGAGCTGGCCGTGCAGCAGACAGCCGACGGGACGGGCGGCGCAGTGGCGGCGGCGATCGCGCATCTGGACGAGGGCTCCGCCGCCGGCGACGAGGGCCCTGCCGCCGGTGACGACGGCCCTGTGCTGGTGCTCAGCGGCGACGTGCCGCTGCTCAGCGCCGGGGCGATCGCGGAGCTGGCCGCGGCGCACGAGCGCAGCGGCGCGGCGGCGACGATGGTGACGAGCGTCGTCGACGATCCGAGCGGGTACGGGCGCGTGGTGCGTGACGAGGCGGGCTCGGTGCTGCGCGTGGTTGAGACGAAGACGAGCGGCGACGCGACGGCCGCCGACCTGCAGATCCGCGAGGTAAACGCCGGCATCTATGCCTTCGATGCAGCCGCGCTGCGATCTGCGCTGCCGCGCCTGAGCGCCGACAACGCGCAGGGCGAGCTGTACCTGCCGCAGGTGCTCGACGTGCTCCGCGGCGAGGGCCGCACGGTCGCCGCGCACGTGCTCGATGACCCGGCGCTGATGCTCGGCGTCAACGACCGCATCGCGCTCGCGCAGGCGCGTAAGCTCGCGCAGGGGGCGATCCACCGCCGTCACATGCTCGCCGGCGTGAACATCGTCGACCCGCACGCCACGGTGATCGACGTCGACGTGCAGATCGGCCAGGACACGACGATCGAGCCTTTCACGACGATCAAGGGCCGCACGCGCATCGGCAGCGGCTGCACGATCAAGCACTCCTACCTGGTCGACTGCCTGCTGGAAGACGGCGTGAGCGTGGGACCGTTCGCCTATCTGCGCCCAGATGCGACGCTGCGTGCGGGCGCCAAGGCGGGAACCTTCGTGGAGGTCAAGAACTCAGACATCGGCGCGGCTGCGAAAGTGCCGCACCTGTCCTACATCGGCGACGCGGACGTGGGCGAGAACACGAACCTGGGCGCCGGCACGATCACCGCCAACTACGACGGCCAGTCAAAGCACCGCACGACGATCGGCAAGCGCGTGCGCGGCGGCGTGGACACGTCGTTCGTGGCGCCGGTGACGGTCGGCGACGACGCGTACACGGCGGCCGGCTCGGTCGTCACCGAGGACGTGCCCGAGGGCGCGCTGGCGGTCGCTCGGGCCAAGCAGCGCAATGTCGAGAAATACGCTGAGCGACGGGGAGCCCCTTTACACTCGGAGGACACATGAGCAGCGTGATCGATACGAGCGCGGCGTCGCGGGCCAGCCTGCCGATCGATTACAACAAGCGGCTGATGCTGTTCAGCGGGCGCGCGAACCCGCAGCTGGCGATCGACATCGCCGACAAGCTCGGCGTCGACCTCGGCCCGATCACCTTGAAGACCTTCTCCAGCGGCGAGGTGTACTGCCGCTATGAGGAGTCGATCCGTGGGGCGGACGTGTTCATCGTGCAGTCGATCTGCGGCAACCCGCAGACGGGGATCACGGCCAACGACGCGCTGATGGAGCTGATGTTCATGATCGACGCGGCGGTCGGCGCCTCGGCGCACCGGGTGATCGCGGTGACGCCGTGGTTCGGCTACTCCCGCCAGGACAAGAAGTCGGCGCCCCGGGAGCCGATCTCCGCGCGACTGGTCGCGCGCATGCTGGAGTCAGCGGGCGCAGATCGCGTGCTGACGATGGACCTGCACGCCGGGCAGATCCAGGGCTTCTTCCAGAAGCCCGTGGACCACATGACGGCGCTGTTCATGCTCACGCAGTACTTCGGCGACCTCGGGCTGTCCGACCTCGTGGTGGTCGCCCCGGACGCCGGCAGGGTCAAGCTGAACAAGAACTTCGCGTCGAAGATCGGCGCCGAGCTGGCGATCCTCGACAAGGAGCGCCCCGCCCAGCAGGTCGCGGAGATCGGCTACGTGATCGGCGACGTCAAGGGCAAGACAGCGGTGATCGTCGACGACATGATCGATACGGCGGGAACGCTCGCGGCCGCCGCCAAGACGGTCTCCGAGGAGGGTGCCGCGCGCGTCTATGCGGCGGCGACGCACGCGGTCTTCTCGGGCAACGCGTTCGAGAACCTGAGCACGGCCGGCTTCGAGGAGATCGTCGTCACCGACACGATCCCGATCAGTCCCAACCGCCCGCAGAACATCCGCGTGCTCCCGTGCGCCGAGCTGCTGACCGACTCGATCCGGCGAATCTTCGTCGACGACTCCGTCAGCGAAGTCTTCGGCGGCGAGAACCAGCTGTTCTGAAACGTGCCGCGCTGATCGTTCTCGGCGTGCTGCTGTTCCTGGCGATCAGCGGCGCGCTGGCGCGATTTCTGTCGGCCGAGGGGGTCGAACGCGACGACGCGTCGTCGCTGCTGCAGGCGCAGGCACGCGGCGACGTAAAGGCGATGCTCGACGCGCTGAGCGGCTGTCGGCAGCGACCCTCGTGCCTGGCGACGGTGCGCGAGAACGCGAGCCGGCTGCATTCATCGGGCGAACCGAAGATCCTCTCGCTGAAATCGCCGACGGCGTACTCGCTGACGGGCGCCAGCGCCAAGACGCGCCTGGCGTGGACGGTGATCGGCAGGCTGCCGGTGGTGCAGTGCGTGGGCGTTCGCCGCACGGGCAACGCGCTGACGGGAATCGAGATCGAGCTGCTGAGCCTCAGCGCGCCGATCGCCAATTCGGCGGATTGCTAGAGTCCTCAGGCTTCCGATGGCCAGCTCGAGCACAAAACTGGATGTACGCAGCCGCGAGTCGGACGGCTCGCGCGCGGCGCGGCGTCTGCGCCGCTCCGGGCGCGTGCCCGGTGTGCTCTACGGCGGCGGCGGCGACTCGCTGGGATTCGACGTCGATGCGCGCGACCTGCGCCTGGCGCTGGCGAGGTCCGGCGCGGTGCTCGACCTGAGCGTCGACGGCGGCAAAGCGACGCCGGTTGTCTTGAAGGAGGCCCAGCGCGACCCCGTGCGCGGGCAGACGGTGCACATCGACCTGCTGCGCGTGCGCCTGGACCAGGCGATCCACGCGGTGGTGCCGCTCGAGCTCAGCGGGGTCGACGACACGCCGGGCGTCAAGGAAGGCGGCATCCTCGAGCAGATCGTGCGCGAGGTCAACGTGGAGGCGCTGCCGACTGCGATTCCGGAGTCGATCGAGCACGCGGTCGGCGAGATGCAGATCGGCGACACGATCGGCCTCGACGCGATCGTCATGCCCGAGGGCGTCGTGCTGCTCGATGAGATCGAGGAGACGGTCGTCGCGACGCTCTCCCCGCCACGCCTGCAGAGCGAAGAGGAGGAGGACGTCGAGTCCGAGACCGAGCTCGTGGGCGAGGGTGGCGAGGACGCCGAGGGCGCGGCCGGCGAGGGCTCCGGCGGCGAGGACTCCTCAGGCGAGGAGTAACCCCTGCGACGCCCCTTCGCTGGGCGTGGCGGGGCGATCGACTGGCTGATCGTCGGCCTGGGAAATCCCGGGCGCGAGCACGCGGGCACGCGCCACAACGTCGGCTTCGTGGTGGCCGAGGCGCTCGCCGAGCGCTGGGATCTCGCTGCGGCGAAAGACCGTTTCCTCGGGCGCATCGCCGAGGGGCGCGTGCGCGGTGGCGCGCCCGGCGAGCAGCCCCAACAGTTGCCGGTGCGCGTGGCGGTGCTGTGTCCGCAGACGTACATGAACGACGCTGGGCGCTCGGTGGGCCCGGCGCGCGGCTCGTACAAGCTCGCGCCCGAGCGTGTGCTCGTCGTGCACGACGAGATCGACCTGCCGTTCGGCGAGGTGCGAGCGCGCACGGGCGGCGGTCTGGCCGGGCACAACGGCTTGAAGTCGATCAAGCGCGAGCTGGGCAGCGGCGACTTCACGCGCGTTCGCGTGGGTGTCGGGCGCCCGGACAGCAGCGACCCGGAGATCGTCTCGGCATACGTGCTCGGGCGCTTTCGCGAGGGCCGCGAGCAGGTCGACGAGCTGGTCGAACGCGCGTGTGACGAGGTCGAGCGGATCGTGCTCGGAGGCGCCCCGGCCGGCTGAGCACGTGGCGCGCCGCCATCCCGAGGCGCCCCGCCGTCGCTTGCCCTGCGGCCTCGGGCGCGCGTCTATTGTGTGGACGGCCCCGCACATGCCGCTCCGATCGCTCCTCGCCCACATCGAAGAAGACCCCGCCGCGCTCACGCTCGCGCGCGAGGGCGGCAATGCATTCGTGTCGTCGTCGCTGCGGCCGTATCTGATCGCGGCGCTGGCCGACGTCGACGAGCAGCGCGACCGCGCGCACCTGGTCGTCGTCGGCGACGACCGCGCGGCACGCGACCTGGCGGCCGACCTGCGCGCCTGGCTGGCGCCGCGGCGGGTGCGCTACTACCCCACGCGCGGCGTCACCTACGAGTCGCATCTGACCCCACCGCCGCATCTCGTCGGCCTGCGCATGGCCGCCCTGGATTCGCTGCTGGGCGCCGATCCGCAGGGCACGGCGCAGCACGGCGCGCCGGTGGTCGTGGTCAGCGCCGTGGCCTTGTCGGAGAAGGTCCCCGACCCGGCGCTGCGCCCGCACTCGTTCACGCTGCGCGTCGGCGAGCTGCTCGATCTCGACGAGTGCGCGGCGGAGCTCGTGGCGGCCGGCTACGAACGCGCCGACCAGGTGGAGGAGCGCGGTCAGTTCGCCTTGCGAGGCGGACTGCTGGACGTGTTCCCGGCGACCGAGGACCGTGCGGTGCGCGTGGACATGTTCGACGTGGAGATCGAATCGCTGCGCTGGTTCTCCACGTTCACCCAGCGATCGCTCGGGGACGTGCAGGAGGTGGAGATCGCGCCGGCCGCCGAGCTGGCCGAAGAGCACCGCGAGCTGGCCGCCGTTGCCGGCGCGGAGCTCGCGGCGGAGGCGAGAGGCGCCGCTGGCGAGGAGCAGGGCGCGAGCCGTCCGGACATCGCCGAGCTGCTGCCCGTGGACCGCTTCGGCGCGCTGCTGGACCTCGTCGGCGAGCGAACGGAGGTCGTGGTCGCCGCCGAGGAGGAGCTCGCGCCGGCGCTGAGCGATCACTGGAGCGACGTGTGCGCGGCCTTCGGCGACGAGGACGCCCATCACCTGTACGTCAGCCCGGAGGCGGTGCAGGCGGCTGTCAAGCAGCGCGCGCGCATCTGGCTGTCGGCGATCTCCGCCGACCAGCCGATGGAGCTGCGCGCACAGTCGGCGGACACGGCGGCGCGCTCGCTGGCGGAGGCCGAGCCGGAGCTCGAGAAGCTCGTGCGCTCGGGCTACCGCACGGTCGTCGCGTTTCCGCGCCGTGGCGAGGGCGAGCGCGCGGCGTACAACCTCGGGCGCCTGAAAGCGAGCTGGCTGGGGGAGGGCGTGGACGCTGGGGCGTCGCCGCAGGAGGCCTCGCTGCGCTTCGCCGCGGCGTCGCTGCGCGAAGGCTTCGTCGCGCCGTCGCTGAAGCTGGCGGTGTTTCCCGAGCACCGGCTGCTGCGCCGGCGCCGGGCAGAGCGTGGCGGGGCCGATCGTGGCGCGCACGGGGGTCGCGGAGGGGCTCGACGGGGAGCGCTGCGCTCGTTCACCGAGCTGCGCGCCGGCGACGTGGTCGTGCACGAGGACCATGGGGTGGCGCGCTTCGCCGGCTTTGAGACGCGCACGGTGGCGGACGTCACGCGCGACTACCTGTACCTGGAATACCAGGGCGACGACCGCGTGTTCGTGCCCACCGACCAGCTGGCGAAGATCTCGCGCTACGTCGGCGCGGGCGGCGAGAGCCCGCCGCTGAGCAAGCTCGGCGGCACGCGCTGGGAGACGATGAAGGCGCGCGCGCGGCGCGCCGCGCAGGAGCTGTCGGGCGAGCTGCTGAGCCTTTACGCCGAGCGCCGCCGGCGCACCGGGCACGCGTTCGCGGAGGACTCCGACTGGCAGCGGGAGTTCGAGGAGGCGTTTCAGTTCACCGAGACGCCCGACCAGCGCGAGGCGATCGAGCTGGTCAAGGCCGACATGGAGGCGCCGCGGCCGATGGACCGGCTGATCTGCGGCGACGTCGGCTACGGCAAGACGGAGGTCGCGCTGCGTGCGGCGTTCAAGGCGGCCAACGACGGCAAGCAGGTGCTGATGCTCGTGCCGACGACGATCCTCGCGATGCAGCACTACGGCACGTTCGCCGAGCGCCTGGCCGACTACCCGTTCACGATCGAGCACGTCTCGCGCTTTCGCACGGCGGCCGAGCAGAAAGAGGCGATCAAGGGCTTCGCCGAAGGACGCATCGACATCCTCATCGGCACCCATCGCGTGCTCTCGCGCGACGTGCGCGCGAAGGATCTCGGACTGTTGATCGTCGACGAGGAGCAGCGCTTCGGCGTCAAGCAGAAGGAGCTTTTGCGCCAGCTGAAGCTGCGCGTGGACGTGATCTCGATGTCGGCGACGCCGATCCCGCGCACGCTGCAGATGTCGCTGGCGGGGCTGCGCGACATCTCGGTGATCGAGACGCCGCCGGAGGGGCGCAGGCCGGTGAAGACGTACGTCGGCGAGTACGAGGAGGAGCTTGTCAAGCGGGCGATCGTGCGCGAGCACGAGCGGGGAGGGCAGGCCTTCTTCCTGCACAACCGCGTGGAGTCGATCGAGGAGACGGCCGAGCGCCTGCGCGCGCTGTGCCCTGGCGTGCGCTTTGCCGTGGCGCACGGGCAGATGCCCGAAGGCGAGCTGGAGACGGTGATGCTCGACTACCTGCGCGGGGGGGCGGATGTGCTCGTGTGCACGTCGATCATCGAGTCGGGCATTGACATCCCGGACGCCAACACGCTCGTCGTCGAGCACTCCGACGCGTTCGGGCTAGCGCAGCTCTACCAGATACGCGGGCGCGTGGGACGCAGCCGCGAGCGGGCGTATGCGTATCTGCTGTACGACTCGGCGCAGGCGCTCACCGAGGAGGCGGCACAGCGGTTGTCGGCGCTGTCGGACTACACCGAGCTGGGCGCCGGCTTCAAGATCGCGATGCGCGACCTGGAGATCCGCGGCGCGGGCAACCTGCTCGGCGACGAGCAGTCCGGCCACGTCGCGGCGCTCGGCTTCGAGCTGTACATGCAGATGCTCGACGAAGCCGTCAGCGCCGCCGAGCGCGAGGCGGGCGCGGCGCAGAACGGGGACGCAGAGCTGCCGGATCCCGTGCGCCTGGACGTGAACGTCGACGCGTACGTGCCGGCCGACTACATCCCCTACGAGCAGGCGAAGATCGACGTGCACAGGCGCGTCGCGGCAGCCATCGAGGTGGCCGACGTGGAGCGGCTGCGCGAGGAGCTCGAGGACCGCTTCGGGCCGGTGCCCGAACCGCTGGAGAACCTCCTTGCGCTGCAGCGGGCGCGAATCAAGTTCGGCCAGGCGGGCGCGCGCACGGTCAGCTTTCACGGCGACCGCTTGGCGGTCGTGCCGATCCAGCTGGACTCGCGCCGCGCCAAGCGCCTGCGCGAGGAGTTGCCTGAGGCGCTGTACGAGTCAGGGCGCGCGCAGATGTCGATGCGCGTTCCGAAGGATGCAAAGCAGCGATTTCCTTCGGTCGTCAGGGCCGCCGATGTGCTGCTGGCCGTCACGCGCGAAGCAGCTTGATCTGCGCCTTAGGTATTCGTTAAGCACGCCTTCGGATGTTTCCGCTAGAGTGCCCGCGTCGTGCTCAGAGCTTTCCGCATCGTCCCGGCGCTAGGCGCCGTTTTGTTTGCCCTCGTGGGGTTGTCCGCGTGCGGCGGCATACCGGGCGACGCCGTCGTCTCGGTCGACGGCAACTCGATCACCAAAACCACGTTCAACCACTGGCTGAGCGTGGCGGCGGCATCGAGCGCGACGACCCCCGGCGCCAAACCGACGATCCCCGTGCCGCCCAACTACACCGCATGCGTCGCCAGCGCGAAAGCCGCTGCGAAACCCGTCAAAGGACAGCCGGCGCCCACCGAAGCCGCGCTGAAGTCGCAGTGTGCGCAGCAGTACAAATCGCTGCAGCAGGAGGTGCTCGGCTTCCTCATCTCCTCCAACTGGGTGATCGGCGAAGCGAAGTCGCTGGGCGTGAAGATCTCCGACGCGGAAGTCAAGAAGCAGTTCGAAAAAATCAAGAGCCAGCAGTTCCCGAAAGCAGCGGAATTCGAAAAATTCCTGAAAACGTCCGGGCAGAGCGTGTCCGACCTGCTGCTGCGCGTGAAGCTGAACCTGCTGTCGCAGAAAATCCAGCAGAAGATCGTCAAACAGAAATCGAAAGTCACGCAGGCCCAGATCGACAAGTACTACAAAGAAAACCCGAAACGCTTTGGCGTCGCCGAAAAACGCAACCTGCTGATCATCCTCACGAAGACGGAAGCGCAGGCGAAGAAAGCCAAACAGGAAATCGAATCGGGCAAAAGCTTTGAAAGCGTCGCCAAGCGCGTGTCGATCGACCCGACGAGCAAGTCCAACGGCGGCAAGCTGCCGGGCGTCGTCAAAGGCCAGGAGGAGAAGTCGCTCGACGCGGCTGTCTTCGCCGCCAAGAAGAACGTCCTCACGGGACCGGTCAAGACGCCGTTCGGCTACTACATCTTCGAGGTGCAGGCGATCACTCCCGGCAGCCAGCAGTCGCTCAAGCAGGCCGAAGCGTCGATCAAGTCGCAGCTCACGGCAACGCAGCAGCAGTCGGCGCTGAGCAAGTTCGTAAAAGAATTCAAAAAGAAGTGGATGTCGAAAACGGACTGCCGCGCGGGCTACGTGGTGACCGATTGCAAGCAGTACAAAGCGCCGAAGACGACATCGACGCCGACGCCGTCGCCGTCGCCGGCAGTGCCGACGACGACCACTCCGGCGACGACTCCGACCAAATAGCCGCGGCTCGGTCGATGCCGAGATCGCGGACCTCGCCGCTCGCGCAAGCGATCTCCGGCACGTCGGCATGAGCCAGATCGAGCGCGTGCACGCGCGCCAGATCCTCGACAGTCGCGGTAACCCGACGGTCGAGGTGGAGATCGGCCTGCGCTCGGGCGCGCACGGCCACGCGGCGGTGCCCTCGGGGGCGTCGACGGGCGAGTTCGAGGCGACCGAGCTGCGCGACGGCGGCCAGGCGTGGTCGGGCAAGGGAGTCGGCCGCGCGGTGCAGAACGTCAACTCGGAGATCGCCGAGGCGGTCGCGGGCCTGGACGCGGCCGATCAGCAGGGCCTGGACGACGCGCTGATCGCACTCGACGGCACGCCGAACAAGTCGCGCCTGGGGGCCAACGCGATCCTCGGCGTGTCGCTCGCGGCGGCGCACGCGCAGGCGGCCGAGGAGGGGCTGGCGCTGTGGCGCTATCTCGGCGGCGACGCCGCACGCGTGCTGCCGGTGCCGATGATGAACGTGCTCAACGGCGGCGCGCACGCCGACAACAAAGTCGACTTCCAAGAGTTCATGATCGTGCCGTGCGGCGCGCCGAGCTTCTCGGAGTGCCTGCGCATGGGCACGGAAGTCTTCCACGCGCTGAAGGCCACGCTGCACGATCGCGGCCTGAGCACGGCGGTCGGCGATGAGGGCGGCTTCGCGCCCGACCTGCACTCCAACGAGGACGCTTTGAAGATGCTCGTCGCGGGCATCGAGGCGGCCGGCTACGAGCCCGGCGAGGACGTCGCGATCGCGCTGGATCCGGCCGCGAGCGAGCTCTACGCCGACGGCGCTTACGTGCTCGAGCACGAGGGTCGCACGCTGAGCGCCGACGAGCTGGCCGGTTACTGGGCCGACCTCTCGGCGCGCTATCCGATCGTCTCGATCGAGGACGGCATGGACGAGGAGGACTGGGACGGATGGAAGACGCTCACCGAGCGCGTCGGCGCAGGCGTGCAACTCGTGGGCGACGATCTGTTCGTGACGAACACCGAGCGCCTGTCGCGCGGCATCGAGCTCGGCGTGGCCAACTCGATCCTGCTGAAGGTCAACCAGATCGGCACGCTCTCGGAGACGCTGAAGGCCATTGCGATGGCTCGCGAGGCCGGCTACACGGCGGTGATGAGCCACCGCTCGGGCGAGACGGAGGACGTGACGATCGCCGACCTCGCCGTCGCCACCGGCTGCGGGCAGATCAAGACGGGCGCGCCGTCACGCTCGGATCGCGTGGCCAAGTACAACCAGCTGCTGCGCATCGAGGAGCAGCTCGGCGACGACGCGCGCTTTCCCGGGCGCTCGGTCTTTCGCTAGCCCGCGGCAGGAGGTCTGGCGCTGGGCGCGAAATGCGCTCACAGATGCCCGAAGCCTTCGCCCCACGAGCACGCGCCGGTCGGACCGCTGGGAGGCGGCCGAGCAGCTCGCGCGGGCGCTCGGCGGTGGGCGTCGGCGCCAGCGCAGTCGCACGCGTGCGCTGGGACCGGCTGGGGCGCCTGGCGATGCTGTTCGTGCTCGCCGCGCTGCTGTACCTGTATCTGAGCGCGGGCATCCACATGTTCTCCACTTGGGGGCAAGCGCGCCACGACAGCGCGACTGTCGCGTCGATGGAACACGAACACGAGAAGCTCGTACGCCAGCATGAAGCGCTGGGCAGGCAGGGCACCGTCGAAGGCGAGGCGCGCGGCCTGGGAATGAAGAGGTCCGGCGAGCGCCAGTACATCGTGCCGGGCCTGCCGAACAACTGAGCAAGAACCCGCTGCTAGCCTCGGCGCGATGTCGTTCGAGAACGCCAACTACCAGTGGCAGCAGGGCGAGCGGCGCCTGCGCTCGGAGCCGCCGGAGCGACGCCGGCGGATGGAGCGCGTGACCGATGCGCTCGTCGCGGAGCTGCGCAGGCGCCTCGGCGGACGCTTCTCCTCGGACGAGCTCGTCGCGCTGTACGACGGTGGAACCTCGTGGTGCCTGCCGGTGGCGATGAAGGTGGCGCCGCAGGACCCGTCGGCATGGGAGGCCGGCGTCGTCGTCGACGCGGCGTTCAGCCGCTACCTGCGCGAGGCCACCGACTATGCCGGGGGACGCAGGGAGATCGGTGCGTAGGCGCTAGTCGTCGTCGCCGCTGCGGCGGATGACGATGCAATCCTCTTCCACGGCGACCTCGACGGAGCGGTGCCCGGCCCAGTGCTCGGCGTAGATCGGGTTGTCCTGGATGGCCGGGTCCAGCCACAGCCCGTAGCCCTCCTCGCCATGGTCGAACGTGCCCTCCAGCGAGCCGGAGTCGCCGCCGCCGGAGCGAGCACCGAGCACTCTGCGTCCGCGCCCTCCGCGGCGCCTGCGGGCGCGCGGACGCGGCACCTCCTCGTCGTCCTCCTCGGGTTCGGACTCACGCTGCTGCGCCGCCTTCTCCTCGGCCTGCGCCTTCGCGCGTTCGGCCTCCAGTTCGGCCGCCTCGAGCTCGGCGGCGATCAGCGCATCGTCCTCGGCGCGCAGGTCGATCTCATCGGGGTAGTCGGCCACGGGCGTGCCCTCCGCGGCGTCCTCCTCAACCAGATCGTTCTGACGCTTGAACTGCTCGATGTCGCGCACGCTGACCTCCAGTTGGTGGGCGACCCACGCGTCGGTACGGCCTTGGCGTACCCAGGCGCGGATCTGGTTGAGGTTCGGGCGCAGTGATTTACGAGGCATGGACGGTCCGGGAGACTAGCGCAAACTGCCGGCGCGGAGTCCGCTTCGCGAGCGCGGCCGGATCGGTTCGCTTTCCCCCGGTCCTGAGACTATGCTTGGCGGACCGGCGCTCGGGGGTTGTGCCGGGTGAGGCCCAACAGGAAGGTGCACCGAATGCTGGTTCTGACGCGCAAGTCCAACCAGAGCATCATGATCGGCGATGACGTGGAGGTGTCGGTGCTCTCGGTGATGGGCGAGAAGGTTCGGATCGGGATTCAGGCACCGCAGGAGATTCCGGTGTTCCGCAAGGAGATCTACCTGGAGATCCATCGCGAGGACGGCACGATCGAGCAGATCGCGGACGAGAACGCGACGCCGGCGCAGGTCAACGACGCGCTGGGCGATCTCGGCGAGAGCTGAGCGAGCGAGCGCCGGCTCGGGCTTCAGCTAGCCGAGCAGCAGATAGAGCGTGCGGAACATGACCACCGTGACGATCGCGGCGGTGAGGATCAGCGTGAGGACGAGCAGCGCGAAGCGCATTGACCCGCGCTTGTGACGGCGGTCGACCTGGCGTTTGAGCGTGCGCTGCTCGGCCGTGCGGCGCAGCGAGTCGCGCCGGTGGCGGTCCAGCGAGATCTCTTTGACGAACGCCTGCTCCCACTCGGACAGGCTCTGACGCATCTTCACGACGACGCCTCAGGAAGCGACAGGGGCCTTGCCCTCGGCGCGCTGGTAGACGTGCACGAAGCGCAGGAAGTTCTCGGCGATCTGCTTGGCGCCGGCCGAGCGCTCGATCTTGCCGTCGACGTACGCTTTGAGCGGATCCCACCAGATCGAGCGGCCGATGGCGAAACCGACGAAGCCGTCGACGGGCGCGGCGGCGCGCAGCCACTGGTCGACCTTGTCGTTGTTGGCGCCGCGACCGAGCACGACGCAGACGACGCCGTCGCGTCCTCCCGAGCGGGCCTGCCTGACGAGCATCTCGCAATCTGAGCGCTCGTCGACTCCCTCGATCTTCCAGATGTCGACCTCGATGCCGGCGTCTTGGATCTCGGCGATCGCCCGGCGCATCAGCTCGGGGCGCAGCTCGGCGTCGTAGCGGTCGGTGTCGCCGTCGACGGACGCGAGCTGGTTGTCCTCGGCGGGCACGAGCAGCTCGAAGAGGAACTTGCGGTCGTGTTGCTGGAGCCAGTCGCTGAGGCGCTTGAGCTTGCCCAGCTGGACGCGGTTCTCCTCGGCGTTGCCGTCGGGGTTGTAGCGGACGAGCACCTTCGTGAAGTCGGGGTCGAAGGAGCTGATGTGCTCGCCGAAGTCCTCGCCGTATTGGAAGTCGAACATGTTCTGCCCGGAGCGCTCGGCAGGCATCGACAGCCTCAGGCCCGCCTCCTTGGCCTCGGCGGGCACGCTCGAGCCGAACTGCTCGTCGACGAGGACACCCGTCACGGACGGGTCGGCACCGGCGCCGACGGCCTGCAGGAGGCCCTCGAAGATCAGGTGCTTGGCATCGGCGATGATCGCCGTCTGCTCCGCGTCGGGCTCCCCGTCGATCCCGAAGAACTTCTTCTGGAAGGAGCCGCGATGGTCGAAGGCGAGGATGTAGAGCTTCTGGTCATATCCGAGGTTCATGGCCCTGAGTATTCCAAAGGGGTGCGGGCTGGGGTCGACAGGTCCTTAGAATGGGCTGGTGAGCTCGGGCGCCGATCTGTTCGTGGTGTGCAAGCAGTGCGGTTCTGAGGTCAGCCCGTACATCACGGAGTGTCCCTACTGCGGCAACAGGCTGCGCCGGCGCGCGCCGAAGCTGCCGCGTCCGGGCGACCCAGCCGAGCGCCCGCCGCGCGAACACGGGCTCGGCTCACTGCTGAAGCGGGGCTCACGCCCGAGTCGCAGCGGCCGTACGCGGCCCGCCGCGCGCCCGGACGACATCTACTCCGACCGGTGGGCGGCGACGCGCCCTTACGCAACGATCGCGCTCGTCGCGATCAGCTGCGCCTGCTGGATCGCGACGCGAGCCGAACCGGAACTGCTGCTCAAAATGATCGTCCTCATCTCCCTTCACGGGGAATGGTGGAAGCTCTTCACCGCGCAGTTCGGCTACCTGCCCGGAGGTGGAGGTGGCGTCTATGCGTTCGTCGCGATCCTCACGACGGGCCTGTTCGGCTGGCTGGTCGAGCGCCGGTACGGGCCGCTCGTCGTGCTCGCCCTGTTCTTCGGCGCCGGCGCTGCGGGCGTGCTGGTCTCCGATGCCGTCTA
>DASYKG010000007.1:0-52145 GCA_035995645.1 Solirubrobacteraceae bacterium
GTCCGCAACAGCGAGGCGCTCGAGGCGTTCGTCGACCAGCGCCTGGCCCCGCTCATCGAGCACGACGCCAACCGCAAGTCGAAGCTGCTGCCGACTCTGTTCGTCTACTGCGAGCTGTGGGGCCGCAAGGCCGAGACGGCACGCGCGCTGCACCTCGAGCGCCAGTCGCTCTACCACCGCCTCGAGCGGATCGAGGCGTTGCTCGGCGAGGACCTCTCCGACAACGACACCCTGCTCGAGCTGCACATCGCGCTGCGCGCGTACCCGTACATCCGCGGCGGCACCGGCGTCGTGGAGTGGCAGCCGCTGCCGCCCGCCGAGAGCACACGTTGAGCGGCCTCTACCCCGCCGAGCTCCAGGATCAGGTCGAGCGCTACCTGGCCGGGCTGCGCTTCTCGGCCGAGGCCGGGACCGCGGGGCTCGAGGAGGCGATGCGGTACTCGCTGCTCGCCGGCGGCAAGCGCATCCGCCCGGTGCTCGCGCTGGCGACGGCGCAAGCCGTGGGCCTGGAGCCCGGCGAGGTGATGCCGCTGGCGGCCGCGCTGGAGCTGATCCACACCTATTCGCTGATCCACGACGACCTGCCGGCGATGGACGACGACGCCCTGCGACGCGGACAGCCGACATGCCACGTCAAGTTCGGCGAGGACGTCGCCATTCTCGCGGGCGACGGTCTGTACGCGGAGGCCTTTCGCCACCTGCTCACGCAGCAGCGCTCAGAGCCCGAGCGCGTGCTGCTGGCGGCGGCCGAGCTCGCGTCCGCGACCGGCGTCAACGGCATGGTCGGCGGTCAGTACGCCGATGTCAGCCCGGACACGCCGCCCGGGCCGGCGGCGCTCCGCCGGCTGCACGAGCTGAAGACCGGACGTTTGATCGGCGCATCGGTGCTGTGCGTACTACTGTTGGGAGGGGTAGGAGACGGACCTGCGATGAATCCCTTCCGTCGTTTTGCCACCGAGTTGGGCGTGTTGTTTCAGATCGTCGACGACATACTCGACGTAACCGGCACAGACGATGCGCTGGGAAAGCCGCGAGGAAGCGATGAGCGTCATGGCAAGCGGACATACGTCAGCGAGTTCGGGATCGAGCGCGCACGCCAGCTGGCGGCGCAATCTCACGAGACGGCTTTGCAGGCGCTAGCCGAGGCGGCCGAGCGATCGCCCGTCGCCGCCGGAACGGCGAACGGCGCTGCGGAGCGCTCGGCCACCGGCGAGCTGCAGCAGATCACCGACTTCATCTACACGCGAACGTCATGAGGCGAACATGAGCCGCAAGCCAAAGCCGGGCGACGGCGTCAGCCAGGGCGAACAGACCGAGCAGCCAGCTCGCCTGCTCGACTCGATAGAAGGCCCTCAGGACCTGCACGGCCTGACGGACGCGCAGCTCGCGACGGTCGCTCAGGAGGTGCGCAAGCACATCATCGACACGGTCGGCGAGATCGGCGGCCACTTCGGAGCGAACCTTGGCACGTGCGAGCTGGCGGTCGCGCTGCACTCGGTGCTTGAGTCGCCGAAGGACAAGATTCTCTGGGACGTCGGCCACCAGGCCTACCCGCACAAGATCCTCACCGGCCGCCGCGACGGCCTGGAGACGATTCGCCAGTACGGCGGGATCGCCCCGTTCTGCTCGCGCGAGGAGTCCGAGCACGACATCATGGGCGCCGGGCACGCTTCGACGTCGATCGGGTATGCGGTGGGCCTGAAGGAGGGGATGCGCCACCTCGTCCGCGAGGGGGCAGACGACCAGGACGGCGGGGTCGGCAAGGTCGTGGCGGTGATCGGCGACGGCGCGATGACCGGTGGCGTGGCCTTCGAGGCGATCGGCCAGGCGGGCGGCCTGGGCACGCCGATGGTGGTCGTGCTCAACGACAACGGCATGTCGATCGCGCCGAACGTCGGCGCGCTTTCGCGCTACTTCAATCGCGTGCGGCTGAACCCGAAGCTGTGGCACGCGCGCGCGGAGGTCGAGGGGGGGCTGGCGCGCCTGCCCGGCGGGATCGGCTCGGCGTTCGAGCGCCTCGGTCCGCAGCTGAAGGAGTCGATCAAGGCCTTCTGGGCGCCAGGCCTGTGGTGGGAGGAGCTCGACTGGGCGTACATGGGCGTCGTCGACGGGCATGACGTGCGCGCGCTGCGCGAGGCGCTGCGAGAGGCGCTGGCGGCCGAACGGCCGGTAGTCGTGCACATCGCCACGGTCAAGGGAAAGGGTTTCGCGCCGGCCGAGGACGGCGGCCTGGAGGGCATGGAGGAGTGGCACGCCGCCAAGCCCAAGTCGATCGTCAACGGACTGCCGGCGAACGCCGCCCCGCGCAAGGACCGCCTGACGTCCAAGCCGGCGAAGGCGCCCGCGCCGCAGTACACGCAGGTCTTCGGCGAGGCGCTCGTGCGCGAGTGCGAACGCGATTCGCGCGTGGTCGGAATCACCGCGGCGATGAACTCGGGCACAGGCCTGAGCATCCTGCAGAAGGCGATGCCCGAGCGCTACTTCGATGTGGGGATCGCCGAGCAGCAGGCGATCCTGTTCGCGTCCGGTCTGGCGCTTGAAGGAGTCAAGCCGGTCGCGGCGATCTACTCGACGTTCCTGCAGCGCGCATACGACCAGATCGTCCACGACGTCTGCCTGCAGAAGCTCAACGTCGTATTCGCGATGGACCGCGCCGGCCTGGTCGGTGACGACGGCCCCACCCACCACGGCGCGTTTGACATCGCCTACCTGCGCTGCCTGCCGAACATAGTGCTGATGGCGCCACGCGACGAGGCGATGCTCGTGCACATGCTGCGCACCGCGCTCACATTCGACGGTCCGATCGCCATGCGCTACCCCCGCGGCGAAGGCATGGGCGTCGCGATACCGCATGAGCCGCGCGCGGTCGCGATCGGCACGGGCGAGATCCTGCGCGAGGGCGGCGCCGGCGAAACGACCGGTCGGCGCGTTGCGCTGATCGGCTACGGCAGCGGCGTAGGCAAGGCGCTCGCGGCCGCGCAGGAGCTGGCCGGACACGACATCGCCGCCACGGTCGTCGACGCACGCTTTGCCAAGCCGATCGACGCGGGCCTGATGGCGCAGCTCGCCGCCGAGCACGACCTGCTCGTCACCGTCGAGGAGGGCGTGCTGGCAGGCGGCTTCGGCTCGGCCGTCTGGGAGACGCTCAACGAGGCCGGAACCACGCCTCGCATCCTGCGCGTCGGCCTGCCAGATCGCTACGTCACTCACGGAAAGCCGGCGCTGCTGCACGAGGAGATCGGCTTCACGCCCCAGCGCATCGCCGAGCGTGTCGTCGCCGCGATCTCCGACCGCGCGTCGGCGATCGTCGAGGCCTAGCCTCCCGGCTTAAATGAAACGGCCCGCCGGGGAAGCGGGCCGTTTCGAGGGAGGAGGGATGATGCAGTGCTGCGGGTACGTTGACCATGATGCTCGCCCTGCCGGAGAATCTGTGTGATCTTGATCACATATATCCCTTGACAGGGGGTACATTCTCAGGTAGGGTTGTCCTATGCATTGGCAAATCGTCCTGATCTCCGTTGGAGCCGCATGGGCCGTGATCCTCTCCGTTGCCACGTTTGAGCGGCGACGGCGACGAAAGGAACGCGATGCCTCCCGTTGATCGCAACCAGCCGGTCCGCGCCGACAACTCGGCGTCTCAGTACTCGCTCATGGAGTTCATGCGCGAGTTCCCGGACGACGCCTCCTGCCTGTCGTGGCTCTGGCGCAACCGCTATGCGGAGGACGGCGAGCACGCCGAGTGCCCGAAGTGCGAGCGCGTGCGCAAGTTCCACAAGGTCAAGGAACGTCCGGCGTGGGATTGCGACTCCTGCGGCCACCACCTGCATCCGCTGGCCGGGACGATCTTCCACAAGTCCTCGACTTCTCTGCACCTGTGGTTCTTCGCCATCCACCTGATGACGAGCACTCGCTGCGGAGTGTCGGCCAAGCAGCTTGAGCGCGAGCTTGGTGTGACCTATAAGACCGCGTGGCGGATGTTTACGTTGATCCGCAACAAGCTGATGACTGAGGACGGAAGGCCGCTGACGGGCTACGTCGAGATTGACGAGACATCCGTGGACGGCAAGCCGCGCAAGCAGCAGGGCCAGCACCCGCAGATCGCGGTCGGCCCGTCGCGGCGCTCGGCCGCTCAGAAACTGCGCGAGCGTAGTAGAGCGACCGTGTTCGCCGCCGTGGAACGCGGCGGACGTGTCAAGGCCACGGTGCTGCCTTCGCGTCGTGGTCCTGGCCTGCAAGCCCAAGCCATCGAGTGGGTCGAGCCGACCGCCATCGTCTACACGGACGAGTGGGGCGCGTACAACCGCCTTGGCGAGCACTTTGCGACGCATAGTCGGATCAACCACTCGACCGGCTGGTACGTCCAGGGCGACACGCACACGAACACCATCGAGGGATTCTTCGGCCATTTCAAGCCGTCGATCCGTGGGACGTACCGCAAGGTGTCCCACAAGTGGTTGCAGGGCTACCTCAACGAGTTCACGTGGCGCTACAACCATCGCCACGACTCCAAAGCGATGTTCGAGACGCTACTTCTTAGGGCTGCTGGGAGCTGAATCCTTGTCGGGCTTGGCGACCTTCTTGAGGTTGCCGAAGAACGCGCTGCGCTTTGGGACCGGAACCTCAAGCCCCTTTGGCGTCTGCTCAGTAGGCTGCTGGCGCTTCTCACCGGCCATGAGGGGAGGGTAGCGAGTGGACGAGCGTGCGCGGGAAGGGATCATCGGCAAGCTCGATAGGGCACGCGAGCATCTGAAACGCCTCAACGACGAAGTCGAAGCGTTCGTTGAGAGCAAACCCCATGCGTATTGGGCCAAGCCAGACTTCCACGCCGGTCGCTACGGCATCTATGTGACGGTCAACAAATCCCCGTCCGTCGAGATGAGCGTCACTTGCGGCGACTTCATCCACTGCTTGCGCTCCAGTCTGGACCAGCTCGTCAGCAGCGCCGTCGGCAGGCAAACGAAATGGTCGAGCTTTCCGATCTACGACGACCGGGACGACTTCCTCTGCCGAGTCGTCATCCCCGCGAGACGCAAGCGGCCGGGACAGCTCACCGGCCTTGATCCCGAGGGCGATCTGTTTACAACGATCGAGGCTTTGCAGCCGTACAACGGAGGGCACGGGCCTCGCAGCCACCCGCTCTACAACATCGCCATGCTCTCGAATATGGACAAGCACCGAGCGATAGTGACCAGCGCGACCGCCCAGACTGGCGACACCGACGGACTGCCCATCCGCGTCAAACACGTTCGACCTTCCCAGGCGCAGTACCAAACGGGGGTCCCGTTGAAAAGCGGCGCAAAGGTCGCGTGGGGCACGCTTACCGTCTTCGGTGCTGAACCGGAAATGGAGGTGGAGGGCGAGTTTCCCTTCGAGGTAGCGTTCGGAGAGGGGGCCGACTTCGTCCAGAAGGAGTCGACAAGCTCAGAGAGGCCGTCCATGACCTCATGAGCTTCGCCTTCCGTCTTCTTGGGGTGCCCGACCTCTCGCCGTTCGCACCGACCTGAGGCACTCATCGCACACCCTGCGCTGCCCTGTCGCGCGGATCATACCCCCCGTGAAGGGATATATGTGATCTTGATCACAGAAGTGCACGCGAGCGCAGCGAGGCAGCCCGTGCAGCGCGCACACTTGTGTGCAAGGGTTCGCCGAGCATGGGAAAGCGACGTCTCGATGCGCTGCTCGCCGAGCGTGGGCTGTTCTCCTCGCGCAGCCGTGCGGCCGCGTCGGTGATGGCCGGAGAGGTGCGCGTGGGGGATGGCGAGCGACGGGCTTGCAAGCCAGGTGAGCTCGTGGACGCGCAGGAGCGCGTTCGCGTCGAGGAGCGCCCGCGGTTCGTGTCGCGCGGCGGCGTCAAGCTCGCCAACGCGTTGAGCGCCTGGGACTTCGACGTCAGCGGTCGTCGCGCGCTTGACATCGGCGCCTCGACGGGCGGCTTCAGCGATTGCCTGCTGCAGCGTGGCGCCGCCGACGTGATCGCGGTGGACGTCGGCTATGGCTCGTTCGCGTGGAGCCTTCGCAACGATCCACGTGTATCGGTGATGGAGCGCTGCAACGCGCGCGAGCTGACGCCGCAGATGCTCCCGCACGTGCCCGACCTGGCGGTCGTCGACGTGTCCTTCATCTCACTGGCGAAGGTGCTCGGAGCCGTGCTCTCGTGCCTGGCTCCCGCATACGACGTGCTCGCGCTGGTCAAGCCGCAGTTCGAGGTCGGGCGCGGCCGCGTCGGCAAGGGCGGTGTCGTGCGCGACGCCGGCGAGCGGCGCGCGGCTCTCGTCGGCGTCGGCGAGGCGGCGCTGTCGCTGGGGGCGGCGGTGCTCGGATATCGCTCCTCGGGCCTACCGGGTCCGAAGGGCAATCGCGAGTCGTTCGTGTGGCTGGCCGATCCTGTACGAGTCGGTGTCGGCGACGACTGGCCTGACGCCGTCCTGCCGGACGATGGCGGCGACGACGGCGGCGACTTGGCTCGCGAGCGTCTGCGGCGTTTGGCGCACGAGGTGGAGCCGTGAGGGAGTTCACGGTGCTCACGCACCGTCGCCCCGATGACACGACGCAGGAGCTCTCTCGCCTGGCCGAGCAGGCGGCGGCGGCCGGCGTGACGCTGCGTCTGGACGCGGAGGAGACGCGCAAGCACGGCCTGCAGAGCCGCCCGGGCCTGCAGGTCGACGCTGCGGTGAAGAAGGAGGTCGAGCTGTGCCTGGTGCTTGGCGGCGATGGCACGATATTGAAGGCGCTGCGGCTCTATTCGGGCACGAACGTGCCGGTGTTCGCCGTCAACTTTGGTGAGATCGGCTTTCTCGCGACGGTCGAGCCGGGGGAGATGGAGGCGGGCATGCGTCGCGCGCTCGACGGCGATTTCGAGCTGCTGCGCCTACCGGCGATCGCGCTCGGTCCGTCCGTCGAGGGCTCCGGCGCAGACGAGGACGCTACCGCGGTGTCGGGCGGGACCGCGCGCTCCGCGGTGAACGACGTGGCGATCCACCGCAAGGTGGGCGAGCGCGTCGCCGAGATCGCTTACGAGATCGAAGGCGAGGTCGTCGGCAACGTGCGCTGCGACGGCCTCGTCGTGGCCACGCCGGCGGGGTCGACCGGCTACAACCTCGCCAACGGTGGCCCGGTGATGGCGTGGGGCGTGGAAGGGTTCGTGGTCTCCTTCATCGCACCGCATTCGCTGACCGCACGAGCGTTGGTGGTCGCGCCGGGCGATCGCCTGACGATCCACAATCGCTCGCTCGACGCGCTGGACATCGCGCTGGATGGACGCCCATCGGGGGAGATCGCGCCCGGCGCGAAGCTGGACGCGCGCTTCGTCAAGGACATCGGCACGATCGCGCAGCTGCCCGGCTCGTCCTTCTACCGCCGCCTGCGCGAGAAGTTCGGGCGCCTGGCGAGCTGATCGCCAGCCGATCCCGCCGCCCGCGCCCGCGGCGGCGCGGGCCGGTTGTCTATGCGGCGTAGGAGCTCGGCCCCGACCGGTGGCCGGCTGGCTGCTCGTCGGCCTGCACGGCCGGACCACCGTCACGGTGCATCGAGTTCATGAACTCGTCGAGCTGCTCGCGGGCAAAGCGGCGCTGACCGCCGGGCGTGCGATAGCAGCTGACGTATCCCGCATCTGTCCAGCGGCGGACCGTGGCAAGCGACACGCCGAGGTAGCGCGCCGCCTGTGAGCTCGTGAAGTCGAGGTGGCGGTTGGTGCGGCGGAGTGTGGCGCTTGCCGTCATGTTTCTCCCCTTCGTGTCGTGGTCTTGCCGGCGCCGCGTCGGGGGCTCCGAGGCGGGCGGCTCATGGCTGTGTCGGCCGCGTGGCGTCAAAAGTTGAGCGCCGGCCAGCTTTGTGGACGTTTGGCGAGCGGCGCCCACGACCAGCGAGCAAGAGATCCAGGCAGACCGGCCTCGCGTGCGGCGTGCCACGGTCGAGCGCGGCGCGCACGGGCTTTCGCAACCCCGTCACGCATCGCAGCCAGTTGTCTGCGCGAGCGTCTCAGCGCACTGCGCGGCTGACAAGAGCCCTGCGCGTGCAAGCAATCATGCAGTTCCCTGCAAAAGCCTGGACATTTCTGCCTGTACCGGTACTATTCTTCTCGAACCTACTCAAACGTAGCGGCTGTTCTGTGGATGGAGACAGACGGGCGCCGCTTCGAGAAACGGCGCCAGCCAGGACTGAAGGAGGTTTGATATGGGACACAACCACTAGAGCTTCGTCGGGTTGCAGCAAAGACCCGCGTTCGAGGGCGTCGGGTGTTGGTTGCCGGGCGCCTTCGGCATTTAATGGCTGGTCAAAGGCGGCCGGACGGTGCCACAGGGTGGACACACGGCCTCGCGTGCCGGCGCTTTGCGCTCATCGGGAGACCGACGGTTGGGCGATCTGCCGCGCGCGCCGCTCGAAGCCGAGCTCGGTCTCGAAGCTGGCGTCGTCATCGCCTGAGTACTTCGCCGGACCCTCGCGTTCGACCATGGCGATGAAGCTGTTGACCAACTCGGCGTCGAGTTGGCGACCGGCCACGCGGCGCAACTCGGTCATCGCATCCTGCGGCGTCCTGGGCGGGCGGTAGCTGTCGCGCGCCGTGAGCGTGTCATACGTCGAGCAGATCGCCAGAATGCGCGACGCGAGTGGGATCTCGTTGCCGATCAGCCCGGCGGGATAGCCGCTTCCGTCCACGTGCTCGTGGTGATAGAGGATCGCGTCTGCCACCGGCCCGTACCCGTCGAGACGCCCGACGAGCGTCGCACCGTCCTGCGGGTGGCGGCGGATCACAGCCCAGTCCTCGTCGGACAGGACCTCCGCGCGGAGGATGCGGTCGGGCAGCGCGAACTTACCGATGTCGTGGAGCAGTCCGGCGGTGTGCGCGAGATCCTGGTCGGCCTCGCTGCAGTCGACCTCGCGGGCCAGCTCGCGAGCGTAGCGAGCGACCGCTGCCGCATGGCGCGCGGTCGAGCGATCTCGCAGGGCAAGCGTCTCGACGAGAGTCGTGAGCACGCCAAGCTGCAGTGAGGCGAGGTGAATCGATCGTGCTTCCAGCTGATCGGCCCGATCCTCGGATCGCAGCAGGGCGATCGCCAGGTACTGGAAGATCAGCAACAGCAGGACCGCGCCGAGCAGTGCGGGGAATCCAAGGTTTGTGTATCCGACCGCGAGGATCGCGGCCAGGGCCGCTGTGGCGATCTGTCCAGGCAGCAGCGGGATGAACGCTTCGCCGATCTGGTCGCGCAGAGAACGTCCGACGACGATGCGGTTGTCCACCGCGATCACGATGAAGTTGATTGCGTTGGTGATCATGAACACGCCCAACACGACCAGCGCGAACGTGGCTCCCTGAGTCAAGTGGAGGTTGTGGGGGTTGTGCACGTCGCCGATCAGGGCGCGCACGATGCACCCGCCGGCCAGCGGGAACAGCGCGAAGTTGGTCAGGTTGTTCAGCCACTCAGACAGCGACAGCCGTCGCAGGGCGGACGTCACGACCATCGCGACGAGGCCGAACAGCACCGCCGGCGCCGGGCCGAGCAAGGCCATCGCGAGCACCAACGCCAGGAACGCACCGGTGACCTGCTGGTTTGCCAACGTGACGCTGAGACGCTGACCGATCAGCGCCAGCGAGAGCAGCAGCGCCACGAGCAACAGCGGATGCCATTCCTGCGGACGCGAATACCAGACGGTCGTCGCGAGCGTTGCCGCGAGGACCAAGCCCTCGGCAAGCCAATAGATTCGTCTCATCGTCCGTGCGCTCAGCATCTTGCCGTTTCCCTGTCGTCCTTAACGGCCGTTTCGTCGTCGGACTTAAGGAACGCGCGATGCCGGCCCGGGCATCCGCGAGTTGTCTGGGCTACGGAACGACCTCGGGGACCGGGTGAACGGGCGGTTTGGGGCTCGCGGCGTTCGTGTCCTCGACGATCCCGCGGTCGAGCCCTCGCAGGTACAGGACGAGGAAGGGAATCGTCATCGCGCTCGAGGCGATGCCGACGACCAGGAACGCCTCACGCGGGGAGCTCAGCGCCACCAACACGCCGCCCAGCGACAGGCCGATGGCAGGGCAGAGCGCGCCGAGCGATTCCACCGAGCTCATCAGCTGGCCGTGCAGCCGCTGCGGCGTGAGGCGCTGCACGATGCTGATCACCGAGGCCCACTCCACGCCGTTGCCGACGCCGCCGACGACCGCGGCGGCGCACGCGACCGCAAGTGTCGGCGCGGCCGCGAATCCCAGATAGGCGAGACCGATTGCGAGGATCGCTGCCGTGAGCATCGCGCCGAGCGATCGTCGCGTCGAGCGGGCGAAGATCACGCTGCCGGCCACCGCGCCGAGTCCCCACGCGCCGACCAGCACCCCATAGCCACGGTCGCCGGCGTGAAGGGTCACCTTCGCGTAGGCGACCTCGATCGGCGCAGCCGACTCGAAGAACACCAGCGCCGCGGCCTCGGCGAGCAGCAGCGCGCGCAGCATCGGCATACCCGCGATGTGCTTCCAAGCTGCGCGCAGCCGTGCTCGCACTGAGGTCTCTTCCGGGTCCTCGTGCGCTCGCAGGTGGCGCAGCATCGCGCCGCACACCAGAAACGAGCCAGCGTCGATGAACATCGCCGCCGGCGCACCGGCCGCGGCGACCAGCCCTCCGGCGAGCGCCGGTCCGAGCACGAACGTGAAGGAGAAGGCGACGTTCACCGCGGCGTTCGCCTGCCGCTCGGCCTCCTGCGCTTGCTTCTCGAGGTTGACGCTCGCCGAAGCGGCGTCGGCCTCGATCGCCGAAGCGGCGGCGTCGGGTGCGCTTGCCAGCGCTTGATTGCGCGCCGTGCGCGCGGTCTGTGCGCGCAGAAGCGCGTTGGCCGCCAGCGCAGCCGTCCCGTCGAGAGCCGCCAGCAGCAGGATCGCCGGAAGCCAGAAGTGCAGCAGGAGGACCGCGAGAGCGGTCGTGGCGACCGCCTCGAACAGATACAGCTCGGTGAACCTGCCCCTCGTCGACGTCTCGATGCGCGCGACGAGTGCCGGCGCCACGAAGGCGGGCACGACCTGAGCGGCGATGAGCACGGCGGCCACGGCGATCGCGCTGTGGGTGTGGTCGAACACGGCGATCGACAGAGCGATGAAGCCGAACCACGTACCCAGGCGGTTGATCGTGTACGCCGCAACAATCCGCCGCAGCGGCGGGGACGCCATGACTGAGAGCACGTCGTCACGCTACCGTTTGTCTGCGACGGGATGTCGTCGTGAAGACCCGCGCCCAACCGCTCGGCTCGGCCGACGCGCCGCGCGCGGGCCCGCGACCGGATTGGGCTGGGCGAGATCGCGCCGCGCAGCTTGCGCGTGCGTCTGAGCGCGCGGTCGCTCAGACGGCGACGCGCGCGGGCGCGTCGAGGCAGACGACCGGAACCTCCGGATGCCTGTGCACGAGCATCTGCATGAGCGAGTCCGCCGGGATCTCCTCGAGCTCACCGCTGAGGATCACCATGCTGCACTCCGGAGCCCGCAAGAGCACCTCCCAGATCGCCCCCGCCTGCTCGAACCTCGTGCTCGGCGGCATCGTCGGGGCCAGGTCGCGCAGCACGGCCGCGCGGGATTCCACGTCGCCGCCGGCAAGCAGCACCGGATGTGCGGCGGGCTTGGGCCCATCGAGCAGGCGCAATGCCGGGCGCTCGGCCACTGCGTGGCTCGTCGCATCGTCACCTTTGGGCAGCAGGCGCAGCTTTGGCGCCCGCACCAGCCCGGTCGTCTCGATCGCGAGGCTCGTCATGCCATACATGATGCGTCCTCAAGGAGCATTTGCCTGTCGTGCCGACGGTGCCGACCTTGTCGTCCTAAAAGGGCAGACCTATGTCGTCCCAGCGGACCGTCACGATCGGTCGGATGCACCCGGTACGGTGTGCCGATGGAGGCTGGCACGCCAGAGGTCGATCGGCCGATCAGTGTGATCATCGCCGACGACCACACCGTCGTGCGCGATGGCATCCGCGCGGTGCTCGAGCGCGAGCAGGACGAGTTTCGCGTGGTCGCCGAAGCGGCCGACGTGCCATCGACGATTCGCGAAGTCCGCGAGCACAAGCCGGATCTGCTGACGCTCGACCTGACGATGCCGGGCGGCTCGAGCCTGGCGGCGCTGCCGGCCTGCTTCATCGCGCACCCCACGCTCGCGGTGGCGATCCTGACGATGCGCGAGGACCCGGAGTACGCCCGGCAGGCGCTGCGCGCCGGCGCGCGAAGCTACGTGCTCAAGGAGGCCGAGCCGGCCGAGCTGCTGCAGGCCTTCCGGCTGGCCGTGTCGGGCGGCAACTACCTGCACCCGCGGCTGGGCGCGCTGATGGCCACCGGCGAGGAGTCCTCCTCCGACGGCGTCGTGCTCTCAGAGCGCGAGCGCGAGGTCGTGCGGCTGATCGCCAACGGCTACACCAACCCGCAGATCGCCGAGCAGCTGCACGTCGCCGAGCGCACCGTCAAGACCTACCGTGCCCGCGCGATTGAGAAGCTCGGCTTCTCCTCGCGCGCCGAGATCACCGCCTACGTGCGGCGCATCGGCCTGGTCGAGTAGCGCGCGCAGCTCAGTGGGCGAGCGCGTCCAGCGGGGCGCCACTGGCGGCCGCCGCCTCCGCCTCGGGCGTCGGACGCCCGGCGAGCGGGACGACCAGCCGTACGGTCGTGCCCCTCGTCGGCGCAGGACCGAACTCCAGCTCGCCGCCGACGAGCTCCGCGCGCTCGCGCATGCCGCCCATGCCGAAGCCGCCCTCCAGCCCATCGCCGCGCGGTCCGAGCCCGTCGGCGTCGGGCAGGCCTTTGCCGTCGTCGGTGACCGAGGCGCGCACGACGCCGTCGCGCTCGGTGATGCTGACGACTGCGCTGGTGGCTTCCGCGTGGCGGCTGACATTGGTCAGCGCCTCCTGCACGATGCGGTAGATCGTGCTCTCCAGCTCGCCGTCCAGACGGCGGCCCTCTTCGTGGCCGAGCTCGATCTCGATGCTCACGTCCAGCCCCTCGATCGCCTGCGCGCGCCTGGCCAGCGCCTGCAGCGCGGCGGATAGGCCGAGGTCATCGAGCGCCGCGGGTCGAAGCTCGGTGATCAGGTGGCGCAGCCCGTCGATCTCGTTGCCCAGCCCGTCGAGCACGACGTCGACCGCCTCGCGCAGCTGCTGGGGGTCGTCGATGTCGCGGGCGTTGGCCAGCCTCAGGCGCAGCGCACCCATGCCCTGGATGCTCTCGTCGTGGATCTCGCGCGCCCAGCGCGTGCGCTCGCGCTCGCGCGCCTCCATGCCGTAGCGCAGCCGTTCGATCTCCACCGAGCGCTCCGCCACGAGGCGCTGGGCGACGCTCGTGGAGAACGCCTGCAAGGCATCTCGGTCCGGGCCGCGAAAGCCGCCGTCGGTGCGCAGGGCGATCACCATGCCGCCCCCTTGCCCCTCTAGGCTCAGCGGCTCCACCAGCGCCGCGCGCACCTGCGCGCCGAGCTCGTGCAGCCACGCCGCGTCTTTGCCGCGCGGGCGCTCGAGCGCCTGTGACTTACCCGAGAGGTAAAGCTCGCCGAGCGCGCTGCCGTCGACGGGCACGATCCGCACGCGCATCGTCGAGGAGCCGGCCGAAGCAGCGACGCGCAACTCGCCGCGCTCCTCGATCACGATCAGCAGCGTGTCGGCGTCGAGCAGCGCGAGGCCGCGGTCGGCCATCAGGCGAAGCAGCCACAGCTCTGATCCTGAGAGCACGCTTTGATTATGCAGGTCGGTGCGGCCGGCCAAGCACGGGGGGAGAGGCGCTGGGCAGCATCGATGCGCCGTCCGCGCCGTTGCCGCGCCGCGCCGCCGCGCGCGCACGCTCCAGCAGCTCGTCGCCACCGATGTCCTGCTGCCATGCAGCGAGGCCGACGGAGATCAGCAGCGGGCGGCGGGCGCCATCGGCTTCGACCTTGATCGTGCGCAGCCGCTCGAGCACGCGCCGGGCGACGATCTCTCCACGCGGCCCGTCGGCTCCGGGCAGCACGAGCAGAAGCTCACCTTCGCTCGGGCGCCCGACGCGATCGAAGCCGCGCACCTGGCTGGCAAGCGCGCTGGCCGCGTAGGCGAGCGTCTGTTCGGAGAGCTCTGAGCCGTGCTCGCGCGCGATCTCCTCGAGGTTGCCGATCGTCACCAGCAGGCAGCTCAGCGGCGTTCCGTGGCGCCCGGCGCGGTTGACCTCCTCGGCCAGGCGCTCGCGCAGCGCGGGCGCAGACAGGCAGGCCAACTGCCCGGTCGCAGGCCGGTCGGGAGTCGGATTTCGGTCGCTGGCAGCCATGCCGTTGGGCGGACGAGTGTGTGCAGGGAGGCGTCGCCGCTCGCTAGCTTCGCCGCCCCGTCGCCACAGACTACGTCCCTTATCGTCACTCCGAGGCGTCGCCTACAGCGGCGGGCGTGCGCGGGCGCCGCGCGTCCGTCGCGACGCGCGGCGCGAGGCCGCGCAGCGCTCGGCTGCGATCGCGCGATCCGTCGGCGGGCGCTGCTAGACCTGCGGTCGTGCTGTTGGAGCTGCGAGTCGAGAATCTGCTGCTGATCGAGCGCGCCGAGTTGCGCCTGTCCGCCGGCCTGAACGTGCTCACGGGCGAGACAGGGGCCGGCAAGACGGTGCTCGCGCACGCACTCGATCTGCTGCTCGGCGGGCGCGCCCGCTCGGGCATCGTCAGGCCCGGAGCGCAGGAGGCCTACGTGGAGGGCGTCTTTGAGATGCCCGAGTCGCTTTCCGAGAATCTGCGTGAGCGCCTGGCGCCTGACAGCGAGGAGATCGTGCTGTCGCGGCGTGTCAGCGCCGACGGGCGCACCCGCGCCTACCTCAACGGTCGCTCGGCGACGGTCTCTGACCTGCGCGACATCGGCGCGACGTTGATGTCCTTCTACGGACAGCACGAGCACCGCAAGCTGACGATCGCCGGCAAGCAGCTGGCTCTGCTTGACGAGCTGTGCGGTCCCGCACAGTCGCTTCGGCTGAAAGCCTGCGCGCAGACCTTTGCCGAGAGCCAGCGGTTGCGCGAGCGGATGGCGCAGCTGCGTGAGCTCGCCGGCGCGCGCGAGCGTGAGCTGGACCTGCTCGAATTCGAGCTGACGGAGATCGATGACGCCAGCCCCGACCAGCGCGAGCACGATGAGCTGCTCTCGGCGCGCGAGCGTATGCGCAGCCTGGACGCCCTGTGCGGCGCGGCGGCGGCTGGCGCCGAGGCGCTGGCCCCCGAAGATGGGCCGACCCCTGGCGTCGCGACGCTGCTCGGCGGCGCCAACGCGCAGCTGCAGGCGCTTGCCGGCGTCGATCCGCGCCTGGACGAGATGTCTGAGCGCCTGCACGCGCTGGCGATCGAGTCAGCCGACCTCGCTGGGGAGCTTCGCGCCTACGGCGAGGACGCCGAGACCGGCGGTGGCAGCCCGGCGTTCACGCTCGACGGCGTGGAAGAGCGCTTGGCGCAGGTCGAACGGCTGATGCGAAAGCATGGCGGCAGCGTCTCGTCGGTGCTCGAGCACGCCGCCGCGGCGCGCGAGCGCCGCGACGAGCTGGCGGGCGCCGAGGTCGAGATGGAGTCCACGACAGAGCGCCTGAGCGAGGTCGAGGCGACGCTGCAGGGGCATGCGCTGGCGCTGCGCGCCGCGCGCGAGGCGGCCGTGCCGGCGCTGGAGCGCGGCGTGTGCGAGCAGCTCGCCTCGCTGGCGATGCCCGACGCATCCTTCGAGGTCGCGCTGCGCGCCCGCGAGGCGGGGCCCTGCGGCGCCGACACGGTCGAGTTCCTGCTCGCCGCCAACCCGGGCGTGGCGCGCGGAGCGCTGCGCGAGATCGCCTCCGGCGGAGAGCTCTCGCGCGTGATGCTCGCCCTGATCACGGCCTGCCGCCAGGCAGCGCCGCAGGCGGCGGGCAAGGGCAGTGGCAAGCGCCGCGCCAAGTCACCCGCTGCAGGCCCTCCAGCACCCAACGCCCCCAAGCAGCACACGCCAGGTGAGACGCTCGTGTTCGACGAGATCGACGCGGGCATCGGCGGTCACGCGGCTCGGGCCGTCGGCGCGCGCCTGCACGAGCTGGCGGAGTCGACGCAGCTGCTGTGCATCACCCACCTGCCACAGATCGCCTCGCTGGCGGACCGTCATTTCTCGATCGTCAAGGAGACAGCCGACGCGCTCGCGCGCACGACGGTCGTCCAGCTGGGCGAGCGCGAGGTCGTCTCCGAGCTCGTGCGGATGCTCGGCGCCGACGCGCAGGACGCGGTCGCGCGCAGGCATGCACGCGACCTGCGGCGCGCCGCCTGAGCGCGACCGAACAGGTGCGCTCAACGCCTGCGCGCGTTACTCTCGCTTGGATGGCCGCGACACGACCGAGCCCGTCCGTGCCAATTTCAGCCGAGCGCACGCCGACGCCCGCGCCCGCCCGGATCGTCGCGCCGGAGCGACGGCTGCTCCAGCGCACGGTCAGCGGCCCGCTGCGCGCCGGGCGCCGCACGAAGCTGCTGGTCAACCACCTCGTGCGCGGCGACATCGCGCTGATCGACCACGACGACATCGACCGCGTCTCCGCCGAGGAGCTGATCGCGGCGGGCGTGACGGCGGTGCTCAACTGCGGCGCGTCCTCGTCGGGCACCTACCCGAACATGGGCCCGCAGCTGCTCGTCGAAGCGGGCATCCTGCTCGTGGACCTGCCCGACGACACGCTGTTCGACGCGCTCTCCGACGGAGACCCCGTGGTCGTCGTCGCCGAAGGCCCGGCCGAGCGGACGCTCGGCGAGGTGCTGCGCCGGGGTGAGCTGCTGGCCAGTGGCGAGGTGCTCGGCCTCGAGCGCGTGCGCGCTGAAACGGAGGCCCGCCGCAAGGAGATCGGCGAGGCGCTGGAGCGCTTCGCCCACAACACGATCGAGCACATGCGCGAGGAGCGCGAGCTGCTGGCCGGTGGGATCGAGCTGCCGCGCTTCGCCACCGACTTTCGCGACCGCTCGACGCTCGTTGTCGTGCGAGGCGTTGAACACCAGCGCGACCTGCGCGCGCTGCGGCCGTTCATCCGCGACATGCGCCCGGTGATCGTCGCCGTGGACGGCGGCGCGCAGGCTTTGCTGGAAGGGGGCTTGAAGCCAGACATGATCGTCGGCGACATGGACTCCGCAGGCGAGGCGGCGCTGCGCTGCGGCGCCGAGCTCGTCGTGCACAGCTACCCCGACGGGCGCGCCCCGGGACGCGAGCGTCTGCAGGAGATGGGCCTGAGCTTCAAGCTCGTCCCGGCGCCCGGGACCAGCCAGGACGTGGCGATGCTGCTCGCCGCCGAGAAGGGCGCGCGGCTGATCGTCTCGGTCGGATCGCAGTTCAACCTCGTGGAGTTCCTCGACCGCAACCGCAAAGGCATGTCCTCGACGTTCCTCACGCGCCTGCGCATCGGCGAGATCCTCGTCGATGCTAAGGGCGTCAGCCGCCTGTATCACCCGCAACCGGGTCTGACACCCCTGCTCGTGGTGATCGCCGCGGGCCTCGTCGCGATGATCGCCGTCGTGTGGACGACGCCGGCGCTGCACGACGTCGTCAACCTGCTCTGGCTGAAGCTGCAGCTGCTGCTGGGCGGCTGACCGCCGCCGCGCGACCCGCCGTGTTCGACTTTCGCTATCACGCGCTCTCGCTCGCGGCCGTCCTGCTCGCGCTCGCCGTCGGCGTGATTCTCGGTGTGGCGATCGGCGACTCCGATCTGGTCTCCTCGGCCAAGAGCGGAATCGTCCACGATCTCAAAGAAGAAGTCAGCGGCGCGCAGCGGCATGCCGGCAAGCTGAGCGCTGAACTCAGCGGCGAACAGGCCTTCGCCAACGACCTGTACCCGATCGCCGTGCACGGTCTGCTCAGCGGCCAGAACGTCGGGCTGGTGTTCCTCGGAAGCGCCTCCAACCGCGTAAATGCACTCGTGCGCGACGCCGTGACGCAGGCCGGTGGCAACCTGGCGACGGTCGTGGCGGTGCGCGAGCCGCTCGATCTCAGCGGGATCGGGCACGCCGCAGAAGGAACCCGCTACGCCGCGCTGGCGCCCGCGCCGGCGCCGGCGGGCGGGGCCGCGACGCCGGGAGGCGAACCGGCCGCCCAGGGTACGCAGGGCAGCGAAGCCTCCAGCCGGCTCGTGGAGCACTTCGGCTCGATCGTGGCCAAGCAGCTCGTCAGCGGCGGCCAGAACGTCAGTCGCGAGCTGATCGGTCGCGTCCGCGGGCGCCTGTTGACGGCGTTCGACGGGCAGCTCGGCAGGCTGCAGGGTCTGGTGGTCGTGCGCAACGACCCGGTGGTGCAGACTCCCGAACAGGCAAAGGCGTCGGCGGCCTTCGAGTCGGGCTTCCTCGGTGGCGTGACGACGGTGGGGACGCCGATCGTCGGCGTCGAGCTGAGCAGCAGCGAACCGTCGCAGGTGCCGTGGTATCAGGGCAAGGCCATCTCCAGCGTCGACGACCTCGACAGGACGGCCGGTCAGGCGGCGCTGATCTATGCGCTGAGCGGCTCGCACGGCGCCTACGGAACCAAGGCGACGGCAGACTCGCTGCTGCCGAACGTCGTCGGCGCATCCCCGCAGCCTTAAGCCGCAAACGCCGGATTTGGCGCGCGCGCGGGCTCCTGTTTCATCCGGCTTCGTCGCTAGCTTCCAGTGCATGCACGCATTGCCCTTTCTGCTCGCGCTCGCCAGCGCGCTGTTGCTCGCGCCGGGAGTGCTGCGCATGCTCGCCAAGGGCGGTCACGTCAAGGCCAACTACCGCGCCCGCACGCTCCCGTTTCCCTTCGGCGTGCTCGCTCTCGCCGCGCCGCTGCTCGCGCTGATTCCGCTGATGCTCGTGCAGGTGCTCGGCTCCGCGGATGTCTTTCACCCCGAGATCTTCCCGATCGCCGTCTATGCGCTCGGCGTGCTCGCTCTCGGGCTGATCGACGACACGCTCGGCGAGCACAGCGAGGCCGGCCGGCCTCACGGTGCGCCCGTGCCGCGCGGCTGGCGCGGCCACGGCGGCGCGCTGCTGCGCGGGGAGCTGTCGACAGGCGCCCTGAAGGCCGGCGGATCGCTCGGTCTTGCGCTTCTGGCTATGAGCTGGCTGGGGCTGTCCAACGGGCGCTGGCTGCTCGCCGCGGCGGTGCTCGTGCTGGCGACGAACGCCTTCAACCTGCTCGACCTGCGTCCCGGCCGCTCGGCGAAGGTCTTCGTGCTGCTCGGTCTCGGTCTCGGTGTCGGTTCCGGCGAAGCGCGGCCGCTGTGGGCGCTGGGGCTGTTCGTCGCGCCGGCGCTCGTCGCCGGCCTGTTCGACCTGCGCGAGCGGGCGATGCTCGGCGACACGGGCGCCAACCTGCTCGGCGCGCTCGCGGGTCTGTGGTTGGTGATGACGCTCTCGGGGACGGGCCAGCTGGTGGCGCTGGCGCTGCTGATCGCGCTCACCCTCTACGGCGAGCTGCGCTCGATCTCCACGCTCGTCGAACGGACTCCGGTGCTGCGCCAACTAGACTCCTTGGGCAGGCCCGCATGACCTCGCAATATTCCGAACGACACGCCCAGGTTCCGCGCGACACGCGCTTCATCTTCGTGACCGGCGGCGTGGTCTCCTCGCTCGGCAAGGGCATTGCGGCGGCTTCGCTCGGGCGGCTGCTCGTATCGCGCGGGCTGACCGTGGGCCTGCAGAAGTTCGACCCGTACATCAACGTCGACCCGGGCACGATGTCGCCCTATCAGCACGGCGAGGTGTTCGTCACCGAGGATGGCGCCGAGACGGACCTGGATCTGGGCCACTACGAGCGCTTCACCGACGCCAACACCAGCCGGGCATCCAACGTCACCGCGGGCGGGATCTACGACACGGTGATCCGCCGTGAGCGACGGGGCGACTATCTCGGCGGCACCGTGCAGGTCGTGCCGCACATCACCGACGAGATCAAGCAGCGGATCGCGCTGATCGCGGAGTCCAGCGACGTCGACTTCGTGATCACGGAGATCGGCGGCACGGTCGGCGACATCGAGTCGCTGCCCTTCCTCGAGGCGATCCGCCAGTTCCCCGTCGACGTCGGGCGCCGGCGCTGCCTGTTCATCCACCTCACGCTCGTCCCCTACATCGGCCACGCGGGCGAGTTGAAGACCAAGCCGACGCAGCACTCGGTGAACGAGCTGCGACGCATCGGCATCGCACCGGACATGCTGATGTGCCGCTCCGAGGGCGCGCTGTCGAGCGAGATCCGCAAGAAGATCGCGCTGTTCGCCAGCCTGCCGATGGAGGCGATCGTCTCCGCGCGCGACGTGGACGACATCTACAAGGTCCCGCTGACGTTCCGCGATCAGGGCGTCGACGACTTCATCCTCGAACACTTCGCGCTGGAGGCGCCGGCGCCCGATCTGACGAGCTGGAAGGAATCGATCGAGCGCTCCGAGCGGGCGTCGCGCACGGTGCGGATCGCGCTCGTGGGCAAGTACGTGCAGCTCGAGGACGCCTACCTGTCGGTCTCGGAGGCGCTGCGCCACGCCGCGTCGTCGAAGGGCGCGACGGTGGAGATCGACTGGATCGACTCCGAGCGAATCGAGCACAGCGACGGCGGCGACGCGCGCGAGCGCTTGGAGCGCGCCGACGGGATCCTGATCCCGGGCGGCTTCGGCGGGCGGGGGATCGAGGGCAAGATCGCCGCCGCGCGCGTGGCGCGCGAGCGCCGCATCCCGTACCTGGGGATCTGCTTGGGCATGCACGTCGCGGTTGCCGAGTTCGCGCGGCACGTGGCAGGCATGGATGGCGCGAACTCGACGGAGATGGACGTTGAGACGCCGTTCCCCGTGATCGACCTGCTGCCCGAGCAGAAGGAGGTCGCAAACCTCGGCGGTACGATGCGCCTGGGCGCCGACCCGATCAAGCTGCACGACGGCTCCAAGGCGCGCGAGATATACGCGGAGGCCGTCGTCTATGAGCGCCATCGCCACCGCTACGAGGTAAACAACCTGCTGCGAAAGCGCCTGGAGGCTGCTGGGCTGCGCACTTCCGGCACGTCGCCCGACGAGCGGCTGGTGGAGGTGATCGAGCTCGCGGACCACCCGTTCTTCGTCGCCTCGCAGTTCCACCCCGAGTTCAAGTCGCGCCCCGAGCGCCCCGCGCCGCTGTTTCGCGACTTCATCGCCGCGGCCCTGGCGCAGGCCGACGACGACGAGGACGCGCAGGACGCCGAGAATGGCGCCGCCGACCGGTCGCGGATCGAGGGCACTCAGCCCGCCGGTCTGGGTCGCGCCGATGTGCTGTGACGCCGCCCGCCGCCGCGCAGTCGCGCGTCAGCTCGCTTGAGCGTCGCTACCTGAGCGGCACGTTCGCCGAGCTATGCCGGATCGAAAGCCCATCCGGGCGCGAGCGGGCGTGCGCCGATCGCGTGATCGCCGAGCTGCGCGGCCTCGGCGTGAGCACGCACGAGGACGACGCGGGCGTGCGCGCGCGATCTGACAGCGGCAACCTGCTCGCGCGAATCCCGGCCGTGTCGCCGAGGACCGGCGCACCGAGCGTGCTGCTGTGCGCGCACCTCGACACCGTGCCGCTGCTGGCGCCGGTCGAGCCGGTGCTCGTCGACGGCCACTGGGAGAACGCCAACGAAGGCGTGCTCGGGGCCGACAACAAGGCGGCGCTGGCGGTGATGCTCGCGCTCGCGCGCCACGTCTGCGGCGAGGGCTCGCCGGTCGACGTCGAGCTGCTGTTCACCGTCTGCGAGGAGACCGCGCTGGCGGGGGCGCGCGCCTTGGACGCCAGCCGCTTGAGCAGCGACTTCGGCTACGTCTTCGACCACGCCTCGCCGATCGGCGAGGTGGTGCTCGACTCGCCGACGCACTTTCGCATCGAGGCGGATTTCCGCGGTGCCGCGGCGCACGCGGGCATTCGTCCCGAGCAGGGGCGCAGCGCGATCCTCGCCGCGTCGCGCGCGATCGCCTCGATGCGCCTCGGTCGCGTGGACGACGAGACGACGGTGAACGTCGGCACGATCGCCGGCGGCAGCGCGATGAACGTCGTCCCCGAGCGCTGCTCGGTCGTGGCGGAGGTGCGCAGCCTGGACGAGTCGCGCGCGCAGGCGACCGTGGCGCAGGTTGTCGATCACATGCACGAGGCGGCGAACCTGCCGGAGTGCGAGTGCGATGTCGACATCGCCGTGCAGCGCACGTTCTCGGGATTTCACCTCGCGCCGAGCCGGCCGGCGGTGCGCGTCGCCGAGGCCGCGTTGCGCGCGTGCGGGCACGAGCCGGTGCGGATCGTCAGCGGCGGCGCCTCGGATGCCAACGCGCTGCTGGCCGACGGCGTGGAGGTCGTCAACCTGGCAAACGGGACCGAGCGCAACCACGAGCCGGGCGAGCGCGTCAGCGTGGCGGCGCTCGAGCAGATGCTCGACGTGGCGCTTGCGCTGCTCGACGAGGCAGCCGACTCCGCGCAAGACGCAGCGCGCTAGGTTGCAGCATCGATGCTGAAGCTTCGCCGCGCGACAGTAGTCGGCGCCGATCATGCGCCCGGATCCGAGCAGAGCCTGTTGGTGCAGCTGGCCGACGCGCCGGGTGAGCAGCGCGCGGCGATCGCCGACGTGGGCCTGCTCGGGCGCGCGCAGATCGGCGACGAGCTGATCGTCAACGTGCAGGCACGCGACCTCGGCCTCGGCTCGGGCGGCTTCGACGTAGTGCACGTCAACCTGTCGCGCGGCCTGACGGCCGAGGATCCGGCGGACGCGCACGTGATGAAGCTGAATTACACGAGCCTGCAGCACGTCGTCGCGCCGGTCGAGGACGAGCGCCTGGAGCTGCCCGTCGAACGCCCAGTCGCCGTGCTGGCGCTGCACGGCCAGCTGGCGGCAGTCGCGTGGGCGTTCGCGCAGGCCGCTCCCGGCGCCAAGCTTGGATACGTGCAGACCGCCGGCGGCGCTCTGCCCGGCGGCCACTCGCGCGCCGTCGCAGAGCTGCGCGCGCGCGGCCTGCTCGCCGGTCACCTGACTGCCGGCGCCGCGTTCGGCGGCGAGGGTGAGGCGATCACCACGGCCGGCGCACTGCACCACGGGCTGCGAGCGCTCGGCTGGGACGCGGCGATCTGCGGGCCCGGCCCGGGAATCGTCGGCTCGGGCTCGGCGCTCGGACACGGCGGCATGGCGGCGCTCGATTCCGCGCACGCGGCGCTCGCGCTGGGCGCGCCTACGCTGCTCGTCGCGCGCATGTCCTGCGGCGACGAGCGCGCGCGCCATCGTGGACTCTCCCACCACACGCTGACCGTGCTCGACCTGCTGCTGGAGCCGGTGACGGTCGCGCTGCCCGCCGGCATGCGCTCGCCCGTCGGCAGCGACCTGCGCGCGGGTCTCGGCGCGGTGTTCGCCGGCGCGATGCCCGGGCGCACGGTCAAAGAGCGCCCCGCACCGCCGCTCGACGCCGAGCGACCGGTCACCGATCGCCCGGCGCGTATCACGCGCCACGACTGGCGCCGCGCGAGGGTCGACCTGCCGGCCTACGCGGCGAGTGGGCTGCCGGCGCAGACGATGGGGCGCACGATCGCCCAGGACCCGCTGTTCTTCGGCGCCTCGCTGGCCGGCGGCGGGGCGCTGGCGCAGATGGCCGTGCAGGCGACCGAGGCGAGGGCTGCAAGCGCGACCGCGCAGGCCCGCAGCGGCAACGACGAGGCGGCGTGAACGAGCCAGGCGACGCACAGGGCGGCGTGGCCAGTGGCTTCGAGGCGCTCGGAGGCGAGACGGTCTACGACGGGCGCATCGTGCAGGTGCGCATCGAGCGCTTTCGCCACGCCGACGGCGAGGTGGTCTCGCGCGAGATCGTGCGCCATCAGGGAGCGGTGGCGGTCGTCGCGCACGACGAGCACGAGGTGTGGCTGGTTCGCCAGCCGCGCGAGGCGGTCGGCGAGCCGGCGCTGCTGGAGATCCCGGCCGGGCGCCTGGACGTGGCCGGCGAGCAGCCGCTGGACGCCGCCCAGCGCGAGCTTACCGAGGAGATCGGCCGCGGCGCGCGCGGCTGGGAGCCGATCGTCACGTACTACACGGGCGCAGGCTTCACCGACGAGCGCGTGCACCTGTTCGCAGCGACAGAGCTGTACGAGTCGCACGCCGACAGCGAGGAGAACGAGCGCATCGAGATCGTGCGCTGGCCGCTTGCGCGACTGGACGACGCGATCGCCGAGTGCCGCGACGCGAAGACGTTGATCGGCCTGCTCTGGCTGGCGCGACGCGTGAACGCCTGATTGCACCGCCAAGGAGGCGCGCGCTGCGACGCGAATCCTCAGCGGTGAGCGCGGCCCAGGCAGTCACGTCGCCCGAGCAGGGCACGATCGAGTCGCTGACGCTCGACTTCCTCGCCTACCTGGAGCTGGAGCGCGGCCTGTCGCGCAACACGCTGGAGGCCTATCGCTGCGACCTGCTGCAGTTCGGCGAGTTCATGCGGCGACGCGCTGTCGGCGTGACGTCGGCGCAGCACGGCGACCTCGCGGCGTTCCTGGCGGAGCTGGCGGGAACGGAAACGCGCGAAGCGCCCATCGCCTCCGCGGCGTCGCGCTCGGCGTCCGCCGCACGTGTGGCGCGCGCGCCGGCCGCGGCGGCGACGCTGGGGCGCAAGGTCGCGTGCCTGCGCTCGTTCTACCGCCACCTGCGCCGCGAGGGGCTGATCGACCACGATCCGGCCGCCGAGCTGCACGGCCCGCGAAAGACGCAGCGGCTGCCGCGCGTGCTCACGCGCGGGGAGGTCGCGCGGCTGTTGCGCGAGCCGAAGGGAAGCGAGCCGCTGGCGCTGCGCGACCGCGCGCTGCTGGAGGTGATGTATGCGTGCGGGCTGCGCGTGTCGGAGGTGACCGGCCTGGAGGTCTCGGACATCGACCTCGACGAGGGCATGCTGCGCGCGCGCGGCAAGGGATCGAAGGAACGCCTCGTGCCGGTCGGCCGCCACGCCTCGGCGGCGCTGGGCGCCTACTGCGCACGCGGTCGCCCCGCGCTGCTGGGCGGGCGCGCCGAGTCCAAGCTGTTCGTCAACCGCCGCGGCGGCGGACTGTCGCGTCAGGGGCTGTACAAGATCGTGCAGGGGCACGCGCGCGGCGCGGGGCTGCAGGAGCGCATGAGCCCGCACACCTTGCGCCACTCCTTCGCCACGCACCTGCTGGCCGGCGGCTGTGACCTGCGCTCGCTGCAGGAGATGCTCGGCCACGCGGACCTGGCGACCACGCAGGTGTACACGCACCTATCGGCCGAGCGGCTGAAGGACGCGTACTTCGGCGCGCATCCGCGGGCGAAGTCGCATTGAGCGCGATCGCGCGCAGGCGTGCGCTCGTGGTCGTGATGGACGCGTGCGGCGTCGGCGCGCTGCCAGACGCGGCGAGCTACGGCGACGAGGGGACGAACACGCTCGTGCACGTCGCCGAGGCGGTCGGCGGCCTGGAGCTTCCCGCGCTGGCGCAGCTGGGGCTCGGCACGATCGTGCAGTTGCTCGGCGTGCCTGCGGCGGCTGACCCGGCGATCCATGGCCGCCTGCATCCGCTGGGGCCGGGCAAGGACTCGGTGACCGGCCACTGGGAGCTGATGGGCGCGGTGCTTCAGAAGCCGCTGCCGACGTACCCCGACGGCTTCCCGCCGGACGTGGTCGCGCGCCTGGTGGGCGCGATGGGCCGCGAGGTGATCTGCAACCGACCGTACAACGGCATCGCAGCGATCGAGGACTTCGGTGCCGAGCATCTGCGCACGGGCGCGCTGATCGTGTACACGTCGCAGGACTCCGTGCTGCAGCTCGCCGCGCACGTCGAGCGCGTGCCACAGCAGCAGCTGTACGCCGCGTGCGCGGCTGCGCGTGCGGCGATGAGCGGCGGGCACGCCGTCGGACGCGTGATCGCGCGCCCGTTCGACGGCCGCGAGGGCGCGTTCGAGCGCACGCAGGGGCGGCGCGACTTCGCCTTGGCGCCGCCCGGGCGGACGTATCTGCAGGAGCTCTCAGACGCCGGCGTTGCGGTTCACGGAGTGGGCAAGATCGACGACCTGTTCGCGGGCGTCGGCGTCGAGCGTTCGCATGCGGGGGCCACGAACGCGCAGGCGCTGCACAGCGTCGAGCAGCTGCTCGAGCGCCTCGAGCAGGGGCTGGTGTTCGTCAACCTGATCGAGACCGACCAGATCTACGGCCACCGCAAGGACTCGCACGGCTTCGCCGCCGCGCTGCGCCAGCTGGACACTCACGTCGCGCGCTGGCTTGCGCGCATGCGCGAGCGGGATCTGCTGATCGTCACGGCCGACCACGGCGTCGATCCCAGCCACGCGGGCACCGACCACACGCGCGAGTACGCGCCGCTGCTGGCGCTGAGCGGCGAGATGGCGCGACGGCGCGCTGCCGGCGGACGCCATGCGGGAAAGCGCCACGACGGCCCGCTCGCCGACGTCGGCGCGACGGCGCTGGGCTGGCTGGCCGATCGTCAGGCGGCGGACCTGCCGGGGGAGAGCTTCATAAGCTAGGCGCGGTGCCCGAGCTTCCGGAGGTCGAGACGATCAGGGGCCAGCTCGCGCCGCTCGTGCAGGGCAGGGTGCTGGTGGGGATGGAGATCCTCGACTCGCGCTGGTCGCGCCCACTGGCGCCGGCGGAGCTGTCGGCGGCGCTGGAGGGACGGCGCGTGGAGCAGCTGGGCAGGCGCGGCAAGTACCTGCTGTGGCACTTCAGCGACGAGGCGTATCTGGCACAGCACCTGCGCATGACCGGCTCTGTGCTGCTCGATCCCAAGCCCGAGCCGCTGCACACGCGCGTGCGCCTGGACTTCGAGCCCCGCCAGCGCCTGGTGATCGTCGATCCGCGCCGCTTCGGCACGGGCGAGCTGCTGCTGGGCGACGCGGCGATGGAGGCGTTCTTCGCGGCGCGCCTGGGCCTGGAGCCGCTGCACGAGGACTTCACGGCCGGGCACCTGCGCACGATCGCGCGCGGTCGCATGGGGCCGATCAAGGCGTTCCTGCTCGACCAGCGCCAGCTCGCGGGGGTCGGCAACATCTACGCCGACGAGGCGCTGTTTCGCGCGCGCATCCACCCGCGCCGCCCGGCTGGGCGCCTGTCGCGCGAGCAGTACGCGCTGCTGCGCGACGGGATCATCGATGCGCTGCGCGCGGGAATCGACGCGCGCGGAGCGTCGATCGACGACTTTCGCCACGTCGACGGCGTGCGCGGGGCCTTTCAGGACCAGTTCCTCGTGCACCTGCGCGCGGGCGAGCCGTGCGTGCGCTGCGCCACGACGATCGTCAAGATGGTCGTCGCCGGGCGAGGGACGTACGTGTGCGAGCACTGCCAGCCGCGCCCGCGCCTGAGCAAGCTGGGGCACAGGGGCACAGCAGGTGCACGCGGCGCCCGGCCCCGGCGCTGAGCCACGCGCCGGCTCAGGCGGCGAGCAGCTCGTCCAGGCGACCGTCTTCGGCGGCGCGCTGCAGCTCCGCGTAGCCGCCGAGCAGCTGGTCGCCGACGAGCACCTGCGGGAAGCTCATCATCCCCGTCCTGCGCGCGAGCTCGACGCGCCCGGCCGGGTCCTTCGTCAGGTTGACTTCGGTGAACGTCAGCCCGCGCGCCGACAGCAGTCCCTTCACGCGACTGCAGAACGAACACGGATCGGTCGTATACACGGTGATACTACTCATTACTTCATAAAATATAGCGATCGCGAGACAGGATCGTTCGTCGTTCGCGGACCGCGCGACCGGGCAAGCGCGCGGCTGTGCCGGCCGTGGGCGACCGTAGACTCGCAAGGGTATGCCTGGAGCGGTGAAGACAGAGGCGGTGGTGCTGCGCTCGATGCGCTACGGCGAGGCCGATCGCATCCTGCACCTGTATACGCCGGCGCGCGGACGGGTGGGCGCGATCGCCAAGGGAGTACGTCGCGCGCGCAGCCGCTTCGGCGGTCGGCTGGAGCCGTTCTTCAGGTTGAAGATCGAGCTGCACGAAGGGCGCGGCGAGCTGCTGACGGTGACGGGCGCGCAGACCGTCGACGGGCACGCGCGCCTGCGCGAAGACGCGCACGCGCTGGACGCGGCCGCGCGCGCGTGCGATGCGGTGGGGCGCCTGTTCGAGACCTCCGAGCCGCATCCGGGCGTGTTCAACCTGCTGTGCCGCAAGCTGTCGCTGCTGGACGCGCAGGCGGGCGGGGGCGAGGGGCCGGCGATCGGCCGCGCGGGAGCGCTGGCGTTTCGCCTGAAGCTGCTGCTCGCGGCGGGGCTGGCGCCGCAGCTGGGCTCGTGCGCGTCGTGCGGCGAGCGCGAGGGGCTCGTCGGCTTCTCCGGCGCCGCCGGTGGGGTCGTGTGCGGCGCCTGTGAGGCGGCTTCGTTTCCGTTCGGCGAGCACGCGTATCGCTTCATGACAGAAGCCGTCGGCGCTCCGCTGCACGAGGCGCCCGACGCGCCCGACTCGGCGCTCGGTCAGGTGGAGCGCGCGATCGCGGCGACGCTCGAGCACCATGCGCACCTGCGCCTGATGCCGGCTGCCGGGCGCTCGCGCTAGCCGCTCGACTGGGCCGCCCGGCGATCCACGGCGCGGGTATCGTGTGTGCGTAATGGACGAGGGCCTGCCGATCGCATACGAGGTGCTCGAAAAAGGCGTGCCGGTGATCGCCTGCGACGGAGCGCGGGTGGGCACCGTCCATCACGTGGTGGCGGCGCCCGCGCAGGACATCTTCCACGGCCTGGTGATCTCCCTCGACGGCGACGGGCGGCGCTTCGTCGAAGCCGCCGACGTGGCTTCGCTGCACGAACACGGCGTCGACCTGCGGATCGACTCGTCGGCCGTGCACGGCCTGCCGCAGCCGGGCGGCGGCGCGCCGGTGTTCGGCGAGGACCCGGGCGAGGTGAAGGGGTGGCACCACTGGGTCAAGCTGCTGACGCTGCGCGGCGACTGGAAACGCGAGGGATGAGCGCCGCGCGCGGCGCCGGCGACGACGGCGGGTGAGCGGCGCTCGCGAGCAGGACGCTGTCGCGGCGGCTTTCGCCGAGGGTGTGCGCGAGCGCGAGGCGGCGCTGCTTTCGCCGCTGGCCGCGAGGTCCTATCCGGCGCTGCGTGCGCGCGCGGAGGACGATTGCGCGCTGCGCACGCCGTTTCAGCGCGACCGCGACAGGATCGTGCACTGCAAGGCCTTTCGCCGCCTGACGCACAAGACGCAGGTGTTCGTGGCGCCGCGCGGCGACCACTACCGCACGCGGCTGACGCACACGCTGGAGGTGACGACGATCTCGCGCACGGTCGCGCGCGCGCTGCGGCTGAACGAGGACCTCGTGGAGGCGGTCGGCCTGGGCCACGACCTCGGGCACCCGCCGTTCGGTCACATCGGCGAGGAGGTGCTTGACGCGTGCCTGAAAGCGCGCTTCGCGCGCGACTTTCGCCACTACGAGCACTCGCTGCGCGTGGTCGACCGCCTGGAGCGCGACGGCGCGGGGCTCAACCTCACCGAGCAGGTGCGCGACGGGATCGCGCGCCATTCCAGCCGCGCGCCGCTGCCGGGCACGCTGGAGGGGCGAATCGTCAGGGTGATCGATCGCGTGGCGTACATCAACCACGACATCGACGACGCCGTGCGCGCGGGGCTGCTGCGCGAGGACGAGCTGCCGGGCGAGCCGATCGCGGTGCTCGGCGACGGTGGATCGACACGCATCGACGCGCTCGTGCACGACATGGTCGAGCACTCCCAGCGCGCCGGCGAGATCGTGCAGGGGCCACAGGCGGGGCCGGCGATGGACGCGCTGCGCGACTTCATGTTCGAGCGCGTGTACCTGGGGCCGGCGGTGCGCGCCGAGCACCGCAAGATCGCCGGCGTGGTGCGCAGGCTGTTCGAGCACTACGTGCAGCGCCCGGAGCTGCTGCCGCCGGCGACCGAGGGCACGGGCCCGCCGGGCGAGGACGGCGGGCCGGCGGGCGACGAGGCGCTGGCCGAGCGCGTCACCGACTACCTCGCGGGCATGACCGATCGCTACGCCATCCGCCGTTTCACCGAGCTGGACGTGCCGCAGGCGTTCGCCCGCTAGCGTTGCCGCGTGGCGCTGTACACCAACGAGTCCAAGGACCGCGTGCGCGATGCGGTCGATTTCGTCGAGCTGGTGTCCGCGCGCACGGAGCTCCGGCGGGCGGGGCCGGCGCGCTTGGAGGGGCTGTGCCCGTTTCACGACGAGCGCACGCCCTCGTTCGGGATCGACCCGGGGCAGAAGGTCTACCACTGCTTCGGCTGTCAGGCCTCCGGCGACGTGTTCACGTTCGTGCAGGAGACAGAGGGCGTGGACTTCAAGGGGGCGCTGGAGCTGCTGGCCGAGCGCTATGGCGTGGAGCTGCAGCGCGAGCAGGAGGACCCGCGCGAGGCCGAGCGGCGCAAGCAGCGCGAGCGCCTGCTGGAGCTGCTGAGCCGCACGGCGACGTACTACGAACGCTATCTGTGGGACTCGAGCGAGGCCGTGCGCGCACGGGAGTACCTGACCGGGCGCGGGCTCACGCAGGAGATGCTGCGTGAGTTCCGCGTGGGCTACGCGCCGAGCGCTTGGGATCGCGTGCTGCTGGCCTCTCGTCGCGGCGGCTTCTCGGTGGCCGAGCTGTACGCGACGGGCCTGGCGCAGCGCTCCAAGCAGAACGGCCAGCCCTACGACCGCTTTCGCTCGCGCATCATGTTCCCGCTGACCGACATCCGCGGCCGCGTGCTCGGCTTCGGCGCGCGCGCGATGCGCGAGGACCAGCGCCCGAAGTACTTGAACACGTCCGACAACGACGTGTACCACAAGGGGCTGCACCTGTATGGGGCGGACCTCGCGCGGGCGCACGCGGCGAAGGCGGGAGCGGTGATCCTGTGCGAGGGCTACACCGACGCGATCGCGCTGCACCAGGCGGGCATGCGCAACGCGGTCGGCCTGATGGGCACGGCGCTGACGGGCGATCAGGTGGGCGAGCTGTCGCGCATGGCGCAGACGGTGCTGCTGGCGCTCGACGCCGACAGCGCCGGGCAGGAGGCGATGCTGCGCGCGGCGGGGCTCGCGGCGAAGCGCAGCCTGGAGCTGCGCGTGGTGCCGCTGCCGGCGGGCGCCGACCCGGCCGACCTGATCCAGCGCGAGGGCGCGCAGGCGATGACGGCGCTCGTCGAGCGCTCGGTCCCGTTCGTGCGCTTTCGCGTCGAGCGCGTGCTCGCCAGCGGCGACGACTCCAGCCCGGAGGGCCAGGACCGGATGATCGACGAGCTGCGCCCGGTGTTCGCGCAGGTTGGGCCGGGCGCGATGCGCATGGAGCTGACGCGCATGGTCTGCAGCCGCCTAGCCGTGCCGGAGAGCGTGCTCGAGCAGCGCCTCGCCGCCAGCAGCGCGCCCGCGAGGACGGGCACGGCCGCGCCGGTTCGCGGCGACGGGCGTGAGCGCGATCGCGCGGGCGCCGAGCGTCGAGGCAACGGCTCGACGCGCAGGTCCGGCACGTTGCTGCACGGGCGCGAAGACACCGAGCGGGCGTTCCTCGCGCTGTGCATCGCCGCGCCAGAGGATGGCGAGAAGGCGCTGGCGAGCTTGGACATCGACGAGTACTTCTCCAGCGACCTGCTGCGCCGCGCGGCCAAGCGGCTGCGCGAGGGCGACCTGCGCGCGCCGATGGCCGCCGGCTCGCGCGAGGTGGACGCGCTGGAGGACGATCGCGAGCTGCAGGCGCTGCTTGCCGAGCTCGTCGTGCAAAGCGGGCGTGACGCGGCGCATCCGGCGATGCTCGAGGCACAGCGCCTGCAGCTGGAGCTCGCGCGCGTCGACCGCCAGATACAGCGCGCACGAGGAGAGCAGAGCGGCGCCGTCAGCGAGCTGGCAGGTCGCCGCGCGGAGGTCAAGCGCGAGTTCGACAGGGCGTACGGGCGCGTGCTCGAGGAGACAGGGGACAGGGAGGGCTGAGGGCTTCGCAGGTGGTATGTGCCACGTCGCCGGCGACGGCCGCACGGTTGTGTCCCAAGTGGTGATGACAATGCGGTGCATGGATCGTGCGTCGCTCGAGCAGCTTCTGGGTCTTGGACTGTCACTTGCGGAGGTCGGTCAGCGGTTCGATCTGCACGAAAGCACCGTCGCCTACTGGGTCGACAAGCACGGCCTGACGGCTGTCAAGCAGGCCAAGCATGCGCCCAAAGGACCACTCGACCGCGCTCAGCTTCTGGCACTGGTGGAACGTGGGCTGTCTATAGCTCAAATCGCCGCCCAGGTAGGCCGAAGCAAGGCGACAGTGCGGCACTGGCTGAACCGCCACGGCATGAAGACGCACGCGCAAGAAGGTCGAGTCGGAGAGCACTCCATGCAGGCAGCGAAGGCATTGGGCAGGGCCACAGTTATGAGGGATTGCCGACGACACGGTCTGACCGAGTTCTGGCTCGAGGGTCGTGGCTACTACCGATGCAAGCGTTGCCGATCTGAGCGGGTCAGCCGGCGGAGGCGCAAGGTCAAGCTGCTCCTCGTGCAGGAGGCGGGCGGACGCTGTGCGCTCTGCGGCTACGACCGTTGCTCCGCCGCTCTCCACTTCCATCACGTGGACCCCGGCAGTAAGGAGTTTCATCTGAGCATGCAGGGCGTGACCCGATCACTCGCGGCGGCGCGAGCCGAGATGGCGAAGTGCGTGCTCTTGTGCGCTAACTGCCATGCCGAGGTCGAGGCTGGCGTCAGCCAGATCCTTCCGCGTGCGATCGGCACCGAACTTGCTTAGAATCTTGACTGCGGTCCCCGGCAGCTCGATTGGCCGAGCGCTCGACTGTTAATCGAGAGGTTGTGGGTTCGAGCCCCACCCGGGGAGCTACGGTCTGCTACCCAAGCTCTCGACGAGTCGAGCGGCGCTGGTGCCCGCGTCGTGTCCTTGGGCCCAGGTGGCGAGCTCCGCCGCCCGGCCCTTGATCGAGCTGTCGCCGAGCGCCCGTTCGACGGCCAGCTGCAGCACGCGCGGTGTCGCAAAGCGCCGCGGCACGCGCACTCCGGCCCCCGCCCAATCCACGCGCGCGGCGTTCTCGTTCATGTCGCCGATCGCCGGGCAGGCGACGACGGCGCAGCCGGAGGCGAGCGCGCGCACGAGCGTGCCGTGACCGGCATGACAGACGACGACGTCGCAACGAGGCATCGTGCGGGCATAGGAGACCCACTCGACCAGTCGCGTGTTCTCGGGCACAGGCAGCGGGCGCGGCGGCAGCCGGCGGTTCCACGTCGCGAGCACGCGCACGGGCGCGTCGGCGAGGCCGCGCAGCGCTGCGGCAAGCAGCCGGTGCTCGGTGTCCTGAGCGGTCGACGGCGCGACGAGCACGAGCGGTGCGTCGCCCGGTGGCAAGTCGACGTCGGGGGTGGGCGGCTCCCACATGAGCGGCCCGACGACGTGCACATTGTCGGGCCATGGTCGCGGATACTCCAGCTGGGGAAACGTGGCGACGAGCGCGAGCTCGTGGCTGATGCCGCCGTGGACGTGCGCAAGCGGCTTCAGCCCGACGCGCTCGCGCGTTCGGTTGAGCTCGACTCGCCCGAGCTCCAAGCCCGCGTCGACGGGACGCTGCGCTCGCCGCCACAGCGCGCGGCCGAGTCCGCTGCGCGGCATGCGCGCGCCGAGCGAGTAGATCGGGAAGTCACGCGCCATGTGCGGGTGGACGTGGGGGATGAGCGTGGCGCAACGGACGCCCTCGAGCTCGGCGGCGAGCGCGGGGGCGAGCGTGAGGATGTCCGAGACGGCGACGTGCGGGCGCAGCTCGCGCACGAGCGGCCGCGTGTCGAGGGTCGCGTGCACGACGGCCTCGTAGAAGTCCAGCGGCTCTGGGCCGGATGGAAACACCTGGTACTCGGGCGCTGTCGCAAAGGTCATGCCCTCGGCCTCGACGTGCTCGCGCCAGCGCGTCCACGTCTGCAGCGTGACGTCGTGGCCTCGCGCGACGAGCGCGCGCCCCAGGGCGATCATCGGAAAGGCATGGCCGGGGTCGCCGAAGGCTCCCAGCAGCACCCTCCGCCGCGATCGTGCGGCGCCCACCACGGTCGTCAGCGTCAGACAGCGAGCTCGGCGAGCAGGCGAAGCTGCTCGAGGCGCTCGTCTGCGTTGAACGCCGTGGGCGTGACGCCGAGTGTGCCGACGCCGGCGTCGCGATAGACGGCCAGGCGCTCGCGCACGACGTCCTGCGGCCCACACAGCGAGACCTGGTCGATCAGCGAGTCGGGGATCGCCGCCATCGCCTCGTCGCGCTTGCCTTCGAGGTACAGGTCCTGGATCGCCTTCGCCTCGGCCTCGTAGCCGTAGCGCTGGACGAGCTGGTTGTAGAAGTTCTGCTTGCGCGAGCCCATCCCGCCGACGTACAGCGCGACGAACGGGCGCATCGTGTTGCGCGCGGCCTCGAGGTCGTCGGTGATGCACAGGCTCACCGTCGGCGCGATGTCGAAGTCGTCAAGCGATTTGCCCGAGCGCGCGGCGCCCTCCTCCAGCAGCGGGCGCAACTCGGAGACGTGCTCGGGCGAGAACAGCGTCGGTATCCAGCCGTCGGCGATCTCACCGGCCAGCGCCGTGTTCTTCGGGCCGATCGCCGCGAGGTAGATGGGGATGCGCTCCTGCACGGGGGAGATCGTCAGCTTCAGCGCCTTGCCCGGACCGTCGGGCAGCGGCAGCTCTAGCGTCTCGCCGTGGAACTCCACGCGCTCGCGCGCGAGCGCCATGCGGATCACCGCGACGTACTCGCGCGTGCGCTGCAGCTGTTTGGCGAAGCGCTGCCCGTGCCAGCCCTCTGCCACCTGCGGTCCCGACGAGCCGATGCCGCAGATCATCCGCCCGCCTGAAAGCTGGTCGATCGTCGCCGCGGTCATCGCCGTCATCGCGGCTGAGCGCCCCGGCATCTGAAAGATCCCCGAGCCGAGGCGGATCGTCGAAGTCTGACCGGCCAGCCAGCCGAGCACGGTCGCCGTGTCCGAGCCGTAGGCCTCTGCCGCCCAAACCGAGTCATAGCCCAGGCGCTCGGCCTCCTGGACGATTTTCAGCTGATCCTCCGACGTGAGGCCGAGGCCCCAGTAGCCGATGTGCACGCCGAGCTTCATGTGCAAGTTTCCTTTCAGCAGGAGGGTTTTGTTGCCGTGCAGAGAGCCACGTCTTACGGTTGGCCGCGACCTCGCCGTTCGCGCCCACCTGGGCTGCGAGCGGGGCACAGCCTATGCGAAATCGCCGCCGCCACACCGCCGATGCAGTCGAGCGCCTGCGCCTGGCGATCGACTGCATGCCGGCTGCCACGCGCGAAGCGATGCTCGCGGGCGTGCGCGGCAACGAGCGCGTGATTGTCGGCGCGTACGTCGACGATAACGGCGGCGTCTGCCCGATGCTCGCGGCCCACCGCTGCGGCCAGCGCACCGATTTCCTGACGTTCGCGAGATCGTGGGACCGCTTCACACGCGCCGGACAGGCCAGCCGGCAGGCGACGCCGCGCGAGCTGCGCATCCTCGTGACCCAGCTCGAAGACAGCCTCTCGCAGTCGAACGGGCTGGAGCTCGACGAGGCGATCAAAGACCACCACACACTGCGCAGCCGCACGCTGCGCGCGCGGCTGCAGCGCTCACCGGCAGTAGAGGCGACGTCGCTTCCCGATCGGGCAAAGCTGCCCGATGCCGCCGACCCCGCGGGCGAGATCCGCGCGCGTCGCCTGCTCGGTCGCTTGCGCCGCGAGCACGCCGCTAGAGAGAGTCTCCCGGTCGGATGAACATGATCTCGGGGACGACGCACGCGGGCGACGTACGCAGCAGGTAGCGCACGGACTCGGCGATGTCCTCCGGGCGGATCATCTCCTCGGCGGCGACTTGGCCCTTGACGAAGTCGGTCATCGGCGTGTCGACGAAGGCCGGACACAGCGCGGTCGACTTGATCCCCTGCGTGCCGAGTTCCTTGTTCATCGCTTCCGTCCAGCCGACGACGGCGTGCTTGGTCGCCGAGTAGACCGACAGCCAGCCCTCGGCGCGCTTGCCGGAGATCGACGAGGTGTTGACGACCAGCGCGTTGTGGTGCTCGCCGCCGGCCTGCAGCAGCATCGACACGCACTCGCGGTAGAAGAGCACGATCGAGCGGATGTTGATGTCGAGCTGCATGTCCAGGCGCTTGGTCTCGATCTCGCCGACCGTCGCGCCGACACCGACGCCGGCGTTGTTGACGAGCACGTCCAGGCGGCCGTAGCGCTCGCGGTGGGCGGCGACGACCTTTTGGATCTCCGACTCGTCGGCGACATTCGCCGCCACGCCGTGCACGTCGAAGCCATCGGCCTCCAGGCCCGCGACGGCCCCCTCGAGCTTCTCCGGGCGCCGGGCGGCCATCGTGATTCCGTAGCCTTCCTCCCCGAGGATCCTCGTGATCGCCAAACCGATCCCGCTGGACGCCCCCGTGACGATCGCCGCGCGCTGTGGCATCTGCTTTCCCTCCGTTCGCTGAGAAGATCGAGCCGCTCGTCGAGCGCCGACCGCCGCCATCTGTACGGCGGTCGGGAGCATTCCACATCTCGCTGGTAGCGTCTGCTCGCCGATGCAGATCGGCCGCGCCGAGCCAAGGCCCGCGTGCGTGGAGGGCCCGTAGCTCAGTTGGTTAGAGCTGTCGACTCATAATCGATAGGTCCCTGGTTCGAGTCCAGGCGGGCCCATGGCTGGATCTGACGTGATAGCGCTCTGGAACGCGCCGAGGCGGCCAGCGGTGGGGCTCGTGCCAGGTCATCGATACGTCTGCGCTCGTGCCTAGCTTCTTGGCATGTCTCACCAACATCCGAGCACGACGGACCCCGACGGGCGCATGGTGGTCTTCGACGCCGGCACCCGCCTGCACCTCGCGCTTGGTCGGCCGGACCTGATGGATGAGGTTGAGCTAATTCTCGGGACTGTTGCCCACCCCGACCACAGGGCACCGAACGCCATCCCTGGACGCGAGCACTTCTACCGTCGCCATCTCGATCCACGGCGCTGGCTGCGCGTGGTCGTAGACTTCAACGACGAGCCTGCGTGGGTCGTGACCGCACTTGTCCAGAGCAACCCTCCGCGCGGCTGGCAGCCATGATGATCACCATCGCCGGCATCTCATTCGATCACCACCACTACGACGAGCGCGGCGATGTCCTCTATCTGAACGTGGGCGAGCCTCGCCCGGCTGCTCGGGGTCTTGAGACCGCCGACGGGCATGCCATCCACTACGACGAATCCGGTGCTGTGATCGGGCTCACGTTGTTGAACGTTCGGCACGCGCTCGAACGAGATGGCGGCTTGACGTTGACGCTGCCCCCCGAGCACCTGGGAGCAGACGCGCTGAGGCCGATCCTCGCGGCTGCCTGATCAGCGCTGATTCGCCGGTACCGTCGCGAGGCCGGTCGGCAGGCGACGGCGGGCTCGGGCACCCCAATCGTCGTCATCGTCGCCCTCACACCGCCGCTCGCGCTCGCCTTCCGGCGTCGCCTGCACACGCGCACGTCGACACCGCGCAACCGTGGATAGCGCGCGGTGTACGCTGAACGGGTCGTGTCCGAGATGACGCCAGCCCTGTATCGCGCAGGCTCGGGCGAGCCGCTGCTGCTGCTGCACGGCTTCACCGGCGCGTGGATGCACTGGCGCCCGCTTCTCGACTCCCTCTCCAAGCGCTACGAAGTGATCGCGCCAACGCTCGCCGGTCACGACGGCGCCCGCCCGTATGCGCCCGGCAGTCCGATGACGTTCGCCGGCTCGACCGACGCGCTGGAGGGCGACCTCGACGAGCTGGGCATCGACAGCGCGCACATCCTCGGCAACTCGATGGGCGGCGCGCTGGCGCTCGAGCTCGCCAAGCGCGGTCGCGCTCGCTCGGTCGTCGCGCTCGCGCCCGCCGGCGGCTGGACGCCGGGCGACGGCGAGGCCAGGCGCCTCGCACGCTTCTTCGCGCGCCAGATGCGGATGACTCGCGCCCTTCAGGCGCAGATGTCGGCGATCGTCGCGCGGCCGAAGGTCCGGCGGATGGCGCTGCGCGACATCATGCGGCGCGGCGATCGCGTACCGGCGAGCGACGCCGTGCGCCTTACGCAGGCCGCGTTGGCGTGCACGGTCGCTGCGCGGGCGATCGAGGCTCTGCGTCTCGACGGCGGCGGCCTGTCGCTGCAAGACCTGGACCGCATCGACTGCCCGGTGCTGCTCGCGACGCCGCAGTTCGATCGCGTGCTGCCGGGCGAGCGCCACGCGCCGCGTCTGCGGCGGGAGATTCCCGGCATCGAGTCGCTGATCCTCAAAGACTGCGGGCACGTGCCGATGTGGGACGACACGGCGCTCGTCCTTCGCACGATCAGCGAGTTCGTCGATCGGCACACGCCGCCCGACACGTCCAGCTCACGTGACGACGCGGGCGACGTCGCTCACGCGCCGGCGCCCGCTCAGACTGCATGACGCGCCAGGCGGGTCGAGGCCGGAACCTATGGGGCCGGCTGCGCGCGCAAAATGCTTGGCCAGATGGGCAGGTTTGACGTGCATCTTGCGCCGTCAAGTAGTAAACTGTCCCGCGCAGCGAGTCGAATACCTGCAAAGCGAACCGACGGAGGGAAACCATGACGCCGACTGAGATGGCGCTCCCAACGACAACACGCCAACCAGGAACAGTCGCTGGCCCGGCAGGGGAGGCGCAGCTGTTCGCGCGTCACAGCGAGGGGGATCGCGCCGCACGCGAGGCGCTCGTGCGCCGCTTCATGCCGCTTGCTCGCAGCCTTGCACGGCGCTATGACCGCTCGTCCGAGCCCTTCGAGGATCTGCTTCAGGTCGCGTCGCTCGGGTTGCTGAAGGCGCTCGACCGCTTCGACCCGACGCTCGGACACCCGTTCGCATCCTTCGCCGTGCCGACGATCCTCGGCGAGATGCGCAGGCACTTCCGCGACGCCGGCTGGTCGGTGCACGTCCCACGCGGCTCGCAGGAACGAGCGCTGAAGGTGCGCGACGCGCAAGAGCGCCTCGCTAACGCGCGCGGTCGCGCGGCGACGGTCAACGAGCTGGCGGAGTACCTGGAGCTGAGCACGGAGGAGATCATCGACGCGCTGCAGGCGATCCAGGCCTACGAGTCGCTGTCGCTGGACGCTCCGCGGCCGGGCGCGACCGACGAAGCGACTTCCTACGGCGACGCGATGGGCGAAGAGGACGGCCGATACGAGCTCGTCGAGCTCGACGCGACGGTCACGGCGGTTCTCGGGCGCATCCCTCAGCGCGAGCGCGAGATCCTGAGCATGCGCTTCGTCGAGGATCTGACCCAGACGGAGATCGCCGAGCGGGTCGGCATCTCGCAGATGCAAGTGTCCCGCCTGCTGCGCCGGTCGCTCGACCAGCTGCGGGCGCTGACGGCGACGAGCTAGCTGACGCGTCGCCGAGGACGTCGCAGCTGCAGTCGCCGACCGGGCCGAATGCGAACAACCGGCAGTCGCCCGAGGATGAGAGCGGCGCGGTGACCGACGAGCCGCCGAATGTCTGCCTGACGCTGTCAAACCAGCCCGACAACGTGCTGCTGGTGCGCGAGACGTTGACGGGCATGGCCGAGACGGTCGGCGTAGACGGCGTCGACCTCAACGACATTCGCACCGCGGTGACGGAGGCGTGCAACAACGTGGTGCTGCACGCCTACGAGGGCGAGGAAGGCCCGTTGCAGGTCGAGCTGTACGTGAATGCAGACGCAGTGGAAGTCGTCGTGCGGGACCGGGGCACGGGGATCAAGCCACACATCCGTTCGGACGAGGAGGCGGCGCTGGGCATCGGGCTGTCGATCATCCAGGCGCTGGCGCCGCGCGTCGAGTTCAAGGACGTCGAAGGCGGCGGTACCGAGGTTCGCATGGAGTTCACCACGCCGAGCATCCACGCGCTGGACGTACCGACGTTCAACGGCTTTCAGACGCCCGACGTGGCGCGCTCGCAGCTGGCCACGACGACCGGATTGGCGGTCGCTCCCGACACGCTCGCGAGGAGGGTCCTTCCGCGAGTGATGTGCGTGCTGGCGGCCCGCGCGCAGTTCACGACGGATCGCATCTCGGACACCGAACTGGTCGCCGACGCGCTCGTCTCGGAGGCGTTTGCACCGAGCACCGGCGACCACCTCAACGTCTCGGTGACCGTCGAGCCGCGCAGCCTGGAGGTGCGTGTGGGTCCGTTGGACATCGGCAGCGCCGAGCGCGTGATCGCAAGCTCTCCCGCGGACGGCGTCGGTCCGGTCATCGAGAAGCTGACCGACGATCGGCGCATCGCGCCAGACGGGCTGTCGGAGATGCTCGAGCTGCGCTTGCGCGACCAGCGCTGACGTCTGCGGCGCCTCGCGGCGACGACCACTCTCTAGCGCGAGCTCCGGCGAGGCACCGGCACAAGGCAAAAAATAGGCGGTGACCGCCGGGGGTAGCGATCACCGCCTGAGGGAGGACAACTCCAGACGTGCATTTGCCCACTCCGCGCATCTCTAAACATCTTTTTTCGAGAGAGATAAGGATCTCGCCGCGCTCTCCGCGGGCAGGCCGCGCCGCCCGTGCTTGATGGCGCGGACGCGCCGTAACGCGTGCTTGGCGGTTCGCCGCATGTCGAACGGGGTACGGGGAAAAACGATCCCGGGATGCCAGCTTTGCGCACGCGCAGGCGGCTCCTCAGCGCGGCCAGGAGGAGAAGAGAGGATGCACGACAGCGAGATCGAGACGGGGACGATTCGTACGGACATTCCCGCGCGCCTGGACCGGCTGCCGTGGTCGCGCTTTCACTGGCTGATCGTGCTCGGCCTCGGCACCGCGTGGGTGCTCGACGGCTTGGAGGTCAACGTCGTCGGCGCTATCTCCAGCCGGATCTCCGAACACGGCGCCGGCATCGGCATAAGCCCGGCCGACGTGTCCGGCTGGGCCGCGTCGCTGTACATCCTCGGCGCGTGCGTCGGCGCGATCATCTTCGGCCAGCTGACCGACCGCTTCGGACGCAAGCGGCTGTTCATGATCACCCTGACGATCTACCTGCTCGGCACGCTGCTGACCGCGCTCTCGTTCTCGCCGGGATGGTTCTTTGCCGTGCGCTTCATCACGGGGCTGGGAATCGGCGGCGAGTACTCGGCGATCAACTCGGCGATCGACGAGCTGATCCCCAAGCACCACCGCGGCCGCGTGGACGTCTCGATCAACGGAAGCTACTGGCTGGGCGGTATCGGCGGCTCGCTGCTGGCCGTGCTGATGCTCAACACGAGCATCTTCCCGACGAACCTCGGCTGGCGGCTGTCGTTCGTGCTCGGCGCGGTGATCGGGCTGGCCGTGCTGCTGGTCCGCCGCAACGTGCCAGAGAGCCCGCGCTGGCTGTTCATCCATGGGCGCGAGCAGGAGGCGGAGAGGATCGTCACGGGCATCGAAGAGCGCGTCGAACGGGAGCTGGGCGAGCGACTGCCCGAGCCCGAGGAGGAGCCGCTGGCAGTCAGGCAGCGACGCACGATCCCGCTGTCGATGATCGTTCGCTCGGTCGTGACGATGTATCCACGCCGCTCGGTTCTCGGCCTGGCGCTGTTCATCGGGCAGGCGTTCCTCTACAACTCGATCCTGTTCGGCTTCGGCAACCTGATCAGCCTGTACTTCCACGCGTCTTCGGGCAACACGCCGTACTACATCGCCGTCTTCGCCGCGGGCAACTTCGCCGGCGCGCTGCTGCTCAGTCCGCTGTTCGACATCGTCGGGCGCAAGCCGATGATCGCGGGCACGTACATCGTCTCCGGTGTGCTGTTGATCGCCACCGGCCTGCTGTTCAAGGGACACCAGCTGGACGACATCTCCTTCACGGCGTGCATCTGCGTGGTGTTCTTCTTCGCCTCGGCCGGCGCCAGCGCCGCGTACCTTACGGTCTCGGAGATCTTTCCGATGGAGACGCGCGCGCTTTGCATCGCGGTCTTCTATGCCGTCGGCACGGGAATCGGCGGCGTGATCGGCCCGCAGGTGTTCAGCCGCCTGATCAACACCGGCAGCTACGTGCAGGTCTTCTACGCGCTCGGGCTGGGAGGTGTGATGATGATCATCGGCGGCCTCGTCGAGATCGTCTTCGGCATCAAGGCCGAGCGCCGCAGCCTGGAGAGCATCGCCCGGCCGCTCACAGCGGCGGGGCCGCTCTCGGCCAAAGAGTCGGGCGGCGCCCACACGGCGGGCGCCGCCTCGGCATCGTGAGCTAAGCGCCTGCAGCGGTCGCGCCGGCGCGCGCCACGCTGTGCTCGCCCTCGGCGAACTCCTCGACGATCTTCGCGCAGAACGCCGGCAGGTCGTCGGGCTTGCGGCTGGACACCAGCCCCTCGTCGACGACCACCTGCTCGTCGACCCATTTGCCGCCGGCGTTGCGAATGTCGGTCTGCAGCGACGGCCACGACGTCAGCGTGCGGTCGCGCACGAGGTCGGCCTCGACGAGCGTCCACGGGCCGTGGCAGATCACGCCGACCGGCTTTCCTTCGGCGAAGAACCGCTGCAGGAACTCGACAGCCTTGGGCTCGGTGCGCAACTCGTCGGGGTTGGCGACGCCTCCGGGCAGCACCAAGCCGTCGTAGTCGCTTGTCTGGGCCTCGTCGAGCGTCTTGTCCACCGGATAGGTCGCCGACTTGTCCAGGTGCTGCATCGACTGCACCTCGCCCTCTTCGGGGGCGATCAGGACGGGTGTGGCTCCCGCCTGCTCGACGGCCTCCCACGGCTTCGTCAGCTCGACCTCCTCGACGCCCTCCTGGGCCATCAGAAAGGCGATCCTCTTGCCACTCAGATCATCTGCCATCAGTCGGTCCTCCAGCATGTAGTCGTTTACCTGCAAACAGTCGCTACCCGCCCGCGACAGGCAAAAACAACCCTCCAGCGCGGGCGCCGGCGGTGCAGCGAGCGCAGCGCGTGGCCGACTGACCGATTGAGGGACGTGACACGGGGTAGACCTTTGGAAACCGCCCGAGGCATTCGCAGCGGGCCGCCACGCAAGGAGGGCTGACACGGCATGGTCGGTGAGAAGCTGCGTATGCGGTCACCCGCTGGAGCTGTCAAGGTTGCCCTCGTGGAGGATTCCTTCCGGCACGAGGCGCTTTTCTACAACGGCGAGGACGGCTTTTTGCGCGGGACGCTGCCGTTCGTCACAGAAGCGCTGCAGGGCGACGAACCGATTCTCGTGGCCGTTCGCGAGGAGCGCTCGACGGCGCTCGAGCACGCGCTCGGCGACGACGCCGCGCGTGTGCGCTTCGTCGACATGCGCCAGCTCGGGCGCAACCCCGGCCGGATAATTCCGGCCTGGAGCGAATTTCTCTCCGAGCACACTGCGGAAGGGCGCCAGGTGCGGGGAATCGGCGAACCGGTGTGGCCCGGACGCAGCGATGCAGAGCTCGACGAGTGCCAGCGCCACGAGTCGCTGCTCAACGTCGCCTTCGCATACGGGGCGGCGTGGAGGCTTCTGTGTCCGTATGACCTGGACGAGCTGGCCCCCCAGCAGATCAACGCCGCCCGCGTGACGCATCCGGCGCTGATGCACGAAGGCATCAGCCGCCGCAGCGATGCCTACCTGCCGCTTCACCGCGCCCCGGGGGCCTTCACCGGAGCGCTGCCTGAGCCGCCACGCGACCGTGACGAGCTGGCGTTCACCTTCCGCGGGCTGGGAGCGGTGCGCGCGCTCGTGTCTGCGCGAGCAGAGCGGGCGGGGCTCGGCACCGAAGCGCGCGAAGACATCGTGCTGGCGGTCAACGAGCTGGTGACCAACAGCGTCCAGTACGGAGGCGGCGGCGGAACGCTGCGCATCTGGAGCGAGCCCGACGAGCTCGTCTGCGACGTGCGCGACCGCGGCTACATCGAGGATCCGCTCGCCGGGCGCATCGCGCCGCCGCTTGACCAGCACGGCGGGCGCGGCCTGTGGCTGGTCAACCACCTGTGCGACCTCGTGCAGATACGCTCGACGCCCAACGGCACGATCGTGCGCGTGCGCGCGCGCATCGACGCCGGCTAGCGCTTTTTCGCGTCCACGGCCCGTTGCAGCTGCGCCTTGTTCATGCTCGAGCGCCCATCCACGCCGAGCTGGCGCGCCTCCTCGTAGAGCTGGTCGCGGGTTCGCCCGCGCGGGCCGGCTTTGCCGGAGCGCAGTCCGCCGCGGCGTCCAGAGGAGATGTCCCGTGTGGAAGTGCGCGAGCGTTGCCGTGCTTCGCCGCTGCGGGCGCGCTCCTTGTTGACGGTCCGCGCGGCGATCTCCTCGGCGCGCTGCTCGCTGGCGCCCTGCTCGCGCTCGCTCTCTCTGATGTGCTCGTACTGCCTGGCCCGCTTGCTGCCCTTGCTCACACCGCGCGGCGGCATCTCACGCACCTCCTCGATTGCGATTGGATCGGCGTGGAAGCCGACGCCGATTTCCGTACCCTGGCGCCCCGGCGCTCAAACCGCGCGCTTATCGCCGAGCAAGCATGGGTATCGCAGGGTGCAGAGAGGAGGTAAGCGAACGTGCAAGACAGTGACGCGCCGATCCGCCAAGCGCAGCGCACGGAACCCGGCGGCGATGGCAGCGGCGACGGGCGGCCGGAGACGCCGCTGCAGCGCCTGGATCGCAACCTGGAAGAGATGACGGGGGAGCTGCGCGTGGTCGTGACCGGCGTGCAGGTGCTGTTCGCATTCCTGCTGATCGTGCCGTTCAACACCGGCTTCGCCGGAGTCGGCCCGTTCGAGCGCACCGTGTACTTCGTCACGCTGCTGTGCTCGGCGTTCGCCGCGCTGTGCACGATCGCCCCCGCGGCATATCACCGCGTGCTGTTTCGCAGCGACGACAAGCGCCACGTCGTGTTCATCGCCAACCGCATCGTGCTCGTCGGGCTGGTGTTCCTGGCGCTGGCGATGTGCGGCGCGCTGCTGCTCGTGACGACGAAGCTGTTCGGGGCGACCGTCGGCACGATCACCGCCGCGCTCGTGGCCGTGCCTTTCGTGCTGCTGTGGTTCGTCGCGCCGCTGCTGCGCAGGGCAGAGCACGAGCCGGCGACCAGGGCTGCGGCCCAGGGGGCGATCCAGCCGGCTCGCGAGGCGGCCGCGACCGAGGCGACCGGCAGGGCTGTCGCGACGGCGCCGGCCCGACCGATCGAGTCGCCGGACGGGCGGCGAGACGAAAATGACGTGCGCTACGATCTCGCCGTGAGCGCTCAGGAGCACCTGCAGGTGGATGCACGGAGCGAGCAGGATCGAATCGTGCTGCATCTGACGGGCGAACTGGATCTCGCCAGCTCGTCGATCTTCGAGCGAGCGTTGGCGGACCCGGCGCTCGCCGCGGCGCCGCTGGTCGTGCTCGACCTCGACGACCTGAAGTTCGTCGACTCGACCGGGCTGCGCATCATCCTGATGGCCCACGAGTCCGCGCGCGGTCGCGGGCAGGAGTTCGCGATCACGCCAGGCTCGCCGCAGGTGCAGCGTCTGCTGAGCATCACCAGCGTAGCCGAGCACATGCGCGTGATCGCCTCGCCCGACGACCTGCTCGTCTGAGCGTCGCGGCGCCGACGGCGCGCTAGGGCTCGCACTGCCGAGCCCTCCGCCGCTGTGAATACGCTCACGCCGTGAAGCCCGGAGAGCGCTTGGCCGTGATCGATCTTGGCTCCAACTCCTTTCGCCTGGTCGTCTTCACGGCCGGCGATGGCTGGTGGAAGCGCACCGACGAGATCTACGAGCCCGTGCGCATCGGCGAGGGCCTCGTCGCTAGCGGCAAGCTCGGGCGCGAGCCGATGGCGCGCGCGATGGCCTCGCTGGACGTGTTCGCGCAGTTCGCCCACGCGGGCGGCCTGGGGCCGCAGTCGATCGACGCCGTTGCGACGAGCGCGATCCGCGACGCCGAGAACGCCAACGCGTTCCTGCACCGCGCACGCGAGCGCTCGCAGCTGCCGATCCGCGTGCTCTCGCGCGAGGCCGAGGCGCACTACGGATATCTCGCGGCAGTCAACTCGACGACGCTGAGCGACGGGTGCGTGCTCGACCTCGGCGGCGGCTCGCTGCAGCTGGTCGGCGTGCGCGAGCGCCTGGCGCTGCAGAGCGGCTCCTGGCGCGTGGGGACCGTGCGTATGAGCGAGCGCTTCCTGCCCGCCAACGGACCGGCCAAGCGCCGCCAGCTGGAGGCGCTGCGCGAGCACGTCGCCGAGGAGCTCGCGCAGGCCGATTGGTTGAGCGACGCCAACGCTGGCGGCGACGGGCGGCTCGTGGGGATCGGTGGCACCGTGCGCAACCTCGCCTCGGCAGCCCAGCGCGCCGCCGGCCTGCCGACGTTCGGCGTGCAGGGGATGCTGCTGGAGCGCCAAGCGCTCGACGAGCTCGTGCAACGCCTCGCCGAGCTGCCCGCCGCAGAGCGTGCGAGCGTGCCAGGCGTCAAGCCTGCGCGCGCCGACCTGATCCTGGCCGGCGCCGTGGTCGTTCAGGGAGTGCTGCAGGCTGGCGGCTTCGACGCGCTGGAGGCGACCGAGGCGGGGTTGCGCGAGGGTGTCTTCTTCGAGCGGCTGCTCGGCGGCGGCCCCGCGGGCGGCGAGCGCACGCCGCTGTTCGCCGACGTGCGGCGTGCAAGCGTGCTGAACCTCGCCAGCCGCTACCAGTTCGACTCGGCGCACACGCGCCACGTGGCGACGCTCGCGCTGGGCATGTTCGACGAGCTGGCGCGTCTGGGACTGCACGACGGCGACGCGCGTGAGCGCGAGCTGCTGTGGGCGGCGAGCATGCTGCACGACATCGGCATGTCGGTCGACTACGACGACCACCACAAGCACTCGCGCTATCTGATCCTCAACGCCGGGCTGCCGGGGTTCACGCCGGTCGAGGTGGCGATCGTCGCGCAGGCGGCGCGCTATCACCGCAAGGGGATGCCCGACCCCGGTCCGCTGCGCGCCCTGTTCGGCGACGGCGACCGCGAGCGCCTGGATCGCTGCGCGGTGCTGCTGCGCCTGGCCGAGGACCTCGAGCGCTCCCGCGACCAGCTGGTGCGTGGCACGAGCATCGCCGCGAACGACAAGGATGTCGAGCTGCGCCTGATCGCCGACATCGAGCCGCTGGTGTCCCGCTGGGCGGCCAACCGCGAGACGGAGCTGTTCGCGCGCGCCTTTCATCGCGAGCTGGCGGTCGCGGCGTGAGCGTGACCCGCGCCGCGGTCGGCGCGATGGCGCAGAGCATGAGCGGCAGACGTCCCAGCGCTCGGGGCGGGGCGAGCGCTCAGGCGGCGGCCATCGCGGCCTGGCGCCCGGCGCAGTCGAACAGGACCAACCCGTTGGCCGTGAGCGGCTGCGGCAGCCATGCGGGCGTGCTGACGACGCGGCACGCCCGCTGCACCGCAACCGTCGCGCCGTTGCCGCCGCGCGTGGAGAACTCGCCGCCGAGCAGGACGTAGCGCGCCCGCCGATCGGCGACGAGCCGCGCCAGGCCGACGCCGCTGAGCACGGGATCGGTACCGCTGAAGCCGCCGAGCGCGCCTGCCTGAGCGCCCAGCAGGATCATCGGAGAGATCGTGTTGGCCGCGTCGCCGAGGACTGCCCAGCTGGTGCCCGGGTGGTGCGCGTCGACGTATCGCAGCAGCGCGCGGTCGACGGCCACGTGCTTGGCGTCGACCCCGTATCCGCCCGGCCCGGCGGCCTGGCGCGGGCCGGCCGCGGGGAACGTCGACTGCACGGGCGCCAGCCAGTTGCTCGCCGAGTAGATCGCCGGCGCGATCAGCAGGGCGCCGAGCAGCAGCCCGATCGCCAACGGCCCGGCACGGCGCCACCTCAGCGCGGCCAGCGCGACCGCCAGCAGGCCGGCGGCGCTCAGCGCGATCAGCGGCGCCGTGAACCACGACACGTAGTGGACCTTGTGCAGCAACGACAGCTGCACGGCCACCGTCGCGGCGACGCCGCAGGGCAGCAGCAGCAAGCGCCAGTCGCGCCGCGCTGCGAAGTCGGCGAAGGCGTACGCGCCGGCGCCGACCATCGCGGCGACCCCCGGGCCGAGCGCTGAGATGTAGTAGGGGTGGACGATCCCCTTGGAGAGGCTGAGCACAGCCGCCTCGACGACGAACCAGCCGCCGAATGCGAACAGCAGCGCCATGCGTGGATCGCGTCGGTCGCGCTCGCCGCGCAGCAGTAGCAGCAGCGCGAGCGCCACGAGCCCGATTACGGCGAACGGCAGCATCCACGCGCCCTGGTCGCCGAGACCTCGGCCGAGCAGCCGCAATGGGCCTGTCGGGCCGCCGAAGGGGATCGGGTGGAGTTCTCGTCCGCCACGCAACGGCTGTGTTCTCTGCGAGCCTGCGGGCGCTCTGTGCGTCCTCGTCGCTGCGCTTGGCTTGCCCGCCGCGGGGGAGACCTTGCGCGCCACGCCGCCGGCTCCCACGGGGATCTGGCCCGGCCCGCCCGTCTGCCCGCCCACGCGCCCGAAGCCGTTGTAGCTGAACGTCAGCCCGAGCTCGGTGTTGTTCGTCGAGCTGCCGACGTACGGCCGCTTGGACGCAGGCGTCGCTTCCACGACTGCCATCCAAGCGAAGGACACGACGAGCATCGCCACGCCCGCCGCGAGCAGCTGCGCCAGACGGCGGCGCAGCGACCCGGGAGCGCAGACGAGTACCCCGAGCGCGATGCCGGGCACGACGAGATAGGCGGCGAGCGTCTTCGTGTTGAAGGCCAGGCCGACGAGCACGCCGCTCCAGATGAGCGTGCGCCAGCGACCCGTCTCGGCCGCGCGCACGCCGGCGTCGCAGGCGAGGATCATCAAGACGATCAGCAGCGTGTCGACGTTCGTCGTACGCGAGACGGCGACGAACGATGGGAACACCGCGAGCGCCAGCGCGCCGGCGACGCCCGCCCAGCCGCCCAGCCGCCGCGCGAGCGCACGGTACAGCAGCAGCGCGGCGACGATCCCGAGGATCGCCTCCGGCAGCAGCAGGCTGAGCGGCGAGAAGCCGAACAGCTTCGCGCTGATCGCCTGCACCCACAGGCCGAGCGGCGGCTTGTCGACCGACACGAGGCCGCCGGGATCGAAGGAGACGAAGAAGAAGTTGTGCAGCGAGCGCAGCATCGACTTGTCGCCCGCCGAGTAGAAGATGTTGCCGTAGCCGTTCTGGCTGAGCCGGTGCAGGTTGAGGATGCCCGAGAGCACCAGCACGGCGGCGAGGGCGGCGTGGTGCGCGCCCAGGCGTGCCGTCCACGTCTGCAGGCGCCCGGCTGCGGGTCGCGCGCCGGCGGCGCTCTCGCTATCAGGCCATGTGCTCGCGTGGCCGGGGGCGCTCATGCGGCGAGCGACGAAAGCAGGCGATCGAGATCGCTCTCGTCGTTCCACGCGCCGACCGACGCGCGCAGCCACGGTCGCCCGGGGATGTTGCGCACGACGCACCCACGCTCGGCCAGCAGCTCGCGCTCTGACTCCGGGTCCTCGCTGGCGAACGACACGAGCGTCGTCGCATCGCGCGGCGCGACCTCGCGTCCGCGCTCGACGAGCTGCTCGGCCAAGCGCGCGGCGAGCGAGCGCGCGCGCTCGTGCACGGCGTCCCAGTCCGCCGACTCCAGCAGCTCGACAGCGGCGACCGCGCACGCGACCGCCTCGGCGCTCAGCGACAGCGTGTCAAAGCGCCGCGCGTCCTCGTGCAGGCGTGCCTCGATGCCGCTGTTGGGATCCTCCAGATTCGCGTAGCCGCGCCGTGAGATCTCCAGGCGTTCGCTGAGCGCCGGGCTGACGTAGAGCATGCCCAGGCCGTCGGGTCCGCACAGCCACTTCTGCCCGGCGCCGGCATACGCGTCGCAGCCCAGCGCCCCCACGTCGACGGGGATCGCGCCGATGCCCTGCGCGCCGTCGAGCAGCACCGGCACGTCGACCTGCGAGAGCTCGACAGGCGCGAGCAGGCCGCTCATCCAGCCGACGTGCGAGCAGGCGACCAGCCGCGTGCTCGGGCCGACCGCCGCTGCTACGTCGCGCAGCGGGACTTCGCGGATGCTGACGCCGCGCAGCTCGCGCGCAGCGCCGAGTGCGCCGAGCAGCCCCGGGTGCTCCTCGTCGCTGGTGACGATCTCGTCGCCCTCGCCGAGCGCCAGGCCGGCGATCGTCTGCGCCATGCCGTCGCTCGTGCACGTGGTCAGCGCGATGTCCGCCGGCTCGGCCGTGAGGGCGCGCGCGTAGGCCGCGCGCAGCTGTGCGTTGAGCTCGCCGCGCCGCTGGAAATGAGCGGCCGTGCGCCCGTCGGCGGCCTCGCGTGCGAGCTCGATCGTGGCCGCCTGCACGGCGCCTTGCGGCAGCGGACCATCGGTGCCGGCGTTGAGATATGCGCGCGTTCGCAGTACGGGAAACTCGGCGCGCAGCCCAAGGACGTCCACAAACCGCGAGAATACCCGCATGGCCAGCGCACCTCGGCAGTCACCGTTGTGGGAGCCGACGCAGGCCGACCGCGAGCGCGCGGAGATGACGCGCTTCATGCGCTGGGCGGCTGAGCGCCACGGCCGTGAGTTCGACGACTACGAGGATCTTTGGCGCTGGTCGGTGCAGGAGATCGAGGAGTTCTGGGCGAGCATCTGGGAGTTCTGCGAAGTGCGCAGCTCGCGAACGTACGAGCGGCCGCTGGCGCAGCGGCGCATGCCCGGAGCGCGGTGGTTCACCGGCTCAGAGCTCAACTACGCCGAGAACGTGCTCGCGCCGCTGCGCCACGAGCGGGCGGGTGGCGGATGCGATCGCGCCGACACCGTGGCCGTCGTGCACGCCTCAGAGCTGCGCGAGCTCGAGGAGCTGACGTGGGGCGAGCTGACCGCTCAGGTGGCGACCGTCGCAGGCGGCCTGCGCGCGCTGGGTGTGCAGCGCGGCGACCGTGTGGTCGCCTACATGCCGAACATCCCCGAGACGCTCGTGGGCTTCCTGGCGACCGCCTCGATCGGCGCTATCTGGTCGAGCGCGGCACCGGAGTTCGGCGCGCGCAGCGTGATCGACCGCTTCGCGCAGATCGAGCCGAAGGTGCTGCTGGCAGTCGACGGCTACCGCCACGGGGGCAAGGACTTCGACCGCACCGCAGTCGTGCAGGGCATCCTCGCCGAGCTGCCCAGCGTGCAGCACACCGTTCTGCTGCCGTACCTGAACGAGGACGCACGGCTCGACGGCGCGATCGGCTGGCAGGAGCTGACGCCGCGGGGCGAGGGGACGGAGCTCGTCTTCGAGCAGGTGCCCTTCGACCACCCGCTGTGGGTGCTGTACTCCTCTGGCACGACCGGCCTGCCGAAGGCGATCGTGCAGGGACACGGCGGCATCCTCGTCGAGCAGCTGAAGAAGCGCATGCACCTCGACCTGCACCCCGGCGACCGCATGTTCTGGTTCACGACGACCGGCTGGATGATGTGGAACTTCCTCGTCGGCTGCCTGCTCTCCGACGCGGCGATCGTGCTCTACGACGGCAGCCCGGCCCACCCTGACCTGGGCGCGCTGTGGAGCCTTGCCGAGCGCGCGGGAACCACCTGCATGGGCGTCAGCGCCGGGCTGCTGGCCAGCTGTGAGAAGGCCGGCATCGAGCCCGGCCGCGACCACGATCTCGGCGCGCTGCGTGCGCTCGGCTCGACCGGCTCGCCGCTGGCGCCGGAGAGCTTTCGCTGGGTGTACGAGCACGTGCGCGAGGACATCTGGCTGTTCTCCACCAGCGGCGGCACGGACGTGTGCACGGCGTTCGTCGCCGGCTGCCCGCTGCTGCCCGTGTACGAAGGCGAACTGCAGTGCCGCGCGCTCGGCTGCGCGGTGGAGTCCTGGGACGAGCAGGGCCAGGCGCACGTCGACCGTGTCGGCGAGCTGGTGATCACCGAGCCGATGCCTTCGATGCCACTGTTCTTCTGGGGCGACGAGGACGGCGAGCGCCTGCACGAGAGCTACTTCTCGATGTATCCGGGAGTGTGGCGCCACGGCGACTGGATCCGCATCACGCCGCGCGGCGGCGCGATGATCTACGGGCGCTCGGACTCGACGATCAACCGCCAGGGCGTGCGCATGGGCACGAGCGAGATCTACCGCGCGGCGGGATCGGTCGAGGAGGTCCTCGACGCGCTGGTCGTGGACATCGCGGTCCCCGGCGGCCAGGGCTCCGCGCCCGGCACCGCGCCCGGCGCCGGACAGCCCGGCGCCGATGGCCCCGTGCCGGACGGGCTCGGAGGCGAGCTGCGGATGATCCTGTTCGTGGTGCTGCGCGACGGGACCGTGCTCGACGACCAGCTGACGCGTGAGATCAAGGCGCGGATCCGCGAGGACTGCTCGCCGCGCCACGTCCCCAACGAGATCCGCCAGATCGAGCAGGTCCCGCGCACGCTGTCGGGCAAGGTGCTCGAGGTGCCCGTCAAGAAGATCCTCACCGGCACGCCGCCCGACAAGGCCGCCAGC
>DASYKG010000008.1:0-16451 GCA_035995645.1 Solirubrobacteraceae bacterium
GATGTCGGGGAGGTCGATGCGCCAGACGACGCGCACGCCCTCGCTCTCGGCGCGCGCGCGAGCGGAGTCGAGGTCTTCGAGGTCGAACAGCACCATGTAGCCGCCGTCGCCGCCGTGGCGCTCCAGGTGGCGCCCGGCGGCCGTGTCTGGCTGCAGAGGCGAGACGATCTCCAGAAAGCAGTCGCCGAGGGCGAACACGGCGTTGCGGAGGCCGAACTGCTCGACGCCGGGATCGCGAAACGGCTCGGCGAGCCCGAGCGCGTCGCGCAGCGAACGCTCGACGGGCTCCAGCTCGCCGGCGACGATTACCGCCTGGCGCAGGCGGATGCGGCTCGCGCGCCCGGCCACAGACGCTAGGCGACGAGCCGCACGGGCAGCGTCTTCATCTGATTGAGAAAGCCCGATTCGACGTATGTTGGCTTGCCGCAGATCGACATGTCGGGGAAGCGCTCGAGCGTCTGCTCGAAGAGGATCTTCAGCTCCAGGCGCGCGAGCGCGGTGCCGAGACAGAAGTGGCGCCCGCCGGCGCCGAAGGCCTGATGCTCAGGATTGCGCAGGACGTCGAAGCGGTCAGGATCTTCGTACAGCGCCTCTTCGCGGTTGGAGGACACGTACCACAGCACGACCTTGTCGCCCTGCTTGATCTTCTGCCCGTGAAGCTCTGTGTCGCACGTGGCCGTGCGGCGGAAGTGCGCGAAGGCGGGGAACATGCGCAGCGACTCCTCCACGGCGCCGGCGACACGTGTGGGGTCCTCGAGCAGCAGCTGCATCTGCTCGGGGCTTTCCATCAGCGCGCGCATGCCGCTGGCGTACGTCGCCTTGGTGCTGTCGTTGCCCGCGGCGACGAGCAGGAAGAAGCCCATCACGATCTCGTGTTCGGCGAGCATCTCGCCGTCGATCTCGGCATTGACGAGCACCGTCGTCAGGTCGTCGGTGGGGTTCTCGCGGCGCTCGGCGATCATCCGACCGCAGCGCGCGAAGATCTCCGGGATGTCTTTCTCCAGCACGCCGTCGATGCCCTCGGGCGCGAGGTCCTTGTCGTCGCCTGAGAGCGTCGAGTTCATCAGCCGCGCCCAGATCGCATCGTCCTCCTCGGGGATTCCCATGAAGCGCCCGATCACGCGTGATACGGCGGGCTGCGCGATGTCGAGGACCAGATCGCACGTCTCACGGCCCTGCAGGCGATCGAGCACGTCGATCACGATCGCCCGTATCTCGTCCTCGTGCGCGGCGATCCGCTTGGGCGTGAAGCCGGCCTGGAAGAGCGCCTTGAGGCGGTCGTGCTTGGGCGGGTCCATGCCGATGAACATCGCCTGCACGAGCTCCACGGGGAAGACTTCGGAGACGGCGGTGACACCATGCGCGGAGGAGTAGGTCTGCCAGTCGCGGCTGACGGCGTGGATGTCCTCGGCCGTGGTGACCGACCAGAAGCCTCGCTCGTCGGGATACTCGGTGACCCGCTCGGTCCAGTGGATCGGGCACTTGCTGCGCATCTGCTTGAACGCCTCGTGCGGCGGACCGTCGGCCCACAGCTCGTGCTCGGCCAAGAGCAAGCCGTCGAGATCGCTGGAAACGGACGCCATCTGGACCTCCCCATCGTCGTCGCGGACCGGTCGGGCGATCATACTGGCCAGCCGGCCAGGACGGTGCTAGGGCGCGACGCGCAGCGGCGCCCGGGCCGGCCGGGCGCGGCGGCGCATCACGAGCGCGACGCGGCCTTCGTGTTCTTCGGCGAAGCGTTGACCGCGCGCGGCCGGGCAGCCAGCGCGCGGGCGTTCGCGGCGAGCGCGCCGCCGGCGTAGCGCAGCATGTGCGCGAGGTGCGCGTGCAGCGTTTGCATGCTGTGTTCGCCGGGGTAGACGACCCCGTGCGCGCTTGCCCCGGCGGCGCGCAGCGCCGCGGCGAACGGAGCGTTCTCGGATGGGTCGGCGATGCTGTCGGATGCGCCGCCGTAGACGAACGCGTGCAGCCCGTCGCGGGCGATCACCGGCTGGGCGGCGCGCAGCTCGCCGGACAGGCCGTTGAAGAACCCCAGCCAGCTCTCGACGACGGAGAAGCGCTGCGGGTGGCCGAGCGCGACGTTCATCGCGCCGTAGCCGCCCATCGAGTCGCCGGCGATCGCGCGAGCGCCGCGCGAGGCGACCGTCGGCAGCATGCGGTCGACCATTTCCTGCACCTCGACGACGTAGGTCTCATAGCGACGGGAACCTTGGTCGCGCCAGTTGTTGGCGCCCCTGCCGCCCTGGATCATCACGGCGATCAGCGGCGGTATCTCCTGGCGTGCGATCAGCGTGTCGAGCTGGCCCTGCAGGCCCAGTTCGAGGAAGGCGGTGGCGGGCTGTTCGTTGCCGTGCAGCAGGTAGAGCACGGGGTAGCGCTGTGTCGTGCTGGCGTAGCCCGGCGGCAGGTACACGTGGAAGGACCCGGCGCCGGCAAGCGCCGCGGAGCTGTAGCTGGCGCTGTCGATGGAGCTGCCAGCGCTGTCATGGCTGGTGGCGACGAGCGTCGGCGGCGGCGGCGGCACGACGGTGGCGGGCGCCGCCGCCTGCACGGCGGGCGCTTCGGAGCGCAGGCCGAGCGCCCGCTCGAAGCTCTGCGGGCCGCTGAGCACGATCGCCGCGCAGAGGGCCGCGAGCACGCTGAGCGCCAAGCCGAGCCCGAGCATGCGCCGCCCAAGGCGCTGCTGCTGCCAGGAGACAGACCCGGCGGGCGCCACGGCGATCGCCTCCAGGCGCGGCGGGAACGCGGGCACCCACGCGGGAGGCAGCGCTTCGACGGCTTCGGCGGCCCTGCCGGGCCAGCTCCAGTCGCCGAGGCTGTCGAACCACAGCTGCGTGCGTGACGTCTTCGTCGATGCGGGCATCCAGGGGATTCAACGAACGCTGGGCGAGAAACCCAAGCCCTGCACGAACCTGCCCAAGCGCGCACAACCCTTACGGCGCGCAAATCGGCTGGAGAAGGCGTCGATCCGCCGTCCCCAGCCGACGGGCCGCTGGAGTGCGCTCAGCGCGTGCTCCAGACCTGTCCCGTGTCGCCGAAGCCAAGTGCCTGCTTGGTCGCTTCGGTGAGGTCGAATTCGCGTCCGGCCACGTACGGCCCGCGGTCGACCACCGGCACGCTCACGGAGCGGCCGTTGTAGCGGAGCGTCACCAGCGTGCCGCAGGGAAGCGTCTTGTTGGCTACGCCGAGCGTGGCGCTGGTGAGTGAGCCGCCGCATGCGAGGCCGCCACCGCCGCCGTACCAGGATGCGCCGGCGAGGCGATAGACGTTCAGGCGCCCCAGGCGGCGGTGGGACGGCTGGCCGAGGGCATCACCGGCGAAGGACACGCGGACGCGCTCGCTGCCGGTCTGGCGCGGCAGGTAGCTCAGGCGAAAGCGACCCTTGCTCGCGGTGCGCGCACGGGCCACGTTCTTCCAGCCGTGACGCCCCATCGCCTGCAGGGTCACGGTGCGCCCGGCGACCGCTGGGCTGAGCGTGCCGGCGATGCTGACGCGGCGGCCGTCGAGCACGTTCAGGCTCGCTCTGCGCACCCGCAGGGTCGTGTTCAGCGCTCGACCCAGCGTTGGCGCTGACGGCGACTGCGCCGTCGAGACGACGCTGACGGGCGGGAGCGCGAGGGCATGCTGCGCCGGCGGCGCGGGAACGTACATCGATGCGAACCTCCTTGGGGTTCCGCCTACGGGGTTAGCTGTCGGGCTCACGTCCGGCGAACAGCGCGAGACAGACGCGCTTCAACCGGGCGTTACGTCCACATCAGTGGACGATTCGCCCCATCCGGCCCTGGTTACGACGGGCCGGCGGTGGGTTCCCCGATCGCCGCCATGGACGGCGGCGACTCAGCAGAGTCGAACAATTGTTCGTAGCCTAGCCGCCCCTCGACCGGTCCTTCTGTGACGACCGACACACACGGTCGCAATCGGCAAAGGCCGCATTTGCAGCGGCTTTCGGCTTGGCGCGGTGGCGGCGCAGCTGCGGCAGCTCAGCGAACGCGCCGCATCGCGGTTCACGCGGTCAGGCGCGCACGCCTACCCCGAAGCGGCTTCCAGGCTTTTTTTCGCCCACTCGAGCATGCCCAACGAGACCCATGGGAGCTGCCCGGCGCGAACGCGAATGCCGACAGTCCCGTCGGGTCCCGTGACCTCGACGATCGTTATCACCCGCCCGATTTCAAAGCCGTCGCCGAAGTCGGCTTCGATCGCATCCATCTGGTCGGCGACTTCCTGCATCAGCCTCGCCCTCGGGGCGGGCTCTTCCTCGCGAGCGTCTCCTTGAGGGTTGTCTCCGATACCCGCCATGACGTCCTCCTGGTTGAAATGCAAGAGAGGCAATCATGCCATCACCGGACCTGCGAGCCGGCCGTCCGGCGCAGCGAAGCCATCCTGGCCAGCCGGCCAGGAATCGGCTATCGTTCGTGAGGACGGATCTAGTCTCAACGTCTTCCTTTTCTCCTCGGCAAAGAGCCGGCCAGCGGTCGGCTCTTTGCCTTTGCGGCGCTGCGCCCCCCAGCCGCGCGGCGCGTCGACGGCGCAAGGCTGCGCAATCGTGCGTATGCCCGCCCGCGCTCCGTCAGTATGCTCGGCCGCGAATCGGTGTCATGGGGGCGCCGGATGAGACCGAAGGACGGCCAGATGAAAGCTGCACGCAAATGGCGAGGACTCGCCGCGCTGGGGAGTGCGTTGGCAGTCGCCGCCGCCATGGCGGCGCTCACGTCCGGCGCGTCCGCCGCGGGCACGTCGCACAGCTGTGCCAACAAGCCCGAGACGCTGCAAATCGAAGATGGGATGGGCGGCACCAAACCCTTCAAGTTGATCGTCAAGGCGATCTCCACGAGCGGCGTCAGCTGCACGGCGGCCTACAAATTCATCGGCCTGGTGCTCAACGACAAAACCGGCAAGACCCCGGAAAAATACAAATGCGCAGCCGGGCACTTCAAGGTGCCGCTTGGCACCTTCGCACGGGTCTGCACCAAGTCGGGGGCAAGGATCCAGTACGCCCAGCAGGGCGGCTAGGGAAAGGGCCACTGGCGCACGCTGCGTGCGCCGGCGTCCTTGGCGGGTCGCCTGAGAGCGGCGGCCCGCGCAGGTCGCTGCCCAATCAGCGCGGGCGCCGATCAGGCTGCGTCGACGGCGAGCCGCTCGCCGGCCATATGCGCCTCGACGCGCGTGGCGCCGCGGTCCCACACCGCGACGCGGCGGCGGCCGGCCGCCTTTGCGGCGTACAGCGCACGATCGGCCACGAGCAGCAGCGCCGGCGGATTTGGCTCCTGCTCTGACATCGCCGCGACGCCGGCGCTTGCACTCAACGGCGGCGTAGCTCCGCTGCCGCGCGTCTGAAGCTCGCGCCCGATGCGCTCGGCGAACGCCACGGCGTCGTCGAGCTCGACGCCGAACAGCACGACGGCGAACTCCTCACCGCCGACGCGCGCGAGCGTGTCGCCACCGCGCAGCTCGCGCTCGAGCAGCTCGGCGAAGTCGCGCAGCACCTGATCGCCGACGGCGTGGCCGTGGCGGTCGTTGACCTGCTTGAAGTGGTCGAGGTCGAACATCGCCAGCGCCAGCGGCAGTCCGCTGCGCCGCGCGCGGTCGCACTGGCGGCGAAACTCGACGTCGAAGGCGCGCCTGTTGAGCAGGCCCGTCAGGTAGTCGGTGTCGGCCGCCGTCACCAGCTGTCTGATAACCGCAGTGACGTGTTCGGCCAGCAGCTTGACGACGAGCGTGATCAGCGTCACGGAGATGCCGACGCTGATCAACAGCACCGGCTTCATCGGGTCGTCGGACCACACGAACAGGGCGAGCGCGAGCGTCGTCCACATCAGCAAGAGGTCGGCGGCGACCTCGCGACGCGAGCAGAAGTAGGCGGAGAAGACCATCGGCCACAAGTAGAAGAAGGGCGTCCCCTCGATCGGTCGCGTCACGGCCATCAGCGCGCTGACCAGCAGGATCCCGTAGACGACGGTGACCCGCGCGACCCAGCGACGGCCTGGAAGCGCCGTCCACACGAACACGGCGCCCAGCCCGAGCAGGACGGCGATCACCCTGAGCGCGGGATGATCGCTCGTGTTCGGATCGGGCATCGGCAGCGTCGCCAGCAGCGTGACCGAACCGAGCACGAACATCGCTGCCCCGACCCAGCGCATCAGGTTCTCCGCGGCGCGCGGATCCACCGCGGAGCGGTCCAGGGGATCGTCGGCTGCAGACAGCACGCTGCGGTTGAGCGTGAAGCTCGCCATCCGTCAGTCTCGACCGCACGGGCTGCGGCCTTGAGCCAAGCACGCGTCGCGGGGCCAAAGCGAGGGGCCAGCGAACGGGCTCGGCCCCGTAATGTCGGCCGACGACGCCAGCCGGCACAGCGATCGTTGACGGCGGCCCGCCAAACCGCGACAATCGAGCGCGATGGCCAATCCGGACCGCTTGACCGCGCTCGACACGACGTTTCTGCACCTCGAGGACCACTCCACGGCGCACATGCACGTCGCCTCGGTGATGGTCTTCGAAGGCATTGCGCCGACGCCACAGGAGCTCGTCGACCACGTCGTCAGTCGCCTGCACCTCGTGCCGCGCTACCGCCAGCGCCTTGCCAACGTGCCATACGGCCAGGGACGGCCGGTGTGGGCCGACGATCCGCACTTCAACCCCCGCTACCACATCCGCCACACCGCCCTGCCCAAGCCGGCCGACGACAAGGCGCTCAAGCAGCTCGCGGGCCGCCTGTTCTCCCAGCGCCTGGACCGCTCCAAGCCGCTGTGGGAGATCTGGCTGGTCGAGCGGATGGCCGGCGAACGCTTCGCGCTGATTGCCAAGACCCATCACGCGCTCGTTGACGGCATCTCCGGCGTGGACATCACGACCGTGCTGTTCGACACCGCGCCCGATCCCGTCCCCAGCTCGCGAGCCCCGATGCCGTGGACCGCCAAACCCCTGCCGGGGCCGGCGAAGCTGCTCGGGGAGGCGCTGCGCGAACGCACGACCGTACCCGCCGAGATGGCTCGCGGCACGCGCGCTCTGCTGCGCGCGCCGCGGCGCGCGCTCTCGCAGGTCGTCGGCGGCCTGGCGAGCATCGGCGCGACGACATGGGCGGGCATCAACGCACCTGCGCCCGACAGCCCGTTCAACGTCGACATCGGCCCGCACCGCCGCTACACCTTCCTCGACGCCGATCTGGCTGAGTTCAAAGCAATCAAGGACTCGCTCGGCGGCACGCTCAACGACGTCGTGCTCGCAGCCGTCAGCCTCGCGCTCGGACGCTACCTTCGCCGCACGGGCGTCGAGACCGATGGGCTTGAGCTGAAGGCGATGGTGCCCGTGTCGGTGCGTGCCGACTCCGACCGCGGCGCGCTCGGCAACCAGGTCGCCGCGATGTGGGCGCCGCTGCCCGTCGGCGTGCAGAACCCAGCCGAGAGCCTGCAGCAGATCGCCCGCGCGATGGAGGACCTGAAGAGATCGGGACAGGCCGTCGGCGCACAGGTGCTGACGAACCTCGCCGGCTTCGCGCCACCGACGATCCTCAGCCAGGCCGCGCGCCTGCAGGCACGCCAGCGCTTCTTCAACCTCGTCGTCACCAACGTCCCGGGGCCGCAGTTCCCGCTGTACGTCCTCGGCCGGCGCCTGCGCGTGCTCTTCCCCGTGGTGCCGCTCGCGCGCCGCCAGGCGCTGGGCATCGCCGTGATGAGCTACGACGGGCACCTCGGCTTCGGCCTGCTCGGCGACTTCGACGCGCTGCCCGAGCTGGAGGCGATCGCCGCTGACCTAAAATCGGCGATCGCATCGCTCGCTCGCGCCGCCGGGGTGCGCCCGCCGGCCAAGCGGGCCAAGAAGGCCGCCCCACGCAAGAGCAAGCCCGCCGCCGGGCCGAGCGCCAACGGGCGCGCGCGCGCCGGGCGCAGCGCCAGCGCGAGCTGAGGTGCGCCTAGCCCTCTGTCAGATGAACGCCACGGTCGGCGACATCGCCGGCAACGCCGAGCGGATACGCGCCGGGCGCGACGCGGCGCTCGACGCCGGCGCCGATCTCGTGCTGTTTCCCGAGCTCGCGCTCACCGGCTATCCGCCCGAGGATCTGCTGCTGCGCGAGCACTTCCTGAGCGACGCCGCAGCGGCGCTGCGCGAGCTCGCAGCCGACACGCACGGCACGATCGCCGTCGTCGGCTTTCCCGAGCGAGCGCAGGACGTCTACAACTCGGCCGCCGTGCTCGCCGACGGCGCACTCCACGCGATCTACCGCAAGGTGTACCTGCCCAACTATGGCGTGTTCGACGAGGAGCGCTATTTCCAGGCGGGCGACGCCGGCGCCGTCTTCGACATCGGTGACGAGCGCGTCGGGCTGACGGTCTGCGAGGACATCTGGGAGCCCGGCCCTCCCGCCAGCGACGAGGCGCTGGCCGGGGCGACGCTGATCCTCAACATCTCCGCGTCGCCCTATCACGCCGGCAAGGGGATGGAGCGCGAGCGGATGTTCGCCCAGCGGGCTCGCGACAACCTCGCCTACGTGGCCTTCTGCGGTCTCGTCGGCGGCCAGGACGAGCTGGTGTTCGACGGACATTCCTTCGTCGTCGACCCCAGCGGCCAGACGATCGCCCGCGCCGCGCAGTTCCGCGAGGATCTGCTGGTGTGCGACGTCGATCTCGAGGCGCCCGCGGCGGCGCGCCTGCGTGAGGCCGGTCACCGCGGTTCCGTGCGCTCGGCGCTCTCCACCGGCGGAGCGTCGCGCGTGGCCGTCCTCCCCGGCCTGCCCGCCCGCAGCGGCGCGGGCGGTGACGCAGCGCAGGCCACGGGGGGCGACATGGCGATGCCGATAGAGCCGATCGAGGCGGAGATCTACGAGGCGCTCGCGCTCGGCCTGCGCGACTACGTGCAGAAGAACGGCTTCGAGCACCTCGTGCTCGGGCTCTCCGGCGGGATCGACTCGGCGCTCGTCGCTTGCGTGGCCGCCGACGCGCTCGGCGCGGAGCGCGTCAGCGTCGCGATCATGCCCTCGCGCTTCTCCTCCTCGGGCACGCAGCAGGACGCGCGCGCGCTGGCGACGGCGCTGGGCGTGGGCGCGCACGAGCTGCCGATCGAGTCGGTCGCGCAGACCTACGAGAAGACGCTGCAGCCACAGTTCGACGGGCTCGCGCACGACCTGACCGAGGAGAACCTGCAGGCGCGCATCCGCGGCAACCTGCTGATGGCGCTGTCGAACAAGTTCGGCTGGCTCGTGCTGACGACCGGCAACAAGTCGGAGATGTCGGTCGGCTACACGACGCTCTACGGCGACCTGGCCGGTGGCTTCGCGGTGATCAAGGACGTGCCCAAGACGCTCGTCTACCGCCTGTGCGAGTGGCGCAACTCCCCTGAGGCGGCGGTCGGCGACCGCGTGTCCGCGCCGATCCCCGCGTCGATCATCGAGCGTGCGCCCTCGGCGGAGCTGCGCTCAGACCAGCGCGACGAGGACTCGCTGCCGCCGTATGAGCTGCTCGACCGCATCCTGCACGGCTACGTCGAGCTGCATCTCAGCCGAGAGCAGCTGATCGCCCAGGGACTGCCGGCGGCGGAGGTGCAACGCACCAGTCGGCTCGTTGACCTGGCCGAGTACAAGCGCCGCCAAGCCCCCCCGGGCATCAAGGTCACCGAGCGCGCGTTCGGGCGCGACCGGCGGATGCCGATCACCAACCGCTACCGCGGCTGAGCCGATGAGCGCCGCTCCAAGCCCGACTCCCGTCGGGGCGTCCGCATCCTGTTCGTCGACATCCGCGCGCAGGCGCCTGCCGCGACGCCTCGCCCGCGCGTCCGCGGTCTTGGCCGTCCTGTGCGCGCTCACGCTCAGCGCCTGCGGTGACACGCTGCAGGACCAGCCGATCCCGCACAACACGCTGGAGACCCTGCTCGTCGCCCCCTACCCCGTGTACTGGCTGGGGCGCTCCTTTCACGGCCTGGCGATCACCGAAGCCGGGCACGACCCCGGCGGCGCGTCCAGCGTCCAGTACGGCGATTGCGTGCAGGGCGGGCAGAGCACGTGCGTGGCGCCGCTGCGCGTCGTCACCTCGCCGGACAACAGCTTCGTGCCCGCCGGCAGCGCCGCCCAGCGCAGCGGTCTCGTGCGCGGCGTCAGCGGCGTCGTCGCGCAGGGTGGTCACACGATCGTGCTCGCCACCGGCGGCGTCGTCGTCGGCATCTACGCCGACTCGCCCAGCCTCGCAGCTGCCGCTGCGCAGACGATCGTGCCGATCAACGAAGCCGGCGCTCCCGGCGCTCAGCTGCCGGCACGCCTGCCCGACACCGGCTACGGCTCCACGCCGCTGCCCTCGCAGGTCCCCTCGCCGCTGCGCGCGCTGCGCTGAGCGAAGCGCGCGACCGGCGTAACGCGCGCGTTCGCCGACAAGCGGTGTCCGAGCTAGCGGCGCGCGCGCTCAGCCGAGGCCGGGCGGCGCCTGGCCGGCGCGCACGGGGCGCACGGCGATCGTCATGCGCGTGACGGCGCACGAGCGCCCGGCGTCGTCGGTGAAGTGCACGTCCCAAACCCATGTCGTGCGGCCGCGATGGATCGCGTTCGCGCGGGCATGGACGACACCCTCGGTGACCGGCCGCAGAAAGCTCGTGCTGTTGGACAGTCCCATCGCGGTGTTGCCGTCGGGCATCACCGCCAGCGCCGTCGCCAGCGAGGTCATCGACTCGGCGATCGACGCGTACACGCCGCCGTGGACGAGTCCCGCGGGCTGCTTGACCTCGTCGCGCACGCGCACCTGCGCGGATACCTCCCCGTCGGCGTAGCCGAGCAGCTCCAGGCCGTAGAGCCGGTCGAACCCGCGGACGGCGGCGTTCAGCTGCTCGACAGTCGGCTCGGCCATCCCGGCGCCACGATAGCCTACGAATCGCCGTCGCATGCGCCCAGCGGGCGCCTGGACGGGCGCGACGTGCCCACACCAATGAGCCGACTGGACGATCTTCCCCCCGACCAGCGCGCCACGCTCTCGCTGCTGTTGCGCAGCGGCAAGAGCTACGCGCAGGTCGCAGCCCTGCTGGACATCCAGGAGCGCGCCGTGCACGACCGCGCGCACGCAGCGCTCGCCGTGCTCGCCGCGCGTCAGGCGCGAGAGCTGACGGCCGAGCAGCGCGAAGAGGTCGCCGACTACCTGCTCGGACAGCGCCCGGGCGTCGCCGAGCGCTTGGCCACACGCGGCTATCTCGAGAGCTCTGCCCCCGCTCGTGCCTGGGCGGGCGCGCTCGCGGATCAGCTGAGCCCGCTCGCCGGCGACGCCCTGCCGGAGATCCCCGCTGGCGCCGATCGCGCGGCCGCTGCGCCGATCGCGGCCTCGCAGGACGCCTCGGCTGGCGCTGCCGCAACCAACCCGTCGCGACGGCCCCGGCCCTCCGCCCCGAGCTCACGAGTCGGTGGCGCGCTGCTGCTGGCGGCGATCGTCGCCGTGGTGGTCGTCGCCGTCGTGCTGATCGCCAACAGCGGCGGCGGCTCGGGCAAGCAGTCGGCAAGCGCCTCCAGCGGCTCGGGCAGCGGCGAAACGGCCAGCTCGTCGACGAGCGCCGGTTCGACTGCAACGCAAGGCTCGAAGGCCAAAGAAGACAAGCGGATCACGCTGAGCGCGCCGGATCCCGCCAGCAAGGCCGTCGGCGTCGCCGAGGTGCTCTCCGAAGGCAAGCAGTACGCCTTCTACCTCGCGGCCGAACACCTCGCGCCCTCCAAAGGCAAGGGCTTCTTCTACGCCGTCTGGCTGTACAACTCGCCGACCAGCCACGAGGCGCTCAGCCGCAGCCCGGAAGTCGGCGCCAACGGCAGCCTGCAGGGCGGTGCGCTGCTGCCGAGCGACGCGGGCAAGTACCACACGATGCTGCTCACGCGCGAGACCAGCAGCCGTCCGACGAGTCCGGGACCGGTCATCCTGCGCGGCAGCTTCGCGCTGCACTGATCGCCCCGATCGCGCCCGGCGCAACGAGCGCGTTTCAGACGATGAGCTTGCCCGGGTTCATGATCCCGGCGGGATCGAGCTGCGCCTTGAGCGCGCGCAGCGCCGCCATGCCCGTGTCGCCGACCTCCTCGCGCATCCACGGCGCATGGTCGCGCCCGACCGCGTGGTGGTGGGTGATCGTGCCGCCGCCGTGCACGATCGCCCGGCTGGCCGCCTCCTTGACGCTGCGCCACTGCGCGATCTCCTCCCCCTCGCGCTGGCGCGCGACGAACGTGAAGTACAGCGATGCGCCGGTCTCATACAGGTGCGAGACGTGGCACATCACCAGCCCCGGCGTACCGCAGTCCTTCAACGCGGCGTCGATCGCGCGCGCGACGGCGCCGTGCAGGCGCTGCAGGTTCGACCACTGCGTGGCAGTCTCCAGCGTCTCCACCATCACGCCGTGCGTGAGCAGCTCGTCGCGCAGGTAAGGCGCGTTGAAGCGCCCCGCGCGCCACGCCTCGCCGGGCGAACGCCCGACTCTCAGGCCACCGCCGCCACGTGCGACCTGCAGCGCCCGCGCGCGCCTGGCGTGCACGTCGCGCGGCGAGCCCTCGAAGCCGAATATCGCAAGGCATCCCTCGCGATAGCCGCGCGCGCCGAGATACAGGCGGCCGAGCCTGCCCTTCACGCCGCCCGATCCCGCCAGCGCGAGCGACATGCGCGTCTCCTGCTCGTCTGACAGGCGCGCGACGTCCGGCGAGGCTCCTTGCTGTGCCAGCTCGCGCAGGACCTCGACGCCGGCTGAGAAGTCCTCGAAGAAGACCCCCTCGTAGACCCTATCGCCGGGCGCCGGACGCACGCGCAGAGACAGCTCGCTGATCACGCCGAGCGTGCCCTCCGAGCCGATCAGCAGTTGACGCAGCGATGGGCCGGCGGCGCTCGCGGGGATCGCCGGCAGGTCGATCTCGCCGACCGGCGCCGACACGCGCAGGCCGAGCACCATCCGCTCGATCGCGCCGTAGCCGCTGGAGGCCTGTCCAGCCGAGCGCGTTGCCGCGCAGCCCCCCAATGACACGAACTCGAACGATTGCGGATAGTGCCCGAGCGTGAGCCCGCGCGCGGCCAGGTGGCGCTCGAGCGCCGGCGCGCGGATGCCGCCTTGGACGGTGACGGTGCGCGAAGCGCCGTCGAGCTCGACTACCTCGCCCATCCTGCGCATGTCCATGCACAGGACAGCGCCGTGCTCGCCGCGCAGCGGCTCGACGCCGCCGACGACGCTCGTGCCGCCGCCGAAGGGGACGACCGCGAGCGACTCGCGCGCGCACAGCTCGAGCACCGCGCCGAGCTCCCGCGTGCTGCCCGGGAGCACGACTGCGTCCGGCGCGCCGAGCGGCTCGCCGGCGCGCAGGCGCACGAGGTCGGGATAGCCCTTGCCGGCGGCGTGCGCGACGCGTTCGCCGTGGTCGTCGCGCACGTGCTCGGCGCCGACGATCGCACGCACGCGCGACAGCGTCTTGTCTGAGAGCGAGGGCGCCGCCAGGCGCACGTTCGACAACGCCACCGGGGGGCGTGGCAGCGCCGCCAGGCCGACGGTGTCGGCGAGGAAGTCGAGCGCCGCCGCGGGCAGGCCCGGCGGGTGGGCCGGGTCGCCCCAGCCCCACCAGCGCATTTGCTGCTGGGCGACCTGCGATCGCTCGCCGCGGTCAGCCACTGACGCGCTCCAGCCCGTCGAGCGCCTCGTCGAGCGTCGCCGCCGCCGCGCGGCGGACCATGAAGCCGCCGAAGCGCGGAAAGAAGCCGCTGAGCTTCTGGCGCAGCTCGATCGTCACGGTCGTCGCGCCGGCCTCCCCCACGCCTTCGCCTTGCCCCTCGCCCTGCAGCGTCAGCTGCGTCTCAGACGAGTGAAGTACGCGCGCGAACGGCGTCCCCTCCAGCTGCTGCTGCCACGTCAGCGTGTGCGTCTGCGGGTCGGCGCGCACGAGCAGGAAGTCGGCGCGCACCGCTTTGCCCTTCGCCGTGCGCATGAGCTCGGTGAAGGCGCCGTCGGCGACGTCCTCCACACGCTCCACCCGCGGCCACCAGCGCGGCAGATGATGCGGATCGCAGACCAGCTCCCACAGCTCCTGCACGGGCGCGGCGATCGTGCGGCTGCGGCGTGCGGTGGGCACGGGCGCCGGGCTAGGACTCGTAGCTGATCAGCGCGTGCGTCTGGTGCGGCGCCAGGCGCTCGCGCCCGCTGAGGAACGCCAGCTCGATCAGAAAGCCGCAGCCGACGACGTCTCCGCCGAGCTGCTCGACCAGCTCGCACAGCGCCGCCGCCGTGCCTCCGGTGGCCAGCAGGTCGTCGTGCACGAGCACGCGCGCGCCGCCGCGCACGGCGTCGCTGTGCAGCTCCAGCTGATCGGCGCCGTACTCCAGCTCGTATTCCGCGCTGATCGTCTCGTAGGGCAGCTTGCCAGGCTTGCGCGCGAGCACGAAGCCCGCGCCAAGCTCCAGCGCGAGCGCCGGGCCGAGCAGAAAGCCACGCGCCTCGGCGGCGATCACGCATTCGACGTCGAGCGGGCGCGCGAGCTCGGCCAGCGCGCGCACGGCCGCGGTCAGCGCGAGCGGATCGGCGAGCAGCGGCGTGATGTCCTTGAAGGCGATCCCCGGCCGCGGGAAGTCGGGTATCTCACGAACCAGCGCACGCAGGCTCTGGTTCAGCTCGACGCCCATCAGCGAACGATCTTGCGCAGGTCGCGCACGAGCAGCAGGTGCTTGAGATGCGTCGCCACCGCCGCCAGGTTCTCCAGCGCCTCGACGGCCTCCTTGCGCCGCTCGGGATTGCGCGAGCGCAGCGCCGGGGCGAGGATCTGCTGCAGCAGGTTGGCCTCGCGGTCGGCCGAGGAGCGAAACACGCGCAGGTTGCGACCGCCGACGCCGTAGCGTGCGAGCTCGGCGACCGCGGCGACGATCTCGCGCTCGGTCTCGTCGAAGTAGCGCACGCCCCCGCGCATCTCGCCCTTGACCACGCCGAACTCTTCAAGCTCGCGCACGAGCTTTGCCTCGGCCTTGGTGTCCTCGAGCACGTCCTCCAGCGAGTACAGCGCGCCGGTGGCCTCGCCGACGCTCATGCTCGCGCGCCACGCGCGCATGCCCCCGCGCGGAGGGCGACCGGGGGCCGGCGTCGTCTCTTCCGAGCGCCCCGCCGCCAGCTCCTGGCGGATCACGCGTAGCGGCAGGAACTCGTCGCGCTGCATGCGCAGGATCGTGCGCAGGCGCGCCACGTCGCCCTGCGCGTACAGCCGGTAGCCGCCGGGCGTGCGCCGTGGCGTCAGCAGCTTCTGGTCCTCCAAGTAGCGGATCTTCGAGATCGAGATGTCGGGGAACTCCTGCGCGAGCGCCTTGCACACCGCGCCGATCGTCAGCGACTTCTGCCGTGCGGCGCCATCGGCGCCCGCGCGCGGCGAGCGCGAGCGTCCGCCCGAAGCGTCGTCGAGCGCGTCGACGTCGAGCTCGTCCGCGCCCGCCTGTGGCGCCTTGGCCGCCATCAGCGCACGTGAAAGGTGAGCTTGTACTTGCCGATCTGCACCTCGTCGGCCTCCTCCAGGCGCTGAGACTCGATCCGCGAGCGATTGACGTACGTCCCGTTGAGCGAGCCCATGTCGTCCAGGTACCACTGGTCGCCGCGGCGGATCAGCAGTGCGTGGTCGCGCGAGACGGTCACGTCGTCGAGGAACACCTCGGCGTCGGGGCGTCGGCCGATGCTCGTGCGCTCGCGGTCCACGGCGAAGCTCTCGCCGACGCGACCGCCGCCCGCGCGGATCACCAGCGCGGGTCCGCGCGCCGTGACCTCCTCGATCTCCACCGGCACGAGCTCCCCCGCGTCGTCGATGCGGTAGGTGGCCGTGACGGGCTCGCCGGCCGCCTCGGCGCGCGCGAGCAGCGATCCGCAGCGCTGGCAGTAGTTGGCTCCCTCGACGTTGACGAAGCCGCACTCGGTGCAGTGCAGGGCCATGCTCGCGACCTCCCCGGCTACAGCCCGCGCGGACCCGCGGAGCTCGCGGCGCGGTAACCGACGGCGCTCACGACGACCCGTCCTGGGACTCGGGCTCAGACTGGCGACCGATCGAAGATCGGCCAGCGAGGATGTCCGTCAGCTGCTGGACGTCGTCGCCTGTGATCAGCACCTCGCCGCCATCGTGCTTTTTGCGCAGGCGGTTGACCAGCTCGGCGCGCAGGATGTCGATCTTCCCGTGCAGGATCCTGCGACGGTAGGAGATCTCGGTCTCCTCCTCGGTGAGCTGGCGGATGACGTCTTTCAGTTCCAGGTCCGTCAGCGAGCCGAGGTCGGGAAACGTCTCATCCATGTGGCCTATCTCCTGTCGCGCACTTGGGCCGGACCGCTGTTCCCGGGTGGGAGGCGGGTGGGCGGCCAGACGGGGGCCAGTATAGACCAAAAGGTCAGGCTGAGCTTGAGGCTATGGGCGGCGGGCGGCGGCCATCTCCGCCAGCCCGGTTCGGGCGTATAGGACGGTCGCCGTCAGCGCCAGGACCAGCCCCACGTACAGCAGCACCTCGGCGAAGCCCGTGAGC
>DASYKG010000009.1:0-15093 GCA_035995645.1 Solirubrobacteraceae bacterium
GAACTCCTCGATGCCGATTGCCGCGAGCGTCTCGTAGCGGCCGGTGCCGCGCGAGCCGAGCTCCAGCGAGACGCGCGCCATCGTCGCCTCGTCGGGCGCCTCCACCACGGAGATGAAGTCGACGTGTCCGAGCGTCGCCCATTGCGCCTTGACGGTCGCGCCGAGCTGCTCGACCTCCTTGTTGACCTCCGTGATCCGCTGCGGGTTGTTCTTGACCGTCTGCACGCCCTCGGGGGTGAGGGTCGAGAGCATGATGTAGGTGGGCATGGGACTCCTCCGTCGGGTTGTCGGATTTCAGGCTCGCAGCTCCGTTCTACCCGATCGAGGGCCCTGTTGCGTCCACTGCTCGTCGTGGGCGGCAGTCGGCGACCGGATGCGGCCACCGACTGCCTCCACTGGGCTACAGCGGAACCGTCAGCGCGGTGCCGCGGATCGTGCATCCGGCCGGGTTCGGTCCGGTCTTCAAGAAGGCATCCCACACGACGATGCCTGTCGGAGTCGTGATCGATCCGTTCACGTGCGCGATGTTCGAGAACGGTTCTTTGGTGTTCGAGCTCAGTTTGAGGATCGAGACGGAGCTCGGTCCGAGCCCCACGTCCTGCACGGGTTCCTGGGCGATTTCCGGAGTTTTCCCGGTCGTGTCCGTGGCAACCATCCCGGTCTCGGCGCGTGAGCTCGTCGGCGCGGCGGCTTCGATGATGCTGAAGTTGCCGATGAAGTTGAAACAGACCAGCTTGGCGGACGCCCCTGCGAGGCTGAACAGGGCCGCGGACGGTGGAGATTCGAACGACGCGGCGAGCGTCGCGCTGAATATCACCGCTTTCTGCGGCTGACCGGCGACGCCTTCTTTGCCTTCTTTCCCGGCGGTTCCTTCTTTGCCGTTGGTCCCGTCTTTGCCGTTGGTTCCGTTGATACCTTTGATGCCGTTTTTACCGGCCGGCCCTTGAGAGTTCCACGAAAGCAGAGTCTCGCCCTTTTTGCATTTGGGCTTTTTCGAGAAGACGCGCGCGGCTCCGCTCTTCTTCACGCAGGCAAATAGTGACGATGCCTGAGCCTGCGGCGCCGCGGCCAGCACAGCGGTCAGTAGGGCTGCGCATGCGGCGAGCACGACGAGCGTGCGCCGAGTGCGTGCAATTGACATAGATCGGTCCTCCGATATCTGTTGTTTGGCGGCAGCTGCCGCGGACCACTTCCGTCGGAGCGCTGTTCCGTGCGAGCGGCGCTGACCGCTTGACCCCGGCCCCCCGACGTGGGAATACTCGCACCGTTCGCGGACACGCGCTGCGCCGTCAGCGGATGTTGTCCGATCGCTCAGACAGCCGCTGTCGGGGCGCTCGACGTGTTCGATCGCCCCGACTCCAACACGAGCTCCCCGTCCCGGGCATCGACGGCGACCTCATCTCCCTCGCCCAGCTCGCCCCGCAGCAGCGCGAGCGCCAGCCGGTCGGTCAACTGCTTCTGAATCACACGCCGCAGCGGCCGCGCACCGTAGGTGGGGTCATAGCCCATGTCGCCGAGCAGCCGCTTGGCGTCATCGGTGAGCGTCACGTGCACGCCGCGCTCGGCGACGCGCGCGACGACGAGGTTCACCTGCAGCTCGACGATCTCGGAGATCTGCTCGCGCGTGAGCGCTTGGAAGCGCACGATGTCGTCGAGGCGGTTGACGAACTCGGGCTTGAAGTACTCGAGCAGTTCTGAGCGCAGGCGCGCGTCGGCGGTGGCGGCGGCGTGGGGGTCGCTGTCGTCGATCGCGACGGCGTCGCCGGCGACGGGGATGTTGGAGGTCATGATGAGCACGGTGTTCTTGAAGTCGACGGTGCGGCCCTGGCCGTCGGTGAGGCGCCCGTCGTCCATCACCTGCAGCAGCGTGTTGAACACGTCGGCGTGGGCCTTCTCGATCTCGTCGAGCAGCACGACGGCGTAGGGGCGCCGGCGCACGGCCTCGGTCAGCTGGCCACCCTCTTCGTAGCCGACGTAGCCGGGCGGCGCGCCGACCAGCCGCGACACGGAGTGTTTCTCCATGTACTCGGACATGTCGATGCGGATCATCGCGTCTTGGGAGTCGAACATGAACTCGGCGAGCGCGCGCGCGAGCTCGGTCTTGCCGACGCCGGTGGGGCCGAGGAAGAGGAAGGAGCCGATCGGGCGGTTTGGGTCCTGCAGGCCGGCACGCGAGCGGCGCAGCGCGCTGGCGACGGCCTCGATCGCGGCGTGCTGACCGACGACGCGCTCGTGCAGGCGCTGCTCCATGTGCACGAGCTTCTCCGTTTCGCCCTCCATCAGGCGGCTGACGGGAATGCCGGTCCAGCGCGCGACGACCTCGGCGATGTCGTCAGCGTCGACCTCCTCTTTGAGGAACACGGGCGCCTGACCGTCGCGCTCGCGCTCGGCCGATTCGTACTCGGCGACCTTGCGTTCCAGCTCGGGGATCTCGCCGTAGCGAAGCTCGGCGGCGCGCTGCAGGTCGGCCTCGCGTTCGGCGCGCTCCATCTCGATGCGCGCGGCGTCGAGCTGCTCGCGCGTCTGGCTGATGCCGGCGATCGCCTGCTTCTCGCTTTCCCACTGCTCGGTCATCTCGCGCTCGCGCTCCTGCAGTTCTGCGACCTCCGCCTCGATCGCCTTGCGGCGCTGCTTGGCGGCGGCGTCTTTCTCCTTGCGCAGCGACTCGAGCTCGATCTTCAGCTGCATCGTGCGCCGCTTGACCTCGTCGATCTCGGTCGGCAGCGAGTCGATCTCGATGCGGATCTTGGAGGCGGCCTCGTCGACGAGGTCGATGGCCTTGTCGGGGAGGAAGCGGTCGGCGATGTAGCGGTGTGAGAGCGTGGCGGCGGCGATCAGCGCGCTGTCCTGAATGGTCACGTGGTGGTGGACCTCGTAGCGCTCCTTCAGCCCACGCAGGATGGCGATGGTGTCCTGCACGCTGGGCTCGCCGACGGTGACGGGCTGAAAGCGGCGCTCCAGCGCGGCGTCCTTCTCGATGTACTTGGTGTACTCGTCGAGCGTGGTCGCGCCGACGGCGCGCAGTTCGCCGCGCGCGAGCATCGGCTTGAGCAGGTTGGAGGCGTCGACGGAGCCCTGCGCGGCTCCAGCGCCGACGATCGTGTGCAGCTCGTCGAGGAACAGGATGATCGCGCCGTGCGCGTCTGAGACCTCCTTGAGCACGCCCTTGAGGCGTTCCTCGAACTCGCCGCGATAGGCGGCGCCGGCGATCAGCGCGCCCATGTCCAGGGCGATCACGCGGCGGTCGCGCAGCGACTCGGGGATGTCCTTGGAGACGATGCGTTGGGCGAGCCCCTCGACGATGGCGGTCTTGCCGACGCCGGGCTCGCCGATCAGCACGGGGTTGTTCTTCGTGCGCCGCGAGAGCACCTGGATCACGCGGCGGATCTCCTCGTCGCGTCCGATGACGGGATCGAGCTTGCCCTGCTCGGCGATCTCTGTGAGGTCGCGCCCGAAGCGCTGCAGCGGGCTCTGCTCCTCCTCGGGGGCCTGCGCGGCGGGGTTCGTCGGGTTAGCTGCCATCGAGCCTCCTCTCGGGCGTGGTGGGCGGCGGCGTGGGACGCGGCGGCGTGGGACGCGGGAAGGGAGAGCGCGCGTCGGCGGCGCGCACGACGGCGCCGCCGCGATAGGGAACGGCGAGCTCGGCGCGGAAGGAGCGGCGCACCTGCTCGAGCTCTTCGGCGAGCTGCACCTGCGCGTGCAGCGCCTTGACCTCGAGGTCCTCGATGCGCGCGTGCATCTCGTCGACCTGCGCCTCGAGGGCGAGCACGCGCTCGACGCCGGCGAGGTTGAGCCCGAGGTCGGAGGTCATCTGCTGGATGCGCCGCAGGCGCTCGACGTCCTCCTGGGAGTACAGGCGGGTGCCCTTGGGCGAGCGCTTGGGCTCGATCAGCCCGCGCGCCTCGTACATGCGCAGCGTCTGCGGGTGCATCTGCGCGAGCTCGGCGGCGACGGAGATCATGAACACGCCGCGCCCGGCGTCGACGGACACGCGAGTGATGCGCGTGACGCTAGGACGCGCCATCGCCGGCCTCGCTTGCGCTTGCGTCGTCGCCGTCGACTGCGGCACGACCCGCGAACAGCTTGGCGCGCGGGTCGCCGTTGAACACCTTGGACATCTGCTCGACGGCGCTCTGCTGGTCGGAGTTGAGCTGCTTGGGCACGTCGATGACGAAGCGGTAGTGCAGGTCGCCGCGCGCGGGCGGCGAGCCGGAGCCGAGCTTCGGCGGCCCCTCGCCGCGCAGGCGCTGGACGGTGCCGTGCGCTGTGCCGGGGGGCACGCGCAGCGTCTTTGAGCCGTCGAGCGTAGGCACCTGCACCTCGGCGCCGCGCAGCGCCTCGGGGATGCTGAGCGGCACCTCGACCTCGAAGTTGGAGCCCTTGCGCTTGAACACGGGTGACTGCGAGACGTGCGTGATCAGGTACAGGTCGCCGGGCGGACCGCCGTTGCGCCCTGGCTCGCCCTTGCCGGCGAGGCGAATGCGGCTGCCGTCACGCACGCCGGCGGGAATGTTGACGCGCAGGCGCTTGACGGTGCGCACGGCGCCGGAGCCGTGGCACGTCGGGCAGGGGTCCTCGATGATCGTGCCGGAGCCGTGGCACAGCGAGCACGGCTGGGAGATGGAGAAGGCGCCCTGGCCCTGGGTCTCCACGCCGCGGCCTTCACAGCGCGGGCAGACGGTCGGCGTGGTGCCGGGCTTGGCGCCGGTCCCGTGGCAGGTTTCACAGCGCGCCTGCATGGGCACCTGCAGCGGGACCTGCGCTCCGGAGACGGCCTGGTCGAAGGAGATGGAGACCTGCGCCTCGAGGTCGGCGCCGCGTTCGGCGCGCGGACGCTGGCGCGCCCCGCGCCCGCTACCGCCGGAGGCGCCGCCGAACAGGTTGGAGAGGATGTCGCCCATCGACGACGCGTCGAAGTCGAAGTTGCCGAAGCCGCCGAAGCCGCCGCCGGGCCCGGCGCCGGTCGCGAACGGGCCGCTGGCGCTGTCGTACTGCTTGCGCTTCTCGGGGTCGCCGAGCACGTCGTGGGCCTGGGAGATCTCCTTGAAGCGCGCCTCGGCGTCCTTGTCGCCGGGGTTGCGATCGGGGTGGTACTGGCGCGCGAGCTTGCGGTAGGCCTTCTTGATGTCCTCGGGCGTCGCCTTCTTGTCGACGCCGAGCGTCTTGTAGTAGTCGGGTCGCGTTGCCATATGCGCTCGTGCGCTCCTGCCTATGCGGCCACGACCACGCGCGCCGGGCGGATGACGCTCTCGCCGAGGCGGTAGCCGGGCTGGTAGACCTCGACGACGGTGCCGCTGGCGGCGCCGGCCTCGGGCGGCTGTGGCAGGGTCGCGATCGCCTCGTGCACTGCCGGGTCGAAGGCTTGGCCGGCGGGCGAGAACGACTCGACGCCGACGCGCGCGAGCGCGGCTGTGAGCTCGGAGAGCACCAGGCGCACGCCGCCGAGCAGCGGGTCTTCATCGGTCTGACCGGTGGCGAGGGCGATCTCGACGATCGCGCGTTCGAGGTTGTCGATCGCCGGCAGCAGCTCCTTGGCGAGCTTGGCCACGCCGCGCTCCTGCGCGAGCGCGGACTCGCGCGCGACGCGCTTTCGGTAGTTCTCGAAGTCGGCCTGCGTGCGCTGGGCGAGCGCGAGGTACTCGTCGCGCTTGGCGGCGAGAGCATGGAGCTCGTCGAGGTCCTCCTTCAGCTCGCCGGCGCCGTCGGAGCCGTCGGCGTCCTCGTCGACCGCCGCCCCCGGCGCGGCTGCGCCGGGGGTCTGCGCCTGCTCGCGCTCGGCAGACTGCTCCTCGCCCGCGCGCTCCTCGGGCGCGCGCTCCTCGTCGGGCGCGCGCTCGGCTGCGGTCGGATCGACGGTCGGCTTGGGGGAGTCGGTCATCGCTTATGCCTTGGGCTCGTCGACGACCTCGGCGTCGACGACGTCCTCATCGTCTGAGGTGGCGCCGTCGCCGGATGGCGCCGCGCCGTTGCCGTCGGCGGCGGCGGACTCTTGAGCGCGCTGGTACATGGCCTCGGAGATCGCGTGGAAGGCGGTCTGCAGAGCCTCGGTCTTGGCGTTGATCGCCGCGGGGTCTTCGGCCTCGAGCGACTCGCGAACCTCTTTGACGGCGGCCTCGATGCGCTCCTTGGAGTCGCTGTCGACCTGGTCGCCGAGGTCGGCGAGCTGTTTCTCGGCCTGATAGGCGGCGTTCTCGCCGTTGTTGCGCGCCTCGGCGAGCTCGCGCGCACGACGGTCCTCGTCGGCGTGGGACTCGGCGTCGGAGACCATGTTCTTGATCTCGTCCTCGGACAGCCCGGAGCCGGACTTGATCTCGATCTTCTGCTCCTTGCCGGTGCCGAGGTCCTTGGCGGACACGTTGAGGATTCCGTTGGCGTCGATGTCGAAGGCGACCTCGACCTGCGGGATTCCTCGCGGCGCGGGCGGGATGCCGGTGAGCTGGAACTTGCCGAGCGACTTGTTGTACTGAGCCATCTCGCGCTCGCCCTGCAGCACGTGGATCTCGACGGACGGCTGGTTGTCCTCGGCCGTGGAGAACACCTCGCCCTTGCGCGTGGGGATGGTGGTGTTGCGCTCGATGAGCTTGGTCATGACGCCGCCCTTGGTCTCGATGCCGAGGGTCAGCGGAGTGACGTCGAGCAGCAGCACGTCCTTGACGTCACCGGCGAGCACGCCGGCCTGGATGGCTGCGCCGACGGCGACGACCTCGTCGGGGTTTACGCCACGGTGGGGCTCCTTCTTGGTGAGCTCCTTGACCTTCTCCTGCACGGCGGGCATGCGCGTCATGCCGCCGACGAGCACGACGTGCTCGATCTCCTTGACGCCCTTGTCTTTGGCGTCGTCGATCGCCTGCCGTACGGGCTTGACCACGCGGTCGAGCAGGTCGGAGGTGAGCTCGGCCATCTTCGCGCGGGTGAGGCGCGTGTCGAGGTGCTTGGGCCCGGAGGCGTCGGCGGTGATGAACGGCAGGTTGATCTGCGTCTCCTGCGTGGTGGACAGCTCGATCTTGGCCTTCTCGGAGGCCTCGTAGAGACGCTGCAGCGCCATCGGGTCGGCGCTGAGGTCGATGCCCTGGGACTTCTTGAACTCGGACACGAGCCAGTCGACGATCGCCTTGTCGAAGTTGTCGCCGCCGAGGTGGTTGTCGCCGGCGGTGGACTTGACCTCGAAGACGCCGTCGCCGATCTCGAGCACGGACACGTCGAAGGTGCCACCGCCGAGGTCGAACACGAGGATCGTCTGGTCGTCCTCCTTGTCCAGGCCGTAGGCGAGCGACGCGGCGGTGGGCTCGTTGATGATGCGCTTGACGTCGAGGCCGGCGATCTTGCCGGCGTCCTTGGTCGCCTGGCGCTGGTCGTCGTTGAAGTAGGCGGGGACGGTGATGACGGCAGAGTCGACGGCCTCGCCCAAATACGCTTCGGCGTCGGTCTTCAGCTTCTGCAGGATCATCGCGGAGATCTCAGGCGGGGAGAACTGCTCGCCGTTTGCTTCCACGCGAGCGTCGCCGTTGGGGCCGGAGACGACCTTGTAGGGAACGATGGACTCCTCCTCGCGCACCTCGGCCTCCTTGCGGCCCATGAAGCGCTTGATCGAGAAGATGGTGTTCTGCGGGTTGGTGACGGCCTGGCGCTTTGCCACCGTGCCCACGAGGCGCTCGCCGGAAGCCGTGAAGGCGACAACGGAGGGTGTCGTGCGACCGCCCTCTGAGTTCTCGATCACGGTGGGCTCGCCGCCCTCGAGCACGGCCATGCACGAGTTCGTCGTGCCGAGGTCGATGCCGATGGTCTTGGCCATGGGGATTTGCTCCTTCGATACGCGGTATAAATCTAAGTCAGAGTGTGACAGATTTTCTATAGAGATTCAAGGATGCCGTGCGTCGCGCTGGATCGCGCGCGCCGTCGCCCGATCGCCGCTCCACCGGTCGTCTAATGACAAAAGACGCCCTACGCGCTACCTTGCGACGATGGCCTCGATCACGACGACGCTCAGCGAGGCGGTGGCGGTCAAGCCGCGCCTGCGCGGGGTCTCGCATCAGTACGCGTTCTTCGTTTCGCTGGGCTGCGGCGTCGGGCTGATTCTGGCCGCGTCGGAAGGGCGCGCACGCGTGGCGGCGAGCATCTACGCGGCGGCGGTGTCGGCGCTGCTGGGCACGAGCGCGCTGTATCACCGCGTGACGTGGCGCCCGAAGGCGCGGCGCTGGATGCGCCGGCTCGACCACTCGATGATCTTCGTGCTGATCGCGGGCACGTACACACCGGTGGCGCTACTGGCGCTGAAGGGATCGCTGGCGAGCACGCTGCTGATCGTGCTGTGGGCAGGCGCGCTGGGCGGCGTGATCTTCAAGCTCGCGTGGATCGACGCGCCGAAGTGGCTGTTCGCGCTGGTGTACGTCGCGCTGGGCCTGGTGACGGCGGCGATCTTCGGCGAGCTGCCGGCGGCGATCGGCTGGCTGGGCGCGATCGGCATCGCGCTGGGCGGCGCGCTGTATCTGATGGGCGCGGTGATCTACGCGAGCGGCAAGCCGAACCCATGGCCGAAGGTGTTCGGCTACCACGAGGTGTTCCACGCACTCGTGCTGGCGGCGGCGGGGCTGCATTACGCGGTGATCGCCTTCGCGGTCGTCCCGCACGGCTGAGCGCTCAACCAAACAGCTCGCGGCTGGGGCACATGCGAGCGAGCGCGCAGCTATGGCATTCAGGCGAGCGTGCGTGACAGGTGCGCCGCCCGTGGCGCAGCAGGTTGACGTGCAGCTCGAGCTCGTGCCCGGGCGGCGTGAGCGCGAGCATCTGATCGTGCATGCGCTCGAATGGAGCGCCGGGCTGCAGCAGGCGCAGGCGCGCGCCGACGCGTGAGACGTGGGTATCGACTGGCACGTCGTGCAGGCCGTAGGCGAACAGCAGCACGCAGGCGGCGGTCTTGCGTCCGACGCCGGGAAGGGCGACGAGGTAGTCGCGCGCCTCGTTCAGCGGCGCCCGCGGGAGCCAATCGAGCGAGAGCTCGTGCGGCGGGTCGCGAGGATCGTGTGAGATCGCGCGCAGGATGGCTTGGATGCGCACGGACTTGACCTTGGAGATGCCGCCGGGGCGAATCGCCTCCTCGATCTCGGCTACAGGCGCGTCACGCACGGCCTCCCACGAGGGGAAGCGCGTGCGCAGGCGCAGGAAGGCGACGTCGCGGTTGCGGTCGTTGGTCGACTGCGAGAGCACGGTGAGCACGAGCTCGGCGATCGGATGCCGGTGCGGGCGCATGAGCGGGATGCCGTAGACCTCGCGCAGGCGGTCGCGGATGCGCAGGACGCGCGCGCGCGACGGTGGCTTCCAGAAAGCGGCTGGCAGCTTGGCGCGAGCGCGCGGGGCGACGGTGGGAGGCACCGCATCACGGTAACCGGCAGCCGCGCCGATAGGGGGTCGGCCCAGATATCCTCGCGCGGTGCCCGAGGCGACGGACCACGAAGGCGAGATCGACGGGCGGCCGGTCTTCTGGCGCGGCGCGTCGCTGGCGGGCGGCGCGAACGGGGCATCGGCGGCGTCGCCGGGGGCGGGCGCAGCCGAGACGGCGGTGCCGCTTTACGTGCACGGGGTGCCGGACAGCTCGGACATGTGGCTGGCGTTCCTCGCGCGCAGCGGCGGGCTGGCGCCGGACCTGCCGGGCTTCGGACGCTCGGGCAAGCCGGGCTCGCTGCGCTTCACGATCGAGGAGTACGCGGACTTCGTGGAGTCGTTCCTGGAGCTGGTGGGCGTCGAGCGCGTGAGCATGGTCGTGCACGATTGGGGCGTCGTCGGGCTGGCGTTCGCACAGCGCCATCCGCAGCGCATCGAGCGCTTGGTGGTGATCAACGCGGTGCCGCTGCTCGCGGGCTACCGTTGGCACCGCGCGGCGCGAATCTGGCGCGCGCCGGTGCTGGGCGAGCTGGCGATGGGCACGACGAACGAGCGCACGCTGCGCTTCCTGTCGAAGGAGGCCAACGCGACACCGGGGCCGATGCCGCAGCAGTGGCGAGAGAGCGTGCTGGAGCACTTCGACCAGGGCACGCAACGGGCGATCCTGCGCCTTTATCGCAGCTCTCCGCCAGAGGTGCTGGCGGCGGCGGGCGAGCGCTTGGGCGAGCTGGGCGTGCCTGCGCTGGTCGTGTGGGGACAGCGCGACCCGTACATCCCGGCGCGCTTCGGCAAGGCGTACGCGGAGGTGCTCGACGCGCAGCTGCTAGAGCTGGCGGACGCCGGCCACTGGGCGTGGCTGGATCGACCGGACGTGATCGACCGGGTCGTGGAGTTCGTCGGCGCCGCGTCGGGGTGAGCATGCTTGCCCGCAGCTCGCGCGGCGCGCAGCCCGCGCGGGAGAGCGTGCTGGCGCGCATGCGACTGGGAGCGGTCCCGGCGTGGGCGATCACGGCGGCGTTCGGCGTGGCGTACGTGCTGGTCGCGCCGCCGAGCGCCGACCTCGCGGCGGCGGGATATCGCAGCGAACTGCTCGCGCGGGCCGGCTTCACGGTGTGGGACAACGGCTGGTACGGCGGTCACCACCTGCCTGCGTACTCGCTGCTCGCGCCGGCGCTGGGAGCGTTGATCGGCGTGCAGTTGCTTGCGGCGCTCTCGATGACGCTCGCGACGGCGCTGTTCACGAAGCTGCTGGACGGCGCGTTCTCGGCGCGGGCGACGCGCGTCGCCTCGCTGTGGTTCGCGTTCGGCGCGGCGATCGGGCTGCTCGCCAACCGCGTTCCGTTCGACCTGGGGCTGGCGATCGGCATCGGCGCGCTGGTGGCTGCGCGATCGTCCACACGCCGGCGCGGAGTGTCGTCGAGCCGCTGGCGGCGCGCTTGGCTGACGATCGGGCTGGCGATCCTGTGCACGCTGGCGAGCCCGATCGCAGGGGCGTTCTTGGCGCTCGCCGCGATCGCGTGGGCGCTGGCCGCGTGGTCGTCGACGGAAGGGCCCGCGCAGCACAGGTTCGCGCTGGCCCTGGCGGCGGCTGCGCTCGTGCCGGTAGCGGTGCTGATCGTCGCCTTTCCGGAAGGGGGCCCGCAGCCGTTCGTCGCGTCGGCGTTCTACCCGACGCTCGCAGGCGTGCTGCTGATCGCTGCGCTGATGCAGCCGGAGCAGCGCGTGCTGCGCACGGGCGCGGTCCTGTACGCCGCAGCGCTGCTCGCCGCGTACCTGATCCCAACGGCGGTCGGCGGCAACGTCGACCGGCTGGGAGCGCTGATGGCGGGGCCGATCGCCGCCGCGTGCGCCTTGACCGCGCGCTCGCCGCAAGGCCGCTTGGCCAGCGCCAGCGCGGCCGGCATGCCCACGACCTCCACGCAGGACGCCTCGCGCCGATCGCGCCTGCGCGGGAGCTGGCGCGTGTGGGCGCTGATCGCATTTGCGCCGCTGCTGACGTACTGGCAGGTCAACGCGCCGATCGGCAACTACGCAGCGGCCGCGTCTGATCCGGCGGCGCACGCCTCCTTCTACACGCCGCTGCTGGCAGAGCTGCGCTCGCTGGGAGTCGCCGACAGCCCGCACCCGACGCGCATCGAGGTGGTCCCGACGATCGATCACGCGGAGGCACGATGGGTGGCGCCGCACGTGATGCTCGCGCGCGGCTGGGAGCGCCAGCTCGATGTCGACCGCGACGGGCTGTTCTACAGAACGCCGCTGCGCAAAGACGAGTACGAGGACTGGCTGTCTTACGCGGCGGTCTCGTACGTGGCGCTGCCGAACGCTCCGCTGGACTACTCGGGGACCGCGGAGGGGCGCCTGGTGCAAAGCGTTCCGCCGTACTTGCGCGAAGTCTGGCACTCGTCCCGTTGGCGGCTGTTCGAAGTGCTGGGAGCGACAGCGCTGGCGCCGCCTCCGAGCGCTGTGACGCAGCTCGACAGCGACTCCTTCACGCTGTGGGCGCCGACGGCGGGAACGTATGACGTGCGCGTGCGCTTCACGCAGTACTGGGCGCTGAGCGGCGGGCACGGGTGCGTGCGCCGAGCGCCGGGCGGGTGGACGGACGTGCAGACGCGCGGCGGCGGCAGCGTGCATGTCGTGATCGACTTCACGCTGGCGCGTGTGTTCGATCACGGCCCCCGCTGTCGCTGACGCTGCCGCCGGCTGTCGGTGCCGCGGCTGGGGCTGTCGCTGACCCCATTTCTCGGGCGCGGCGAGTAGGCTTCTCGGCGATGCTCGCCCGCGCTCGTCTCCTGCAGGCGCGCGTCCTGCCGCACGGCTGGCTAGACGCGCTGCGGCAGGTCTCGCTCTTCGCCGCTGCGTACCTTGCCTACCGGCTCGTGCGCGGGCTGGCCGAGGGCAACGCGAACGCGGCGTTTGCGCACGCGCGCGATTTGATCTCGATCGAGAGCAAGCTGCACGTGTTCGTCGAGCCGAGCGTGCAGGCGTGGGCCTCGGGCAGCCACGTGGTGATGGTCAGCGCGAGCTGGCTGTACGTCAACGCGCAGACGTCGATCACGCTGGGTGCGCTGCTGTACCTGTACCTGTGCCAAAACCGCTCGTTCTACTTCGTGCGCAACATGTTCATGATCGCGATGGCGATCGCGCTGGTCGGCTACATCGTGTTCCCGACGGCGCCGCCGCGCTTCATGCCGGAGTGGGGCTTCATCGACAGCGTGTCGGACCTCACGGGCGTGCACGTGTCGCATACGAGCACGACGGCGACGGCGCTGTTCAACCCGTACGCGGCGGTCCCGTCGATGCACGTGGCGTTCGCGCTGATGATCGCGTGGCCGCTGGCGCGCTTGACCAAGCACCGCGCCGTGCGCGTGCTGTGGCTGCTGTACCCGTTGCTGATGACGTTCGTGATCGTCGTGACGGCCAACCACTTCATCGTCGACGCGCTGCTCGGAGCGCTGACCGCCGGCGCGTCGGCCTACGGCGCGCGCTGGCTCGCGCGCGCCCGGCCGGCCGTGTGGCGCTTCTCGACCGTCCCCTCCGCGCACGTGCGCGCGAGCGGCTAGGCGCGACGGCTCCAGCGCATGGCCCCCAGACAGCACGCCTCGCCCCGGCGCTCGCGCCGCAGCGGCTATCGCGCGGGGCGCAAGGGCGGGCAACGCCCCGCGCGCGCGCCGATCGGCTCGGGCGAACGCCGCGAGCTGGTGCGCAATCGATTGATCGAGTCGCGCCTGACGCCGAACGCGATCTCGCTGACTGGGCTAGTGCTGAACGTGGTGGCGGCTGTGCTCGTGTGGGAAAGGCTGTTCTTCCTCGGCGGCGTCGCCTTCGTCGTCGGCTCGGTGATGGACACGCTCGACGGCCGCTACTCGCGCATGTCGGGCAAGGGCACGCCGTTCGGAGCGTTTTTGGACTCGACGCTCGACCGCGTGGAGGAGGGCATCGTGCTGACGGCGGTGGCGGGCTACTTCGCGCAGAGCGGAAACCGCGCGGCGGCGGCGGCGGTGGTCGTCGCCGTGCTGGCGTCGCTGATGGTCAGCTACACGCGCGCTCGCGCGGAGGCGCTGGGGGTTGAGTGCAAGGTGGGAATCGCCACGCGCCCGGTGCGCGTGGTGATCCTGGCGATCGGCTTGATCTTCGCGCGCGGCGCCTCGCTGGGCGACTTCCAGCTGCTGGAGCCGGCCGTGTACGTGCTGGCGGCGCTCAGCCTGGTGACGGTCGGCCAGCGCGTCTGGCACGTGCGGCGCGAGCTCGTGGGTGTGACCTAGCGCAGGCGGCGGAGTAGTCTGCGCATAGCCCAAAACCTTCCTTGACCGCGCCTCGGCCCGAGCGCCGAGCCCACACAAAAGGACGTTTCTCTCGTGATCAAGCAGCACTCAAACGGCGGCGCCTCCACCAACGGCGCGGCCTCAAAGAACGGCGCCGCCGGACCGGTAGACACTCGCTTCGCTCGCGTCCCCGAACCGGCCAGCTACCAATCCGACAAGGTGCGCGTGGCGATCGTCGGCGTCGGCAACTGCGCGTCGGCGTTCGTGCAGGGCGTCAACTACTACCGCGACGCCGACCCGGCCGAGCGCGTGCCGGGCCTGATGCACGTCGACCTGGGCGGCTACCACGTGCGCGACATCGAGTTCACGGCGGCGTTCGACATCGACTCGAAGAAGGTCGGCAAGGACCTCGGCGAAGCGATCTGGGCGGGGCAGAACAACACGATGAAGTTCGCGAAGGTGCCGCGCAAGCTCGGCGTGCCGGTGTATCGCGGGATGACGCACGACGGCCTGGGCAAGTATCTGAAGGAGAAGATCGTCAAGGCGCCGGGCGAGACGGCGGACATCGTGAAGATCCTCAGGGACACGCACACAGACGTGGTGGTGTCCTACCTGCCGGTGGGCTCTGAGGACGCGACGAAGTGGTACGTCGAGCAGGTGCTGGAGGCCGGCTGCGGCTTCGTCAACTGCATACCGGTGTTCATCGCCCGCGAGAACTACTGGGACAAGCGCTTCAAGGCGGCGCGCCTGCCGATCGTCGGCGACGACATCAAGTCGCAGGTCGGCGCGACGATCGTGCACCGCACGCTGGCGCGGCTGTTCGCCGACCGCGGCGTGAAGATGCTGCGCACGTCGCAGCTGAACGTGGGCGGCAACATGGACTTCTACAACATGCTCGAGCGCGAGCGCCTGGAGTCGAAGAAGATCTCCAAGACGAACGCGGTCACTTCGATCATGAACCACAAGCTGCCGGCCGATGACGTCTACATCGGGCCGTCGGACTACGTGCCGTGGCTGACCGACCGCAAGTGGGCGCACATCCGCGTCGAGGGCCAGGCCTTCGGCGACGTGCCGCTGAACCTGGAGCTGAAGCTCGAGGTGTGGGACAGCCCCAACTCGGCGGGCATCGTCACGGACGCGGTGCGCTGCTGCAAGCTCGCGCTGAACAACGGCCTCGGCGGCTCCCTGACCGCGCCCTCCTCGTACCTGATGAAGTCGCCCCCGGTGCAGGTGCCGGACTCGGTGGCCCGCCAGGACACGGAGGACTTCATCGCCGAGTACGGCGGGGCGCCGAAGCTCCCGGGCGGCAAGGCGAAGATCAAGGCGGTCGAGCCGACGGCGTAGGCGCCGCGCTTCGCGCTGGAGCTGCTCCCGTATCCTCGCCCACGTGCCCTCCGAGCGCTTCTCGATCGCACAGGTCACGCCGTACGGCTGGGAGCAGCACCACGAG
>DASYKG010000010.1:0-8869 GCA_035995645.1 Solirubrobacteraceae bacterium
CCGGCGATCGCAGTGGTGCGCGTGGGGTCAGCGGTTCGGACGGCGGGGGCGGTGCGTGCAACGGAGCTTCCTTTCCGGCGAGGGCGGCGATCGTACGCCGGGGGCGGTCCCGGTTGCAAGCACCTGCTTGCAAGGCGGCGCCCAACCTGGCGTTCTGCACCCGCTGTTGCAGTCCGCGAGCGGCGGGCGAGCGCCGGGACGAGCGCCGAGATGCCACGCCCGGCAAGGGATCGCGGCTCTCTCGATGCCCGCATGGCGGCCATGTGGGAGAGAATGTGCAAATAGGGTTGCATTGTGGGAGGAAGTGGGATATCTTCGCGCCAGCGGGCCGGGGTGGAGGGGCTCCTCCCACTCCTCCACCTCGGCTCGGTAATCAATTTCGGAGCTCTCCCAGTGGTCCCCTTTCGTGGCACGTTCGACCATACGCTTGACGCGAAGAACCGACTCACGGTTCCGGCGCGCTATCGCGCGGCGCTCGCCGAGGGGGTGGTGCTGGCGATGCCAGTCGATCTGAAGCCGTGCGTGGGCGTGTGGCACCCGGAGGAGTACGAGCGCTACAGCCGCCGCGCGCTGGCCGAGCTGCCGCCGCTGTCGCCGCGCCTGACCGAGCTCGAGCGCTTCTTCTACGGCAGCTCGCAGGACGCCGACCTGGACGCCGCCGGGCGGATCATGGTGCCGGGCTTTCTCTCAGAGCACGCCAAGCTGCACAAGGAGGTCGTCGTCGTCGGGGCCGGCGAGCGCCTGGAGCTGTGGAGCAAGGACGCCTGGAACGACCACCGGCCGACGCTGCTCAGCGGCGTCGCCGAGATCACAGCAAATGTCGACGACACTGCTTGAGATGAAACGCTCCCAACGACGCCCCCCTCGCGGGCGGCCGTCGGCCTCTGCCGCCCGCCAGCTGGCGGGCGCCGACGCGTCACGCCTCGACCGAGCGCGTATCGCCGGACAGGCTGCAAGTCGCGGGCACACGCCCGTGCTCGCCAACGAGCTGCTGGACCTGCTCGACGTGCGCCCGGGCCAGACGGTGATCGACTGCACGTTCGGCGACGGTGGCCACGCGCGCCTGGTGGCCGAGCGGCTTGGCGCGTCGGGAGAGCTGATCGCAATCGACCGCGACCCGCTGGCCGAACAGCGCTTCGAGCAGCTCGCCGCCGAGGTGGCTTGCTCGGTGCGCTTCATCCGCGCGGGCTACGCCGAGGCGCTCGATCTGTTGGCCGAGGAGGGAGTCCGCGCGGATGCGGCGTATTTCGACCTGGGCATGTCCTCGATGCAGGTCGATACGCGCGAGCGCGGCTTCTCCTACTCCTACGAGGCGCCGCTGGACATGCGCATGGACCCCGAGCAGGAGCTGAACGCACGCGAGATCGTCGCCGAGTGGGACGAGCGGCGCCTGGCGCGCGCGCTGCGCGACTTCGGCGAGGAGCGCCATGCGGGAGCGATCGCACGGGCGATCGTGCGCCGTCGCGCGCAGGCGCCGATCGAGACGACGTTGCAGCTGGTCGACACGATCAGCTCGGCGATCCCCGCGCCCGCGCGCTTCGGCGGCGGCCACCCGGCCAAGCGCTCCTTTCAGGCGCTGCGCATCGCCGTCAACGACGAGCTCGAGCAGCTCGACCGCGCGCTGCCGCTCGCGTGGAGCCTGCTGCGCGAGGGCGGCGTGCTCGCCGGGATCTCCTTTCACTCGCTGGAGGACCGTCGCGTCAAGCGCTTTCTCGTGCAGCGCGCGCAGGGCTGCATCTGCCCGCCCGATCTGCCGGTCTGCGCGTGCGGGCGTGAGCCCGAGGGCGCGCTCCTGACGCGCCGCTCGATAGTGCCTTCGGCGGAGGAGACCGCGAGCAACCCGCGCGCCTCATCGGCGCGCATGCGCGCCGCGAGGAAGCTGACCGATCGTCGCGAGGCGCAAGCGTGACCCCGCCGGCGGCCGCTGCGGCTCCGGCCGTCCATCCCCGCCGTCCGCTGGCCCCGCGCGGCCCGCGACGGGTATCCGGGCCGGCGCGTCCGTCGCTTCCAGCACGGCCCGCCCGCTCGCGCCGCGCCGGCCGCGACGCCGGGTTCGCGCTCGGGCTGATCTCGGCGCTGGAGAGCCTTGCCCAGCATCGCCTGCTCGACCGCCTGATTCGCGGGCGCACGTGGATCGGCATCGTGGCATTCGCGCTGATCGGCATCGTGACGCTTCAGCTCGGCCTGCTCAAGCTCAACGGCGGGATTGGCCGCGCACTGCAGCACGAGGCGCTCTTGCAGCGAGAGAACGCGGCGCTGAGCATCGAAAACTCCGAACTGGCGGCGGCCAGTCGCGTGCAGGCGCGCGCGGCGCAGCTGGGCATGGCGTTCGTGCCCGCGGGCGGTCTGCGGTTCCTCTCGCCCTCCTCGCACGGCGACGTCGCCAAGGCGGCGAGCGCGCTGAGCAGCACGCCTGCAAGCGCAAGCGGGGAAGGCCGGGAAGCCACGACGCAGCCGAGCGAATCCTCGCCAGGCGCGCAATCGCCGGCACTCGCAGAAGGCACGAGCACTCAAGCGAGCAACTCCGAAGCGACTGGCGAATCCGCGGCGACGAGCGGCCAGGGCGCCGAAGCGGCCTCCAGCGAATCTTCGTCGGGCAGAGAATCCGCCTCCAGCAGCGAACCGAGCGCCGGCGTGACGAGCCCACCGCCGGCGAGCGAAACGGAATCCTCCAGCGGCGCCTCGCCTGAAACGGGCGCGGGCGGGGGAGTCCAGGCGAGCACGCCGGGGGGATGATCCGGTGACGATCGTCCAGCGCCGGATCGGGGGGATATTCGGGCTGTTCTTCCTTCTGCTCGTCGTGGCGGGCGCAAGGACGCTGTATCTCGGGGCGCTGAAGGGTGGCAGCCTGCGCAAAGCCGCTGCGACGCAGCAGCTGACCTACGAAGCCGTGCCGGCGCAGCGCGGCTCAATCAGCGATCGCAATGGAATCGACCTGGCCGTGTCCGAGCCCGCGCAGGACATCTCGGCGACGCCGTATCTCGTCAAGGAACCGCTGGCGACGGCGCAGAAGCTCGCGCCGCTGCTCGGCAAGCCGCAGGCGAAAGTGCTGCGCGAGCTCTCCGAACGCAGCGGCTTCGTGTACCTGGCGCGCGCTCTGCCGGCCAAGCAGGCTCATGCGGTGATGGCCCTGAGAATCCCGGGCGTCGCCGGAGCTCCGGTGATGCGCCGCGTGTACCCACGTGGCACGCTCGCCGCGCAGGTGCTCGGCGTCGTCGGCACCGAAGGCAACGGGCTGTCGGGCCTGGAGTACTCGCGCAACGCCCTCCTGCACGGGCAGACGGGGCAGCGCCATGTGGTCAGCGACGCGATCGGCCAGCCGGTGTCGATCAACGAACCTCACCCCGAGCAGGCGGGCACGCCTGTCTCGCTGACGCTGGACGCGAACATCCAGCAGCGCACCGAAGACGTGCTGTCGGCGGTCGGGCGCGTGTTCAGCCCGAAAGATGCGACGGCGATCGTGATGGACCCGCGCAGCGGCGCGATCCTCGCGATGGCCAACTGGCCGCAGGTCAACGCCAACGACCCGGCGGCGTCTTCGCCGGAAGCGCTGCAGAACCGCGCGGTCGGCTTCGACTACGAACCGGGATCGACGTTCAAGGCGTTCACGGTCGCGGGGGCGCTGCAGCAGGGCCTGGTCAATCCGGCGAGCAGCTTCTACATACCGGACAAGATCAAAGTCGCCGATCGCACGATCCACGACGACACCGAACACGGCGACGAGACGTTGACGACCGCGCAAATCCTCGCGCAGTCGAGCAACGTCGGCGCGATCAAGATCGGCATGCTCGAGGGCAAGAGCAGCTTCTCCAGCTGGATCAGCCGATTCGGCTTCGGCAAGCGCACGGGCGTCGAGCTGCCGGGCGAGGAAATCGGTCAGGTCCTGCCGGTGAGCCACTACTCGGGCTCGTCGATGGGCAACCTGCCGATCGGTCAGGGCCAGCTCGTGACGCCGCTGCAGATGGCCAGCGCTTATTCGGCGATCGCCAACGGCGGCATCCTGCGCTCGCCGCACATCATTCGCTCGGTCGGCTCAGAGCCCCAGCCCCTGCCGGTGGGTCATCGTGTGATCTCCAGCGCCACCGCGGCGTCGCTGCGCCAGATGCTCGAGGGCGTGCTCGCCCCCGGGGGCACCGCGAGCGAGGTCTCGATCCCCGGCTACAAGCTGGCGGGCAAGACCGGGACGGCGCAAAAGGTCGACCTGGCCACGGGCGAATACTCCAAAAGCCGCTACGTCGCCTCGTTCATGGGCTTCGCGCCCGCCTCCAATCCAAAGCTGCTGGCCGCGGTGATCGTCGACGAACCGCAGGCGGGGTCGATCTTCGGCGGAACCGTCGCGGCGCCCGCGTTCGGGCAGATCATGAGCTTTGCGCTGCCGTACCTGCGCATCCCGCCGGGATAGCATCCGCCCATGAGGCTCGACGAGTTGACCGCCGGCCTGGCCACGACAGCCACCGGTGGTCTCGGCGCGGGCGCGGACCCGGACGCGGACGCGGACGCAGGCATTCAGATCACAGGTCTGGCCTACGACAGCCGCGCGGTGCACGATGGAGAGCTCTTCTTCTGCGTGCGCGGCTTTCAGAGCGACGGGCACGACCACGCCGCACAGGCCGTCGCCGCCGGCGCGGCGGCGCTGGTGGTCGAGCGCCCGCTGGGCCTCGGCGTGCCGGAGGTGACGGTGCCCTCGGCGCGCGCGGCGATGGCGCCGATCGCCGCACGCTTCTTCGGCGATCCGACGTCCGAGCTTCGCGTCGTGGGCATCACGGGGACGAACGGCAAGACGACGACTGCGTATCTGCTGCGCGCACTGCTGGCGGCGATGGGCGAGCAGTGCGCGCTGCTGGGCACGGTCAAGTCGATCGTCGCGGGCGTCGAGCGCCCCGTCACGCGCACGACCCCGGAGGCCGTCGACCTGCAGCGCGACTTCCGCGAGATGCGCGAGGGCGGCGACCGCGCGTGCGCGATGGAGGTCTCCTCGCATGCGCTGGAGCTGGGGCGCACCGACGCGATCCACTTCGCCGCTGGCGTGTTCACGAACCTCACGCAAGACCACCTCGACTTCCACGAGACGATGGAGGACTACTTCCAGGCCAAGCGGCGCCTGTTCGCCGAGCACGCGCCGGCGATCAGCGTGCTCAACGTCGGCGATCCGTACGGACGGCGTCTGGCGGCGGAGATCGAAGGGGCAAGGACGTTCGCGGTCGACGCCCCCGCCGACTACAGCGCGACGAACCTCAGCTGCGGCTTCGCCGGCTGTCGCTTCACGCTGCACACGCCCGCAGGTGAGCATTCGGTCAGCCTGCCGATGCCGGGACGATTCAACGTCGCCAATGCGCTTGGCGCGCTGGCCGCGGCGCACGCGCTGGGCGGTGAGCTGGGCACGCTGATCGACGCGCTGCAGCGCGGCGTGCACGTGCCGGGACGCTTCGAGCCGGTGGAGGAGGGGCAGGACTTCGCCGTGCTGGTCGACTATGCGCACACGCCCGATTCGCTCGAGAACGTGCTCGGCGCCGCACGTGAGCTGGTCGAGGCAGGCGAACCGGCGAAGGGGAGAGTGCTGTGCGTGTTCGGCGCCGGAGGCGACCGCGATCGTGGCAAGCGCCCGATCATGGGCGAGATCGCCACGCGCCTGGCCGACGGCGTGGTCGTGACTTCGGACAACCCGCGCTCGGAGGACCCCGAGCAGATCATCGCCGAGATCATGGCCGGTGTCGCGCGAGCGCGGGGCGCAGCTCAGGCCGCTGCGACGGGCAACGGCGGCGCACAGGCGCCCGCCGCCGCGACGGTGCGCTCGATCGTCGACCGCGCTGTGGCGATCGACGAGGCGATCGCGCAGGCGCACGCGGGCGACGTGCTCGTGATCGCCGGCAAGGGCCACGAGCACGGCCAGGAGTTCGCGAATGGTCGCAAGGAGCCGTTCGACGACGTCGCGGTCGCGCGCAAGGCGCTGCGCCTTCGCAGGACGCGCGCATGAGGGATTGGAGTGCCGCGCGCGTCGCCGAAGCGGCGGGCGCGAGCCTGATCGCCGTACCGACCGCACCGGGCGCTCGCGCGGCCACCGCGGCGAGCTCCGCCGCAACGGCCGCGCCAGGGCCCGCCGGCGCGACGATCGACTCGCGCACGGTTTCGCCCGGAGAGCTGTTCGTCGGCCTGCCAGGCGAGCGCACGGACGGCGGCGAGCACGCGCTCGAGGCGCTGCGGGCAGGCGCGTGGGGGGTGCTGGTGAGCCCGCAGCACGCCGCGGCGACGGCAGCGGCAGCGGCCGCGGCGTTGGACCTGCCACCCACAGCCACAGCGACAGCCCCAGCCCCAGTCGCAGGCCGGCCGGATGTGGGCGCGGTGCTCGCGCACGCCGATCCGCTGGCGGCCCTGCAGGCGCTCGCGCTCGTCTGGCGGCGCGAGCTGGGGGCGAGCGGCGCGAAGGTGGTGGGCATCACCGGCTCGACGGGCAAGACATCGACGAAGGACATCCTGGCGGCGCTGGCCGCGACGCAGCGCGTGGTGGCGTCCAGCCCGGAGAACCGCAACACGGAGATCGGCCTGCCGCTGGCGGTGCTGGCGGCGCCGGCGGGCACGGAGGTGCTCGTGCTGGAGATGGCGATGCGCGGCAGCGGGCAGATCGCCGAGCTTGCCGCGATCGCCGAGCCCGACGTGGGCGTGATCGTGAACGTCGGACCGGTGCACCTGGAGCTGCTGGGCACGGTCGAGGCGATTGCGGCGGCCAAGGCGGAGCTGATCGCGACAATGGCGGCGGGCAGCACGGTTGTCCTACCGGCGGACGAGCCGCTGCTCACGCCGTATCTCCGCGCGGACTTGAAAACGATCACGTTCGGCGAGAACGCCGACGTGGTGCTGCGCGAGGCGCGCTCGGACGGGCAGGTGCTGATCGGCGCGCACGGTCGCGAGATCGCGCTGAGGCCCTCGTTTGCGCAGGCGCACAACCTGCTCAACCTGCTGGCGGCGGTCGCGGCTGCGCTGGCGCTGGGAATCGACCCGCAGGGGAGCCTGGACGTGCGCTTCTCGGCGCTGCGCGGCGAGCGCCGGGAGCTGCCCGGGGGAGTGGTCGTGATCGACGACTGCTACAACGCCAACCCGATGTCCATGCGCGCGGCGATCGACGACCTGGTTCAGACGGCTCCCGCGCGGCGCGTGGCGGTGCTCGGCGACATGCTCGAGCTCGGTTCGCAGGCGCCGCGCTTGCATCGTGAAATCGGGCTGTATGCCACCGAACGCGGCGTCGACGTGCTCGTGACGGTCGGGCCGCTGGCGGCGGAGATGCGCGTGGAGTTCGCGGGCGAGTCCTACCCGGCGGGCGATGCGCAGGCGGCCGCAGAGCTGCTGGCGACGCTGCTTCAGGATGGCGACACGGTGCTCGTGAAGGCCTCGCGCGGCGTCGGGCTGGAGCTCGTGGCGCAAAAGCTCGCCGGCGAGCGCGGAGGCGAGCATGATCGCGCACGCGGCGGCTCGGGCTCGGGTTCGGTCACCGCCGGCGGCGACTGCGAGCGGCGCTGACTGATGGGGCGGATCCTGTTCGGCGGCACGGCGGCGCTGCTCATCTGCCTGTTCCTCAGCCCGAAGTTCATCGAGTTCCTGCGCGAGCGCGAGTTCGGCCAGCACATCCGCGAGGACGGCCCCGAGGGCCACCATCAGAAGGCGGGCACGCCGACGATGGGCGGGGTGATCATCTTCATCGCGATCTCCGTGCCGTTCTTGATTCTCACTGACTACGACTGGCGCTCGGTTGGCGTGTTCGGGGCGATGATCGCGTGTGCGCTGCTGGGCTTCGCCGACGACTACGTCAAGCTCGTGCGGCGGCGCTCGCTGGGGCTGCGCGCGCGCACGAAGCTGATCGTCACGATCGCGATCTCGCTGGGGCTGTGGTACATCGCGCGCTATCAGGCGCACCTCGCGCCGACCCTGCGCCTGCGCTTCGTCGACTACCAGATCGACCTGGGGTGGGCGTATCCGCTGCTGATCTACTTCGTCGTCGCCGGCACGACGAGCGGCGTGAACCTGACCGACGGCCTCGACGGCCTGGCGGCCGGCTGCGCGGCGATCGTCTTGCTGGCGTACATCGGCATCACGTTCATCACCGGCGAGGACGATCTGGCGATGCTCGCGGGCTGCCTGGTCGGCGGATGCATCGGCTTTCTCTGGTTCAACGCCTTTCCGGCGACGATCTTCATGGGCGACACGGGATCGCTGGGCCTCGGCGGAGCGATCGCGGGGCTAGCTGTGATGACCAAGACTGAGCTGCTGCTCGTGCTGCTCGGCGGCATCTTCGTGATCGAGGCGCTGTCGGTGGCGATTCAGGTGATCTCCTTTCAGACGACGCGAAAACGCGTGTTCCTGATGGCGCCGATCCATCACCACTTCGAGCTGCGCGCGTGGTCTGAGACGAAGATCATCCTGCGCTTCTGGATCGTCGCGGCGATCTGCTGCGCGATCGGCTTCACGATCTACCGGCAGAGCATCGGCTAGGTGCAGCGGCGTCCGGCGATCCCGGCGGGCCCGTACCTGATCGTCGGCCTCGCGCGCTCCGGAGTCGCCGCTGCACGCGCGCTGCTCGCGCGCGGAGAGCGCGTGATCGGGCTCGACGCAGGCGCGCCCGCGGCGGCCGAGGCGTTGCGCGAGCTCGGGGCGGATCTGTTCTTGGATGAGATCGACGGGGTCGCGCTGCTCGACGACGTCGGCGCCGTCGTCAAGAGCCCGGGAGTGCCGGCGCAGGCGCCGGTGATCGTCGCTGCGCGCGAGCGCGGGCTGCCGGTGTTCGGCGAGCTGGAGCTGGCGTGGCGTCTGATCGGAAACGAGTTCGTCGCGGTGACTGGCACGAATGGCAAGACGACGACGGTCGAGCTGATCGGGCACA
>DASYKG010000011.1:0-21775 GCA_035995645.1 Solirubrobacteraceae bacterium
GGCACCCCGTCTGACCAGCCGCGAGCTTTGCCAGCAACGCCGGGACGGTCCTCACGGGCGCTGCTTGCGTGCCGGCGTTCGCATCGTTGCCGCTCGGCGAGCCATACAACGCACACCCGGCGCCGCCAGCTCCTTCTTCGACGGGCGGTTCTTTGGCCGGCGGTTCTTTGGCCGGCGGTTCTTTGGCGGGCGGTTCTTTGCTCGGTGGTTCTTTGGCGGGCGGTTTTTTGCTCGGCGGTTCTTTGGCGGGCGGTTTTCTGGTCGGCGGTTCCCCCACTTTCGTCCTTGGCGGTTCGACCCCTTTCTCTTTCGGATGTTCGGCTTTGCCGACCGCGAGCGCCGGTGGGCGTTCTTTTGCTCGTTCGCTTTCTTTGGTCGCTTGATCGCGCGGAGGTTCGAGGATCGGCGGTTCTTCTCCGGTGCCCAGCGCCATCGCCGCGGCCGAGGTGGATCCACCGGAGGTCCGCGTCCGCTTCTTCCGGTGGCGCACCCTGCTGGCGCGCGGCGCGGCGACGATCGAGAACACGCGCACTTCGTACGCGGCCGGGCCCAGGCCCGCGATCACGTAGCTGCGCGCTTTCGCCGCGAGGAGCACCGGCTGGCCCCACGCACTAGCCGGTGCCGTCAACAAACGCCAGCGAACGCTGAAGCCGGCGAGGCCGCGAGTACGCGTGACGGCCCACGAGGCCGAGAGCGAGCCGATGCCGGATTCAATCTGCAGGTTCACGGGAGCGGCGCGCTTTGCCGCGGAGGCCGTAGAGACGACGCCGAGGCTCATCGCCGCAATCGCAGCTGCGGCAACGACACTGCGCCACCTTCTCGGTGCTGCACCCGCGGACGCGCGCAGCGTCAATGCGGTTCTCCGTGTCGTGGTGTCGTCGTCGGCCATCTATCGCTTGCTGTCCCAGCCCCCCTACCCGGCGGTCTTCGCGACTAACCGCCGATCAGGTTGTGCTCGGAACGAAACCAGGCTAGCTTGCGCCACTTGTAGCGCTGGTGTTGTCCTGGCTGTGCGCAGGATCGAATTCCCGCAGTTTGGGAGAAAGTCGTCGATCGCAAGGGAGCGGCGCACCCAGCGGCCGCGAACTGCCTGGGCAGCCTTGCGAGCACTCTGGCGCCCGATCGCGAGCAATGCGGGAAGCTTGCGACGACTGCGGCGTCTTTCAGTGATGCGGCGGAAAACACAACTCCGGCGCCACCCCTTCGCGCTGCTCGCGCCCCGCGACACCCCGACACCTCACTACACCACTTGGAGGAACCCATGAAGCGCATCCATCTTCTTCGCAGCGGCATCTTTGCCGTCGCGGTGGCGATCGCAGCACTCGCCGCGTCCCTCGACGTAGCCGCCGGCGCCGCCACTTCCGCACACGCGGCGCGCAGCCAGAAGATCCAGCTGCGTCACACCAGCCTCGGCACGCTGCTCGTGGACTCCTCCGGCTTCACCGTCTTTCGCTTCTCCAAGGACACCGGCAGGAAGAACACGTGCATCACGACGAGCGAATGCTCCACGACATGGCCCCCGCTCACGAGCAGCGGTCAGCCGAGCGCCGGGCCTGGCGTGAAGTCGTCGCTCCTGTCGACGATCAAGCTGCCCAACGGCAAGCGTCAGGTGACCTATGCCGGCCACCCGCTCTACCGCTACTCGCTCGCCGGCGAACGCGGCGAAACGAGCTATGCGGGCGTCAAGCAGTTCGGCGGCACATGGTTCGCCGTCAGCGCCTCCGGCGCGAACGTCAAGTAGGAGTATCGTTGGCCGCCGAGGAAGGGGGTCACAAGGAATGTACGACTACGTGATCGTGGGAGCAGGATCGGCGGGTTGTGTGCTCGCCAACCGTCTCAGCGAGGACCCGGACGTGCGGGTTCTGCTGCTCGAGGCGGGACCGCCTGACACGCTGCAGAACATCCACGTGCCGCTCGGCTACCTGCAGCTCGGTGGGACCGAGGTCGACTGGGACTACCACTCGGCGCCCGAGCACGAGTGCGGCGGACGGCGCATCACGCTGCCGCGCGGGCGCGTGCTAGGCGGGTCCTCGTCGATCAACGCGATGGTCTACATCCGCGGCAACCGCCGCGACTACGACGAATGGGGAGTCGCCGGCTGGGACTCTGCGGGGCTGCTGCCGTACTTCATCAAGGCCGAGGACAATGAGCGCGGCGCCTCGCAGTGGCACGGCGCCGGCGGCCCGCTGCCAGTCAGCGAAGAGCGCTCGCACAACCGCATCTCCCACGCCTTCGTCGACGCCGGCGAGCAGGCCGGCTTGGCGCGCAACGACGACTTCAACGGCGACGCGCAGGACGGCGTCGGCATGTACCAGGTGACCCAGCGCGGCGGCATGCGCGCGAGCGCCGCCGTGGCCTACCTGCACCCGGCGGCCGAGCGGGCGAACCTCACCGTGATGCCGTACATGCACGTGCGCCGCGTGCTGTTCGAGGGCACGCGCGCGGTGGGCGTGCAGGCCAGCCAGCTCGGCCAGGTCCAAGAGCTGCGCGCCGAGCGCGAGGTGATCCTGTGTGGCGGCGCCTACAACTCGCCGCAGCTGCTGATGCTCTCCGGCGTCGGGCCGGCCGAACACCTGGCGATGCGCGAGATCGAGGTGTTGCTCGACCAGCCGGCGGTCGGCGAGAACCTGTCAGACCACGCGGCCGCGCAGCTCGTGTGGACGACGCCCGAGCCCGAGAGCCTGCTGCTTGCGCTCGAGCCCGCCGCGCTGGAGGAGTTCGAAGCGACGCAGACCGGACCGTTCGCCTCCAACCTCGCCGAGGCCGGCGGCTTCGCGCGCGTCGGCGACGGCGCGGACGCACCCGACACGCAGTTCCACGTCGCGCCCGTGCACATCGTCGACGAGGGGCTGCGCGATCCCGAGGCCCACGGCGTGTGGGTCTCGCCTTGCCTGCTCACCCCCAACAGCCGCGGGTCCGTGCGCCTGGCCTCCAACGACCCGACGGCAAAGCCGATCGTGCACAACGCCTTCTACACCGACGGCGACGACATGCAGCGGATGATCGCCGGCCTGCGCCTGACGCTCGACATCTGCGCCCAGCCCGCCATGCAGCCGTACTGCGCCGAGCCGTTCAACACACCCGCGGGCGACAGCGACGAGGCGATGCGCGCGCACATCGCGCGCACGACCTTCGCCATCTACCACCCCTGCGGCACCTGCCGCATGGGCGAGGACGCTGCGGCGGTCGTCGACGCCGAGTTGCGCGTCAACGGCCTGCAAGGCCTGCGCGTGGTCGACGCCTCGGTGATGCCCACCGTCCCGCGGGGCAACACCAACGCGCCGACCATCGCCGTCGCCGAGCGCGCCGCCGACCTGATCGGCCACGGGCGCGCACTTGCCGAGCCGATGGCCGAGGCCGGCGCCGCGTCCTCCCAGCCCGTCACCGCCTGACCGCTTCGCCCGCGCGACGCGCGCGTGTCAGGCAGGCGGCGCCAGCGCCAGCGCCGGCTCCGGCAGCACGCGCTCGAGGAACGCGCCGCACGGGCGCGCTTGGATCTGCTCGCGCAGATCCAGCCGGTAGGCGATCAGCGCGAGGCTCGGCGCGATGACGAAGTCGGCCGCGTAAAGCTGCGGGCCGTCGAGCACGCCTTCGGCGATCCACGCGTCGATGCGGTCGAGCAGCGGCGGCAGCTCGCGCAGGAGCTGATCCTCGACCTGAGCGTTAGCCTTGAATGCGACGGACGTGACGCCGCGGGACGTCAGCACGCGCAACAGCTCGCTGCGCGACAGCAACGGGCCGAGCCTGCCGGAGTTGCCGCGGTCGCGAAAGCTGTCCAACCCGTTGCGCGAGCCGGTCAGCCCAAGCCGCCGCGCCGCCATCTGAAAGACCTCGTCGCCCCACGACTCCGCCTGCTCCACGGCCTGCCTGCGCTGCGCGTCGGGCGGGAACAGTGGCGGCTCCGGCTCCACGCTGTCGAGAAAGCGCGCGATCCGGTGGTTGGTTTGCACCCGCTCCGTGCCATAGCGAAGCGCCGGCACCGTGCCCATGCGGTCCAACAGCGCAAGCGAGCGACCCGTGCTCCCCTCGACGCTGCGGATCGGCTCCTTGTGGCCGGGGAAGCCGAGCGCGCGCACGAGGAACGGGTGCATCCCCGTCGGCAGCTGGACCAATCGGTAGGGCAGCTGCTTGTGCGCGAGCATCAGCATCGCCGTGCGACACGCGTGCGAGCCGGGGATCACGTACAGCACGATCTTCGCGCCCGACCGCGCGACGCCCGGCCCGTCCCCCGCCCCGGTCCCGTCGCCGGAGCTCATCGCGTCGCCCGTGCTCACGTCTCCACCATCACGGTCACCGGCCCGTCGTTGACGAGCGCGACGCTCATGTGTGCGCCGAACTCTCCGCGCGCGGCGCCGGTGCGCTCGCAGAAGCGCTCGTACAGCGGCTGCGCGTGCTCGACGGGAGCGGCGGCGGCGAAGCTCGGGCGGTTGCCCTTGCACGTGTCGCCATAGAGCGTGAACTGACTCACGCACAGAATCTCGCGCTCGCCCAGCGCCTCGTTCATGCGCCCTTGCGCGTCCTCGAAGATGCGCAGCGTCCGCACCTTGTCGGCGAGCCGGTCGGCGGCCGCGGCATCGTCCTCGCGCGAGACTCCCAGCAGCACGAGCAGCCCCGCTCCGATCGCCGCGACGCGGCGCTCGCCGACGTCCACGCTCGCCCGCGCCACCCGCTGGACGAGCGCGCGCATCGCGATCAGCTGTTGAGAGCGGAGGGGAACATGGGCGCCGCAAACACTACATCCGCGCGGCCGCGCGCCTAGAACAGCGCCGACAGCGCCTCGACGAGCCCGGGCAGCTTGTCGGGCCCGCTGGCGAGATCCAACTGGCGCCTGGGCCTGGGCGTGGCGGCGAGGTTGCGCGTCCACTGCAGCTCCTGCTCGCACCCGAGGTCTTCCGCGTGCGGGACGCACTGCGCGAGGATCGAGTCGAGCACCTGCGGCACGGGCGAGCGGCGGCCCAGGCGCGCGTCGATCAGGCTGGCCTCGGCGCCGTCGCGCGCGGCGAGGAAGCGGTTCTCGGCGAGCACCTCAGGCAGGTCGATCAGCGGGTCCACGCCAGAGCCCTCGGTGGCCTCCAGGCGCACGAGGCACTGCACGAGCGCGGTCAGCGCGGCGGAGTCGGCGACGGTCGTCTGCGCGTCCATGATGCGCACCTCGATCGTGCCGAAGCGCGGCTGCAGGCGCGCGTCCCACCACAGGAACGTCGGCTCGGGGAAGGCCTCACAGCGCAACAGCAGGTCGATCGTGCTGACGTAGTCGGAGTAGTCAAGGAAGGCACGCGGGATGCCGACGCGCGGAAAGGCTTGAAACAGGGGCGTGCGCGCGGAGGCGAGGCCGGTCTCGCGGCCTTGCCAGAAGGGCGAGTTGGCTGACAGCGCGAGCAGCAGCGGCAAGTGCGAGCGCAGCCGGTTGATCGCGCGCAGCGCGCTTTCGGGATCGGGCACGGCGACGTGCACGTGCAGTGCGAAGGTCGGCTCGCGCCGCGCGAGCTCGCGCATCGAGCCGTAGAGGAAGCGGTAGCGGTCGCCGTCGGAGATCTGCGTGTCCTGCCAAAGCGTGAACGGATGCATGCCGGCGACGGCGGCGCGCAACTCCAGCTGCTCGAGCTCGCGGGCGAGGTCGCCGCGCAGCTCCTCCAATTGGGCAAGGCCGCCGGCGACGGTTTCGTGCGGGTCGGTGCGCAGCTCCAGTGCGGAGCCATGCGTCTCGGTGCTGGTGTGCGAGGCCAGCTCGCCAGTCAGTCCGGACATCACGGCGTCCGCGCGCGAGGCCAGCGCCCAGCCGTGCGGGTCGAGCAGCATCACCTCCTCCTCGACGCCGACCGTCCACGCCGAAGCCTCGGCCGCGGGCGACCAGCGCGACCAGGCGCCGGGCGCGGGCACGACGTCGGGCGCCATCAGCGCACCTGCATCGGCGGGCGACGCGATCGCGCCAATCGCGCCGCCTGCCGTGCGTGGGGCGTCGAGCGCGGTCTCAGACTGCGTGGGCACCGAAGTCCTCCTGCTCGCCCCGGTCGGGGCGAGCCACGGGCGAGGCTCCGGGCTGGCTGAGACGTTCGCGCGGCGCGGCCTGCCCGGGATGCGTGGTCGCTTCGACGAGGCGTTCGAACAGCGACAGCTGCTCGGCGTCGGCGACGAGCGTCTCGGCGTGCCACTGCACGCCGAGCACGAAGCGACCGTCCTGCTCCTCGATCGCCTCGATCAGCCCGTCCTGCGACCACGCGACCGCGCGCAGGTCGAAGCCGATGCGATCGATCGCCTGGTGATGAAAGGAGTTGACCTGCACGGGCCCGCCGCCGGTGGTCTGCGCGAGGCTGGAGTCGGGCGCGACGCGCACCTCGTGGCTGGTGCGCGTGCCGATCTCTGACTGGCGGTGCTCGACGGAGCCGTTGCTGAACTCGGGCAGGTGCTGGTGAAGCGTGCCGTGGCGGGCGACGTTGAGCAGCTGCGCGCCGCGGCAGATGCCGAGGATCGGCATGCGCCGGCGGTAGGCGTGGCGGCACAGCTCCAGCTCGAAGGCGTCGACGACGGGGTCGATCGGTCCGAGCTCGGGGTGCGGCGCTGCGCCGTAGGTCGACGGGTCGAGGTCGGGGCCGCCGGTGAGCAGCAGCCCGGATAGGTGGTCGAGCAGCGCGTCGATGTTCTCGGTCGTCAGCGGCGGCAGCGCGACGGGCAGGCCGCCGGCCATCTCCACCGCGCGCATGTAGGGCAGCCCGAGCGTCATCTCCGTCTGCGTGGGCTCGCCGTGGCGCACCCGCTGCACGTCTTCCTTGCGGCGAATCTCAGAGACCGTCACGCCGATCACCGGCCTGCTCATGGCGCGTCGCGCCCCCACGCGCGGGATGTCGCAGGGAAGCGGCTCATGCGAGCACCCACGTATCCTTGCTGCCGCCGTTCTGCGAGGAGTTGACGACGAGCGCGCCCGCATCGAATGCGACGCGCGTGAGCCCGCCGGGAAGCACGCGCACGTCGCCGTCGCTGCAGATGGCGAACGGGCGCAGGTCGACGTGGCGCGGCGCCAGGCGCCCGTCGACGACGGTGGGGTGGCGCGAGAGCATGACCGTCTCCTGCGCGACGAAGCGCTCGGGCGCGTCTGCCAGTTCGCCGGCCACCTTGCGCACGTCCTCGGCGCGGGCGTGCGGCGCGATCACGACGCCGTAGCCGCCGTGGCCGCTGCGCGGCTTGATCACGAGCTCGTCGATGCGGTCGAGGATCATTTCGAGCATGTGCGGCTGCGCGGGGTCGTACGTGGGCACGGAGCGCAGCAGCGGCTCCTCGCGCAGGTAGTAGCGGACCATGTCCTCGACGTAGGCGTGCAGCAACTTGTCGTCGGCGACACCCGTGCCGAACGCGTTGACGCATGCGAGCGTGCCGGCGAGCACGGGCTCGAGCAGCAGGCGCGCGACGTGCGTGAGCTCGCCGCGGTCGTCGCGCAGGCGGTCCTCGTCGGTGCGGCGGTAGACGACGTCCACCGCGCGCTCGCCGCCGGGCAGCCGCGCGAACAAACGCCCGCCGCGCAGCGACAGATGCTTGGGCAGCACGAGCGGCAGCGCCAACGCGCGGGCGATCGCCGCGTGCTCGTAGAACGCCGAGTTGCGCTCGCCGTCGCTGAGCAGCACGACGACGGCGTGCTCACCGGCGCCGTCGGGCGCGGCGGCGCGCAGGGCGCGGCCGAGCGTGGCGAAGGCGGCGTCGAGCGAGCGCACGCGCAGTCCGGCGGGCGTCGGCAGATGCTCGGCGAGCACTTCGCGCGTAGCGAGCGCGTAGGCGATGCCGGAGGGCGTTCGCAAGTTGTCCTCGAGCACCTTGAAGACGCCGTCGCCGTCGCGCACGACATCCAAGCCGGCGACTGTGATCCACGAGCGGACGCGCTCGCCCATGCCGGCGAGCAGCGGCTCGCAGTGCTCGGCGCCGGAAAGCGCGCGCTCGGGCACGACCCCGTCGGCCACGATGCGCCGCTCGCTGTAGACGTCGCGCACGAACAGCTCCAGCGCGCGCACGCGCTGGCCCACGCCCGCTGACAGCGTGTCCCACTGCTCGGCGTCGATCAGCCGCGGGATCGGGTCGATGCGGAACTCCTGCGGGTCGTCGGCGGCGCCGAAGCGGACGCCGCGCTCGCCGGCGTCGCGGGCGACCGCCTGGCACAGCTCGCGCAGGTCCAGCGCGTCCAGCGACCGGCGCAGCAGGCGATCGGCCTCGCCGGCGTCGCCCTCGTCGAAGGGGACGTCGCCGGCGCCGCTGGCGCCCCAACCGGCGGGCGCCATGTCCGGGCGAAAGGCGGGCGGCATCGGCAGGCGGCGCGGCGGCGCTTGCGGCTGCACTGGCGCTGTCTGGGACATGCTCGGATTGTGTCCGGATGCAGGCGCTGCGTCGTTCGACCGACGTCCAAAATGGCGCGGCGCGCCTTGGACTGCGCGCGAAGGCTCGCGTTTGGCCGGTTGCCCAATAGCATCGCCCGGCAGGGCTCGCGATGACATCTCCACACGTTCAATGCCCGGCCAGCCGCCGTTCTACTCCGAGGAGGCCACATGTCCTATGAGACGCTGCTGTACGACGTGGACGGCGCGATTGCGACGATCACGCTGAACCGCCCGCAGCGGTTGAACACGATCGTGCCGCCGATGCCCGACGAGCTGGAGACGGCGGTGCACGCGGCGATCGCCGACCCGAGCGTGGTGGTCATCGTGCTGCGCGGCGCCGGGCGCTCGTTCTGCGCGGGCTTTGACTTCGCGGGCGGCTTTCATCACTGGGACGAGGCGCTGACGACGGACGGCGAATGGGACCCCGGCAAGGACTTCGTCGCGGCGACCGCGCCGAGCCTCGGCGCGGTGCCGAAGTTCATGTCGCTGTGGCGCTCGCCCAAGCCGGTGATCGCTCAGGTGCACGGCTGGTGCGTTGGCGGCGGCTCGGACATGGCGCTGTGCGCCGACCTGGTGATCGCTTCCGAGGACGCGCGCATCGGCACGTCCTACTCGCGCATGTGGGGCTGCTACCTGACGGGCATGTGGCTTTACCGGCTGGGCCTGACGAAGGCGAAGGAATACTCGCTGACGGGCAAACCGCTGTCGGGCTCAGAAGCGGTGGAGGCGGGGCTGATCAACGCGGCGGTGCCGTTCGAGCGCCTGGAGGCGGAGGTGCGCGAGCGCGCCGAGCAGCTCGCGGCGATCCCGCTGTCGCAGCTGAGCGCGATGAAGCTGGTCGTCAACCAGGCCTACGAGAACATGGGCCTGGCCTCGACACAGACGCTCGGCCCGATCCTCGACGGGCTGATGCGCAACACGCCGGACGCCAAGCAGTTCATCGAGCTGGCCGAGCGCGAGGGCGTCGGCAGCGTGGTCGCGCTGCGCGACGGGCCGTTCGGCGACTACAGCCAGGCGCCGCCGGAGGAGCAGCCCAATCCAGACAACGTGATCACCCCATAACAATTAATAATTAATATTTTTATGAGTTTTGCGTGCGAGTGGCCTTGACGCAGCCCCCTCTCCGCACGGCTTGCCTCACAGACCGGCGATCAAACCGGTCACCGCCGATGTCGCCGGGGTCGAGCCGGCTACGTTTGTGGCGGTAACGACGACGCGCAGGGTGTTGGCGACGTCGAGCGGCCCGAGCAGGAACGTCGAGCTGGTCGCTTTGGCGATGTTCGTGCACACGCTCAGCACGCACAGCTGCCACTGGTAGGCGTAGGAGATCGGTTCAGAGCCGGACCATGCGCCCGTCGTGGCGGTCAGCAACTGGTTGAGTTTCAGCGGCCCAGCGATCGTCGGCAATGCGGTGTTTTTCGGCAGGATGCCGGCGATCAGGCCGGTCACCGAGCTGGTCGCCGAGGTGGAGCCGGCGGCGTTGGTGGCGGTGACGACGAGCGCGAGCGTCTTGCCGATCTCCGCGGGGTTGAGTTTCAGGCTGGAGCCGACGGCGCCGGCGAGGTTTTCGCAGGCTTTGCCGAGCGCGTTGCACAGCTGCCACTGGTAGGCGTAGGAGATCGGTTCGCTGCCGCTCCAGCTTCCTTGCGAGGCGCTCAGCAGCGAGCCGTCCTGCAGCAGGCCGGAGACGCTCGGCAGCGAGATGTTTTTCGGCAGCAGCCCGGCGATCAGCCCGGTGATCGAGGTCGTCGCCGAGGTGGAGCCGGCGGCGTTCGTCGCCGTCACGACCGCGGCCAGCGTCTTGCCGATCTGCGACGGATCGAGTTTCAGGCTCGAGGCGGTGGCGCCGGTGATGTCTTTGCAGGCTTCGCCGAGCGCGTTGCAAAGCTGCCACTGGATCGCGTAGGCGATCGGCTGCGAGCCCGACCAGCTGCCCGTCGCGACGCTCAGCAGCCCGCCGTCCTGCAGCAGGCCCGAGATGCTCGGCAGCGCTGTGTTTTTCGGCAGGATTCCGGCGATCAGCCCGGTGATCGAGCTCGTCGCCGAGGTCGAGCCCGCTGTGTTGGTCGCCGTGACGACGAGCGCCAACGTCTTGCCGATCTCGCTTGGGTCGAGTTCGAGGCTGGAGCCGGTTGCGCCGGCGAGGTCTTCGCAGGCTTTGCCGAGCGCGTTGCACAGCTGCCACTGGTAGGCGTAGGAGATCGGTTCGCTGCCGCTCCAGCTTCCTTGCGAGGCGCTCAGCAGCGAGCCGTCCTGCAGCAGGCCGGAGATGCTCGGCAGCGAGGTGTTTTTCGGCAGCAGCCCCGAGATCAGCCCGGTGATCGAAGTCGTCGCCGAGGTCGAGCCGGCGGCATTGGTTGCCGTCACGACCGCGGCCAGCGTCTTGCCGATCTGCGACGGATCGAGTTTCAGGCTCGAGCCGGTGGCGCCGGTGAGGTCTTTGCAGGCTTCGCCGAGCGCGTTGCACAGCTGCCATTGGATCGCGTAGGAGATCGGTTGCGAGCCCGACCAGCTGCCCGTCGCGACGCTCAGCAGCCCGCCGTCCTGCAGCAGGCCCGAGATGCTCGGCAGCGCTGTGTTTTTCGGCAGGATGCCGAGGATCGGCTGCGTTTCCGCGGAGGTGGCGCTGGCAGAGCCCTGGGCGTTTGACGCTGTGACGACGACGGCGAGGTTGCTCGCGAGGTCTTCGGCGCCGGCGGTGTAGGTAGGGCCGGTGGCGCCGGCTATTTCCTGACAGGCGCCGCCGAGGACCGAGCAGCGCAGCCACTGGTATGCAAAGGAGATCGGCGCGGTGCCGGCCCATTGGCCGTCGCTTGCGCTCAGCGTCTGGCCTTCCTGCAGGCTTCCGCTGACGGTCGGCGCGCCCGTGTTCACTGGCGGCCCGGCGGCGATGGGCTTGCTGGCCATCGAGTTCACGCTCGCCTGCCCGGCGACGTTTGTCGCAGTGACGACCGTGCGCAGCTTCTGGCCGATCTGCGCCGTCGCGACGCGGTAGCTCGCCGCGGTGGCGCCGGCAATGTCCGAGCAGGCGCCGGACTTGCTGCATGCTTGCCATTGGTAGGCGAACGATTGCGGCGGCGTGCCCCGCCAGGTCCCGTTGCCGACGGTCATCAGCTGCCCGTCCCTGGGGCTCCCTGAGATCACCGGCCGCTTGCGTTTGGCCGGCGCGGACGACGCGACCACTTCGCTCGGCTGTGCGCTGGCGGTGGTTTCGCCGCCGGAGTCACTGGCGCTGACGGCCGCGCGCAGAGTGTGCCCGACATCTTCGTGGACGAGCTTGTACGTGGCCTTGCGCGCCGAGACGATGGCCGTGCAGGAGTTGCCGGAGGCGTCGCAGCGAGACCACGCGTAGGCGTAGGCGATCGGCTTGGCCCCGCTCCACGCGCCTTTGCCGACTTTCAGGCGCTGTCCGTCGCGAGCGATCCCAGAGATGGCCGGCGCCGAAATGTTCGCCGGGCCTTCGGCGGCCTCGGCGGCTGCAGTCGCCAGCGAGCAGCCGACCGCAACGAGCAACAGCGGCCCCAGCACCCTCGGCCGAACGGCCTTCATCCCCCTCATCGCCTGCCTCCCTGCTTTCCCCGTCCCCGGACCCAGTGTTCTTACATATCAACCGTGCTGCTGATACCCCTTTTGACAAGTTGTAAACACAATATCTCCAATCAGCCGCTCGCAGCGGCTTCGCGGTGCGCTGGCCATACGTTCGAGCGCGCGAACCGCATCGACGAGGCGACACGGGGGTTTACGTCAGCAGTCAACCCGGTGGGCGCATAGCCCCTGGGCCTGGCGCAAGCAGCAATTCCCCCGAGTCCCCCGAAAAGGAGGCGCGCAGATGCGTTCATTCAAGCTCGTCCCGCTCCTGGCGGCCGCCGCGGCCTTGCTCGCGGTCGCCCCGTCGGGCGCTGCGGCGCGTCGGACGCACAGCGTGCGTCCGCACACCAGCCGCCCGTGTCGCATCCACATCGAAACCCCGAAAGCTCCGATCGCCAGCGGAGAACCGGTGACGGTGATCGGAACGCTGATCTGCCCGAAAGCCGAAGAAGCCGCCGGGCGTCAGATCACGCTGTTCGGGCAATCCGCACCGAAACCGGGCTTCACGTCGGTCGGCTCGGCGACGACGGAAAAAGGCGGAGCCTTTCAGGTGCCGCTCGCTGCCTTCACGACGAACAGCACGTTCTATGCCGTCGCCGAAGGGGTGCAGAGCGCCCACCGCACGATCAGGGTCTCGGCCCCGATCGCCGTGGGCCCGCCGACCCCGGCGGAAGGAACGCAGCTGTACACGGCCGGCGGCGTGAAGCTGCGACGCCACAACCGCATCACGTTCGCGGGCGAAGTCAACGCGCTCAACGCCGGTGCCGTCGTTGTGCTGCAGCGCGAGGACGCGGCAGCCAGCGAAAACTGGCACGCGATCGCTCGCGGCACCGTCGACGCGCAGGGGAAGTTCGCGATCGTCCACAGCTTCCTCGTCCCCGGCGCAGCGAACATCCGCGTGGTCGTTCGTCCGCTGAAGGTCAACGGCCTCTCCGTCAACGCTCCGGCGGCCAGCTCTCCGATGTCCTACGAGATCTCCCAGGCGCAGAATCCGGCGCTGAAGATCGAAGGCACTCCCGATCCGCTGCTCTACGGCCAGTCGGTGAAGATCACGGGCGTCGTGGCGGGAGCGGCTGCGAACACCCCGCTGACGCTGCTGGCGGGCGGAAAAGGCGGCGGCTTTCAGCCGGTGGCCACAGGTCACACCGGCGCAGGCGGCGTCTATGAATTCACGCAGACGCCGCTGACGAACACGCTGTACCGCGTGACCGCCGCGAAGGCAAGCTCGGCCGTCGTGTTCGAGGGCGTCAAATACGCGCTGAACGTCGCGACGCCGCCGAGTTCCGTAGCGGCCGGCCAGCCGGCGACGTTCTCCGGCTCGATGCTGCCGGCGCTGACCGGACACGTCGTGTACCTCGAGCGCCAGAGCCCGTCGAAACTCGGCTGGCACGTGATGGACATTGGCACGGTCGGCGCGGCGCAAAAACCAGGAGAAGCGGCGCCGTTCACGATCCTGCACACGTTCCGCACGCCGGGCGCCTACCACCTGAGGATCAAGATCCCCGGCGATCCCGGCAACCAGGGCACGGCGGGCGCGCCGTTCGAACTGCAGGTGACGCCAGCGCCAGCGTCGACGCTGCGCCCGGAAGCGCCCGGGGAGTCCAGGCGCCCCAGCGAAGGCCAGCTCTAAAGGTCGCTGCGCCCCACAGCCCACGCGGCCGTCCCCTCGGGGGCGGCCGCGGCGCGGCTCACGCGGCGACCGCGCGGGCCTGCAGATGGGCGCCGACCTTGCGCTTGACCCGCTGCAGGGCGTTGTCGACGGTCTTGGTGTCGCAGTCCAGGCGCTCGCCGACCTGCTCGTAGGAGTAGCCGTCGAGATACAGCGCCAGCACGCGGCTCTCGAGCTCTGACAGAGCGCTCGACAGGCAGCCGACAAGCGAGCGCAGCTCCTCGGAGCTGATCACCTGGTTGACCGGGTCGTGCACGGTCGACCCCGGCAGGATCTGGTCGAGCGTCGGCACGTCGTCGCCGGCACCGGCGGGCGTCGAGGAGAACGACACGTACTGGTTCAGCGGCGTGTGCTTGTTGCGCGTGGCCGTCTTGACGGCCGTGATGATCTGGCGCGTGATGCAGAGCTCGGCGAAGTTGCGAAAGCTCGACTCGCGATCGGTGCGGAAGTCGCGGATCGCCTTGTAGAGGCCGACGAGGCCCTCCTGGATGAGGTCGTCGGAGTCGCCTCCGGCGAGGAAGTACGACGACGCCTTCAGGCGCACGAAACCGTGATAGCGCCTGACGAGCCGGTCGTATGCGTAGCGATCGCCCAGCTTCGCCAGCGCGATCAGATAACCATCATCGACCTTAGGTTCAGACTGAGGGTTGCGGGAGATTCGAGCCACGAGCAGATCCTTTCTAGTGCCCTCCCACCACGGCAGGGCCCAATTTGCTCAGTGGCGCACTCCTCCCCTGGCGCCAAAGCTATGTTTCCCAAGGCTTCTTCAACCTTAGGTACAGCGTTATGTCGGCGCGAGCCTCGCACAGTTATGGAGAGTTGTCAAGGCCTTTTTCCCGCTGCTGCAAGATCTCGTACAGAATCGCCGCGGCGGCGGCGCTGACGCCGAGCGACGCGATGCGCCCGCGCTGGGGCAGCGCGATCAGCGCGTCGCACGCGTTGGCCACGCGCGGGCGCAGCCCGCTGCCCTCGCTGCCGAGCACCAACACGACGCCCGAGCCGGCGTAGTCGGGCGCGTCATAGCGGACGGCGCGATCCTGCTCGCCGCTGGCGCCGTAGCACCAGCAATCAGCGCGACGGGCGTCGGCGAGGAAGTCCGCGACGTTGCGCACGCGCGCGACGTCGAGGTGCTCGACGGCTCCCGCCGAGGCCTTGCAGACCGCGGGCGTCACCTCGGCGGCGCGACGCTCGGGAATGACGACGCCGGCGACGCCGGCGCACTCGGCGGTGCGGCAGATCGAGCCGAGGTTCTGCGGGTCCTGAATCTGATCGAGCGCGACGATCAGCGGCTGCGCGCCGGCGAGCAGGCGATCGGCGGAAGCGTAGGGATACGGGCCGGCGTCAGCGCACACTCCCTGGTGCGAGCTCGAACCGCAGCGGCGCTCGATCTCCTCGGCAGCGACGATTCGCGGCTTGACGCGCGCCAGCCACGGCTCGCGCGCCGCCGATGCGATCGCCCATACGTCGCTGACGTGCGCCGCGCGCTTGCCGTGCAGCGCCTCGTGGACGGGATTGCGGCCGTAGACGATCACTGTCTGGAGATCGGGACCAGCTCGGGCCCCGCGGGCCCGTCGCGGATCTCCCACTGCAACGCCCGCAGCTGCTCGCGGATCTCGTCGGCCCTCGCGAAGTCACGCTCGGCACGCGCCTGCTCGCGCCGTGCCAGCAGCGCGACGGCCTGCGGGTCGCTCACGCGGACGTCGCCGGCGCTCTGCAGCGGCGTCAACTCGCCGAGTCCGAGCACGCCGAGCATCTCGCGCACGTCGGCATCGCCGACGCCGCCGCCGCGGCGGTTGGCCTCACGCACCCACTCGAACAGGGCGGCGAGCGCGGTGGGGGTGTTGAAGTCGTTGGCGAGCGCCGCGAAGAAGGCCTCCTTGTGCTGCGCCATGTCCGGCGGGCTCGGCGCGCCCGCGTCGAGGCGCCGCAGCGCATCGCGAACGCGCAGCACACGGCGGTCGGCATCTTCGAGCTCGCCGGGCGAGAAGGCCAGCGGCTGGCGGTAGTGCCCTGCGAGCAGGTACATGACGACGGCCTCTGAGCCGTGCTGCTCGACGACCTCGTGCAGCAGGGCGATGTTGCCCACCGACTTGGCCATCTTCTCGCCGGTGAACTGGATCATGCCGTTGTGCATCCACAGCTTCGCCAGCTCCGAGCCACGTGCGGCGCGCGTCTGCGCGGCCTCGTTCTCGTGGTGCGGAAACACGAGGTCCGAACCGCCGCCGTGGATGTCGAAGCCGACGCCGAGCAGCTGCTCGGCCATCGCCGAGCACTCGATGTGCCAGCCCGGGCGCCCGGGCCCCCACGGCGAGTCCCACACGGTGTCCTCGCCCTCCTTGTGGCCCTTCCACAGCGCGAAGTCCAGCGGATCCTCCTTGCGCTGCGCGCCCTCGACGTCCTCGCCCTGATCCATGTCGTCGGGCCGGCGGTGCGAAAGGCTGCCGTAGGCGGCGTCCGAGCGCACGCGGAAGTACACGTCTCCGTCGGCCGCGTAGGCGTGGCCGCCGTCGACGAGCGCGGCGATGTGCGCGACGATCGGCCCGATCGTCTCCGACGCCAGCGGCTCGTGGTCGGGGCGGCCGAGGCCGAGCGCGTCGGTGTCGGCGCGATAGCGCTCCGTCATCTCCGCCGCGAGCTCGGCGCTCGGGCGATCGTGAGCGCGTGCGGCGTCGTAGATCTTGTCGTTGACGTCGGTCACGTTGATCACGAGATCGACGCCGTAGCCCTCGTGCTCGAGGAAGCGCTTGAGCACGCTGAAGACGACGAACGGGCGCGCATTGCCGATGTGGATGCGGCTGTACACGGTCGGCCCGCACGCGTAGATGCCCACGCGGGTGGGATCGTCGGGCGCCAGCGGGAGCACCTCCCCGCTGCGCGTGTCGTGCAGGCGTATCGCGCGCATCGCGCGGCAACCCTAGCGCTCTGCGCGACGCCTACGGCCGACTCGCGCGCTATCGGACGCCAGCGTCGCGCTTATCCGCCCCCGGCGCCGGGGGCGAACGTCGCGGGCGCTCAGAACACGCCGGTGGGAGCCTGCAAGCTGGCGACGGCGAATGCGGCGACGCCCTCGCCGCGCCCGACGAAGCCGATTCCCTCGCCGGTGCTCGCCTTGACGTTGACGCGTCGCGGCTCGCATTCGAGCACGCCGGCAAGCGACTCGCGGATCGCGGCGCGGTGGGACCCGAGCTTGGGAGCCTCCATCACGAGCGTGCAGTCGACGTTGACGATCGTCATGTCTTCGTCTCGAACGGCGGCAACGACGTGCGCGAGCAGCGCCATCGAGTCGGCGTCGCGCCAGCGCTCGTCGGTGTCGGGGAAGTGCTCGCCGATGTCGCCGAGGCCGGCGGCCCCGAGCAGCGCGTCGATCACCGCGTGCGCGAGCACGTCCGCGTCGGAGTGGCCGTCGAGTCCGCGCTCGTGTGCGATCTCCACTCCGCCGATCACCAGCCGCCGCCCGGCGGCGAGGCGGTGCGAGTCATAGCCGATGCCGACGAGCGCGCTCACCGATCGCTCTCCGCGGGTCCGATCGGCTGCAGGCGGCGCTCGCGATGCTCGAACACGCACAGCTCGCCTATGCCGAGCTGCTCGAGCATCTCAAGCGCACGGTCGTAGTCCGCGCCGATCTCCTCGGGGCGGTGCGCATCGCTGGACAGCGCGACGGGCACGCCTGCTTCGAGGCACATCTCCAGGAAGGCGGGGGCGGGATAGAGCTCTTTGACGTACTTTCGCAGGCCCGCCGTGGACACCTCGACGGCGATGCCGGAGTCGGCGATGCCGTCGATCGCCAGCTCGTAGTAGCGGCGCAGGTCGCCTTCGGGGAGCGGACGCTCGACGCCCCACACCTTGACGAGATCGGCGTGCGCGAGGATGTCGAACAGCCCGCTGCGGGCGGCCTCGCCGATCGTCTGGAAGTAGCGCTGCCAGATCTGCTCGACGCTGCGCCCGGAGTCCCACACGCTGTAGTCGTCCATGTCGACGGCCCCCTCGCGGATGAAGTGAACCGACCCGACCACGTAGTCGAAGTCGCGCGCCTCCAGCAGGTTGGCGATGCGGTCCTCGGCACCGGGCACGAAATCCGCCTCGATGCCCAGCCGCAGGTCGGTGCGCTCGCGCACGAACGTGCAGTAGACGTCGAGATCGTCTTTGGCGAAAGGGACCCAGAAGGGGTGCTGCCAGACGTCGAGCGCCTGCTCGAAGCGATAGATGTGCTCAGAGACGCCCAGCTCGGCGATGCCGCGCTCGCTCGCCGCGGCGCGGTAGCGCTCGAAGTTGGCCTCGGTGAAGTACTCGTCCGCGCTCGCGTCGAGGTCGTCGGGGCGCAGATGGAGGTGGTAGTCGGTGAGCACTTGCGCTTCGAGGCGATTCAAGCAGGATTCAGGCCGCTCAAGCGGCGCGCCAGCAGCATGTCGGCCAGCTCGAGATCGAGCGGCGTGGTGACCTTGAGGTTCTCGGCGCCGACGTCGACGACGATCACCCGCCCCCCCGAGCGCTCGACCAGCCACGCGTCGTCGGTCGCCGCGGCGAGCACGTCCTCGGAGACGTCGAGCGCGCGCTCGAGCGCGTCGCGGCGAAACACCTGCGGCGTCTGCACGGCCCACAGGCCGGCGCGCGCCAGGGTCTCAATCACGACCCCGTCTCCATCGACGCGCTTGATCGTGTCGCTGACGGGGGCCGCGGCGATCGCCGCGGCGGCGTGCTCGTCCTGTCCCAGCGCGCCCGTCACCTCGCGTGCGAGCGCGGGCGTCAACATTGGCCTGGCAGCGTCGTGAACGATCACCGGATCTCCGTCGCCGGCCACGTCGAGCGCCCTGCGCACGGAGTCCGAGCGCGTGGCTCCGCCCTGCACGCCGACGACGCCCGCGGGCGCCTGTGTGCCGGGCGGCAGCGCGACGACGATCCGCTGCACCTCCGCCATCGCAGCGAGCGCGTCGATCGACCACTGAAGCATCGGCCGGCCGGCCAGTTGCACGAGCGCCTTCGGGCGATCGGCTCGCAGGCGCTCGCCCGAGCCGGCCGCAACGATCAGCGCGATGGTCATGCTCGAAGACTGTCGCGCACGCTCCCGCAAGCCGTCGCCGGCGCTGGAGCGTGCGCGAAAGCCCGTTACTCGGCCGCGGCTCCGGCCATCTGGCTGGTGGCAGAGTCGGCGAGCAGCTCGTCGAGGTAGTTCTCGGCCTCTTCCTCGTCCTTGTCCAGCGCGTACATCAGCTCGGAGGCGAGGATCTTCTTCGTCCGCGTGAACATCTGCTTCTCGCCCGTCGACAGACCCTTCTCACTCTCGCGCAGCGAGAGGTTGCGCACGACCTCGGCCAGCTCGTAGATGTCGCCCGTCTTGATCTTGTCGCGGTTGTGCTTGAAGCGCCGGTTCCAGTTCTTGGGCATCTCTGAGACCTCGTCGCGGAGCACGTCGAGAACCTTCTTGACGGTCTCCTCGTCGATCACCCTGCGCAGGCCGGCCAGCGCGGCGTTCTCGGTCGGAACCCTCACGGTCATGTCGTTGTGGAGGATCTTGATCGTCAGGTACTCGCGCCGTTCGCCGAGCATCTCCATCTCCTCCTTCTTCAGCACCTTGCCGGCGCCGTGATGGGGGTAGACGACATGATCGCCGAGCTCGAACTCGATGAACTCGACTTCGCGAGTGACCTCGAGCTCGACCTCCAACGCATCATCTTGTATTGCTTGTGGCGGAATGGTGTTCTCCTTTGTTTCGGCCGACAGGAGGTCGGCCCTCTTCAAGTCTGCAGGTAGCGGTCCACGAGGTTGATCTCCTGCAGCCTGCGCAGGCCCTCGCGAATGTCCTTGGCCCTGATCTCCCCCACGCCCTCGACCGCCTCCAGCTCGGAGTCGGTTGCCGCGAGCAGCTCGTCCAGGCCGCCGAACTCGCCGACGATCTCCGTGACGACGATCTTCGGCAGCCGCGGTATGCGCCCGAGCACGCGGTAGCCACGCGGGGAGACGGGGTAGTCGAGCGTGTTCAGCTTGCGGTCATAGCCCAGCAACTCCGCCAAGCGGCCGAAGTCGAGCAGGTCCTGATGGGCCAGGCGACCGATCTCCTCCAGCCCCGCGGCGAACGCCTCGTCGGAGTAGTCGAACAGGTAGTCGCGCACCAGCGAGGCCTTTTCCGCGGCTGTGCCGACGGTCGTCTCCTCCAGCTGCATCTCGATCAGGCGGCCCTCGCTGCCGAGCTCGACGATGTAGCGCTCGATCTCCACGGCCATGCGCGTGACCAGCTCCGAGCGCTGCAGCACGGTGAGCACGTCGTGCAGCGTCGCGCCGCCCTCGAACTCCAGCGCCGTCAGCCGCGTGGCCACCTGGTCCAGGCGCGTGCGGTACTTGTCGAGCGTCGCAAGCGCCTGGTTGGCCTTGGCGAGCACGACGGGGATGTCCTCGAGGATGTACTTGGCCCCGTCGACGTACACCGAGACCACCTCGCGGCGCTGGGAGATCGCGATCACCAGCGCATCGGTCTGCTTGGAGACGCGCTCGGCGGTGCGATGGCGCGTGCCCGTCTCGTGCGAGAGGATCGTCGGATCGGGCATCAGCTGGACGTTTGCCATGGTGATCTTCGTGGCGTTCGCGTTGAGCACGATCGCGCCGTCCATCTTCGCCACCTGGTACAGGAACGCCGGCGTGTAGTCGATCTCCAGCCTCAGCCCGCCGGAGTTGAGAAAGCTCAGGTCTTCCGGCTCGCCGATCACGATCAATCCGCCGGTGCGCGCGTGCAGGATGCTGTCAATCCCCTCGCGCAGCGCCGTCCCTGGAGCGATCATCTCCAGTGCCTTCATCAACCCCGGCTCCGGCCTTACTTCTGTATAGAAATCTTCGCCGGATCGCAGAGCCACAATCCCCCATTCTAGGGCATTTAGCGTTTCTTTAGCGCCTCCTGGACGGGCGGTCGACTGCTCACGCGACGGCCTGCTCCAGACGCCTCGTGCGATCCGGCAGCGCAAGCGCCAGCGCGTCGCGCAGCGTCGCCGCCTCGCACGCCCCGGCGCCGCTGTCAACCGGCGCGATCACCTCGCCACAGCCGTGCTTCGCCGCCTCTTCCAGGCGTCGCTCGGGGTGCCCGACCCAGCGCAGCTCGCCGGTCAGGCCGAGCTCGCCGAAACAGGCCCTCGGCGTACCGTTGAGGGCGACGCCACGGCTGGCGCTGGCGACCGCCAGCGCGACCGCCAGGTCGCAGCCCGGCTCGTCCACGCGCACGCCGCCGACGACGTTGACGAACACGTCCGAGCCGCCCGTGCCGATCCGCCCGTGGCGCCCGAGGATCGCCAGCACGAGCGCCAGGCGGTTGCGGTCCAGGCCCGAAACCACGCGGCGCGGCTGCTCGAGCTCCGACGGCGCGACCAGCGCCTGGACCTCGACGAGCAGCGGTCGCGAGCCCTCCATCGCAGCGAGCACGACGCTGCCCGGCGCGCGCGTGGCCTCGGCGACGAAGCGTGCCGACGCGTCGAGCACCTCGACGAGACCGCCCTGACGCATCTCGAACAGGCCGGCCTCGTTCGTCGAGCCGAAGCGGTTCTTCAACGCGCGCAGCTCGCGATATGGACGCTCGCGCTCGCCCTCGAATTGCAGCACGCAGTCGACGAGGTGCTCGAGCACGCGCGGCCCTGCAAGCGCGCCCTCCTTCGTCACGTGCCCGACGAGAATCACGGCCGTGCCGCGTGCCTTCGCCAGTTCCATGATTCGCCCGGCGACCTCACGCACCTGGCCGACCGAGCCCGGCGCGCCCGAGAGCTCACCCGAGTTGAGCGTCTGCACGGAGTCGATCACGCACGCCGCCGGCCCTTCTGCGGCGATCGCGTCGAGCACCGTGTCGAGATCGGTCTCGGCGAGGATCGGCACCTTCAGCGCACCCGGGCCGAGCCGCTCGGCACGCAGCCTGACCTGCTCGGCCGACTCCTCGCCGCTGACGTACAGCGTCCTGTGGCCGGCGCCCGCCAGATGGCCGAGGACCATGTTCGTCAGCGTCGACTTGCCGATTCCGGGCGAGCCGCCGAGCAGCACCAGCGAGCCCGGCACGAGCCCGCCGCCGAGCACACGGTCGAGCTCGCCGATCCCGCTCGACATCCGCTGCACGGGCGCCGCGCCCACATCCCGCAGACGCTTCGGGGCCTGCCCGCGGACCGTCGAGCCGACGGCCCGCAGCCGCCGCGAGCCG
>DASYKG010000012.1:0-11763 GCA_035995645.1 Solirubrobacteraceae bacterium
CACGCAGATCAAGCGCCGCATCCGCGAGGACTGCTCGCCGCGCCACGTGCCCAACGAGATCCGCCAGATCGACGAGGTGCCGCGCACGCTGTCGGGCAAGGTGCTCGAGGTCCCCGTCAAGCGCATCCTCATGGGCGCGCCGGTCGCCGAGGCGGCGAGCGTGGACTCGCTGGTCAACCCGCGCGCGCTGGACTACTTCGTCGCGCTCGCGGCGGAGCTTCGGCCGGTCGCGGCGAAGCAGAGCGCTTAGGAGACGTCACGCCCGGCGGCAGGGGAAGCGCCGCCTCGTCTAGCCGATCGCGGTGACGGCACTCGAGGCGACTGGCCGCAGCTCAGGCGTCGTCCATCACCTCAGAGCCCCAGCGAACGCCCGACGATCTCCTTCATGATCTCGTTCGCGCCGCCATAGATGCGCGTCACGCGGGCATCGGCGAACGCGCGCGCGATCGGATACTCGAGCATGTAGCCGTAGCCGCCGAACAGCTGCAGGCAGCGGTCGACAACGCTGCCCTGCAGGTCGGTGCACCACCACTTGGCCGTCGCAGCGTCCTCGGGCGTCAGCTCGCCAGCGTCGAGGGCCTGCGTGCAGCGGTCGACGAAGGCGCGCGCGATCTGCACTTCGCCGTGCGCCTCGGCGAGCGTGAAGCGCGAGTTCTGAAACGAGCCGATCGACTGGCCGAATGCCTGGCGCTCGCGTACGTACTCCAGCGTCCACCCCAGCGCCGCCTCCGCCGCCGCGACGGCCGAGGCGGCGATAGACAGGCGCTCTTGTGGCAGGTTGGATACGAGATAGCGAAAGCCCTCACCCTCGTCTCCGAGCAGGTTCACCACGGGGACGCGCACGTCTGAGAACGACAGCTCGGCCGTGTCTTGCGCGTGCTGGCCGATCTTCTCCAGGTTGCGCCCTCGCTCGAACCCATTCATGCCGCGCTCGACGATCATCAGGCTGATGCCGCGGTGGCGCTGGGAGGGGTCGGTCTTCACGGCGGTGATCACCAGGTCGGCGTTGATGCCGTTGGTGATGAACGTCTTCGAGCCGTTGACGACGTAGTGATCGCCGTCGCGCTTGGCGCGCGTGGACATCGAGGCGAGATCCGAGCCGATGCCCGGCTCGGTCATCGCGATCGCCGTGATCAGCTCGCCCGAGGCGATGCCCGGCAGCCAGCGCTCGCGCTGCTCGTCGTTGCAGTAGCTGAGGAAATACGGGAGGCAGATGTCGTTGTGCAGCGTGATGCCCAGCCCGAAGCTGCCGACGGCAGCGCGCTGGGTCTCTTCGCCGATCACGAGGTTCAGGCGAAAGTCCTCCGCGCCGGCGCCGCCGTATGCCTCGGGCACGGCCATGCCCAGGAACCCGCCGCGCCCGGCCGCCGCGAACACCTCGCGCGGCACCAGGCCCTCGCGCTCCCACTCGCCATAGCGACCGTCCTCGCCGATCACCTCGCGCTGCAGAAACGTGCGAAAGCTCGCGCGGAAGTCTTCGTGCACGTCTTCGAACAGGTCGCGGCGCATGGCGCGGACCCTACCTCGCGCCCCGCGCGCGCGGCCGTGCGCCGCGTTCGCGGCTCAGCGAAAGCGAGGCTTGGCCAGCAGCAACTGCACGTCCTGGATGCGCCGCTCGCGAAAGCCGCCCTCGCAGTAGCTCAGGTACAGCTCCCACAGCCGGCGGAAGCGCTCGTCGTAGCCGAGCGCCGAGAGGCGCTCGCTCGCCGCGAGGAAGCGCTCGCGCCAGCGCTGCAGCGTCAGCGCGTAGTGCGCGGTGATGTCCTCGACGTGCGCCTGGCGAAAGTCGGTCACGCGCGCGACGGTGCGCCCGATCACCTCCAGCGAGGGCAGGCAGCCGCCGGGGAAGACGTGCGTGTTCATGAAGCTCTTGGCCGCCTTCTCGACCTCGTAGGCGTCGTCCTCGATGACGATCGCCTGCAGCAGCATCGCGCCGTCGTCGCCGAGCAGCTGCGAGCAGCGCTTGAAGAAGGTCGGGAAGTACTGCCAGCCGACCGCCTCGATCATCTCGATCGACACGAGCTTGTCATAGACGCCCGCGAGCTCGCGGTAGTCCTGAAAGAGCACCGTCACGCGATCCTGCAGACCGGCGTCGCGCACACGCTCGGTGGCGTAGGCGTGCTGCTCGGCGGAGATCGTCGTGGTCGTCACGCGACAGCCGTGGCGCTCGGCGGCGTACAGCGCAAAGCCGCCCCAGCCGGTGCCGATCTCCAGCACGTGATCGCGTGGACCGAGCTTCAGCTTCGTGCAGACGCGCTGAAGCTTGGCCAGCGACGCCTGCTCGAGCGTGTCCTGCGGCGACTCGAAGACCGCGCACGAGTACATCATCGTCGGGTCGAGGAACTGCGAGAACAGCTCGTTGCCGAGGTCGTAGTGCGCCGCGACACGCTCGCGCGCGCGCCCGGGCGTGTTGCGCTCCAGCCAGCGCGCCCAGCGCTGCGTGGGGATCAGCACGGGGGAGAACGCACGGCGCAGGCGATCGAGCGTGCCGACGTTGCGCGCGGCGATGCGCGTCAGCGCGACGAGGTCGTCGCAGTCCCACAACCCGTCGACGTAGGACTCGGCCAGCCCGACGCTGCCGCGCAGCAGCTGGCGGTAGAAGCGCGCCGAGCGCACGCGCAGCACGACCGTCAGCGGGCTGCGCGCCAAGCGCTGTCCGAAGACGAGCCTGCGCGAGCCCTCGACGAGCACGAGCTCACCGCCGCGCGCTCGCGAGAGCAGGCGCAAAGCCAGCCAGCGCGCCACGCGGTCGATCGGCGAGCGGGCGCCGTCCCACGGGCGACCGCGATCGCTGCGCGCACCGGACAGCGAGGCGGCGGGGTGCGCGGCGCTCATGCCGCGACCTCACGCTCGACGGGTCGCTCGCTCGTGCTGGCGCTGTCGCTGCAGCGCGGCGCTGCGCCTTGCGGACGCCTGCCGGGATGCGCGTGGTAGTGCGCGCCGCGGACGCGCAGCCGCAGCGCGTGCGCGTAAATGCGCGCCGTCAGGCGCATGGTCAGCGCGGGATGGCGCAGCAGCGCGCGGCGAAGCTCACCGGCGGTCATCTCGCGGCGGCGCAGCGACAGCGTCGCGTCGAATGCGCGCTCGCCGCCGTCGTGCGTCGATTGGATGTGCACGGACAGACGCTCGCCCGGCTCGCTCACGCGCCAGTCGTAGGTGTGGTCCATGCCCATCAGCGGCGAGACGTGCAGCGCCTTGGCAAAGCGCCCGCGCAGCACCATCGTCGTGCCGTGGTCGCTGCGCTCGTGCGCCGGCAGGACATAGGCGTGGCGCTCGCCCCACGGCGTGTTGGTGACGTGCGCGATCACCGCCGTGACGTGCTCGCCGGCGCTGTCGTAGCAGTAGTAGAAGCTGACCGGGTTGAAGCAGTGCCCGAAGTAGCGCAGGTGCGTGAGCAGCCGGATCGGGCCGTCGACGGCGATGCCGGTCTGCTGCATGACGACGTGGGCGACCGCGTCGCGCAGCGGCGTCTCGGCGTCGCCGAGGTGGTCGGCGCGACGAAACCATGCGAGCGCGGGGCGGCGAGCGGACCACAGCATGCTCGCGTCGAACACACCGGGCAGCTCGTCGACGTCGAGGTAGGCCATGAACAGCGGAAAGCTGAACTCGTCGCGCGGCGCGTCGCGGCGGTGGCGGACGGACCCCTCGTACAGGCACGAGGCACGTGCGCCAGATGCCTGAAGGCTCGTGGCGGGGCGGCCGCCGACGGGTGCGAGGGCCGCTGCGTTCACAGGGTCACTCCGAACGGCTCGCATGCGCGCAGCGCGCTGACAACGCCGTCCTCGTGAAAGCCCCAACCCCAGTAGGCGCCGCAGTAGTGCGTGCGCGCCGGCAGGCCGCCGATCGTCGCGTGCTCGCCCTGGGCGGCGACGCCGCGCGGTGTGTACATCGGATGGGCGTAGGGGATCGTGCGGATTATCTTCGCCGGGTCGATTGCCTCCGTGCGATTGAGTGTTACGCAGAAGTCCTCCCGCGCGGTCAGCCGCTGCAGGTGGTTCATGTAGTAGGTGACCGTGCTCAACGGCTTGGGCTCGCGCAGCAGGTGGAAGTTCCACGCCGAGCGCGCGGCTCGCCGGCGCGGCAGCAGCGTGCTGTCGGTGTGCAGCACCGCCTCGTTGGCCTGGTAGTCGATCGCCCCGAGCAGCGCGCGCTCGCGCGCGGAGGCGTCGCGCAGCATCGCCAGCGCTTGGTCGGAATGGGTGGCGATGATCACGTGGTCATAGGACTCCTTGCCGGCGCCGGCGGCGACGATCTCCACGTGGCGGTCGTGGCGAGTGACCGAGCTGACCGGCGCGCGCAGGCGGATGCTGTCGCGAAAGGGCGCTGTCAGCGCCTCGACGTAGCGCGCGGAGCCGCCGGCGACGGTCGACCAGCGCGGGCGGTCGCGGAAGCCGAGCATCCCGTGATTGGCGAAGAACTCGGCGATGAAGCGCGCGGGGAAGGAGCCGGCCCTGCGCGGATCGGCCGACCACACGGCCGACATCTGCGGCACGATCAGGCGCTCGACGAATGCGCGCGAGAAGCGTTGGCGGCAGAGGAAGTCGTGCATCGACTCGCCGCTTTCCTCGTGCTCGAGCAAGGCGCGCAGGGCGCGGTTGAAGCGCAGCAGATCGACGACCATGCGGGCAAAGGGCGGGCTGGCGAGGTTGCCCGGCTGGCAGAACAGCCCGCGCGGCGTGCCGCTGAACTCGAAGTCGCGCTCCTCGCCCTTGATCGAGAAGCTCATGTGCGTCGGCTGGCGCGCGACGCCGAGGCGGTCGAGCAGGCGTGTGAAGTTGGGGTAGTTGCGGTCGTTCATCACGATGAAGCCCGTGTCGACGTGATGTGTCTCATAGGCGGTGTCCACGCGGATCGTGTTCGTGTGGCCGCCCGCGTACGCGTTGGCCTCGTAGACCACGATCTCGTGCTCGCGGTGCAGCAGGTGCGCGGCTACGAGCCCGGATACGCCCGCGCCGACGATCGCGATCCTCACCTGAGCGCCCGCCCGACCGTCGTCGCAGTGTTAGCTGGTGCGCTCATCTCGTACCTCAATCTACGCCGCGGCACGGCTCGCGGATCACCGTCGGGCCGCGCCGAATTGCATCGCCGGGACGAACGCCGGCGCATGCTCGTTCAGCTCGCTGGAAGGAGTGAGTGCCCGCGGCGTCGAACAAGAGCGCCGATGAAGCGTGTTGCCACACCTCCCACCGACAGTCAGGCTCCCGGCCGCTCACCGCTGGGGGGCACGAGCGAGCACCAGAACCTCTCCACGTACATCCGCGCGCGCTTTGAGGAGTGCTCGCGCTCGCAGAAGGACGTCGCGCAGTACATCGTCGACCACCTCGACGAGGCGGCCTTTCAGACGGCGGAGGAGCTGGCGCGCCGCGCCAACACCTCCAGCTCCACCGTCGTGCGCTTCTCCCAGGCACTCGGCTTCGAGGGCTTTCCCGAGCTGCAGGCGGCCGCGCGCGAGGAATACCGCCGCGTGCACGCCAAGTCCGCCGAGCCCGGCGCCTCCTCGCCGTCCACGCCGCTGTTCTCGCTCGACCAGAACGAGTTCGAGACCGCACTGGCGGCAGACCACCTGAACGTCGAGGAGACCGCGCGCAAGGTCTCGCGCAGCTCCGTCGAAGCGCTGATCGAGGCGATCGTCTCAGCCGAGAAGGTGCTCGTCGCGGGCACCGACCAGATGGCGTTCTTCGCCAGCTACCTGCGCCACCTGCTGATGCTGCTCGACCTGCGAGTCGACGTCGTCGCCAGCCCGTCCCAGGAGGCGCTCAGCCGCCTCGGGCGCATCGAGCAGGGCACGCTCGTGATCGGCCTGTCGGCCGGGCGCCCGCATCCGCTCGTCGTGCGTGCGATGAAGCTCGCGCGCCACCGCAAGGCAAAGACTGCAGCGATCACCGACGCGACGCTCTCGGAGGTCGCAAAGCTCGCGCAGATCAAGCTCTACTACTCCTCCAACAGCCCCGCGTACGTGCGCTCGCACACGGCGCTGCTCAGCCTCATCCAAGCTCTCGCCTACGGCGTCTACGCGCAGGACTCCGCGCAATACGACGACCGCATCAAGGCCTTCCGACTCAAGTAGGCGCCGCAGGGCGCATGCGCCGGCCCGGGATAGACTGCTCGTATGCGTGACGAGTCGACATTCCGCGTCAAGACGGGCCTTGCTGAGATGCTCAAGGGCGGCGTGATCATGGACGTGGTCAGCGCCGCGCAGGCGACGGTCGCCGAGGAGGCTGGCGCGGCGGCGGTGATGGCGCTGGAGCGCGTTCCCGCCGACATCCGCCGTGACGGCGGCGTCGCGCGGATGTCCGACCCGGAGATGATCGCCGGCATCCAGCAGGCGGTGAGCATCCCGGTGATGGCCAAGGCGCGCATCGGTCACTTTCTGGAGGCGCAGGTGCTTCAGGCGCTGGAGGTCGACTACGTCGACGAGTCCGAGGTGCTGACGCCGGCGGACGAGTCGAACCACATCGACAAGTGGGCGTTCGACGTGCCGTTCGTGTGCGGCGCGACGAACCTCGGCGAGGCGCTGCGGCGGATCGGCGAGGGCGCGGCGATGATTCGCTCCAAGGGCGAGGCGGGCACCGGCGACATCGTCGAGGCGGTGCGCCACATGCGCTCGGTCACCGGTGAGATCCGCCGTCTGGGGACGCTGGCCGACGCCGAGCTGGCGACCGCGGCGAAGGAGCTGGCGGCGCCGCTTGAGATCGTGCGTCAGGTGGCGGCCGACGGCAAGCTGCCCGTCGTGCTGTTCTGCGCCGGTGGGATCGCCACGCCGGCCGACGCCGCGCTGATGATGGCGCTGGGCGCCGAAGGCGTGTTCGTCGGTTCGGGCATCTTCAAGTCCGAGGATCCGCCCGCGCGCGCGCGGGCGATCGTCGAGGCGACGACGCACTGGCAGGATCCCGAGCGCGTGGCCGCCGCCTCGCGCGGCCTCGGGCCGGCGATGGTCAGCCTGGAGAGCTCCAAGCTCGACGGCGAGCAGCTACTCGCGCAGCGTGGCTGGTAGCGGCGCGCCGCTGATAGGCGTGCTCGCGCTGCAGGGCGATTTCGAGGCGCACGGGCGTGTGCTGCGACGACTCGGCGCGCGGGTGCGCGAGGTACGCGTGGTGGAGGACCTCGACGGGATCGCCGGCCTGGTGATCCCGGGCGGCGAGTCGACGACGATGATGCTCGGCGTGGAGCGCGAGGGGCTGGCCGGGCCGCTGCGCGCGCTCGTCGGCGACGGGCTGCCCGTGCTCGGCTCGTGCGCGGGGCTGATCATGCTCGACCGCGCTCACCTCGGGCTGATGGACATACGCGCGCAGCGCAACGCGTTTGGCCGGCAGGTCAAGAGCTTCGAGACCGATCTGGATGTGGTCGGCCTGCCCGGAGGCCCGCTGCACGGCGTGTTCATTCGCGCGCCGTGGATCGCCGAGCACGGGAACGGCGTACAGATCCTCGCGCAGGTCGACGGTCATCCGGTGGCCGCGCGCGAGGGCCGGCTGCTGGCCGTGGCGTTTCACAGTGAGTTGACCGACGACGACAGGCTGCACGAGATGCTGCTGGAGTGGACTCGGTCGCCTAGCGGGCAGGCGCCGCGCCGCTGAGTTGGGCGCCGCCGGGCGGCGCCGTGCGTTCCAGCGCCTCCCAGCCCTGGTCGAGCTCGTTTTCGGCGTGCTCGGCGGCGAGGCCGCCGCGCACGCCGAACAGGCGCTTGGCGCGCAGCAAGTAGACGACGACGGCGACGTTGATGACGAACGCGATCACCTTGAACACGGTGGCGCGATTGACGATCTCATAGACCTCCAACGGCAGCAGCGAGGTGGTCACGACGAACGTCAGGTACTCGGCCCAGCGGCGCTGAAACCACAGACCGACGCCCTCGATGCCCTCGACGATGCCGTACAGCAAGAGCACGCCGCCGACGAGGTGCAGGTGCGAGGATGAGGTGGTGAAGGCATTGTCGATCTCGTGCAGCAGGCCGGTGCTGTGCGACTGGTTGGCGGCGACGCCGCCCTGCAGGTCGGCGATCACCTTGTAGAAGGTCTGTCGCAGCGTCGCGCGGTCGGCCGCGAACAGCAGCACGAGCGCCCCCAGCGCGCAGAGGACGACGAAGTGAAAGCCGCGATCGAGTGCGATCAGCCGCAGCACGACCCTGTCGCGCAGCGGCTTGCCGCGCAACGGAAGCTCGATTTCCTCGCGTTCGGGCGGGTGCGGCCGGGCTGGCTGCTGCGGGCGGGGCAGCACGAGCCAGCTGTCACAGCGCAGGCAGCGATACCAGCGGGTGCCGGCGGCGTCTTCGCGGGCGAACAGCGCGTCCTGCGGACGCAGCTCGGCGGCGTCCGTACCGACGAGCTCGTGACCGCGCACGCTGCAGATCACCAGCTCCCAGTGCAGGCGCGGACGAAAGCGCCGCGGCGGCTGCGTGCCGGGTGGATGGCCGTTCACGCGGGCAATCTTGGCATGCGCCACCGCCCGGCGCGCTCGCCGGGCGCCTGCCCGCGCGAGCGGCGATACTCGCGCACGCACATCTCGATCGCGGCGGATGCGGGCAGCCGGTGCCCGGCCCCTCCGCCGCCTACGCTGCGGCGAAGCGCACGACGCCGTCGCTCTCGCGTTCGACGACGCTGTCCTCGCCGAGCAGCAGATCGACATGCCCGAGCACCTCCGACAGCGTCAGGTAGGCCTGCGTGACGGCGACGTTGCCCCACAGCTCGTGCGCGATCTCGTGTGCCGTGCGCGGTTGCATCTCGATCAAGCGGTGGATCTTCTGCGCGCGTCGGCGGTGCAGGCGCATGCGTTCGTCGATCAGCGCCACGTGGTCGACGATCGGCGGCCCGTGGCCGGGGAGCACGAGCGAGAGCTCCATCTCACGCGTCTGCGCCAGCGACTGCATGTAGGCGACGAGCGCCTGCGGGCGCGAGCCGGTGTAGCCAGGCTCTGCGCCGAGCGGACGCGTGAGCAGGGGGTTGGAGGAGATGTGCTTGATCAGATGATCGGCGGCTAGCAAGATCGGACCTTGGCCGGTCTGCGATCCGTCGTCGTGGAGGACGGTGTCCGAGGGGCTGTGCCCGGGCCTGTGCAGCACCTTCAGCGTGCGGTCGCGCAGGCGCAGCTCGCCGCCGTCGGCCAGCGGCCGCGTCACCTCGACGGCCGAGCCCCAGCCACGAAAGCCCGCCGACACGGCGCGCAGGGCGGTGACGACTTCGGGGGGGATCCCGTGGCGCAGCATCATGCCCTCGGCGTATGAGTCGTCGGCCTCGGCCTGCTCGTCGTAGCGCGAGAGATACGGAGCCAGCGCGTCGAGCGCGGCGACCTCGGCGCCCGAGCGCCGCGCGAGGATGCCCGCGAGCCCGAAGTGGTCGATGTGCTGGTGGCTGACGACCAGCAGCTCGATGTCCTCGACGGAATGCCCGAGGGCCGCGAGGCCCTGCTCGAGCTCGTCCAGCGCCTTGGCCGAGTTGGGCCCGGAGTCGATCAACGTCAGCGGCGAGTCCTCGATCAGGTAGGCGTTGATGCGCCCCACGCGAAAGGGCGTGGGGACCGCCAGTCGATGGATTCCCGCCTCAGCGGCCAGCGCAAGCTGCTCGCGCTCCTGCCGTCGGGCCTCGTCGTCGCCAACGCCGCGTGCGGCGGCTTCGGCGTCGTCGCTCACGACCCGGCCGTCGCGGACGAGCGAATCAGCGCGAGCACCTCGTCGCGGCGCCTGGCCATGTCCTCGAGAGATATCAGCGACTCCAGGCACAGGCGCAGCAGCGGCTCGGTGTTCGAGGGACGCACGTTGAAGTGCCAGTCCTCGTAGTCGATCGAGATCCCGTCCAGGCGGCTCTGCTTGGCGTCGCAGTAGCGCTCGGCGATCTCCTCGATCTTCGCCAGCGGGTCTTCGACCTCGGAGTTGATCTCGCCGGAGATGAAGTAGCGCGCGTGGTAGGGCGCGAGCAGCTGCGCCAGCGACTTTCCCTGGCTGCAGAGCATCTCGAGCATCAGCAGCGCGGGGATCGTGCCGGAGTCGGCGCAGTAGAAGTCGCGGAAGTAGTAGTGACCGGAGACCTCGCCGCCGAACAGCGAGCCCTCCTTGCGCATGCGCGTCTTGAAGAACGCGTGGCCAACGCGGTTGATGAACGGCGTGCCGCCTGCCGCGGCGACCGTGTCGGGCACGGCGCGCGACGCGCGCACGTCGTACAGGATCGCCTCGCCAGGGCTCTTGCCCAGCAGCGACCGGGCCAGCAGCGCGGTGAGGAAGTCGCCGTCGGCGAATGCGCCGGTCTCGTCGATGAAGAAGCAGCGGTCGGCGTCGCCGTCCCAGGCGATCCCGAGGTCGGCGCCCGTCTCGAGCACGCGCTCGATGATCAGCTGGCGGTTCTCCGCCAGCAGCGGGTTGGGCTCGTGGTCGGGGAAGTTGCCGTCGGGGGTCCAGTAGGTCTCGATCAGCTCCAGGCCGAGGCTCTGAAGCAGCGGGCCGACCATCGGACCGGCCATGCCGTTGCCTCCGTCGACGACGACCTTCAACGGTCTGCGCGCCGAACGCACTACGTCCGGGTCGATGAACTTCAGCGCGGCCGCCTGGAACTCCTCGTAGAGATCGACCTCCTGCAACGTCCCGCGCTCAGGAGCCTTGGTCTTAGCGTCGCCTGCGGCGGCGTCGGGCGCGGCTTCGGCCTCGATGCGGCGGCGGATGTCCTGGATGCCCGAGTCGCCCGACAGCGCGATCGCGCCCTCGCGGACGAGCTTGGCGCCGGTGTAGGCCTTGGGGTTGTGCGAGGCCGTGCACATCAGCCCGCCGTCGAGCTCGCGCGAGCCGACGAGGTAGTAGAGCATCTCGCTGCCGACCTGCCCGGCGTCGATCACGTTCGCGCCGGCGCCGAGCAGGCCCTCGCGGTAGCGCGCGGCCAGCTCGGGCGCGCTCAGGCGCATGTCGCGCCCGAGGCCGACGCGCAACTGCGAGACGGGCTTGCCGGCCAGCTCGCCCAGCACGTGCGCGAACGCGCGGCCGATCGCTTCGGCGACGTCGCCGTCGATCTGCTCGCCGTACATCCCGCGGATGTCATACGCCTTGAAGATCTCAGGTGGTGGCGAGACGCTCATGCGGCCGCCCATCCTATGCGTCCGCGCGCGGCGGCTTCGGTCGCGCTCTCGGCCACCCCCGCGAGCGGGGTATTCGTAGACTTCGGTGCATGTCCGGACATTCCAAGTGGGCGAGCATCAAGCACAAGAAGGCGGTCGTGGACTCGCGCCGCGGCAAGCACTTCTCCAAGCTCACGCGCGCGATCATGGTCGCCGCGCGCGACGGCGGCGGCGATCCCGCCGGCAACCCGTCGCTCGAGCTGGCGATCCGCAAGGCCAGAGAAGCGTCGATGCCCAAGGACAACATCGAGCGCGCGATCGCCAAGGGAACCGGCGAGGGCGGCGAGGCCGACGCGATCGAGACGGTTCTCTACGAGGGCTACGGCCCGGGCGGCGTGGCGCTGCTGGTGGAGGCGATGACCGAGAACCGCAACCGCACGGGCGCCGAGGTCCGCCACGCCTTCTCCAAGCACGGCGGCAGCCTCGGCGAGCCCGGCTCGGTGGCCTACCTGTTCGACAAGAAGGGGACGATCGTCGTCGACGCGACGCGCTATTCCGAAGACGACCTGCTGGCAGCGGTCGAGGCCGGCGCCGAGGACATCGTGCTCGACGACGACGTCTACGAGGTGCTGACCGAGCCCGGCGACCTGGCCGCGGTCCGCGCCGCGCTGATCGACGCCGGGATCGAGGTCGCCGACGCCGAGGTGATGCAGCGCCCGAAGGTCCGCGTCC
>DASYKG010000013.1:0-24002 GCA_035995645.1 Solirubrobacteraceae bacterium
GCGTCAACGCCTACCTCCAGCGGTCAGCCATCGGCGCGGCCTTCCGCCTGATCCCGTCGGTGATCACGCAGATCGACGACCTGGGCCTGCCGCCCGTCGTCCACGAGTTCTGCAAGAAGCCGCGCGGCCTCGTGCTCGTGACCGGCCCGACCGGCTCGGGCAAGTCCACGTCGTTGGCCTCGATGATCGACGAGATCAACGAGACGCGTGAGGAGCACATCCTCACGATCGAGGACCCGATCGAGTTCTTGCACGGCCACAAGAAGTGCATGGTCAACCAGCGCGAGCTCGGATCCGACGCACAGAGCTTCGCCGCCGCTCTCAAAGCCGCTCTGCGCCAGGACCCCGACGTGATCCTCGTCGGCGAGATGCGCGACCTGGAGACGATCTCCACCGCCCTGACGGCGGCGGAGACCGGCCACCTGGTGTTCGCCACGCTGCACACGCAGGACACAGCGCAGACGATCGACCGCATAATCGACGTGTTCCCCGCCCACCAGCAGGGACAGGTGCGCGTCCAGCTGTCGGTCGCGCTGCAGGGGATCATGACCCAGCAGCTGCTGCCCAACGCCGAGGGCTCCGGCCGCGTCGTCGCGACGGAGGTGCTCGTGCCCAACCCGGCCGTGCGCAACCTGATCCGCGAGGGCAAGACCCACCAGGTCTACTCGGTGCTGCAGACCAGCTCGGCGGCCGGGATGCAGACGATGGACACGTCGCTGGCGATGCTCGTACGCCAGGGGCAGATCACACGCAAGCTCGCCGAATCGCGCTCGTCCACGCCGGAGGAGCTGGGCCGCCTGCTCGGGGCCGAGACGCTGAACCTCGGCCAGCGGGCCGCCGCGTAGAGGACTGGCGCGATGAGCACATACGTCTTCAAGGCCATGGACCTCGCCGGCGTCAAGGCGCGCGGAGAGCTGGAGGCCGACTCCAAGCAGGCGGTCTCCGACCAGCTCAAGCAGCGCGGGCTGATCGTGCTGGAGATCGCCGACAAGCACGCCTCGCGCGAGATCGAGCTGTCGTTCCTGAAGAAAGTCAAGGCCAACGAACTTGCCGTGTTCTCGCGCCAGCTCGCGACGATGATCTCCTCCGGCATGAGCATCCTGCGCGCTCTGTACGTGCTCGAGGAGCAGACGGAGGGAAAGTTCCTCAAGGAAACGCTCGTCGCCGTGCGCAAGGACGTCGAGGCGGGCATCTCGTTGAGCGACGCGATGGGGCGCCACCCGAAGGTCTTCAGCCCGCTGTTCGTGGCGATGACGCAGGCCGGGGAGGCGGGCGGTGTGCTCGAGGGGGCGCTGATGCGCGTCGCCGACCAGCTGGAGAAGGACGCGTCGTTGCGCCGTCAGATCAAATCGGCGATGGTCTACCCGACGCTCGTGATCATCTTCGCGGTCGGCGTGATGATGGCGCTGGTGGCGTTTCTCGTGCCCGTGTTCGAGGGCGTGTTCAAGCAGTTCGGCGGCGAACTGCCGTCGATCACCAAGGTCTCGGTGTTCCTCTCACACGCCGTGACCGGCTACTGGTGGCTGATCTTCCTGCTCGCCGGAGGCGTCGCCTTTGCCTTCCTGCAGTGGAAGAAGTCCTCGTGGGGACGTCCGCAGTGGGATCACTTCCGCCTGCACATCCCGATGAAGATCGGCACGATCGTGCAGCAGATCGCCGTCGCACGGTGGTCGCGCACGCTGTCCTCGCTGACGGGCGCCGGGGTGCCGCTGCTGCTGGCGCTGGACATCACCGGACGCACCGGTGGAAACGTCGCCGTCGAGGAGGCGATGGACGGCGTGATCGCGTCGGTCAAGCGCGGCGGGACGATCGCCGCGCCGCTCGCACAGGCGCCGATCTTCCCGACGATGGTCACGCACATGGTCGGCGTGGGCGAGGAAACGGGCGCGCTGGACGCGATGCTCGACAAGGTCGCCGAGTTCTACGAGGACCAGGTGGAAGCGTCGGTGAAGGCGCTCACCTCGATCCTCGAGCCGATCATGATCGTGGTGATCGGTGGCATCGTCGGCTTCATCGTCGTGTCGATGTACATGCCGCTGTTCACCGTTTACAACAACATCAAATAGGCGGGGCGCACGGTCAGGGCGCCGCTGGGGAGCTGTCGGATGGCGCCGGCGCGGTGATCCGCAGGCTTCCGCCGAGCACCGCCAGCGATACACGCCCGTCCAGCAGCGCGAGCAGCTCGGCGCCGGCGAGCTCTCGCCGCCAGCCGCGCAGCGTGCGCACGTCGGCCTCCGTGTCGCCCGCGCGCCACGCCGCGACGATCGCCTGCAGGTCCGCGCGCGCGGCGAGCAGCTCATACGCCAGCCCCGCCTCGCGCGCGCGCGCTCGCAGCAGCGCCTCGGCGAGTGCGATCAGCGGCGTGTCCTCGGGCTTGGGCGCGGGTGGCCGCGCCTCACTCGGAGCCGGTTCGGGCTGCAGCTCGCGGGCGCCGCGCACGACGGCCAGCAGCTCCTCGCCGCGCTTTCGCAGGTTCGCCGCGCCGGCGCCGCGGATCTGCTCGAGCTCGGCGCTGGAGGAAGGCTTTCGCTTGGCGATCTCGATCAGCGCTGCATCGCTGAGCACGCCCTGCACCGGGCGGTCGCGCCGCTTGGCGGTTTCCTCGCGCCACTGCACAAGCGCCCGTGCGATCGGCCGCACGGAGGAGCTGAGGTTGCGCACGCGCGGCAGGCGAGCGAAGACCGTCTGCAGGTCGCGCTCGTCGCTTGAGCCCTGCAGCGCCGCGCACTCCTCGCGCGCCCAGTCCAGGCGCCCGAGTTGACCCAGGCGGCGCTGCAGCTCACTGGCGAGCTCGAGCAGGTGCTCGACGTCGCCGCGCGCGTAAGCCAGCTGCTCGCTGGACAGCGGGCGCACGTCCCAGCGCGTGAAGCTCGCGCTCTTGGCCAGGCGCACGCCGAGTGCGTCGTTGAGCAGCGCCTCATATGACGACTGCGCACCCATGCCCGCGAAGCCCGCTGCGACCTGCGTGTCAAAGACGTTGGTCACCTCGGCGCCGAGCACCCTGCGCGCCAGCGCGATGTCCTGGCGACCGGCGTGCACGACGATCTCCACAGCCGGATCTGCGAGCAGTTCGGCCAGCGGTGCGCCGTCGAAGTCCTCGGCCAGCGGGTCGAGCACCTCGATGCGGCTGTCGCTGCCGTCCGGCGATGTGACGGCCAGCTGGATCAGGCACAGCAGCGTGCGGTAGCGGCCCTCGCCGACGAACTCGGTGTCCAGCGCCAGGCGCCCGGAAGCCCGTGCTTGCTGCGCGAGCGACTCGAAGGAGCCGTGCGATGAGCCTTGCGGGCGCTCGCTGCTCACGGCTTTGCCCCGGGGAGCAGCCAGAGCACCTTGCCGCGAGGCAGGCCGGCCGCGCGAGAGACGTCGGTGCCGTGTGCGCGGATCCACTGCGCAGGCGCCGAGCACGCGGGGTTCTTCGGCGAGATGCGGTGCGGGCAGGAGGAGTTCAAGAAGGCGTAGCGGACTTCGCCGGCGGCGATCAGTCGCTTGAGCTTGTCGACGGAGGTGAACACGCGCGCGCCGTAGCTGGTGAGGATCACGATCGGACGCGCGTCCTGCACGATCAGCGAGCCGATCTGCGTCGCCGACTGCGCCGCGACCTCATAGCGTGCGCGGCCCTGGTGCGCGCGCAGGTAATCGCTGACCAGACGCTGCTCTTCGACCGGCAGTGCGCCGACGTAGCCCGCATCGGTGACGTGCTGGTCGATCGAGGTGATATCGGTGCCGACGGAGATCGCCAGCACCGCGCACAGCGTCAATACGAGCACGCCCGACGGAGCCATCAGCCGTCGCAGCGATGCTGGCACCGCGGGCCATCTGGCCAGCGCCGCCAGTGCGACGGCGCTGAGCGCTGCCAGCAGCGAGATCCACCACTCAGACGTTGTGCCGTAGAGCAGGCGCTCGCCGTAGAAGACGACGACGGCGAGGCTCACCGCGAGCACGACCAGACGTGCTCGCCCGCGGGCCTCGCTGACCCACGCAGCGCCGATGCCAAGCGTCGCGGCGACCGCCGGCACGAGACCCTCGACATAGCGTGGGTGCAGGCGGGCCATGTGGCTGAACAGCACGATGCCCGTCAGCAGCCAGAGGCCCAGGCCCGCCGCCACGGCGAGACGCAGACGTCCCGGCCCCCGGCCGACCTCGTCGACCTCGGCGTCCTCGCCCTCGTCCGCCGCCGCGGCTGCTCGGCGCCGTCGCAGGCTCCACAGCAGCGCGGGGATCCCCAGCAGCAGCGCGGCGAGCAGCTCCATTCCCAGGCGCTCGCCGGAGAGCGGACCGACGCGCGCCAGCAGACGGGTGGGCGACGGCGGCACGATCGGGATGTGGTCGCGCTGGGATTGCGTGGCCACCGGGTATTCGTGCCCCGGCTCGTAGACGGTGAACTGCGGTTCGGGCGATTTGCCGCCGAGCCGGTCGGTGCCGTTGAACACGAACACCGCGTTCCACGCGCTGCCGTTGGTCGAGCCGATCGCCCACGGCCGGTCGTGCGCGGGCACTAGCAGAGTGGCGCTCAGCCATGCGAGCGCGACGACGACGTACACGGCGCCCGCGGCAGCCAGTGCCAGCACGCGCCGCTTGCGCGCGGCGGGGAATCCCAGCAGCGCGATCACGGCCAGCGCGGGCAGCGCCACGAGCGACTCGAGGATCTTCACGTCGAAGGCCAGCCCCATCACGGCCGCCCCGGCGAGCAGCCAGCGCAGCCGCCCCGTGTCGCACGCGCGCAGGATCAGCAGCAGCGCGAGCACGATCAGCAGCATCATCACGCCGTCCATCGTGTCGCTGCGCGAGGTGATTACGTCGACGGGCAGAACGGCCAGCGCCGCCGCCGCAGCCAGCCCCGCGCTCGCGCTCCACATGCGCCGGACGGCGAGGAACAGCAGCGGCACGGCGGCGATTCCCGCGAAGGCCTCCGGGAGCTTCAGCGTCGTCGAGGAGAAGCCGAAGACCTTCACGCTGACCACCTGCAGCCACAGGTCGACCGGAGGCTTGTCGATCGACACGCTGGCCGCGGGCTCGAACGCGCCGAAGAAGAAGTTGTGCCATGAGAGCCCCATGCTGCGCACGGCGGCGTCGTAGAACGGGTCCGGTGCGACCTTGCCGATGAGGATCAGCCGCAGCGCCGCGGCGGCCGCGGTGATCGCAGCGAGCGCGACCCACTGGTGTGCTTGGACCGGTCTTCTCATCTGCAGAACGCTAGTGTCATCGACTCGTGGCGAGCGAGCAGACCGACAGCGCAGATCGAACCGAGGAGTCCCAAGGGCCGCGGGAGTGTATGCCCTGCCGCGGCACGGGCAAGCTGATCTCCAATCTCGGAGGTGCCCCCAGCACGGTCACCTGCCCCTGGTGCGACGGCGGCGGCGTGCGTGTCCCGGGCATCGATGCGCAGGCGAGATGGCTCGAGAACGAGCCGCAGGCCAGCAGCGAGACCGAGGACTCCGCCGAGCCCGAATAGTGCATGCGTCCAACACGGATGCAGAATTAAAGATCGCAGGGGCCAGGGTCGATGCACCGGCTGACAAAGCCAGTGTCGAGGTGCCAAGGCAGTACACCTCTCGGGGTGTGTAGCAAAGCCGGCGGCCCTCACAAGCCAGTCCTAACGGACCGGCCGACCGGGGGACGTATCGCCACTTACGGGCGATGGGCCAAGAGCTGGCGCTCTAATAACGGATCCTAGGAGGATTCACATGTTGAATCGACTGCGCCAGCGCTTGGACAGTGAGAGTGGATTCACTCTTATCGAGCTCCTGGTCGTCATCCTGATCATCGGCATTCTGGCCGCGATCGCCATTCCCGCGTTCCTGAGCCAGACCAGCAAGGCCAACGACTCCGCCGCAAAGACGCAGGTGGGAACCCTGCAGACGACGGAGGAGGCGTACGCCAGCGAAAACAGCGGTAGCTTCACCGGCGGCACGCTTGCGAAGCTGCAGGCAATCGAGCCTACGCTGAAAGACACGACCACCGCAGCGGCGGCCGAACCGGTCATCGAAGCCGGTGGTGAAGGGTTCGAAGTCTCGTCGACTGCCAAAGGCACCGGCGACGTCTACAAACTCACTAACACCAAAGGCAGCATCACGCGTACCTGCTCTCCGTCCGGTAAAGGTGGATGTAGCGCCGGCGGTACCTGGTAGCGGCACGCGAACCTGAGAGATCAGGTCCGCTGCGGCTTACGAAAGGGGCGGCCATCTGGCCGCCCCTTTCGCGTTCCATGGCGTCGCTGCACCGTGGCGCCCCAGCTTCAGCTCAAGCGCGGCGTCTCCGCGGCCGATCACTCCCGTATGGAGGCCATCACCTTTGCCGGCGTACTGGGCGCGATCGTCGGCTCGTTCTTGAACGTCGTGTCCTATCGGCTGCCCCGTCACGAGTCGCTGATCTCCCCGGCCTCGCACTGCCCGAAGTGCGCCACGCCGGTCAAGCCCTACGACAACATCCCGATCCTCTCGTGGCTGCTGCTGCGCGGCCACTGCCGCAGCTGCACGGCGCCGATCTCGCCGCGATACCCGCTCGTGGAGGCGCTCACCGCGGCGCTGTGCGTAGGCGCCGTCCTGGCGCACGCCTCGGCTTCGGGCATCGCCCTCAGCGTTGCGCTGATCCTGCTCGTCGTGCCGGCGGCGATGATCGACCTCGAGCACCGCATCATCCCCAACGCCATCACCGCGCTCGGAGCGGTGCTCGCGCTGGTGATCGGGCTGGCGCTCGATCCGGCGGGCGAGCCCGAACGGCTGATCGCCGCGGCCGGGGCGGGCGGTCTGCTGCTGCTGGCCGCGCTCGCCTATCCCGGCGGCATGGGCATGGGCGACGTCAAGCTGGCGGGCGTCATGGGCCTGTTCCTCGGTCGCGCCGTGGCGCCGGCGATGCTCGTCGCGCTACTCGCCGGCGTGCTGGTCGGCGCAGCGATCATCGCCCAGAAGGGAGCGCAGGCGGGGCGCAAGACGGCGGTTCCGTTCGGCCCGTTCCTCGCGCTCGGAGCGCTCGTCGCGGTGTTCGCCGGCCAACCGCTGATCGACCTCTACGTCAATCACTTCCTGTAGGAGCGCACGCAGCCCTAAAGCGTGCTGCCCGGCGCGCCGATACGGGACCTGCGAGCGGCCCGCGCGCGACTCACCATGACACCGATCAAGATGCCATCTCTGCCCAATCTGAAGCTCGGTCTGCCGAGCGTGAAGCTCGGCCGCCGCGCGGGCCCTGACATCGTCGGGCTGGACATCCAGCCGGGGTTGATCGCCGCGGTGAAGGCGCGCGTCAACGGCTCGGTCCTCGCCGAACGCGCCGCCGCCCTGCCGCTCGCCTCCGATACGGTGCGCGAGGGGGAGGTCGTCGACCAGGCCGCGCTCAGCGAGGCGCTGCGCGAGCTGTTCGCCGAGAACAAGTTGAGCAAGCGCGTGCGCGTGGGCATCGCCAACCAGCGGACGGTCATGCGCACGCTCGAGCTGCCGCCGCTCACCGACCGCAAGGAGCTCGCGGCAGCCGTTCGCTTCCAGGCACAGGACCAGGTGCCGATGCCACTGAACAGCGCCGTGCTGGACTTCCATCCCCTGGGAGTCGTTGACACCCCCGCCGGGCCGCGCCAGCGCGTCGTGCTCGTCGCGGCTCAGCGCGACATGGTCGAGAAGCTGCTCGCCGCCGTGCGCGGCGCGGGGCTCACGGCGGAAGGCATCGATCTCTCCGCATTCGCCCTGATCCGCTCGCTGCACCACCGCGAAGAAGATCAAGCGGGCAGGGTGCTCTACCTCAACGTCGACGGCCTGACCAACCTCGCGATCGCCGATGGGACGACCTGTCGCTTCACACGCGTCGTCGGCGGCGGGCTGGAGTCGATGGCCGCCGAGATCGCCGAGCGCCGCAGCATCCCGGTCGAACAGGCGCGTACGCTGCTCAACGAAGTCGACCTCACCGTCTCCGTCGATCAGCCGCCGCCAATCGACCTGGCACGGCCGGAGCTCGAGCCCGAGGTGTCCGGCGAGCCGCAGGAGGTCGATTCCTCGCCCGAACCGGCCGTCGCGCTCAGCTCTGAGGACCACGCGGCACGCGAGAACGCGATGGGCTACTCGGAGACGATCTCCGCCGCCGCGCAGGCCGGCGAGCTCGTGCAGGAGGCCGAGCCGGTCGCGCCGCAGTCCGACGCGGAGATCCGTGCGGTGCTCGAGAACGGCATTCGCGAGATCTCCGGCGAGGTACGCAACTCGCTCGATTTCCATCGCTCCCAGGACGAGGGCGGCCAGGTTTCGCACGTGGTGCTCAGCGGCGCTGCACTGGACCTGCCTGGCTTCGCCGAGGCGCTTCAGTCCTCGCTGGGATTCGAGGTGCGCCGCGAGGCCGTCGGCGTGGCGGATACCGGCCTGGCGGGCAAGGTCTCCACGAGCCGCCTGTCCGTGGCCGCCGGCCTGGCCTGCGAGGAGGCGCCCCGATGAGGGCCGTCAACCTGATTCCTTCGGAAAGCCGCTCCGGTGCCGGGCCGGGCGTTGGTCGCTCCGGCGGCGGCGCATACGCGGTGCTCGCCGTCCTCGGCGGCCTGGTGATCCTCGCGCTGCTGTACGGCATCGCGCACCATCAAATCTCAAGCCGCCGCGCGCAGGCCGCCTCGCTGACGGCTCGGGCTCAGAGCGCTCAGGCGCAGGCCGCACAGCTCGCGCCGTACACGAGCTTCACCGCCCTGCGCCAGCAACGTCTGCAGGCCGTGTCAGACCTCGTGGATGCGCGCTTTGACTGGGCCCACGCATTTCACGAGCTTGGGCGCGTGCTCCCGCGCGACGCCTCGATCACGTCGCTGGACGGCACGATCGGCCCGACCTCCGGAGCCTCGGCATCCGCGCCGCCGGCCTCCGCTGCTGCGAGCCATCCGGCGGCCGCCGGCTCGTCCAGCTCCGCGGCATCAGCGAGTCCCGCCTCCGCGGGCGCCGGCGCCGGCGCCACGGCAACTTCGGCGACTCCGCCGGGGAGCGTTCCCACCTTCACGCTGAGCGGCTGCGCGACCAGCCAGCAAGAGGTCGCCTTGACGCTGCAGCGCCTGCGCCTGATCGACGGCGTCAGTGAAGTCACGCTGCAGAGCTCGACGAAGTCCGCTACGAGCGCATCCTCTGCGGCGAGTGCCGGCGGGTCGGGCAACTGCAAGGGCAATCAGCCGGTGTTCACGGTGCAGATCACCTTCGACCCGCTGCCGAGCTCATCGACGATCGGCTCGACGACAAAGCTCACCGCACAGAAGGGGGCAGGAGGATGACCACCCGCGACCGTCTCGTCTTGATCGGATTGGGAGCGCTTGCGATGCTCGCGGCCGTCTACCTGCTCGTGGTCTCTCCCGAGCGCAAGCAGGCCTCGTCGCTCAATGCGCAGGTCGCCGCCGCCAGCGCGCAGCTGGCCAGCGCCGAAGGGCAGGTCGCGAGCGCGCGAGCGGACCAGACGCGATATGCGTCGGCCTACGCGTCGATCGTCAGCCTGGGCAAAGCCGTGCCGGCCGGCGAGGAAGTGCCCTCGCTGATCTACCAGCTTGCCCAGGCGTCAAACCAGAAGCACGTGGACTTCACGTCGATCTCCACCGGCGCGACCGCCGGCGCATCGCCGGGGGCCACGGTGAGCGCGCCCGCAGTGGGTGTCGCGAGCGCCGGCTTCACGCAGATGCCGTTCACGTTCGTGTTCAACGGGAGCTTCAGCGACCTCTATCACCTGTTCCAGCAGATGAACCGCTTCACGACCAGGACCACGTCGGGTGGTCTTCAGGTCAGCGGGCGCCTGCTGACGATCCAGAGCACCAAGCTCTCGCCCTCGGCGAGCGCGACCGCCACTGGGGCGCATCCGACCGAACACTTGACGGGCACGATCACGGCGACCGCGTACGTGCTGCCCGCGACGCAAGGCTTGACCGGCGGCGCCACCGCGGCATCCCCCACAGGGACCGCTACGACGCCCGTCTCCGGCGCCGCCTCGACCGGCTCCCCGTCCGCTCCTCCCGCGATTGCAAGGGTGGCCCCATGACCGACTTTCTCGGCTCGCTGAAGGCCGACCTGCTCGACCGGCGCATCCTGCCGATCGCCGTCCTGCTCGGCGTCGCCCTCGTCGGCGCACTGGCCTACGTGGTGCTGGGCGGTGGCTCGACCGCGAGCTCGACGCCGATCGGCTCGCCCGTGTCGCCGCTGTCGAGCGCTGTCTCTGCGCCGAGCATCCCGGTCACGCAGGCGCCGACCGCCACCGGACAGCCGGTGGCCGAGACGACCAGCGGATCCGCGCATCGCAGCGCCGCCGGGGCTTCGCGCAACCCATTTGCGCCGCTGCCCGGAGCAAAGGCGACCGCGGCGGCAACGCCTGCCGCGGCGCCGGCGACGAGCACGGGATCTGGACCTTCCTCCACCTCGCCCGCTACCCCGCCGACGTCCGCTGCGGGCACCGGCGCGCAGGGCGGCGGCGGAGCCTCCGCGCCTGAAGCAAAACCGGCCCCGAGCAAGCCCAAGAAGCAGACCGTCTACCGCGTGGCCGCGCTGTTCGGAGCCGTGCCCGCCGGGTCGCCGTCCCCTGCTGCGTCGCTGACGCCCTACGAAAACCTCAAGCGCCAGCAGCCGCTGCCCTCGCCCACGCAACCGCTCGTCGTCTTCCGCGGCGTGACCGCTGGAGGCAAGAGCGCATCGTTCACGCTCGTCGGCGAAGCGATCCTGCGCGGAAGCGGCGCCTGCCTGCCCAGCGCCGCGCAATGTCAGATGGTCGACCTCAAACCGGGTCAGGTCGAGGAACTCGAATACGTTCCCCTGGAAAGCGCACCGGTGATCTACCAGCTGCAGGTCGTCAGCATCGACGCGACGAAGGCGTCGGCCTCGGCCGCGCGCCGTTCGTTTCGCGCGCAATCGAAGGCGGGACTGCGGTTCCTGCGCGCCGCGGGACTGTCCGCGCTGCCCGGCCTGCGCTACTCGGCCGCCAAGGGCGTGCTCGTGTTCGCCGGGCACCAGGCGTTCGTCGCACGTGCGCACGTCGCCACGTGGGGCGCCTCGCTCAGAGGCTGACGGCGCAGCAAATAAGCTAGGAGCGTGACGCTCCGTCTGATAACCGCCGGCGAGTCCCACGGCCCTGGGTTGACGTGCCTCGTCGACGGATTGCCCGCTGGCCTGGCGATCACCCCCGAGGACCTCAACGGCGACATGGCTCGCCGCCAGCTCGGCCACGGTCGCGGCGGGCGCATGAAGATCGAGCGCGACGCCGCCGAGGTCACCGCGGGGGTCCGCCACGGTCGCACGCTCGGCGGCCCGATCGCCCTGCAGGTCGCCAACCGCGACTACGCCAACTGGGAGGAGCGGATGAACCCTTGGCCGGTGCACGAGGAGATGGCCGAGGTGCACCTGCCGCGTCCCGGGCATGCCGACCTCGTGGGCACGCAGAAGTACAAGCACTCAGACGTGCGCAACATCCTCGAGCGCGCCTCGGCGCGCGAGACCGCCGCGCGCGTGGCCGGTGGGGCGCTGTGCAAGGCGTTTCTGCGCTCGCTCGGCGTCGAGGTTCGCTCGCACGTCGTGCAGATCGCCTCCGTGCACGCGCCCGACCCCGGCCGCGCGCTCACGCTGCAGGACTTCACCGAAGTCGACAGTTCGCCCGTGCGCTGCCTCGACGCGGACGCCACGCGCGCGATGGTGCGCGAGATCGACGACCTGCGCAAGGCCAACGAGTCGCTTGGCGGCGTCTTCGAGGTGCAGGCGTTCGGGCTGGTGCCGGGACTCGGCTCGCACGTCTCCTGGGAGGAGCGCATGGACGGACGCCTGGCGATGGCGATCTGCTCGATCCAAGCCGTCAAGGGCGCCTCGCTGGGCGACGCCTTCACGGTCGCCGGCCTGCCCGGCTCGCAGGCGCACGACGAGATCTACTACTCCTCAGAGCGCGGCTACTACCGCGAGACCAATCGCGCAGGCGGCCTGGAGGGCGGCATGACCAACGGTCAGCCGCTGATCGTGCGCGGTGCGATGAAGCCGTTGCCGACGCTGACCAAGCCGCTGCGCTCGGTCGACACCGAGACGCACGAGCCGGCGCAGGCGCTGCGCGAGCGCACCGACTCGTGCACGGTTCCCGCCGCCGGCGTCGTCGGCGAGGCGATGGTGGCATTCGTGCTCGCCGATGCCTACCGGCGCAAGTTCGGCGGCGACCACATAGACGACGTGCTGGCGGCGGTCGGCGCCTACCGCGAACGGATCGGATGGCCGGCGTAGAGCATTTGCCCCGCCGCGCGCTCGTGCTGATCGGGTTCATGGGCGCGGGCAAGTCGACCGTCGCACGCGAGCTCGCGCAGGCGCTCGGGGTCACGGCGCTGGACAGCGACGAGCTGCTGGCAGAGCGCTTGGGGCATTCGCCGGCGACGGAGTTCGAGCTGCGCGGCGAGGCGTCCTTCCGCGCCGCCGAGGAGCAGCTCGTCTGCGAGCTGCTCGGCGCCGCCGAGCCCGGCTCGGTGATCGCGCTGGGCGGCGGCAGCATCCTCTCCGAGCGCGTGCGCGCGGCGCTCGAGCCGCACGTCGTCGTGCTGCTGGACGTGGAGGCCGAGCAGGCGTGGGAGCGGGTGGGCGGGGCCGAGGCCGCGCAGGGAGCGCTCGGTCGACCGCTGGCGCGCGACCGCGAGGCCTTCCTGGCGCTGCACGGCGAGCGGCGCGAGCTGTACGAGGGCCAGGCACACGCCTTCCTGCCGCAGCTCTCGCGGGGCGGCTCCGTGCGCGTGCTCGACGCGCTGTGCGCGCTGGCTGGCGCTCCGTCGGGGACCCGCCTGGTGTGGGCTCAGAGCGCCTCCGGCGAGTACCCGGTGCTGATCGGGCGCGGCCTGCTGCGCGCCGCCGGCGCCGGCGACCCGGCGCAGCTGTGGCCGCTGGATCGCTCCGCCTCGCGCGCGTTCTGCGTGACCGACGAAACCGTCGCCGAGTTGTACGGCGACCGGCTGCAGGGACTGGCGGGCACGATTGCGATCGCGCCCGGCGAGCAGCACAAGACGCTCGCCGCCGCCGAGTCGGTCTGGCGCGCGCTGCTCGACGCCGGGGCCGACCGCGGCGATCACGTGGTCGCGCTCGGCGGCGGCGTCGTTGGCGATCTCGCGGGCTTCTGTGCGGCGACCTACCAGCGCGGCGTACCGATCGTGCACGTCCCGACGACGCTCCTGGCCCAAGTCGACTCGGCCTACGGCGGCAAGACCGGAGTGGACCTGCCGCAGGCAAAGAACTACGTCGGCGTCTATCACCAGCCGGCCGGCGTGCTCGTCGACCCCGACACATTGCAGAGCCTGCCCGAGCAGGAGCTCGCGGCCGGCTGGGTGGAGGTCTTGAAGACGGCGCTGATCAGCGGCGGGGCGCTGTGGGAGCGCGTCTCACAAGGCGAAGATCTGGATGTGCAAACGATCCTCGACTGCGCGCGCACGAAGCTCGCGGTCGTCGCCGACGACGAACGCGACGCGGGACGGAGGCAGGTGCTGAACCTGGGGCACACGGTCGGGCACGCGATCGAGACGGCGACCGGCTACGCGCGCTACCGCCACGGCGAGGCGGTCGGGCTGGGCCTGCTCGCGGCTCTGCGGCTGTCCGGCGCGCAGGCGCTGCGTGAGCAGGTTCGCGAGATGCTGCTGGCTCGCAAGCTGCCGGTCACGCTGGACGGCGCCGACGTGCAGGACGTTCTGCGTGCGGCGATGCGCGACAAGAAGCGCGTCGGGCAGTCGCTGCCGTTCGTGCTCGTCAGCGAGCCCGGTCAAGCGCAGATCGGCTGTGAGGTCGCGCAAGACGAACTGCAGTCCGCCGTCGCCGAGCTGACGCGGCGATGATGGGGTGCTCACGATGAGCGAGCCGCGAAACCGCATAGCCGTCATGCACGGCGTCAACCTCGACCAGCTCGGCCGGCGCGACCCGGCGCTGTACGGCACGCTGACGCTCGCCGAGCTGCAGCAGCGCATCGCCACGGAGGCGGGCGAGCTCGCGCTGCGGACGAGCTTCTTTCACAGCAACCACGAGGGGGCGTTCGTAGAGCATCTGCACTCGCTGCGCGACCAGGCCGACGCGATCCTGCTCAACCCGGGCTCGTGGACGCACTACGCGTGGGCGATCCGCGACGCGCTCGAGATCGCCGCGCTGCCGGCGCTCGAGATCCATCTATCAGACGTGCAGGGCCGCGAGGCCTGGCGGCGGACGTCGGTGATCGGCGACCTGTGCTTCGCCACCGTCTCCGGTCGCGGCGCCGATGGTTACAGCGAAGCGCTGAAGCTGCTGCGCGCAGAGCTCGACGGGGACCGTTCGTGACCGAGCTCGCGTCGCGCAGGCGCGAGGAGCAGCGCATCGAGCTGTTGGCCGGCGAGCTGGCCGAGCGCGGGGTAGACGCGCTGCTCGTGACCACGCCGGTCAACGTGCGCTACCTGACCGGATTCACCGGCAGCAACGGCATCGCGCTGGTGGCCGCCGGCGAGCAGGTCGGCGGACATCGCTTCTTCACGGACTTTCGCTACACGACTCAGTCGGCCGAGCAGGTCGCGCCGCTGCTCGCGCGCGAGATCGTCACGGGCAACCTGCTGCAGGCGGCCGCGCGGACGCTCGCCGGCTCGCCCGGAACGCTGGGGTTCGACGACGCGAGCGTCACCGTCGCCGATCACGAGCGCCTGCGCGAGGCGCTCGCCGATGGCTGGCGGCTCGCTCCCTGCGCGGGGGTCGTCGAGCGCCTGCGCGCGGTCAAGGACGCGCAGGAGATCGAGCGCATGCGCGCCTCGGCCGAGCTGGCCGACGAGGCCCTGCACGGGCTGCTCGAAGGCGGCCTGGTCGGTCGCAGCGAGCGCGAGGTGGCGATCGATCTGGAGCTGCGCATGCGCCGCCTGGGAGCCGCGTCGGCGAGCTTTCCCTCGATCGTCGCCGCAGGTGCGCACGGGGCGCTGCCGCACGCCGAGCCGCGCGACGAGCCGATCCCGGCGGACGTGCTCGTGACGATCGACTGGGGAGCGCTTCACGACGGCTACTGCTCTGACTGCACGCGCACGTACGCGACGGGAGAGCGGCTGCCCGAGCAGGCTCGAGAGATCTACGCGCTCGTGCTCGAAGCTCAGCAACTCGGTGTCGCCGCGGTGCGCGCCGGACCCACCGGTCGCGAGGTCGACGCGGTCGCGCGCGAGGCGATCGAGCGAGCGGGCCAGGGCGAGCGCTTCGGCCATGGCCTTGGCCACGGCGTGGGTATGGAGATCCACGAGGGCCCGCGCCTTTCGCGCACCGAGGGCGAGCGCCGGCTGCAGGCGGGCAACGTCGTCACGGTCGAGCCCGGCGTCTACCTGCCGGGCGTGCTCGGCGTGCGGATCGAGGATCTGCTGGTCGTCCGCGAGGACGGTCAGGAAGTGCTCAACGGCCTGGACAAGGCGCTGACGGTGATCTCTTGAGCACCCGGTGGCCCGCCCGGGCCGCCGCTGGCGAGATGGGCCGCGCGGGGCGTTCGCAGCAGCTGCCGTGCGAGCACCGCCGCGAGCGGCAGTGCCCAGGCGAGGAACAGCGCCGCCTGCACGTCCGGTGAGACCTGTTCTGGCAGCCATTGAAAGCTCAGCCAGGCAAGCACGCTGACCGACAGGGCGATCACCGGCGGCCGCGCCACCGGCGCACAGACCTCCCACGCGAGCACGGCGAGGACGAACGGCAGCAGGTAGTACTCGGTGTCCCACGTGTCGAGCACGCAGCGAAGCAGCATCGCCAGCGCGAGCGTGAGCATGGCGCTGCGGACGCCGGCACGGGCAGCTCGCCCGCGCAGCCACAGCCCGAGGCTCGGCGCGAGCCCGGCGAGGACGACGAGCGGATGGCTGATCGTCTCCGTCCAGCCTGGCGCGATGCGATAGCCGGGCTTGGCCACGCCGAAGGCGCCATGCACGAGCGCGCCGTGCTCGCCGAAGAACCACCAGACCTGCCACGGTTGAAAGATCCCGCTGGGCGCCGCGGCGGTGGCGCGAGTGGCCGTCACGAAGCCGCCCGAGCGCACGAGCGCCAGCGGCGCGAGCACGGCAGCGCCCACGCCGACGGCCGCCGCCGCGCACGCCGCGCGCCGGTGCGCGGGAAGCGCGAGCAGCACGGGTCCGGCGCCGAGCAGCGCCCACTCCTTGTTGGCGAACGCCAGCCCCAGCGCGACGCCTGCCCAGAGCCCTCGCTCTTCGCTGGCCAGCAGCACGGCCGTGACGCACAGGCAGGCGCCGAGCAGCTCCTCGGGGTGGCCGACTTCCAGCGCGCGCAACGTGATCGGGTTGGCGACGCACACCGCCAGCGCGAGCGCGCGGTGAAGCGCCGGACGTCCCTCGCCGCGCATGCGCGCAACCAGCCAGACGCCGAGCAGCGCCGAGGCGAGCAGGCAGGGCAGCGCGACCATGCGGTAGACAGCCAGCTCGCCACCCCCCCACAGACCGGGGATCAGCGCAAAGGGCGCGCGCTCGACGAGCGAGCCGCCGTAGGCCGGTGCCAGGCGCAGGAACTGCTCGACGTGGCCGTGCACGAGCGCGTCGAAGGCCACACGCGCCTCGTTGTCGTAGTCGTTCCAGGCAAAGCCGAACAGCCCCAGCCATGCCAGCGCCGCGCTGCCCACGAGCGCCATCAGCGCGCACGGCGCGTTCTCGCGTGCGATTCGCCGCATACCTGCGCATCGGCGTCCCGGGGGCGTTGCTTGAGCGCGCACGGGCAAAGGCGCCCACCGCTTGCGCCAGCGAGTATCGTCGCCGATAGCGCGCCGTCGGCCGCGCGCACGATCATCCAAAGGGAGGTTTTCAACCGTCATGCCCTCGCTGCTGGATCTGACGAGTCAGGGTGACGTCGGCACCATCTCCGACGAGTCCAAGCTGTCCTCGGTGAAGCTGATGACGCCGCAGGAGCTGTACGAGCTGTGGGAGCGCCAGAGCTGGCAGTCGCACACGATCGACTTCGAGCAGGATCGCGCCGACTGGCGCGCGCTTGACGGGGAGCTGCGCGAGAACATGTCCTGGAACCTGTCCTCGTTCTTCGTCGGCGAGGAGCGCGTGACGACGCAGTTCTCGGGGTTGGTCATGTCGTATGAGAGCCAGGCCGAAGAGGCGTTCCTGACGACGCAGCAGGTCGACGAGGCGCGCCACGCGCAGCACTTCAACCGCTTCTACGAGCAGGTGCTCGGCGTGGACGGCAGCTTCGAGGATCGCCTCGCGCGGGCGCGCCGCGACCTGAACCCGGCGTTCATCGAGATGTTCGACGGCGTGCTCGTCGATTGGGGGAAGCGGTTGATCGCCAACCCCGGCGACATCGAGGCGAAGGTCGACTTCGTCACGCTGTACCACATGATCATCGAGGGGACGCTCGCGCTCACCGGGCAGTGGTTCTTGACCGATTACATGGAACGCAACGAGATCCTTCCGGGCTGGACGGAGGGCTTCAGGCTGATCTCCCAGGACGAGCACCGCCACGTCGCCTACGGCACTTGGTTCCTGCGCGAGAAGGCCCGCGACGGGGGTCTCAAGCGACGCATCGCCGAGCGCCTGGCCGAGCTGATCCCGCTCGCCAGCGCGGTGCTCGTGCCTCCCGGCGCCGACCCGAGCGACTACGCGATCCTCGACTACACGATGGAGGAAACCAACGCGTTCGCCTTCACCGCGCTGCAGCGCCGGCTGAAGGTGATCGGGATCGACATGGCGGCCCTCTCGGCCGCGGCGGCCTGAGCGCGCACGCCAGCCGGCGCGCAATGTGGATCGAACCCGCCGGTTGAGCCCGTGCCCCGCCGGCTCAACCGCGCTTCTCGAACACCAGCCGGTAGTGGTCGAGCAGCTCGCGTTCGAAGCAGACCTTGTTGGCGCTCACCCCGGAGGTGAAGGCCAGGCGGAAGTCCGAGCTGGTCAGCCAGCGGGGCACGAGGCGCAGCTTCAGCAGCGACTTGCGCAGGCTTCGCGCGCCGATCAGCGCGTTCCATCGCTCGATCGTCTCGATGTAGTCCAGGCGGCCGTTCGACGAGGACACCAGCTCGAAGCTGGGCGCCGCGCAGCGCACCACCTGCTCTGAGCCGAACGGCAGCCACGAGCCGGGGAACTGGCGCTCCATCAGCGCGAGCACGAACGCGTCGGAGTCGCGCGGGGCGTCGATGTCGACCTGGTCGAGCGCGATCATGTTGCGCCCGAAGACCATCGTCTGCAGGTAGAAGCGACCGCCATCGGGCAGGACCGTGGCGACTCGTTGGAAGATCTCGCGGTAGATGTCCTCCTGGTGACCGGCGCGGTACTCGTCGGGCGAGCAGAAGTGCTCGAAGGCGCCCAGGCTGGCGACGGCGTCAAACGCGCCGAAGCTCTCGCTGTCCAGCTGTCGTGCGTCGTAGAGGTGAACGTCGAGGCCGTGGCGGCGGCACGCGGCGTACTGCGCTTGGGACAGCGTCACGCCGAGGCCCTCGGCGCGTCGCGAGCGGATGAAGTTGAGCAGCGGGCCCCAGCCGCAACCGAGATCGAGCACGCGGCGGCCGGGGGCGACGCCGATCTGCTCGGCGACGTACTCGTGCTTGTTCGCCTGCGCCTGCTCGAGGCTCAGCGAGAAGTCGCCGTCGTACTTGGCGCCGCTGAAGTCGGCAAGCTCGCCCATGCTCAGACGAAACACGCGGTCGGTCAGCGAGTATGTGAAGTCGATGTCGTCGCGGTCGGCCATGGTCTGCGGCAGGGAGGCTATCCCGCGCCCCCGTCGAGGCGTCCGTGGCGACCGACGGCTTGGGCGCAGTGCCCGGCTTCCGGCGTCAGGCGTGCGGCGCGGCGCGGTCTGCAAGAGCAGTCGAACGCATCTGCCCAGGGCGCCACCGCGGGACTGACGGCCAGCGCAGCGCGCCCGCCGTCGCGGGCCCCAGGAGCAGAATCGCCAACGGCACTGTGACGAGCATGTAGGCGACGTACTGCACCGACAGACCGGCGATTCCCGAGATCGTGTGGAAGACCAGCCAGAGCAGTCCGGCGGCCAACAGCGTGCGCACGGGGCCGCGGCTCACGCGGCTCTCCCAGGCCAGCAGCGCCAGGAGGAAGGGCAGGTGGTAATAGACGTGGTCGGACGGGTCGAGCATGCAGCGCAGCAGCAGCAGCAGCGCCAGCAACGCCAGAGCGGAGTCCACCGCCGTGCGCGGATCAACAGCACTTGCGCGCAGCTGAGCGACGATGCCGCCGCGCGCCCCTGGCGGCTGGCGTCCGGCCATGCGTCCCAGCACGAGCGGCAGCGACAGCGGCAGCACGAGCAGCACTGCAAGCTCTCGAGCGTGATCGATCAGGATGCGCGGCGGCGCGTAGTACGGCGTGATGCCCGCGCGGCGAACGGCGTGGTCCAGTGGCCACCACACGTCCGCGGGATGCGCGACGATCGCCAAGCTCGATGCGGCGCGCATCGCGTGGAACATGCGCGAGGGGTCAAGACCGTACGCGAGTGCCAGCCATGGCACGACGACAGCGATCGCGCCAACGCTCAGCCGGCGCAGGCCGGATTGGCCGGCCAGCAGAACGGGTGCGATTGCGAGCACGCCCCACGGCTTGTTGATGATCGCGCAGCCGAGTGCGACGCCGGCAAGCGCGGGGCGCTCGGCGCCGCTCAGCAGCACCGCCGCAATGCACAGCGTCGCGCCAAGCAGCTCCTCGGGGTGGGCGAAGTAGACAGCGTCGAGGATCGCCGCGGCAAGGACGCACAGCCCGACGACGGCCGCGCGCGAGACGACCGGCAGGCCGCGCCGGCGCATGTCGCGCGCCAGTGCGAGGCCGAGGGCACCTGCGGCCAGCTCGCACGCCAGCGCCCCGAAGCGAAACATCGCCAGCTGCCCGCCCAGCAGAAGCTTGCCCACAAGGGCAGCGGGAGCACGCAACAGCACCGAACCACCGGCGCCGTCGGCTGGAAGCAGACGCGAGAAGGCGTGCAGATGACCTGCCAGCAGCGCGTTCATCGGCGGGGCGAATTCGCTGCCATAGTCGCCGAGGTTCTCGAAATGGCCGCCCAGCCACGCGACCCACACGCCACCCAGCGCGATCAGCAGCCACCCTACGCTTCGCCGCGCGTTCATAGCAGAGGCATCGACCGGCGCAGGGCGGAGGTTGAGGGTCGCCGTCGGTCGGCCGCGCGCTTCTCCTCGCCGGCGCATGCCGCGAGGGCGAAGCCGATGTTCAGTGCGACCGAGAGCGCCGAGCCGGGGCGCTTGTCACGCGCTCACGCCCGCTACTCTGGCAAGCCGTGGCGCTCAGCACCAACCAGTTCAAGAACGGCAATCACATAGAGGTCGACGGCACGATCTTCAAGATCGTCGACTTCCAGCACGTCAAGCCGGGCAAGGGCGGCGCATTCGTGCGCACGAAGCTGCGCCGGGCGGCCGACGGCAACGTGATCGACCGGACGTTTCGGGCTGGCGAGAAGTTCCGCTCGGTGCGCACGGAGTCGCGCAAGATGCAGTTCCTCTACGCCGACGGCACAGACGCTCACTTCATGGACACGGAGTCCTTCGAGCAGATCGCCGTTCCCGAGGCCGCCGTCGCGGACACGCTGCGCTGGTGCACGCCGAGCAGCGAGGTCGACGTGCTGTTCATCGACGACCAGCCGTCTGACGTGCAACTGCCAAGCGCTGTCGATCTGGAGGTCACGCAGACCGACCCGGGAGTGCGCGGCGATTCGGTCTCAAGCGGAGGCACCAAGCCGGCGACGCTGGAGACGGGTGCCGTCATCCACGTTCCGCTGTTCGTCGAGCAGGGCCAGCGCATCCGCGTGGACACGCGCTCTGGCGAGTACGTGGCGCGCGCCTAGCATGCGCCGCTCCGAGCAGCGCAGGGCGGCGGTCGTTGCGCTCTACCAACACGATCTCACCGGCAGGCCACTGGCCGAGACGCTGGCCGCGCGCGATTCGCTGTTCGTGCGTGCGCTGGCGCATGCGGCCGCCGACCGCGCCGACGAGCTCGACGAGGTGATCGATAGCCACGCCCATGGCTGGTCGGTGAGCAGGATCCAGCCTCTGGAGCGCAGCATCATGCGCGTTGCGCTGATCGAGATCCTGCACCCGGACGCGGTGCCCGGCCACGAGCCGATTCCGGCCGAGGGCGCGATCGAGGAGGCGGTGGAGAGCGCGAAGACCTTCTGCGGCTCGGATGCTCCGGGGTTCGTCAACGGGGTGCTGGGCGCAGTCCTCCGCGACGTGCGCGAGAATGCGCGCATCCAATGACCAGCATGGACCATCTCGACGACGTGATCGCGCGCCTGGAGCGTGCGGGCGAGCAACTGCGCTCGGGCGAGCTCTCGCCAGATGCGGCCGCGACGATGGTCGAGGACTGCGCCGCGCTGGCCACTCAAGCGGCGGCCGAGCTCGAGCAGCTCAGCCGTGTCGAGGCGCTGGCGCCGCCGCCCGGCCAGGACAGCCTTCTCTGAGGCTCCGCTGCTGCTCGTGAGCGCAACCTATCCAGAGCATCTGCGCGAGGACGTCGAGCGCTACCTTCACGACCTGCGCTTCTCCGGAGAGGCGCTGACGGATGGGCTGGAAGAGGCGATGCGCTACTCGCTGCTCGCCGGCGGCAAGCGCATCCGCCCGGTGCTCGCGCTCGCGACCGCGGAGGCCGTCGGCGCCGACCAGCAGGAGCTTCTCCCGCTGGCCGCCGCCCTCGAGCTGATCCACACGTACTCGCTGATCCACGACGACCTTCCCGCGATGGACGACGACGACCTCCGGCGCGGCCAGCCCACCTGCCACGTGCGCTACGGGGTGCCGGTCGCGATCCTCGCGGGCGACGGGCTGTTCGCGGAAGCGATCGCGCTCGTCCTCGAGCGCCAGGCGGGCGAGCCCGCGCGCGTCCAGGCGGCGCTGGCCGAGCTCGCGAGGGCCGCGGGCGTCGGCGGGATGGTCGGCGGCCAGTACCTCGACGTGGCGGACGAGGCCGTCGACATCCGCCACCTCCACGAGCTGAAGACCGGCCGGCTGATCGGCGCCTCGATCGGCTGCGTACTCCTGCTAACGGGCATGTCCGAACCTGCCACACTTCCGTACCGCCGGTTCGCTGCGGAGCTGGGCGTCCTCTTCCAGATCGTCGACGACATCCTCGACGTGACAGGCGACGAGGCGGCGCTCGGAAAGCCACAGGGATCCGACGAGCGTCACGGGAAGCGGACGTACGTGAGCGTGTTCGGCCTCGAGCAGGCCCGCGAGCTCGCCGCGGAGTCGCACCGCAAGGCGCGGGCCGCCCTGGCCGAGACGGGCGGCAGCACCGCCACCCTCGAGCAGATCACCGACTACATCCTCACGCGCGACACATGACCCTCCTCGAGAAGATCGACAAGCCGCAGGACCTGCACGGGCTCTCGAACGACGAGCTGCAGCGGGTCGCCCAGGAGGTGCGTGAGCTGATCATCGACACGATCGGCGAGATCGGCGGCCACTTTGGCGCGAACCTCGGCGCGTGTGAGCTCGCGGTCGCGATCCACAGCCTGCTCGACTCGCCGCGCGACAAGGTGCTGTGGGACGTCGGCCACCAGGCGTACCCGCACAAGATCCTCACCGGCCGCCGCGACGAGCTCGGGACGATTCGCAAGTACCGCGGCCTCGCGCCGTTCTGCTCGATCGGCGAGTCCGAGCACGACATCATGGGCGCGGGCCACGCCTCGACTGCGGCCTCGTACGCGGTCGGCATCAAGGAGGCCATGCGCCAGGGGCTCGAGCGCGACGGCAAGGTCGTGGCCGTAGTCGGCGACGGCGCCCTGACCGGCGGCGTGGCGTTCGAGGCGCTCATCAACGCCGGCGGGCTCGACAGCCCGGTCGTGTTCCTGCTGAACGACAACGGGATGTCGATCGCGCCGAACGTCGGCGCGCTGTCGCGCTACTTCAACCGCGTACGGCTCCACAGAGGGCTGCACAAGGCGCGCGAGGAGGTCGAGACCTCGCTGACGCGGCTGCCGGCCGGCATCGGCGAGCGGATCGAGCGCCTCGGGCCGCAGCTGAAGGAGTCGATCAAGGCCTTCTGGGCGCCGGGCCTCCTGTTCGAGGAGCTCGACCTCGCCTACGTCGGCGTGATCGACGGCCACGACGTGGGCGCCGTGCGCGAGGCGCTGAAGGAGGCGCTCGAGGCCGACCGCCCCGTCGTCGTCCACTGCGCCACCGTCAAGGGCAAGGGCTTCGCTCCGGCCGAGGACGGCGGGCTCGAGGGCATGGAGCAGTGGCACGCCGCCAAGCCCGCCTCGATCGTCGACCGCGCGCCCGCTCCAAAGAAGGCGGTCGTGCCTTCGGTGAAGGGCGCCCCGCCGCCGAAGCCGCCCCAGTACACCGCCGTCTTCGGCGACGCGCTCGTCGCGGAGGCGAAGCGCGACCACCGGATCGTCGGCATCACCGCCGCGATGAACACCGGCACGGGGCTCGACCGCCTCCAGAAGGCGCTGCCGGACCGCTACTACGACGTCGGGATCGCCGAGCAGCACGCGGTGCTGTTCGCAGCCGGGCTCGCGTTGGGCGGCGGCGTGAAGCCGGTCGCCGCGATCTACTCCACCTTCCTGCAGCGCGGCTTCGACCAGATCGTCCACGACGTCTGCCTCCAGAAGCTGAACGTGGTGTTCGCGATGGACCGCGCAGGGCTCGTGGGCGACGACGGCCCGACTCACCACGGCGCGTTCGACATCTCCTACCTGCGCTGCCTGCCGAACATGGTGCTGATGGCGCCGCGCGACGAGGCGATGCTCGTCGACATGCTGCACACGGCGGTGACCTACGACGACGGCCCGATCGCGCTGCGCTACCCGCGCGGCGAGGCCGAGGGCGTTCCGATCCCGACGCGGCCGCGCGCCGTGGAGATCGGCCGCGGCGAGGTGCTGCGCGAGGGCGAGCGGATCGCTCTGCTCGGCTACGGCTACGGCGTCCCGCTTGCGCTCGGCGCGGCCGACCAGCTGCTCGACTCGCATGGGCTCGATGTGACCGTCGCGGACGCCCGCTTCGCCAAGCCGCTCGACCTGGAGCTCGTGCAGCAGCTGGTGGCCGACCACGACGTGCTGGTCACGATCGAGGAGAACGTGCTGGCCGGCGGCTTCGGGGCCGCGGTGGCCGAGGCGCTGGTGGACGGCGACATGGCAGGCGAG
>DASYKG010000014.1:0-10780 GCA_035995645.1 Solirubrobacteraceae bacterium
CCCTGAGGCGCAACACTTCTTTATCGGACGCGATATCAGCGAACGGCAGGCATCGGAAGAACGCCTGCGCCAAGCTCAAAAGATGGAAGCGCTCGGCCAGCTGACCGGCGGCCTGGATGTGGGCGCGGTGCTCCTCCAGGCTGGAGACCAGCTCCGAGACGCCCTCGCCGCGGGTCGCCTCGGTCTTGATGATCGGCACCCGCCAGCTGCCGCGCACCTCCTCCGCCGAGCGATCGAGGTTGGCGAGCGACAGCACGCCGCGGATCTCGCGGACCATGGTGTCCGTCAGCGGGTGGTCGGCCTTGTTGATCACGATCACGTCCGGGATCTCCATCACGCCGGCCTTCAGCGCCTGGATCGAGTCGCCCGAGCCGGGCATCAGCACGAGCACGATCGTGTCCGCGTGGTCGATGATGTCGATCTCCGCCTGGCCGACGCCGACGGTCTCCACGAACACGTCCTCGCGCCCGGCCGCGTCGAGCAGCAGCGCGGCCTGCAGCGCCGCCTCCGACAGCCCGCCGAGCGCGCCGCGGTTGGCCATCGAGCGGATGAACACCCCCTGGTCGAGGAAGTGCTCGCTGAGGCGAATGCGGTCGCCGAGCAGCGCGCCCTGCGTGAACGGCGACGACGGGTCGATCGACAGCACGCCGACGCTGCGCCCGGCCTCGCGGCGCAGCTTCGTCAGCGCGCCGATCAGCGTCGACTTGCCCACGCCCGGCGGCCCCGTAAAGCCGACCACCGCGGCGTTGCCAGTGTGTGCGTAGACCTCTTTGACCAGCTCCCAGCCCTCCGGGCGGTCGTCCTCGACCAGCGAGATCGCGCGCGCCAGCGCGCGGCGGTCGCCGTCGAGCAGGCGCTGGGCAAGGGTCGAGTCGGCCATCGCGGGCGCAATCATCGCAGGGCAATACGATTCCACCGCGATGGAGCTGCTCGCCGACTCACCAGCGCGCGACACCCCCGAGGCGATCGCCGCCACGCTGCGCCGTGCGCCCGATCGGCTGCACGGCGGACCGCTCGCCCTGCTGCGCTTCATGCGCGCCAACCACATGCTCGACCGGCGCTACGCGCGCTTGATCGTGCGCTTTCTCATGCTCAAGCTGCGCTACCGCGGCCGGCTGAAGACCGAAGGCCTGTGCTTCATCTGCCCGCGCGTGCAGCTGGAGATCGGCCGCGGAGCGACGCTGCGCGTCGGCCGCTGGGCGTGGATCGGACACGGCTGCAAGATCCGCGTGCACGAGGGCGAGGTGGAGATCGGCGCGAAGACCGTCATGGGCCAGGAGTGCACAATCTCCGCCTTCCAGCGCGTCGCCATCGGTCGCGAGTGCATCCTCGCCGACCGCGTCATGCTGATCGACTTCGACCACGGCGTCACCGAGGTCGAGCGCCCGATTCGCCTGCAGGGCATCTACAAGCGCGACGTGCGCGTCGGGCACAACGTGTGGATCGGCTACGGCGCGTGCGTGCTGCGCGGCGTCAGCGTCGGCGACAACAGCATCGTCGGCACCAACGCCGTCGTCACCAAGGACGTGCCCGAGAACGCCGTCGTCGGCGGCGTGCCCGCGCGCACGATCCGCATGCGCGACGCGCCCCAGTCGATGCGCTGGGAGTGAGCACGGCCGCTGTCGCGGACCGACGCTCGGTCTAGCGCCTGCGCCTTGTGGCGGCCTTCACAGCGACGACCGATACCGCCTGCTTGGTCGTCTTGCCGCCTTTCACGGCCAGCACGAGCGTCGCTGAGATTCGATGACCGCGGGCCCGCGCCAGTCTGCCGCGGCCTGCTGACGTAAGCCGCACGGCGACCAAACCGCTGCGGCCGGGGACGAGCACATACGCGCCGCTGCCCAGCACGATCGTCCTGCGGCGAACGATTACGCGGTGGCCCTTGCGGATCTTCGTAACGACCTGCTGAACGAGTTGCAGCGTCCCCGCGCAACGCGCCGCCCTGCAGCTGACGCGCACCTTCGCCACGCCACCGATCACCTTGATCGTGCGCGAAGCCGCTAGCTGAAGCGTCGCGATCGGTCCCGCAGCGATGAGCGGCGGCGATTTTACAACCGGTGGCGCCGGCACCGCCAGGATGTTGCTCGTCGCTGTCGCGCGGCCAGCGCTGTTGGTCGCGGTGACCTGGCAGGCCAGGTCATGGCCTCGATCGACGGCCTGGGCGACATAGAAGTTGGCCGTCGCGTTTGTGATCGCGCTGCCGTCGCGCGTCCACTGGTAGGTGTATTTCAGAATCGCTTTACCCGTCCAGCTTCCGGTGGAGCAGCTCAGCGGCTGGCCGCCCACGGTCGGCGTGCCGGCGACGACCGGAGCCGATGTGTTGACGGGCGCAGCGCGCGTCAGCGAGACGTTGATGCCGGAAGTCGTGTTCGGCTGAGTCACGCCCACGAGACTCGATTTCAGCGCCAGATACTGAGTGGTGCCTTCGGCGAAGAAGTCGAGGCTGTAGGAGCCAGTTGCAAGACCCGGAACCGTGTAGCGGCCGTTCGCGTCGGTCATGGCGTCGCCGCCGAAGAATTCAAAGCCGCGCGAGTTGACGGCGAGCACGAAGACGTTTGCCAGCGGCTGGTGCGTGACCGCATCGGTGACCGTTCCCGAGATCTGCGCGCCGACGCGAAGGTTCGCGTCGATGTTCGAGATGGCCGCTTCGCCGCTGACCGCGACGTGCGTCGCTTCGGCGAACGATTCCTTTTTGTCCCACAGCTGAGGCACAAGATTTTCGCCCGGACGCGGCATGAAGTCGACGACGTATTCGCCGGGCGGCACGCCCACGACGGTGTACCCGCCCCCGACTTTGCTCGTGGCGATGCCGGCGAACGTCGGTTCGCCTGCGCCGACCGGCAGCACGGCGACTTCGGTGCCCGCCAGGCCCACGCTTTCCGCGGTGACGGTCCCGGAGATCGTCGCGCCTTTTGCCAGTTTCGCGTCGATGTTCGCGGTCGGTAGCCCTTCATTGACGTGAACCGGGTCGGCCGATGCAAAGGTGGCCTTCGCTTCGTAGAACTGGCCGACGAATTCCGACCCGAATGCCGGTGCGAACTGCACCTTGTAGAAGCCGGCCGGCAGGCCGGCGACTTCATATCCGCCGCTCGGGCCGGTCGTGGCGGAATTCACGAATTCTCCGCTCGTCGCGTCCAGAACGCTGACTTCGACTTCTTTGATCGGCGATTTCGAGCCGCTCGCTTCGGTGACCGTGCCTTGTATCGCACCCGCGGCCTGAGCCCCCGTGATCGGCGCTACCGCGAGCAACGCGATGCTGCTAAGGATCACAGCCAGTGCCGGGCGCATTGGCGGAGGCTACCAAGCGGCGGCCCGGAGATTGGGCTCCTTCAAGTAGTTACGTGATACGCGAGGTTGCGCAGCGCCGCCTCGTCGCCGTCGCCGGGCGCCGCCAGCGCACACTGCAACGCCTTGCTGTGCCCGGCGATGCGCTCGCGCGCATACGGAGCGGCGATGCCGCGTGCGAGCATGAACGCCCAATCGCTGGACTGCAGCGCGAGCAGCTCGCGCACCGTCGTGCGATCGCCGAGCGATCCTGTCGCCATCACTTCGAGCTCGGCGCGCCGCAGCAAGAAGGCGACGTCTGCGACGGCTGGACCCGACCACGTCGACAGGTCGCCGTGCGCTCCCCACGACGTCGGCTGACCGCGCCACTCTCCGGCCGGCGCCGGCTCGCAGCGCGACAGCGCGTCGTCGAGGCGCACGAGCTCGAGGCCTTGGCGCGAGCACTCCTGCACGACCGCGCGCAGCCAGTCGATCCCCTCATACCACCAGTGGCCGAGCAGCTCGGTGTCCAACGCGCACACGGCCAATCCGCCGCCGGGCAGGCCCGCGCCTGCGTCGGCGAGGCGCGCGACGGTCCGCGCGACGAAGTCGGCTGCGTGCTCGTGCGCTCGTGCGAGCGCGCGAGTCCGGTCATAGGGCGCGCCGTCGTTGCTCCACGGCGTGTGGTGGTGGATCGTGTGGTGGTGGTAGTCGCGATAGGCGGCATCCGCCGGGTAGCCGCCATCGCTCCACACGAGGTCGATCGTCGCGCGATCGATCGGCACGAGCACGACGCCCGCGTCGCCGGTCAGTGGGCGCAGGTGCTCGCGCGCGCCGAGGCCGAAGCGGTTGGTCAGCTCGACGCACGTGGCCCGCGCGCCGGCCTGCGCCAGCAGCGCCTCCAGGCGACGCTCGTGCGCGCACTCGGGCAGCCAGAAGCCCCCTCGCCAGTGCTCGCCGAAGCGAGCTCGATGGGACTCGACGCCGCTGTGCACCTGCACGTGCACACCGGTGTCCGTCGCCAGCAACGGCAGCACAGCGTGCGTCGCCGCCGACGTCCACTGGACATGCGGCGAGAACGCCCGCAGAAGGTCTCCACCACGCCGTGTGAGCGCATCCAGCGCCTGCTCGTAGTCGCTCCACGAGCGATCGAGCTCGCGCGCCAGCGCGACGTGACCGGCGCTGCGCATCCCAGCCGCGTCTTCTGCGTGGGTGTGATGACGGACCTCGTTGACGAAGCTGGCGAAGCGATCCTGCCAGCCGTCGGCTTCGAGCTGGTCGCACAGCACCGGCGTCAGCGACAGCGTCAGCGGCGCGCCGGAGTCGAGCACGTCGAGCAGCGGCAGGTAGCTGTCGACGATCGCCTCCCACAGCCACTCCTCGCCGAACGGCCACGTCCCGAAGCCCTCCACGTAGGGCATGTGCGTGTGCAGGACGATCGCCAGCGCGCCGCGGTCGCGGCCGGAGGTCACGGCCGGCACACCGCGAGGAAGTCAAGCGCGGAATCCAGAGGCGCTTCGCCGGCGCCGCGCACGGCGAAGTCCGAGACCGCGATCGCCGGCGTGAACCAGTCGTAGAAGCGCTTGGTCAGGCGCAGGCGCGGGTGCACCGCGTCCCAGCCGGCGCGCAGCGCCAGCTCGTGCGCGCGCAGCTTGCGCGCATGGAACAGCCCGTACATCTCCACGCGCGAGAAGCACGAGTGGCAGAGCTCCTCGAACTCATGCGCGCGGTACTCGTGCACGTGCCACGGGTTGCCCGATCGCTCGGCGCCCTTCGGCGCCAGCGTGAGCACGTTCGGGGTGGAGACGAACACCACTCCGGGAATGTCGACCGCGGTGCTCGCGTCGACATCGGCGCGCGCCGACGGCCGCGCCGGCTCGCGCGCGCCCGCGACGAGCGTGCGGAAGTGCGCGAGCGTCGCGCGCGGGTCGGTCAGGTGCTCGACCGTCTGCAGGAACACGACCGCGTCGGCCGGCTCGGAGAACGTGTCCACGAGATCGCGCGCGAAGCGCAAATTCGAGCGCCGGTAGCGCAGGCGCGCATGCTCGTGCGCCTGCGGATTGGCGTCGACGCCGACTACGCTCGCGGCCGAGCGCGCGAGCACATCCGCGCCGTAGCCCTCGCCGCAGGCCATGTCGATGACGTTCACGCCGGCCACGCGCGCGGCGATCCATTCGTAGACGACCAGATGCCGGCGAAACCAGTAGTTCTCCTCGGGCACGTCGGGGAGCGTGCGCTCTCCCGTCAGGGCCAGCGGTGGGACGCCGTCGGGCTGATCGCGCTGCTGGAAGTCGACTGATGTCAAGAGATGCCTCGGTCGCGCCGGTCAAGTCAGGAGAAAGACGGGCGCAAGGCGCGCGAGTATATGGTGCCCCACCGTGCCGCCAGCCCTCAGCGCCGACGAGATCCGCGACGTCAACACGCGCTACCACGACGTGGCGGCGGGTCACTACGACGCCAAGTGGGGCATCGACTTCGGAGACGTCGGCCGCGAGCAGGTGCTCGTGAAGGTCGACAAGGCGATCGGCCACCGGCCAGACGGCTGGGCGCGTTCGCTGGAGATCGGCGCCGGGACCGGGTACTTCACGCTGAACCTGCTGCGCGCTGGGCTGATCGGCGAGGCGACGTGCACGGACATCTCACCGGGGATGCTCGCCGCGCTGCGCGCCAACGCGCAGCAGCTCGGGCTCGACGTGCGCACCGAGCAGGTCGACGCCGAGCGCCTGCCGTTCGCCGACGAGAGCTTCGACCTCGTGCTCGGCCACGCCGTCCTGCACCACATTCCCGACTTGCCGCGAGCCTTCGCCGAGTTCGCGCGCGTGCTCGCGCCGGGCGGCTGTGTGCTGTTCGCCGGCGAGCCCTCCCGCTACGGCGATCGCCTGGCGCGCGTGCCCAAGCGCGCGGCCGGCGCGCTGGCGCCGCTGTGGCGCCGCGCGATCGGCGCGCGCGCGGCGCGGCCGCACAGCCACGGCGAGTCCGACGCCGGGCTGGAGGGCTTCGTCGACGTGCACGCCTTCGCGCCAGGCGAACTGCAGCGCGCCGCGAGCGCCGCGGGGTTCACCGATGTGCGCATCACCGGCGAGGAGCTGCTCGCCAACTGGTTCGGCTGGACCAACCGCACGCTGGAGGCGACCGCCGAGCCGTCTGACGTGCCGTGGGCGTGGCGCCAGTACGCCTACCGCGGCTACATCGCGCTGCAGGGGCTGGACCGTCGCCTGCTCGAGTCGCGCCTGCCGCCGGCCGTCTTCTACAACCTGCTCGTATCCGCGCGCAAGCCCCGCAGGGGCTAGCGGCGCCCTGTTCGCGCCTGACGATCGGCGCCATCCGCTGCCTAGACTGCGGACATGCCCGAGCAAGTCTCACGGGGCTTTCCGCTGTTCCCCCTGGGAATGGTCGCGCTGCCCAGCGAGAGCGTCCCGCTGCACGTCTTCGAGGACCGCTACCGGCGCATGATCGAGCGCTGCCTGCAGGCCGAGCCCGGATCGCCGCAGCGGGAGTTCGGCATCGTGTGGCTGTCCGACGAGGAGCTCAAGGAGGTCGGCTGTGCATGCGAGGTCGAGCGCGTGCTCGAGCGCATGGACGACGGGCGTCTGGACATCGTCGCGCGCGGCACGCGACCGTTTCGCCTGCTCGAGCGCCAGCACGATCTGCCGTATCCCGCCGGCGTGATCGAGTTCCTCGGCGAGCCCCACGAGGAGATCGACCCGCTGGCCGCGACGAGCGCGCGCGAGCTGTACCGCGAACTCGTCGAGCAGGCCACCGATCGCCAGCTCGGCGAGGACGAGCTGGCGCTGATGAGCGCCTACCAGATGGCTGCGACGGTCGAGTTCGACAAGGACGCCAAGCAGGAGCTGCTCGAGCTGCGCTCGGAGAGCGCGCCTGCGGCTGCTGGCGATGCTGCTGCGCGCGGCGATCAAGCGGCTGGAGCTGATCGATCGGGCGCAGGCGCGCGCGCAGTCAAACGGCAAGGTGCGCTTCGGCTGAACCGTGGCCGGCACGGCGGCGATCGGCTGCGCTACTCCGGCAGATGGCACACGCGTTGGGCGGTCTGCAGCACGAACAGCGCGAGCCGGCGAAAGACCTGCGGCTGCCCGGCGGAGTTGTCGCTGAAGCTGACCGTGCCGTTTTCGTCGCGCAGGCGATAGCTGAGGACCGATTTGGGGCTCGGCGCGAGCGAGATGTGCTTGGAGGCCGGTTCGCGCAGGTCTTCCTGGATCGTGCGAGCTTCCACGAGCTGGGCGTCGCCCAATTTGAGCTTGCGCCCGGAGGCGCTGGCGACCCCGTTGCAGCTCACGCGACCTTCTTCGTTGATCAGCAGCGTCAGCTTCGCGCCGGCGCCGCTGCCGCTGCGCTGCACGATGAACAGGTCCGGCGCGGTGACTCCTCCGCAGCCGTCCAGCAGCGCGGCAGCCGCCAGCGCGACGACGACGACCGCCGAAGGGCCGAGGCGGGCACGTCGCGACGCCGCGAGCTCGCGTCGCCCTCGCGGCGCCTCACTCACGCACTCACCGCCACGCCGCCGCGGCGCGGATCGCCGGCGCCGGTGAGCGCGGTACCCCGCCGGCGCACCGCCTGCACGCCGCCGAAGAACAGGTTCAGGTCGGAGAAGCGCACGACCTGCGTCCCGTCGCGCTCGAGCTCGTGCAGCTCGATGCCCGGCTCGGCATAGACCACGCCCGATTCCAAGTGCACGCGCGGAGCGTCGACGGCCTCGCGCGCGTCGAGGTCGTGGTCGACGGCCCCGACGATCGTCTGCAGCAGCGCCGAGCGGATGCGGTTGGAGCCGGCGCTGCCGAGCACCAGCTCGACCTCACCGTCGCGCATGACGATCGACGGGGCCATCATGCTCGGCATGCGCCGTCCGGGCGGATGGCGGTGAAAGCCAAAGGGGTTCAGATCCTCCTCGCCCATCACGTTGTTCAAGTGCACGCCCGTGCCGGGGACGACGACGCCCGAGCCCTCGCCGTTGGTGCACGTCGCGCTGCACGCCCGGCCGTCGGCGTCGAGCACCGAGATGTGCGTCGTCGCGCCGAGACGCGATGAGAAGAAGCGCTGCAGGAAATCCTCCTCGCCGAGGCCCTCGAGGAAGTCCGGCGTGCGCTCGGCCTGCGCCGCGCGCATCGCCTCGACGACGCCGCCGAGCGTCGGCGGCGTGGGGCCGCGGTCGAGCAGCGAGAGCGCGTACGCCAGCAGCGTGCCTCCGGCGGAGGGCGGCGGGTTGGTCAGCACCTCGCGGTCGCGATAGGCCACGCGCACGGGCTGACGGTCGACCGCGCGGTAGCCGGCCAGGTCGGATGCCGACAGCGAGCCACCGCGCGCGTCCAGCCACTCACACACGGCCGTCGCGACATCGCCGCGGTAGAACGGCTCGGCGCCCTCCGTGCCGAGAAGCTCCAGCGCGTCGCCGAGGTCGCCGTTTCGCAGCACCTCGCCCTCGCGCAGGATGCGCCCGGCGGGCGCCCACAGCGCCGCGCACTCGGGCGTCGAAGTCAGCAGGTCGCCGAGGATCTCCGCGACGTATGCCTGTCCATGGTTCAGCGCGACTCCGTCGCGCGCCAGCCGCGCCGCGGGAGCCGCAAGCTGCGCCAGCGGCACCGTCCCCCACCGCCGCGCCGCCTCGCACACGCCCGCCGGCGCGCCGTAGGCGCCGCACGATGCCGGTCCGATGTGAAAGACCTGCGCGGCATCGCCGAAGGACACGTCGACCGCCCGCAGCTCGGCCACCGGGCGGGCGGGCGAGTCAGATCCGGGGTCCTGCGCCGAGGCCGGCCGCCCGCTGGGCGCCGCCACGAAGAAGTCCAGCAGCGCCGGCTCCTGCGCGCCGCCCGCCACGAGCATGTACCCGCCGGCCCCCAACCCGGTCAGCAGCGGCTCGGCTGCGAACGAGATCAACATCGCCGCCACCGTTGCGTCGACCGCGTTTCCGCCTTCGCGCAGCACCCGCGCTCCCGCCTGCGCCGTCAGCGGATGCCCCGCAGCGACGATCCCGTGCCCGCCGTCAGTCATGCCAGAGCGATAGCACAGGCGCGCGCGCCGGCGAAGCGCTGACGGGCGTCAGCGTGAAGGCAGGAACTCGGGTACGTCGAGCTCGTCCATCGACAAGCCACCGCGACGTTGCGCCGGGCGCGGGGGCCCCGCGCGCTGAACCTTCGGCTCGCCGGCGGGTTCCCTGAGCATGTTGACGCTCTTGCGCCGACCCTCGTCGCCATAGCCGGTGGCGACGACCGTCACCCACACCTGGTCGTCGAGCTTGTCGTCGACCATCGCGCCGAAGATGATGTTGGCGTCGGGGTGCGCCGCCTCCGATACGGCCTTGGCGGCCTCGTTGACCTCCCACAAGGAAAGGTTTTCGCCGCCGGTGATCGACAGCAGGATCGAGCGGGCGCCGGTCATCGAGGTTTCCAGCAGCGGCGAAGCCACGGCCTGCATGGCGGCCTCCGTCGCGCGGTTCTCGCCGACGCCCATGCCGATGCCGAGCAGCGCGTTGCCGGCGTCGCTCATGATCGTGCGCACGTCGGCGAAGTCGAGGTTGATCAGGCCGGGCAGCGTCACGAGGTCGGAGATGCCCTGCACGCCCTGGCGAAGCACGTCGTCGGCTACGCGGAAGGCCTCGACCATCGCGGTCTGCTTGTCGAGCACCGACAGCAGCCGGTTGTTGGGCACGACGATCAGCGTGTCCACCTCGGCCGCGAGCGTGTCGACGCCCTGCTCGGCCTGGCCGCTGCGACGCGAGCCCTCGAAGCCGAACGGCTTGGTGACGATCGCGACGGTCAGCGCGCCGACTTCGCGTGAGATGCGCGCGACGATCGGCGCCGCGCCGGTGCCCGTTCCGCCGCCTGCTCCGGCGGTGATGAAGATCATGTCCGAGCCCTTCAGCAGCGCCTTCAGGCGGTCGTAGTCCTCCATCGCCGACTGGCGCCCGACGTTGGCGTCCGAGCCGGCGCCCAGACCTCTCGTCAGCTCGGCGCCGATGTGCAGCGTGATGTCGGCGGTCGACTGCTGCAACGACTGCATGTCGGTGTTGACGGCGAGGAACTCCACCCCCTCGACCTCCGCCTCGACCATGCGGTTGACGGCGTTGACGCCGGCGCCGCCGACGCCCACCACGCGAATCACAGGCTGGCCGGTCGGGCCGGCGGTGCCCGACCGCTCGGGGTGCCGGCGGGCGTAGTCGTCCATCACCGCGCGCGTCGGCTGCGCCTCCATCACGTTCTCGGGGATCTCCGAGGAGAAGGCGTGGCGCAGGCGCTCCTGCGGCGATGGGATCTGCGGCTCGTCGGGTGGTGCCTGCGGCGTCGCGCTCAGCGCGGGGTGCGGCAGCCCGGTCTCGCGAGGATGCGCCGGAGCGGCGGGCTGCTCGCGTTGCCGTGCGGGTCGCTCGGCGGGCGAGGGGGCAGCGGCCTGGACGTCGTCGGCCTCTTCGGTCTTGCGGAACAGGGCCGCGAGGGGCCCTTCACGCATGCTGGCACGCCTAGGGTTGGCCATGGGTGAGAACCTCCTGGGCGAGTTGCCGGTA
>DASYKG010000015.1:0-9198 GCA_035995645.1 Solirubrobacteraceae bacterium
CGTCGAGCAGCCGCGCGCCCGACTCGGCGACCATCACCGGGTCGACCACGACGGGGATGTGCGCCGGCAGCTCGTCCAGCGCCTGCGCAACGGCGTGCACGGTCTCGACCGTGCCGAGCATCCCCACCTTCACCGCGTCGACGCGGATGTCCGCGCACACCGCGCGCACCTGCGCGAGCACCACCTCGGGCGGAACCGTGTGGATCGCCTGCACGCCGACGGTGTTCTGCGCAGTGATCGCCGTGATCGCCGTCGTCCCATGCACGCCGCAGCGCGCGAACGCCTTGAGGTCGGCCTGGATGCCGGCGCCGCCGCCGGAGTCAGAGCCGGCGATCGTCAACGCCGTGGGCACCATCGCGACTAGGAGGCGGGGCCGACCGGACCGGCCGCGCGCTTTCGCTGCGGGAAGATCGTGTAGCTGCCGATCGCCGTGACCAGCAGCCGGCCGTCCTCGTGGCGCACCTCGCTGCTCATCACCGCCGTGCGCCGATTGCGCCGGTCGAGCGTCGTGTGACAGACGATGTCGCCCTCTACGGCCGTCTGGATGTAGTTGACCGAGATGCTGATCGTCGCGATCGCCTCCTCGGCGCTCGTCTGCACCCACAGCGTCGAGCCCATGCAGTAGTCGACGAGCGCGTACGTGGCCACGCCGGAGAGCAGTCCGCCGGCGTTGATCAGCTGCGGACGAATCGTCAGGCGCACCGTCTGCGGGTCCTCCCAGCGCATCCCCATGAACTCGGTGACCCCATCGATCGCGCCCGGTCCACGCGCGCGGCGCGGGCGATCGCCGTCGGGCGGTGGCGGCGCCTGGGCCGATGAGTCGCCGCGGCTGTCGGTATCTGCGGAGGGATCGTGCACGGGCACGCAGGCTACGCGAGCGGCGCGGCGGGTGCCTGCGCAGGGCTCAAGCGTCCCAAGCCGCCCCTAGCGTGCCGGCGATGAACGAGGACAGGCGCCACGCGCTCGGACGCCGCGGCGAGGAGCTCGCCGCGGCGCACCTGCGCGAGCTCGGATTCGCCACGCTGGCGCGCAACGTGCGCACGCGCCACGGCGAGATCGACCTGATCGCCTTCGACGGCCGTGCGCTCGTGTTCGCGGAGGTCAAGACGCGCTGCGTGAGCGCTCGGCAGCGTGCGCTGCGCGACTCGCAGAACCCGCTGCACGGCCTCGGCGCGCAGCAGCGCCGGCGCCTGCGTCGGCTCGCCTCGGCGTGGATGCGCGAGCAGCGCGGCCGGCGCCCGAGCGCGGAGATCGTCCGCTTCGACGCGATCGGCGTGGTGCTCGACACGAGCGGCGCGCGACGGCGCATCGACCACGTCGAGGGCGCCTTCTGAGCGCAGCGCTACAGCGCGAGCTGCTGGTAGGCGAGCGACTGAAAGGACATGCGGTGAAGCGGCGAGACACCCTGGCGCAGTATCGCCTCGCGGTGCACCGGCGTGGAGTAGCCGACGTGCTCGGCAAAGCTCCATCCGGGATGCTCGCCGTCGGCGTGGCGCATGTAGCGGTCGCGCGTGACCTTGGCGATGATCGACGCGGCGGCGATTGCCGCGCTGGTGGCGTCACCGTCGACGATCGCGCGCTGCTCGCGCCCGAAGTCGCTTACGGGAAAGCCGTCGCTGAGGCACAGCACGTCGTCGCCCACGTCGCGCGTGACGCCGATCAGCGCGTCGCGCAGCGCCGCCAGGTTGGTCTTGTGCAGCCCGCGCGCGTCGATCCCGCGCACGCAGCGCGAGACGACGACGACGCGCGCTGCGCTTGCGAGCACGAGCGGAAAGAGCTGCTCGCGCGCCTCCGCGGTGTGCTGCTTGGAGTCGTTGAGCGCGCTCAACGAGCGCAGCTCGCGCGTGGTCAGGGCGTCGTAGTCGAACAGCACCGCGGCGGCGACGAGCGGTCCGGCCAGACAGCCCCTGCCGGCCTCGTCGGCGCCGGCCACGAGCGGCACGCCGAGGCGCCGGTCGAAGGCGAACAGGCGTCGCCCGCTGCTGCTGCGCCGCGCGCGACGCCGCGCACGGGCCGTGCCGTCGCTGCGGTGAGATTTGCCGGTCGCGGCGCCGCGCGCGCCGGCCACGTCGGTCACGACCGCGCTAGAGGATGCCGATGCGGTCGGGCGGCCAATAGGTGGCGAAGGCGCCTCCGATGATCCATCCGGTGGGGACTGGTCCCCAGAAGCGGCTGTCGTCGGATTCGCCACGATTGTCGCCCATCATGAACCAGTGACCGGCGGGAATCTTGATCGTCACGGGGAAGTTGCACTCCGAAACGCCCGGGCACGGGCGGATGTATGAGTCGGCCTCGCGCTTGCCGTTGCGGATCACGTGGCCTTCGACCACCTTGATCGTGTCGCCGGGCCCGGCGACGATGCGCTTGATGAAGTTGACGCTGGCCTGCTTGGGCACGGGCGCAGAGCAGGCTGCGCCGCCGGGAGCGACGCGCGAGCCGCTCCCGCAGGCCTCCTGCTGGGCGCCTTCGGGCGGATGGAACACGGCGATCTCGCCGACGTGCGGTTTGCCGAAGTGCATGCCGATGCGGTTTACGAGCACGCGCTGGCCGACCGCGAGGGTCGGCTCCATCGAGCCGCTGGGGATGCGATACGGCTTGACGACCCATGCCTGGATGCCGAAGGCCAGACCGACGGCGACGAGGATGATCAGGACCAGCTCGACGCCAGAGCTCACGGTCGATTTCGACCGCTTGGCGCCGCGTTTCACGCCGGCTCGTCGCCGACCACGGCCCCCTGGTCGCCACCGGCATCGCGGGAGGACTCGGCGTCGGCCTCCGCGGCCGGTGCCTGCGGCCCGGCGCCGGCGGCGTCCTGGGCCAGCGCGGCGGGCTCGGTGTCGTCGGCCGGCTCGCCCTGTGGCTGCGCCGCTGCAGTGCCCTCGCCGGCGGATGGCTGCTCGGATGCGGCGCTCGCCGCAGGCTCCTGGCCGCCCTGCTCCCCGGCGCCCTCGGGCGCCTGCGTGGCAGCGTCCTGCTCGAGCACGGTCTCCTCGGCGGTCATCCCGTCCGCGTCTGTGGCCTCGTCGGGCGCATGCAGCAGCCCTGGCTCGATCGTCTCTTCCGGCCCGGAGTAGCGGCGCTCGCGGACGCGCGCGCGCTTGCCGACGCGGTCGCGCAGGTAGTAGAGCTTCGCGCGGCGCACGTCCCCGCGGGCGGCGACCTCGATGCGCTCGATCTTCGGCGAGTGCACGGGGAACATCCGCTCGACGCCCACGCCGAAGGACTGCTTGCGCACGGTGAACGTCTCGCGCGTGCCGTGGCCCTGGCGCTTGATCACCACGCCCTCGAACACCTGCACGCGGCGACGCGTGCCCTCGATGACCTGGAAGTGCACCTTGACGCGATCGCCGGGCGCGAAGTTGGGAACGCGGCGCAGCTGCGCGCGCTCGATGGTTTCGATGACGCTGCTCATGGGTGAAAAGAGGTGGCGCCTTCGATGACCGGAGAAAACCTCAAGGGGGCGGCCGGCCGGCGCGACTGGCAATGGTAGCGGACGGCCAGCGCGCGCCGCGTCACTGCTCGTCGCGCTGGCGCGGCGGCTGCTCGGCGCTCGCGCGCCGCCCGCGCTCGCGGCTGCGCTGCAGGCGCCACTGCTCGATGCGCGCGTGGTGGCCGGAGAGCAGGATCTCCGGCACTCGCCAGCCGCGGTGCTCGGCCGGGCGCGTGTACTGCGGATACTCCGGGTTGCCCTCGAGCGCCGCGCTGAAGGACTCCTCGACGGCCGAGCGATCGTCTCCGAGTGCGCCGGGCAGCTTGCGCAGCACGGCATCGCAGACGACCATCGCCGCGAGCTCGCCGCCGGAGAGCACGTAGCGCCCGATCGACACGACGTCGCTGCAGAAGTGCTCGACGACGCGCTCGTCAAAGCCCTCATAGCGACCGGACAGCAGCGTCAGCGCAGGCTCGGCCGCGAGCTCATCCACGAGCGCGTCGTCCAGCGTGCGTCCGCCCGGCGAGAGCGCGACCACGCGCCGCTGGCCGGGGAGCTGCACCGGGTCGACGCCGTAGCGGGCGCGCAGCGCGCTTTCGACGACGTCGACGCGCAGCACCATGCCGGCGCCGCCGCCGAAGGGCATGTCGTCGACCTGCGCCCTGCTCAGCGCAGAGTGCTCGCGGAAGCTCACGCAGGAAAGCGACGAACCGCCGCCGAGCACGTTGGCGACGTGGCGCTGCGCGGAGAACCACTCGAACCACTCGGGAAACAGCGTGAACACGTCAATCTCCATCGTCGCCCTCGTGCTCGGCGCGCTCCTGGGCCGGCGGCTTGCGCGCAGGCGGCTCGTTGGCCGGGAGGTCGAGGAACTCCGCGTCGACTTCGATGCGACGGGCCGAGGTGTCGACCTTGCGGATCGCGTCTCTGACAAGCGGCACGAGCAGCGGATCGCCGCCGGCGGTGCCGACGACCTCGATCGCCTCGCACGAGGGGAGCTCGATCATTCGCCTGACCTCGCCGAGCAGAAGCTCGCCGTCGAAGACCTCACAGCCCTCCAGTTCGTGCGCCCACCACTCGCCGTCGCCGAGCTGCGGCGCGCCGGTCGCCGCGACCATCAGCGCCATCCCACGCAGGGCCTCTGCGCCTGCGCGGTCGCTCACGTCCTGCAGACGCACGATCGGGCGCGCGTCGGTTCCCGAGCGGCGCACGATCTCCGCGCTGCGCCCGTCCACGCTGACCGTCGCGCCGAGCGTGAGCAGGCGCGCCAGCGCTCCGGTCACGTAGAAGCTTCCGTCCAGGCCGTGCGCACGCCCCACGCGCCCGGCCTGAAGCTCAGCGGCCGAGTCGCTCACCTCGCCACGACCTGCGCGCCGCCCGGCGGGCGCTCGTGCGACGAGCGCTCAATCGACGATGTCGACGAGCACATGGCAGCCCTCGCCGGTCGCCGCCGCTTTGACGACCGTGCGCAGCGCGTGCGCGGTGCGCCCACCGCGTCCGATCACCCTGCCGTAGTCGTCGGCGGCGACGCACAGCTCGAGCACGATCGTCCCTGCGTCGCCGTCGAACTGCTCGACGGAGACCTCTTCGGGCTCGTCGACGAGTCCTTCGGCGAGGTACTCCAACAGCCGCCGGGGCACCTCGCTGGGCGCCTGCTCGCTTGATGTCATCCGATCGCTCATGCTCGAGACGCAGACCGGCGCTGCGGGTCCGCGAGGGTCCTAGCCGTTGCGCGCCTCGATGCCTTGGATCTTCAGCAGCTTGCGCACGGTGTCGGTCGGCTGCGCGCCGCGGGCCAGCCAGCTGCGCGCGCGGTCCTCGTCAAGCACGATCGTCGAGGGGTCCGTCTGGGCGTTGTAGTGGCCGATCGTCTCGATCACGCGACCGTCTCGCGGAGAGCGCTGATCGGCGACGACTACACGCCATATCGGGTCCTTCTTGCCGCCCACGCGCGTGAGCCTCAGCCTAACCGACACGTTTACCTCTCTGCTGGATTCCAGATACCTGCCGTGAGAGCTTAGACGGTGGGCAGCGCGGAGGCCGGGCGCTCACCGCGCCCCGCGCATCAGCGCACCGATGTCCGGCATCTTGCCCCGCCCGACCTGGCGCATGATCTTGCGCGTCTGGCCGAACTGCTTGATCAGGCGGCTGACCGCCTGCACGTTGGTGCCCGACCCGCGCGCGATGCGCAACCGGCGCGAGCCCTTGATCAGCTCAGGCCGGCGGCGCTCCTCGGGGGTCATCGAGAGGATGATCGCCTGGATGCGGTCGAGCTCGCGCTCGTCGACCTTCATGTTCTTCAGCTGCGCGCCGGCGAGCCCGGGGATCATCCCAAGCACGTTGGTCAACGGTCCCATTTTGCGCACGGCTTTCATCTGGTCGAGAAAGTCGTCGAGGTCGAACTCGTTGCGGCGCAGCTTGCGCTCGAGCTCGCGCGCGTCGGTCTCGTCGAACTGGCGCTCGGCCGTCTCGATCAGGCTCATCACGTCGCCCATGCCGAGGATCCGCTGCGCCATGCGATCGGGATGGAAGCGCTCGAACTGCTCGAGCTTCTCGCCGGTGGACGCGAACAGGATGGGCTTGCCGGTGACGGCCTTGACCGACAGCGCGGCGCCGCCGCGCGCGTCGCCGTCGAGCTTGCTCATGACCACGCCGTCGAACTTCACGGCCTCGGCGAACTGCTCGGCGACGTTGACGGCGTCCTGGCCGGTCATCGCGTCGACGACGAGCAGCACGCTGTGCGGTTTGACGGCCGCGCGGATGCGCACGAGCTCGTCCATCAGCTCCTTGTCCACGTGCAGGCGGCCGCTGGTGTCGACGATCAGCACGTCCTTGCCCTCCTCGCGCGCACGCTGCAGCGCCCACTCTGCGATCTCCACGGGATCGCGATCGGTGCCCTGCTCGTAGGCCTCGGCGCCGGCCTGCGCGGCGACCTTCACGAGCTGCTCGACAGCCGCCGGCCGATACACGTCGCAGGCGGCGACGGCGACCGTCGAGGAGTGCTCCTCGCGCAGGTAGCGGGCGAGCTTGGCGGTCGCGGTCGTCTTGCCAGAGCCCTGCAGGCCGGCCATCAGGATCACGGTGGGCGGGCGCGGGGAGAAGCTCAGCCCGGCGGAGGCGCCGCCCATCAGCTCGGTCAGCTGCTCGCCGACGATCTTGATCACCTGCTGGCCGGGGTTCAGGCCGCCGATCACGTCTGCGCCGAGACAGCGCTCCTTCAGCTCGGCCGTGAACTGGCGGACGACCTTGAAGTTGACGTCCGCCTCCAGCAGCGCGAGGCGGATCTCGCGCATCGCCGCGTCGATGTCCTGCTCGGTCAGCGTGCCGCGATTGCGCACGTCGGTGAGCGTCTCCTGCAGCTTCTCGGCGAGCGAGTCGAACATCGCTGCGCTCAGGTGCTCGGGCGCGGCTCTGGCGGTGCCGGCGGCACGCGCTTAGGCTCGCCGTCGGGCGCCGCGCCGCGTCCTGAGAGCGCCTCGCCGATGCCCGCGAAGGCCTGGGCGAACTCCGACGGCACGACGAACACCTTGTTGGCGTCGCCTTCGGCGAGCTGCGGCAGCATCTGCAGGTATTCGTAGCTGAGCAGCTCGCGGTTGGGTTTGCCCTCGTGAATCGCCGAGAAGACCGTGTCGATCGCCTTCGCTTCGCCCTGAGCGCGCAGGATCGCCGCCTGGCGCTCGCCCTCGGCGTCGAGCACGGCGGCCTGCTGCGCCCCTTCGGCGGTCAGCACCGCCGCCTGCTTGGCTCCCTCGGCGGTGAGGATCTGCGACTGCTTCTCGCCTTCGGCCGTGAGGATCGCCGCGCGGCGGTCGCGCTCGGCGCGCATCTGCTTCTCCATCGCGCTGCGGATGTCCGGCGGCGGGTCGACCGACTTGATCTCCACGCGGTTGATCCTGATCCCCCACTTGCCAGTGGCCTCGTCGAGCACGACGCGCAGCTCGGTGTTGACGTTCTCGCGCGCCGTCAGCGTGGCCTCCAGCGTCAGACCGCCGATCACGTTGCGCAGCGTGGTGACGGTCAGCTGCTCGATCGCCTGCAACGGGTTGGCGATTTCATACGTCGCCGAGCGCGGATCGGTGATCGTGAAGTAGAGCACCGTCTCGATGCCGACGACGACGTTGTCTTCGGTGATCACCGACTGCGGCGAGAAGTTGACGACTTGCTCGCGCAGATCGACGAGCGGCTTGACGCGATCGATGAACGGCGTGACGATCGTCAGCCCCGGCTCGAGCGTACGGCTGTAGCGGCCGAGCCGCTCGACGACGCCCGCGCGAGCCTGCGGGATCACGCGGATCGTGCGCGCGGCGACGATCAGCGCAAACACGACGACGACGACGATGACGATGAGAGCGACCATGGCCAAGCTTCCTTTCTAGTGACCTTCACAGCGTATATCGAGGGAACGACCGGCTGAGACGGTCGAGGGTCTAGCGAGGCAAGGACGCAACGAGCGAAGTGTGCTCGGCACACGAGTGAGTGAGGACGCAGCCTCGCGAAGCGCCATCGAATGTCTCAGTGCATCACGAGCGCCGTGGCGCCCCTGATTTCGACGACCTCCACCCGCTCGCCCGCGTCGATCACCTCGTGTTCGTCGTAGCTGCGGGCCGTCCACACCTCGCCGCCGTCGATCTTCACGCAGCCGACGCCCTCGTCGTTGGCGATCCGCTCGAGCACGAGCGCCGGTCGTCCGACGAGCGCTGCGGCACCGGTGCGGATCGACGGCGGCAGGTGCCGATGGCGCTGCGCGACGGGGCGAAGCGTCGTGAACACGATCGCCGAGGCGGCGGCGAAGACGATCGCCGACAGCAGCGCGCCGACGCCCAGCAGGCCGGCGACGGCAGCCAGTCCCGCGCCGACCGCGAAGGGCGCCAGGTAGAAGCCGCCCTGGTGCATCTCAGCGACCCCGAGCGCGCACGCTGCAACCAGCCAGATGACCCAGAAGCCCATGGCTTCAGGTTATCCCTCTCACGCACATGCCGTGCGCTTTCACGGTGCGATCAGGGCGCGCGCAAAATCCTCTGAGTCGAACGGGCGCAGATCCTGCACCGACTCCCCCACGCCGATCAGCTTCACGGGCATGTCGAGCTCGCGTGCGATCGCCAGGGCGATCCCCCCGCGAGCCGTGCCGTCGAGCTTGGTCAGGACGACCCCGCTGACGTCTGCCGCCTGCGCGAACAGCTTCGCCTGGCGCAGGCCGTTCTGACCGGTGGTCGCGTCGATCGTCAGCAGCGTCTCCTGCGGGGCGCCGTCGAGTTGGCGTGCGATCACCTTGCGCACCTTCGCCAGCTCGCCCATCAAATCGTCCTGTGTGTGCAGGCGCCCGGCGGTGTCGATGATCACCACGTCGACTGCTTTCGCGCGGCCCTGCGCAATCGCCTCGAACGCGACGGCTCCGGGATCCGAGCCCGGCGGTCCGGTGATGATCTCGCATCCGGCGCGCTGCGCCCAGCCCTCCAGCTGCTCGCTGGCGGCGGCGCGGAAGGTGTCGGCGGCGCCGAGCAGGACGGTGCGCCCCAACTCGTTGCGCAGGTGCCAGGCGAGCTTGCCGATCGTCGTCGTCTTGCCGGTGCCGTTTACGCCAACGGCGAGTATCACCGTCGGCTCGCTGCGGATGTCGATGCGGCTGTCGCCGACGCGCGTCGTCTCGGCGAGCAGTTCGATCAACCGCTCGCTGAGCGCCTCTCCCCCCTCGAGCCTGCCCTCGGCCGCTTCGGCCTCGAGCGTCGCGACGACCGAGGCCGTCGTGCTCGCGCCGACGTCGGCCATGA